>NZ_JBIAVG010000001.1:0-907870 GCF_042893955.1 Streptosporangium sp. NPDC001559
ACGGATCATGTCCGCGCGTTAGGACGGGTTTGTGCTTCATGCACTGGCTTTTAGCACACTGTTGAGTTCTCAAGAAACGGACGCGTTCACCGTCCCTCCGAACCGTTTTACCGGCCGGAATTCCGGGGCTTTTCGTTTCGTTCATTTCGTTGTGTCTTTATTCTTTCAGACCCGCTTTTTCGTGTCAAACCGATCCGATCGGATCCATTTTCTTCGATAAAGCCTGTCCGAGGAATTTCAGACCGCCCCGTCTCCGGAGCAACCCTTCCAACTTACTCCAACATCCGGGCCTTGTCGAACCGGCACCCTGCGCGACGCATGCGTCATGCAGGGAAAGTGGATCAGTGGAAGGGGTCCCGAGGCCTTGGCGATCTTCGCCGACCCCCTCGGGCCTGTGAACTCTATGTAAGGCCTCCGTCGCCGTCAAATCGACGATCAACCGGCGATCGAAGAGGCGATAGGAGCGGTGATCAAAACAGGGAACGAATCACGACCACCCCACAAGACCGCTTCTCTTCCCATATGGGTAGAGATCCAATATGACGGAGCAAAGACGGATTCCCCGAGCTCTCGTCGTGCTGCTCTGCGCGGCGGGCGCGGTGGTCACACTTGCCGGAGTACGGGAAGCCGGGTCGATCGTCGGGCCCGTTCTACTCGCGCTGGTTCTTGTCCTGGCGGTCGCCCCCGTCAGGGCAAGACTGGAAAAGCGGGGCGCGCCCGGCTGGACGCTCGTCGCGGCTCCCCTGGCTCTCGTACTTCTCCTGCTGTTGAGCATGGTCGCGGTCCTCGCTCTCTCCGCCGCGCAGCTGACGACCCTCGCCTCCACCTACGGGCAGCAGTTCGACCAGTTCGTCGTCCAGGTACAGCAGTTCGCGGCGCGACTGGGCGTCGGCAACCAGCAGATGAACCAGGTGATCAGGACTCTCGACCCGGGAAAGGTCTTCGGGATCATCAGCGGCTTCGCCTCCGGCCTGCTGGGGGTCTTCTCCAGCCTGGTGATCATCGTCATCGTGGTGCTGGCGATGTGTCTGGACACCCGGGCCATCTCGTCCGTCCTGTCGTCCCGTCTGGCTCGGGAACACTCCGAACTCGTCACCGCGCTCGGTCGCTTCGCGCACAACACCCGCCGTTATCTGGTCGTCTCCACTGTCTTCGGGCTTGTCTGCTCGGTGCTGGACGTCATCGCGCTGTGGGTACTCGATGTCCCGCTTCCGATCCTGTGGGGTGTGCTGGCGCTGTTCACCAACTACGTCCCCAACGTCGGCTTCGTCATCGGCCTGATCCCGCCGGCGCTCCTTGGCCTGTTGCAGGGCGGTCCCAAGACCATGGTCCTGGTGATCGTCTGCTACATCGCGATCAACTTCGTGGTCCAGTCGCTCGTCCAGCCCAAGTTCCTCGGGGACGCGGTCGGCCTGTCCACGACGGTGACCATGATGTCCCTGCTCCTGTGGGCGTTCGTGCTGGGACCGCTCGGGGCGCTGCTCGCCATTCCGCTGAGCCTGCTGGCCCGCGCCCTGCTGGTGGACAGCGACCCCGAGGGGCGGTGGGTCGCGGCGCTCATCTCGGGAAAAGTCGTCGAGGACAGCCGGGACCGGAAACCCGCAGGGCCGTCCTAGCCTGGAGGCATGTACCGCGAGTGGGCCCCTGATCCGGAGATCGCCGGGCGGGTGACCTGTGTCTGGACGAGCGTCGCCGCCTCGGCGGCCACACAGCTTGTGGTTCCCGACGGCTGTGTCGACCTGATCTGGGGGCCGGACGGCCCGCACGTCGCCGGGCCGGACACCGGGCCGATGCCGGTGCGGATGCGCCGGGGCGACCGTTACACGGGGATCCGTTTCCGGCCTGGAGCGGTGGGCGAGGTGTTCGGCGTCCCGGTCGAGGCACTGCGTGACGCCAGGGTGCCGCTCGACGAGCTGGGGGTGTTGCCGGACCTGACGCCCCGAACCATGCAGGAGGCGCTGACCGTACGGTTGCGTGAGGTTCCCGAGCCCGATCCGGCGGCGCCGGCCATCGCCGAGGCGCTGCGGACGGGCAGGACCGTCGCTCAGGCGGCCTGGGAGCTCGGCCTCGGGGAGCGGCAACTGCATCGGCGGTCGCTGCGCGCCTTCGGGTACGGGCCGAAGACGCTGCAGCGGGTGGTGCGTTTCCAGCGGGCGCTGGGGCTGGCCAGGCGGGGGACGGCTCTGGCCGAGGTCGCGCTGGCCAGTGGGTACGCCGACCAGTCCCACATGGCCAACGAGGTCCGGAGGCTGGCCGGGGTGTCCCTGGGCGGGCTGCTCAGCCGGTGACCCGTTCTCCGGGCCGTGTGGGCGGAGTGTCCAGCCTGATGCCGAAATGGTCGCGGTAGGCGGCCAGGACCTCGGCGTCGGTGGTCAGGGTGATCTCCTCGCGCTCGTCCCCCACGGTGCGGACGAGTTGCCTGTCGTTGAGCGTGAGACGCCCGTCCTCGGTGAGGAGGGAGCACACGAGCGAACGGGTGAAGTGGGACTTGGGAGAGGTCTGCTGCCACCAGCAGGTCGCCTCGTAGTCGGCCAGGACGCGGGGACGCCGTTCCAGGCGGTACTGGGGCACGCCGTCCTGCAACACGTCGATGTCCCCCTCCTCTGCCTCGACCAGCCGGAAGACCCCGCCCTGGTCCGCCTGGTCGGTGCGCAGGTCGAGCCGGAGGGGGCGGTTGACGAACCTGCCGAACCCGACGTCGACGAGCCACGGCTCCGGGGTGTCGACGCGTAGCGCCATGTGGTCGAAGGGCGGGCCGAGTGAACCGCCGGAGAACACCCTGGCCGCCAGCATGGTCACCCGGTAACCCAGCGAACGGAGCAGTACGGCGAAGGCACCGTTGAGCTCGTAGCAGAAGCCGCCCCTGCGGCGGTCGACGATCTTGTCGATCAGTGCCTGTTCGCTGAGCGTGACGGGTTCGCCGAGGTGGATGCTCAGGTTCTCGAACGGCACCGTCCGCAGGTGGCGCAGGTGCAGTTCGCCGAGTGCACCGGCGTCCGGACGCGGGGGGCGGGCGGCGCCGATCCGCGCCAGGTATTCGTCCATCGGGGTGTTTCCCGTTCAGGCGGCGGCCGGGGCCGTGGGAGACAGGGGATCCGGGGCCTTGGAGACGCGGCGCGCCCAGGGCATGGCCATGACCAGGATCGGCAGCAGGACGATGGAGGCGCGGGACCAGATCGAGTGCATGGCCCACCAGGTGTCGGTGTCGAACTGGGTCAGGTAGAGGTAGCCGCAGCCCGCCCAGAGGGACACGCCGATGATGGCCGGCCAGGCGAAGCGGGTCGGACGGGCGACCAGGAACGGCATGAACCACAGCAGGTACTGCGCGCCGAGCCTGGGCGTGGTGACCATGAAGGCGAGCAGCAGGGCGGTGGTGAGGTCGATCGGGTCGGCCCTGCGCCAGAGGAAGGCCACGACCAGCATGGTGAGGTAGATCAGCCGGGTGCCGAAGGTCGCGATCCCGGAGTGGAGGGTCCAGTCGCCGCCGACGAGGATGGCGCTGTAGCCCCACTCACCGACGATCGGTCTGACGTCTCCCATGACGCGGATGACCTCGGGAAGCTGATCCAGCGAGGTTCCGGCGAAGACGGGCAGGGTGGCCAGGAAGAAGATCGGCGGTACGGCCGTCGCCACGAACGCGGCCAGCCGGGAACGGAAGGTCGGCAGCAGCAGGAGCATCCCGGGGATCAGCCAGATCGGCCAGCTCTTCGCGCACAGGGCCAGTCCCATCAGCAGGCCGGCGATGATCGCCCGGCGCATGACGACCGAGTCGCCGTCGCGGGGGGTGAGCGCCGTACGCACCGAACCGCCGGGGGCGAGCGCGCCGCCCGGCGCTGTGAGGCCCCGTACGGCGCCGCCCAGCCCGAGGGCGGCGACGCGCTCGCGCGCCAGGGTGAACACGTCGATCCTGAGGCCGGGGCGCTCGGGATCGCCGGGGCCACGGGCGACCACGAAGGCGGCGACACCGAAGAGCAGGGCGACGGGTTCGACCTGGCCGTGGATCGAGGCGACGAGGATGGCCAGCGGGTTGCAGGCGTACTGGAAGGCGCGCAGGGAGGACTTGCCGCCGCCCGCGAGCTTGCCGACGAGCGGGATCAGCGCGATGTCGGCGACCACGGTGACGAGCCTGCCGCCGATCTCCCACGGGATGCCCAGCCACAGCAGCAGGCCGTACACGTAGGGGATGGTGGGCAGGAAGTGCCAGCCGCCCTCACTGCCGATCACGGGGTCCTGACGTCTGAGGATCGCCTCGCCCGCGGGCTTGAAGCTCTCCATGAAGTCGACCGGCTGCCATCTGCTCATCGCGGCCAGGACCATGATCAGCACCCGGAACACGATGCCCACCACGAGCACGAGGATGGGAGATGGGCGCCAATCTCGCCACTGGGCGACCAGAGCCAGCACGACACCTGTGACGAGGACAAACCCCGTGAGAATTGCGTAGTCCATGACGGTAACAGCCTGCCGGAACCGGTCGCCTCACGCCCACTCGGTCTCAAAAACGAGACCTGTCTCTCAGCTTACATCACCCAAAGCGCTACAATCATTACAAACAGTAGCGACTGGGGGGCGCATGGCATCGGCACCTGGGGACGGGTCCTGGTCGTTCGGCAAGTGGATCTCCGAACTGCCCAGGAGAGCGTGGGTGGCGCTGGCCCTGCTGGTGCTCGGGGTGAGCTTCATCGCGCAGAACCGGGTGCCCGTCAGGGTCCGCTGGCTGGTCTTCGGCGTGACCTGGCCGCTGTGGCTGGCCCTGCTCGTGATGCTGGTCGTCGGCGTGCTCATCGGGGTGCTGGTCCGTCGCCGGTCGGCGCGGCGGAGGTGAAGGCCTTCCTGGTGTAGAGCAGCGCGCCCAGCGCCGTCAGGGCGAGCAGGAGATAGCCGATCGTGTAGGCGTGGGCCACGGAGTAGACGACCCCCATGACCAGGGGCGGGAAGTAGCCGCCCAGGCCACCCGCCGCACCGACCAGGCCGGTGACCGTTCCCACCCTGGACGGCTCGACGAGTTTGGCGACCAGGGCGAAGACGCCGCCCGTGCCGAGGCCGAGGAACAGGGCCGTCAGCACGAAGCACACTCCGGCGGGGATCTCCGCGGGCGGTTCGAAGGCCAGCACGACCGCCATGATCGCGGTCCCGGCGAACGAGACCAGCAGCACCCTGGCCGCGCCGATCCGGTCGGACAGCGCGCCGCCGACCGGCCTGGCGAGGACCGCGGCCATCGAGAACCCCGCGTCGCGCAGGCCCGCTCCGGTCTGGGTGAAGCCGTAGACGACCTGCAGCAGGGTGGGCAGGTACGTCGAGAAGGCGACGAACCCGCCGAAGCAGACCGCGTAGAGGAACGCGCACTGCCAGGTCGCCTTGATCTTGACGGCCTCGCGCATCCGGGGCAGCGCGGGCGCCGTCGCGGGTCGCCATTCGGGTGAGTCCCGGCTGACCAACAGCATCACGACGCCCATCACGGCCAGGAGCACGGCCATCAGCACGTGGGTCTGGGCCCTGCCGAGCCACTCGACCAGTCGGGGTGTCAGGAACGCGGAGACGGCCGTGCCGCCCATGCCCATGCCGAAGACCCCGGTGGCGAAGCCGCGTCGTTCCGGCCGGTACCAGGCGTTGACGAACGGGATGCCGACGGCGAAGGAGGTGCCGCCGAGGCCGAGCAGGAAGCCCCACAGCAGCAACCAACCGTAGGAGCCGGACCAGCCGACCCCGAGCACCGGGACGATGGTCACGAAGCACACGACGGCGAACATGAGCCGCCCGCCGAGCTTGTCGGCGAGCACGCCGACCGGGATGCGGCCGAGCGAGCCGACCAGCACCGGGATCGCGACCAGCAGGGAGGTCTGGGGTGGCGACAGGCCGAGTTGCCTGGTGTAGCTCCCGGCGAGGGGCCCTATCAGGTTCCACGCCCAGAAGGTGATGGCGAAAGCGGTCGTTGCGAGCACCAGGTTGACGACCTGGCCCCGGCGAAGTTCGTTCGGCATGCGCACCCCCGACATCACAAATGGTAACCATCTGTGATGGATCACTCACAAGGGGTACGGCCCGCGAAAAGGAAGATGGACGGATTCCGGCCTGCGACCTTGGCCGGAATCCGTCCGCCGGGCGGAAACTCAGCAGCTAAGGTTGCCGCCCGGAGTCACACCGAGGATCTGAGTGAACCTCTGGTAGCTGTTGATCCTGCTCTGCACCTGGGAGGGGTTGCCTCCGTTGCACTCCAGGGCGCCGTTGATGCTGCGGATCGTCTCACCGAATCCGGCGCCGTTGACCATCGCGTTGTGCGGGGTCATCGTGCCGGGGCCGTTCTGGGTCATCCAGTACCAGATGCCGGTCTTCCAGGCCACGGCCGGGTCGTTCTGCACCAGGTTGGGGTTGCGCAGCAGGTCGATGCCCAGGGCGTCGCCGGCGGCCTTGTAGTTGAAGTTCCAGCTCAGCTGGATCGGGCCCCGGCCGTAGTAGGCGGCCTGGCCCGCGGGGCAGCCGTACGGCTGACTGGCGTCGCAGTAGTGCGGGTAGTTCGAGGTGTTCTGCTCGACGACGTAGACCAGTCCGCCGGTCTCGTGGCTGACGTTGGCCAGGAACGCCGCCGCCTCCTGCTTCCTGACCGTGTCACTGCCGGTGCCCGCGAACGCCGGGTAGGCGCTCAGCGCGTTGACCAGGCCGTTGTAGGTGTAGAAGGGGTTGCGGCTCGGGAACATCTGGTTGAACTGCGCCTCGCTGACCACGAAGCCCCCCGGGTTCGGCGTCGTCGACGTCGGGGTGGGCGTGGGGGTCGGGGTGCCGGAGGGGCGACAGACGTACGGCGACCAGTACCACGTGCTGATCACGGGGTCGTAGCCCGGGTTGTCGTGGGTGGCCTGGTAGTAGCGGCCGTTGGTGTACCTGACGATGTCGCCGGTGACGTAGTTCCTGCCCGCGACCCAGTCGGGGTGGTCACAGGTCGGGACGGTCGGGGTCGGCGTGGGGGTCGGCGTGCCGTTCCCGCACACTCCCTGGTCCGCCCACACGATGGCGACGCCCGGGGTCTCGTTCTGGGTCCACCACTTGGCCGACCAGTTGTGGCCGTTGTGGGAGGCGGTGTTGCCGCCCGTGTAGACCTTCGAGGAACTCCAGGGGTCCGCGCAGGCGGCGGCCGCGGTGAAGGTGGTGGCGGTTGTTGAGGCGGAGGCCGCCGGAAGGACGACCGCCAGGGCGCCTGTCACCGCGGCCGCGGCGATGGACGCCATGATGCGTAGTCTCGTCACTTGCTCACTCCTTGGGGAGAAGTCCTTGGGTGGAGTCCTGCGCGGACTCCTGGGGGAGTCCCTGGGGTGATGTCCTGGGGCGGAGACACGGGGACCGGCAAAGACAATCGGCGCCGGAGGTCCGTCTCCCCCGGCGCCGATGGGAACCTCGCCGCCGGGGGTCCGTCTCCCCCGGCGGCGATGAACACCTCGCCTCCGAGGGTCCGTCTCCCTCGGTGACGATGTACACCTCGCCGTCGGAGGTCCGTCTCCTCCTCCGGCGATGGAGACCTCACCGCCGGGGGTCCGTCTCCCCCGGCGGCGAGGGGCCTGTCAACTCAGGGCGTCAAGGTATGCCCTGTGGTTGCGGGAGAACTCGAAGTTGTTGTACTTGTCCCAGTTGATCGACCAGGTCATCAGGCCCCGCAGGCCACGGTAGACACCCTTCGGCTTGTAGGAACCGCAGTTGGTTCCCTTGCTCAGGCAGTCGAAGGCCTTCTGGACCTCGGCCACCGAGGTGTAGCCGTTGCCCGCGTACTGCGCGGCGGGCAGGCCGATGGCGACCTGCTCGGGGCGCAGGGCCGGGAAGACGTTGTTCGGGTTGCCCGCGATCGGGAAGCCCGCCAGCAGCATGTCGGTCATCGCGACGTGGAAGTCCGCGTTGCCCATCGTGTGGTACTGGTTGTCAAGACCGGTGATCGGCCCGGAGTTGTAGTCCTGGACGTGCAGCAGGGTCAGGTCGTTACGCAGCGCGTGGATGACCGGCAGGTAGGACCCGGCCCGCGGGTCGGCGGAGCCGCTCGCGCCGGGACCGTAGAACTGGTAGCCGAGCTGGACGAAGAACGTCTCCGGGGCCATGGTCAGCACGAAGTTGGCGCCGTACTTGGCCTTGAGGGTCTTCAGCGCGGAGATCAGGTTGACGACGACCGGGGTGGTCGGGGACGCGAGGTTGGTGTCACCGGCGTTGAGGTAGAGCGAGTGACCCTCGAAGTCGACGTCGAGGCCGTCAAGGCCGTACTTGTCGATGATGGCGCTGACCGACTCGACGAACTTGTCACGCGCGGCCGTCGTGGTGAGCTGGACCTGGCCGTTCTGGCCGCCGATCGAGATCAGCACCTTCTTGCCCTGGGCCTGCTTGGCCTTGATCGCCGCGATGAAGTCGGCGTCGGACTCCACGCTGGGGCACTCGGCGACCGGGCAGCGCACGAAGCGGATGTCACCGGAGGTCACCGAGGTCGGCTCGCCGAAGGAGAGGTTGATGAAGTTCCACTCCTTGGGCACGTCCGCCATCCGCACGTAGCCGGAGCCGTTGGCGAAGGAGGCGTGCAGGTAGCCGACCAGCACCTTGTTCCTGGGCGGCGGGCTGTCGCCGACGGTGACCGAGACCTCGCCGGACTTGCTCGACTCACCGACGGGGTTGAAGGCGCTGACCCGGTAGGCGTAGGTGCCGGCCGGAAGGGTCTCGCTGAAGCTCCGGGTCGTCGTCGTGCCGACCTTGGTGTTGCCCCGGTAGACGTTGTATCCGGTCACGCTGCCCGAGCCCGGGTTCCAGCTCAGCGTCACGGTGCCGCCGTTGACCGTGGCGGCCAGGCCGGTCGGGGTTCCGGGCGGCGGCGGGGTGTCGTTGCCGACCGTGACCGAGACCGTGGCGGACCTGGCCGACTCGCCTACCGAGTTGACCGCGGTCACCTGGTAGTCGTGGCTGCCGGGCTGGGGGCTCTCCGCGTAGGTGGTCGTCGTGGCCGAGCCGACCTTGGCGTTGTCTCGGTAGACGTTGTAGCTCGTGGCGCCCTCGGAGGCGTTCCACTTCAGCGTGGCGGTGGTCACGCTGCCCGTGCCGGTCAGGCCGGTGGGGGCGGCGGGCACCTGCGGGGTGTCGTTGCCGAAGATCACCGTGACCGGGTCGGACTTGCCCGACTCACCGGCCGCGTTGACGGCGGTCACCTCATAGACGTGGGGGCCGGCCGGCTGGCCCACGTCGGTGTAGTTGCTGGTCGTGGTCGTGACGGCCTTGACGCCGTCGCGGTAGACGTTGTAGCTCGTCGCCCACTCGGAGTCGGTCCAGTCCAGTGTGGCGCTGCTGGGGGTGTTGGTGACCTTCTGGATGATGGGCCGCGCCGGGATCCCGTGCGGGGGCGGGCCGTCCAGGACGATGTCGTCGGCCTGGTAAGCGCCCTGGCCGTACCAGCTGTTGACGTAGATCGTCACCGAGTTGGTCGAGGCGCCGGTGGTGAAGGTCCGGGTCAGCTGGGAGTAGGCCGCCGGCGAGGACGTCCAGGTGCTCTGGTCGGTCGTGCCGGTGCCGGTCACTCCGAGGAACACGTAGCCGCCGCGCACCCAGCCCGACAGCGTGTACGTCGAGGAGGGCTTGACGCTGACCGTCTGCTGGCAGCGCGCGGTGTCGTTGCCGACGGGCGTGGCCTGCAGGGCCTTGGACCCGCCGTGCACCGGCGAGGAGACCGTCGTGGCCCCCGAGGTGGTCCCCGGGCAGGTCCAGCCGGTCAGGCCGTCTTCGAAACCGGGGTTGCCAGCGAGGTTGGCGGCGTAGGCGGGCGTGGCGGCGAGCATCGTCCCGCTCAACGCCAGTACGGCGGCCGCCGCGAGTTTCCTGAGGTTCATCCGGTGAATCCCTTGAAGATGTTGGTGAATTCCCACGGCGACTGGGAGATGCCGCTGCAGGTGGGCGAGACCTGGCCGTTGGGGCAGCCGCCGTTGTCGCGGCCGGCCGACCAGAAGCCGATGTAGGCCACGTGGTTGCTGTTGGCCCAGTTGAGCAGCGAGCGCGCGTCCGCCTGGGTGGTGGTCGACCCGGTGTCGTTCTTGCCGATCATCGGGGTGAGGCCGAGCATCTTCTTGAGCTGCGCGTCGGTCTTGGCGGGCCAGACGCCCTTCATCTGGTTGAGGGTCGCCTGGGCGGCGCTGATCAGCGCGGCGCCCCAGTTGCCGCTGTAGCCGAAGTCCATCAGCATCGGGTTGACGATGAGGTTGAGGCCCTTGGCCGCGGCGTCCTGCAGGATCGACACGGAGAACGGGTCGAGACCGTAGTCCGCGCCCTGGATGCGCAGCGTGTAGCTGATCACGGTGCCGCGCTCGGTCTGGAGCTGCTTCAGCGCGGTGTTGACCTTGTTGACGTCGATGGAGGCCTCGACGTCGACGTCGAGGTGGTTGGTGCCGACGGTGTCGAGCACCTTCTTGTAGGCGGTGAGCAGCGCGGCGGAGGTGCCGCAGGTGTGCTCAAGGTAGGGACCCTGGGCGCCACCGGTGGCCACGATGACCTGGCCGCCCTTCGCCTGAAGAGCCTTGACGTCGTTGATGATGCGCGGCTCGTCGATGGGGATGGTGCCGCCCCAGGCGGGGTTGCAACCGGTGCTGTCGCCGAGGGCGAAGGCCAGGGTGTAGTTCTTCACCCCGGTGGCGTTGGACGCGCTGACCAGGGACGGCGTCGGCATCGTGATGTCGATGTAGGGCGCGTAGCGGATCTCACCGGTCGGAGGGACGGTGTCGTCGCTGGTCTTGCCGCTGACCGAGGGGCTGTACGCGGAGCAGTTGTTCGATCCGTCGCACGCCCTGACCCGGAAGCCGTAGGTGGTGTCGGGGTTCAGGCCGGTCGCGGTGTGGCTCAGGTTCGCCCCCGCGCTGACCGGGGCCCCGTTGTCCCGCGACACCTCGTAACGGTCGACCTTGCCCGAGTCGTCGGTCGAGGCCGACCACGCCAGGTTCAGCGAGTTGGCCGTGGGACCGCTCACGGTCAGGCCGGTCGGCACGGTCGGCGGGGTGGTGTCGGGGCCGCCGGTGGTGGTGCCGTTCACCACGGAGGTGTAGGCGGAGCAGTTGTCAGAGCCGTCGCAGGCGCGGACCCGGAACCCGTAGGTGGTGCTGGCGGTCAGGCCGGTCGCGGTGTGGCTCAGGTTCGCGCCGACGCTGACCGGGGCCCCGTTGTCCCGCGACACCTCGTAACGGTCGACCTTGCCGGAGTTGTCGGTCGAGGCCGACCAGCTCAGGCTGAGCGTGCTGTTGGTGGCGCCGCCGACGGCCAGGTTGCCGGGGACGGTCGGCGGGACCGTGTCCGGGGGCGGGGTGTCGTCACCGGGCGGGCCGTCCAGGACGATGTCGTCGGCCTGGTAGGCGCCCTGGCCGTACCAGCTGTTGACGTAGATCGTCACGGACTTGGTGGACGCGCCGGTGGTGAAGGTCCGGGTCAGCTGAGAGTAGGCCGACGGTGAGGACGTCCAGGTGTTCTGGTCGGTCGTGCCGGTGCCGGTCACGCCGAGGAACACGTAGCCGCCGCGCACCCAGCCCGACAGCGAGTAGGACGAGGACGGCTTGACGCTGACCGTCTGCTGGCAGCGCGCGGTGTCCGATCCCTGCGGCGTGGCCTGCAGGGCCTTGGACCCGCCGTGCACCGGCGAGGAGACCGCCGTGGCCCCCGAGGTTCCCGAGCAGGTCCAGCCGGTCAGGCCGTTCTCGAAGCCGGGGTTGGTGGCGATGTTGGCGGCGTGGGCCGGCGTGGCGGCGAGCATCGTGCCCCCCACCGCCAGCACGGCCACCGCGGCGAGCTTCCTGAGGTTCATCCGTTGTACCCGACGAAGATCTTGGCGAACTCGTAGGGCGTCTGGGGGATGTTGGTGCACTTGTACAGGGGGCCGTTGCAGGCGTTGCGGTCCCGCGTGCCCTCCCAGTACGAGAGCATCCCCAGGTGCTTGGACTTGGCGAAGGCGACGAGCTGGCGGGCGTCGGCCTGGTCGAAGACCCGGCCGTCGTCGTTCTTGCCGAGCATCGGGGTGACGCCGAGCATCCTCCACAGCTGAGCGTCGTTCTTGGCCGGGTAGAGGGTCTTGAGCTGGTTGAACGTGCTGTTGGCCGCCTGGATGGCCGCGTCGCCGTAGTCGGCGTCACGGTAGTAGTCCATGGCCATGACGTTGACCAGGTCGAGGTTGACCCCGGCGTCCCTGGCCGACTTGACCACGTTGATGCCGCTCTCGACGAGACCCTCGGGAAGCACCGGCAGGGTCAGCGAGATCTTGAGGTTGGGGTAGGTCTGCTGGAGCTTGGCCAGCGCCTGCGACCTGCGGTTGACGGAGGCGGTGTCCTGGGTGGCCGCGCCCTCGATGTCCAGGTCGATGTACTTCAGGCCGTAGGTGTCGACGACCATCTTGTACTCGTTGTAGAGCGCGGTGACGTCGGTGCAGGCCTGGGCGAGCTCGACGCCGCTGGCGCCGCCGAAGGAGATCTTCACGTCACCGCCGGCCGCCCTGATGGCGTCGATCTGGTCCTTGGCCCACCCGGAGCGCGGGTCGAAGGCGCCGAACCAGGTGGCCTTGCAGGTCCCGGCGCCGATGAAGGCGAGGGTGTAGTTCTTGACCCCGGAGGCCGTCACCATGTCGGACAGGACCGGCGTCGGCCAGGCGCCCATGTCGACGTAGGGGGCCATCCACAGGTTCCCGCCCGGCTGGACCGTCGGGGTCACGGTGGGGGTGACCGTCGGGGTCACGGTGGGGGTCACCGTGGGGGTCACAGTGGGGGTCACAGTGGGCGTGACGGTCGGCGTCGGCGTGGGGGTGGAACCGCCGTCGCAGGGGTTGCCGTTGAGCGTGCAGCCGGTCGGCGAGCCGGTGCCGGTGGAGACCCAGCCGAAGGTGGCGGTCGCGCCGGGCGCGAGCGTGCCGTTGTAGTCACGGTTCTTGAAGGTGTACTTGCTCCCGGACTGCGTCATGAGCGAGTCCCAGTAGGAGCCGACCCCGGTGCCCGAGGGCAGGTCCAGGACCACCGTCCAACCGTTGAGCGTGGTGGTACCGGTGTTCTTCACGGTGATCTGGCCGGTGTAACCGCCCGACCACTCCGATGCCTTGGTGAAGGTCGCGGTGTCCGCCTGGGCGGGCGCGTTGACAAGCAGTGTCGCTCCGCAGGCGAGCGCCGCGGCGACGGCGAGCGTCGACAGCCGCACTCGTGTTGATCGTTGGTTCATGACCTGCCTCATGGGACTTCTGGGGGGTGTGGGGGGTGTCATGGGGTGTCATGGAGGTACGGCCCGCGGCCCGGTGCACGGGGCCGCGGGCCGTACCGGCTAGAAGCCGGCGGTGATCTTGGTGAACTCCCAGTCGGCCTGCGCGACGCCGCTGCAGGTCTCCTGGACGCCGCCGCCGGGGCAGGGGCGGTCACGGTTGGTCGACCAGAAGGCCAGGCGGGTCAGACCCTTGGACTTGGCGTAGTCGGTGATCTGCTGCCAGGTCGCCGGGCTGGTCACCTCCTGCTGGTCGGACAGACCGTTCATGCCGGAGATGCCCATGTGGGCGTAGGCCTGCGCGTCGGTCCAGCCGTTGGCGGACTTCAGCGCGTTCTTCAGGCCCTCGGCCGCGTTGACCGTGCTCTGGTACATGTTCGCGCCGCCGTTGAAGTCGAACGGCATGATCGTGTAGTTGTCGATCGGCACGGCCAGCGCCTTGGCCTGGTTGATCAGGCGGACGCCGTGGCTGGTCGGGCCGGTGGTCGCGGTGCCGAAGGTCACGACGATCTTGACGTTCGGGTTGGCGGCCTTGACGATCTTGAGACCGTTGAGGATGCGGTCCTGGACGGTGTAGTTCTCGAACTCGTCGGTGTTCTCGATGTCGAAGTCGACCACGGCCGGGCCGACCGCGTCGATGACCTTCTGCACGGCGCCGGCGAAGGCCTGCGGGGTCGAGCAGTTCGGGCCGAGCTTGTTACCGCTCCAGCCGCCGAAGGAGATCTGGACGTTGCCGCCCGCGGCCTTGACCGCGTTGATCGCGGCCTGGTCGGTGCCACCGGTCAGCGGACGCTGCCCGTCCCAGGCCGGGTTGCAACCGTTCTGGGCGAGGATGAAGGCCATCGTGAAGGACTTGATGCCGGTGGCGTTCATGACGGTGGTGACGCTGGGCGGGTTGCCCCAGCCCATGTAGAGGTACGGCGCGCCGGGCATCTTGGCCGGGTTCGGGTTGGTGCAGCCCGTGGTGGTGCCGGTGACGGCGGCGCTGGCGGCCGACTCGCCCTGAGAGTTGTAGGCCTTGACCGTGTAGGTGTGCGGCTCACAGGTGCCCAGGTTGGAGACCGTCGCCGAGGTGCCGGTCACGGTCGCCTTCACCGTGGAGCCCTCGTAGACGCGGTAGCCGGTCACCGTACCCGAGGAGGCGCCCCACGACAGCGAGATGGAGGTGTCGGTGGTGCCGCTCACGGTCACGTTGGCCGGGGCACCGGGGGTGCCGGTGGAGCAGCCGGTGGTGGTCGCGCTGGCCGGGTCGGTCTTGGCACCCTCGCCCGCGCCGTTGTAGGCCGCGACGGTGTAGGTGTGCGCCTCGCAGTCGCCCAGACCGGAGATCGTCGCCGAGGTGCCGGTCACGGTCGCCTTCACCGTGGAGCCCTCGTAGACGCGGTAGCCGGTCACCGTGCCGGACGCCGTGCCCCACGACAGGGACACGCTCTTGGAACCGCCGGTGGCCGTCACCGCGCCGGGCTTGCCGGGGGCGGTCTCCGAGGTGCCACCGCCACAGTCGGCGCCGTTGACCTTACAACCGGTCGGGGTCGCGTCACCGGGGGAGGCGATGAAGCCGAAGCTCACGCTGCTCCCGGACGGGAGGCTGCCGTTCCAGCCGACGTTGCTGAGCGTGAAGTGGGTGCCGCTCTTGGTCAGGCTGGCGTCCCAGGCGGAGCTGACGTTGCCGCCCGCGGGCAGGTCGAACTCGACCTTCCAGCTGCTCAGGGCGGCGCCGCTGTCGTTCTTGATCGTGTACTTGCCTTCGAAGGCCGAGCCCCAGCTTGAGGTCTTGGTGAAGGTCGCCGTCACCCCGGCCGCGCTGGCCGGGGATGAGGCGAGCAGTACACCCGAGGCGGCGATGGCCGCCGCCACGAGAATACGAAGAGGACGCATGTTCCCTCCATGGGGAAGAGGTGCGAGAAGTGCGGTCTTACCTGGGGGGTGTCACTTCGTCGTGACCTAGGTAGGGCCCGCGCCCCGGGGGCGGAAGACGCGGGCCGTACCGGCTGTGTGCCCTGGGAGGTGTTTCCCTAGGGAAGAGTGGCGAGGTGCGGCTTGACGGTCTTGGAGAAGTTCCAGTTGTTGCTGGCGTCCCAGTTGATCGACCAGGTCATCGCGCCCCTGATGCCGGGGTAGGCGTTCGGGGGAACGAAGGAGCCGCAGTTGGTCTTGGTGGCCAGGCAGGTCAGCGCCTGGTTCACCATGGAGGGCGCGACGATGCCGCCGCCTGCGGCGCCGGGGCCCGCGGGCAGGCCGAGCGCGACCTGGTCGGGGCGCAGACCGTTCTCAAGCTGGATGCAGGCCAGGGCGGTCATGAAGTTGACCGTGCCCTGCGAGTAGGCCGCCATCTTGTCGCAGCCGAGCATGGAGCCCGAGTTGTAGTACTGCGTGTGGACAACGGTGAGGATGTCCTTGATGTTCAGCGCGAGCTTGAAGTACTCGGCGCCCGGCGACTGCATGTCGATCGTCTGCGGCGCCATCGTGATGATCAGGCCGGAGCCGGCCTTGGCGCGCAGCGACCGCAGGGCCTGGCCCATGTAGGTGGCGTTGAGGCCGTTCTCCAGGTCGATGTCGACGCCGTCGAAGCCGTAGTTCTGCATCAGGGCGTAGACGCTGTCGGCGAACCTGGTCGCCGCGGCCGAGCTGGAGACCTGAACGCGGCCCTTCTCACCGCCGACCGAGAGGATGACCTTCTGGCCGCGCGAGTGCACGGTCTGCACGTCGGCCTTGAACTGGGCGTCGGTGTAGCCGCCCAGGGAGGCCGACAGGCCCGGGTCGACGCCGAAGACGACCTCGCCCGCGGTGGAGCTGGCCTCGCCGAAGGAGACGGCGATCAGGTCGTACTCCTTCGGCACCGAGGCGAGCTTCAGCTCGACCGCGGGGTTGTCGAAGTTGTGCCAGTAGCCGGTGAGGAAGTGCTTGGGCAGCGGGGTGGTGGTGCAGCCGGTCGTGGTGGCGGAGGCCGGGTCGCTCTTCGGTCCCTCGCCTGCCGGGTTGTAGGCCGCGACGGTGTAGGTGTGCGGCTCGCAGTCGCCCAGACCGGAGATCGTCGCCGAGGTGCCGGTCACGGTCGCCTTCAGCGTCGTGCCCTCGTACACCTTGTATCCCGAGATCGGGCCGGTGACGTCGTTCCACGAAAGCGCGACGCTGTTGGCGCCGCCGGTCGCGGTGAGCCCGCCCGTCTTCTGGGGGACTCCGGGGCCGCAGTTGTTCGTGGTGGCGCTGGCCGGGTCGCTCTTCGGACCCTCGCCGACCGCGTTGTAGGCCGCGACGGTGTAGGTGTGCGACTCGCAGTCGCCCAGACCGGAGATCGTCGCCGAGGTGCCGGTCACGGTGGCCCGCAGGGTCGTGCCCTCGTACACCTTGTAGCCGGTCACCGTGCCGCTCGCGGCGCTCCACGACAGGGCGATGCCGTTCCGGCCACCCGTCGCGGTCAGCGCGCCCGGCTTGCCCGGGGCGGTCTCGGTGCTGCCGCCACCACAGTCGGCGCCGTTGAGCTTGCAGTTCAGCGGCACGGAGTTGGCGCCACCCGGAGTGCCCAGGAAGCCGAAGCTCACGCTGCTGCCGCTGGGGACGCTGCCGTTCCAGCCGACGTTGCTGAAGGTGATGTGCTGGCCGTTCTTGGTCAGCGTGGCGTCCCAGAACGAGCCGACGCTGACACCGGCGGGCAGGTCGAACTCGACCTTCCAGCTGCTCATGGCGGTGCCGCTGTCGTTCTTGATCGTGTACTTGCCTTCGAAGCCCGACCCCCAGTCACCGACCTTGACGAAGGTCGCGGTGGCCGAGGCGGCCTGTGCTGGGAGTGCGACCGCCGTCGCCGCCGCGGCGAGGGCCGCCGCGGCGACGAGCGATCCGGCTATGACGCGAAATCTCACGTTAACCTCATGCATTCGGTGGGGGGGTGGCCGTACGGCTCGCGCTCCTTTTTGGGGGGTGCTCCTCTGCAGGCGGCGAGGAGGCGGAGCGCAAGCCGTACGGCGGGTAGGGCGCGGTCCCGGGGCCGCAGGAAGGCCGGGTCCACGCCGTGGTTCAGCGCAGGCCGTCGCCCGGCACGCCGAACGAAGAGGCGCCGTCGCTGGTCGTCTCTTGGTTCGCCGTACCGGTCGCGTGCCCGGTCTTCTGGTGTTCACCGGTGATGACCGGCTGTACGCCGACCCGCGGAGTCCGGCCGACGGTGTGTTCGGCCCGTGCGGACACGCGCGGATCGCCCGGGGTGTTCCGCGTGGCCGCGTCGTTACGGCTCACGCTGGTCGAAACGCTGGTCAAGGCGATGATGGAGCCGAGATGCCGCCCGTGACCGGTGGGCGGCGTGTTCTCGCGCCGGGTTTGCCGGTGCGCGGGAACCGCGATGGTGACATCCTTGGGCGTGTGCCCGCCCCGTGGCCCCGACCACCGGCCACAAGGCCGGACGAGGGTGGCGGTGGTGGTGCCACCTGGCGCGAACACCCCGTGTGGGGAGCTTGCAACCTCAGTCAGGACGAGTAAGGGAAGGGTACGCCACATGATCGCTCCCTTGACAGGGGAACCTGGGGGGTGGAGTCGTCCGAACGGCCGGACCTTCACATGGTGATGACTGCCGTCTTGGCGTTCTCGCAGCTCGCGATCGATCAAGGCGGTGGGGGGCGCACCATCGTCGTCTCGTCTCCTCATTTCTTTTAGGAAAGTTTCCTAAGAGTTGTCGCGATCGTAGCCTTGACAGAGATTTGCCACAAGGCCCAAAAGCTCAAGGATTCAACGATCCAGCTAGGCACGTTCCAAAATCCGCCCTCCTTTCCGCCTCCGCGCGCCGTTCACTCCTCGCCGAGCACCTGTGACAGCGGTTTACGGGTGAGATCGGGAACCTCCGCGTCGTGGGCCGCGTAACCGACCGGGAACAGAATGTAAGGTCGTTCGCTGCCGGGACGCCCGCAGATATCGGTCAGGAACGCCATCGGGTTCGGGGTGTGGGTGAGCGTCGACAGACCCATCTCGTGCAGCGCGGCGATGAAGAACCCGCACGCGATGCCGACGCTCTCGTTGACGTAGTAGTGCTTGACCCGGGTGCCGTCGGGGCGGACGCCGTACTTCTCCGCGAAGCAGACCACCAGCCACGGCACCGTCTCCAGGTAGCCCTTGTCCGAGGTGGTCTCCAGGTGGGCCAGGGCCTCGCGCCACTCGGCGGTCAGCCGGCCACCCTCGTAGTTCTGCCGCTCCTCGGTCTCGGCGGCCTCCCTGATCCGCTTCCTGGTCTCCGGGTCGCCGACGACGATGAACTTCCAGGGCTGCTGGTGTGCTCCGGACGGCGCGGTGTTGGCGGCCCTGATCGCCAGCTCCACGCACTCGCGGGGCACGGGCTCGTCACTGAAGAAGCGCACGCTCCTGCGCCGGTCCATGTGCTCGTAGAACCTGCGGCCCCGTTCCACCATCTCGGCCTCGGGGTACCGCGTGGGCCGGTAAGGAATGAAAGGGTGGGAATGCTCGCGTGCCATTTCTCCTCCATCTTTGCCGTATATGCCATATATGCAGGCGTAGTGTGATTGGCAGTCCCAGACTGGGCAACACACCCGCCGTTTCACTGCCAGATCGTCAGTGAAGGGCACGGCGCGCACTTCGGAGGTGGACAGATTGGCAGCACGGCGGAACGGCCTGGACGAGCTCGACCGCAAGGTGCTCCACCTGATCAGGGAACGCCCGAGGACCGGGCTGCTGGAGATCTCCCGTCTCCTCGGCGTCGCCAGGGGCACCGTCCAGGCCCGCCTCGACCGGATGGTCACCGACGGGGTGATCACCGACTTCGGCCCCAACCTCTCCCCCCGCGCGCTGGGGTACCCGGTGCAGGCCTTCACCACTCTGGAGGTCGAGCAGGTCTCCAGGGCCGAGATCTCCGCCGCTCTCACCGCGATCCCCGAGGTCCTGGAGGCCCACATCGTCACCGGCCCCGGTGACGTCTGGTGCCGGATCGCGGGCCGCGACCACGAGCACATCCAGGAGGTCATCGACGAGACCCTCACGATCCCCGGGGTACGGCGCAGCAGCACGGTGATCACGTTGTCCACGGTCGTCCCGCACCGGGTCCAGCCCCTGGCCGACCGCGGCTGAGACGCCGGTTCCCGGGAACAACCGCCTCCTCCCCCGCCCGGCGGTCCGGAGACGAGCATGCCGGCGACGCCGTGTGACACGGAGGCGGACCGCCGAGCCGTGGACCGGGCCGGAAGGTCACGACAGGACGAACGGCGGGCCGTCGCGACGGCCCGCCGTACCGGACTCCGATCTCAGGAGGCGCTGAACCCGCCGAACAGCGCCAGCGCAAGCCCGAGGGCGACGACCACGTTGACCAGGGTCGCGGCGGCGAAGACCCCGACCGGACGCCAGCCAGCCTCCCGCAGCGAGGCGACCCTGAACTCCAGGCCGATGCTGACGAAGGCCAGGATCAGGAACCAGACCCGCAGGTCGTTCACCTCCCCGATGACCGCCTTGGCCTGCGTGACGGCGACCGTGCCCTGCCACCAGGTGGCGATCACCGAGGCGGCGACGAAGCCGAGCACGAACTTCGGGAAGCGCCGCCAGAACTCGCCGAGACCCGGCCCGCGCGTGCCGGGGCGCCGCTCGACCCGGAAGGCGAAATAGGCGGTCAGCCCGATGGTCACGACGCCGATCAGCGCGTTCTGGGTGACCTTGACGATGCTGGCGACCGCCAGCGCGTTGTCGCCGACGATCGCGCCCGCCGCCGTCACCGCCGCGGTGGTGTCGATGTTGCCGCCGATCCACGCCCCGGCGACCTCGTCGCTGAGCCCGAACACGCCCGCGAGCCAGGGCAGGACGAAGATCGAGGGCAGCGCGAAGGCGATCACCAGGCTCGCGCTGTAGGCCAGCTGTTCACGCCTGGCCTGTACGGCGCCCGCCGCGGCGATGGCCGCGCTCACCCCGCAGATCGAGACCGCGGCCGACAGCAGCGCGCGCAGCCGTTCCTCAAGACCCAGTTTGCCGCCGAGCCACCAGGTGAACAGGAACACCGAGGTGATCAGCACGATCGCCTGGACGATCGCGGGACCGGCGGCCGTGACGATCACCCTGAGGTTGATCGAGGCGCCCAGCAGGACCAGGCCGGTCTTGATGAAGAACTCGGTCCTGAAGCCGCCGGACAGGCGCTCTCGCACCCCGGCCAGGGTGAGCACGGCGTTGCCGACCAGCCCGATGACGATCGCGTAGACCGGGTACTCGACGGTGGCCGCGATGCTCCCGAGCGGGGTCCCCTTGAGCAGTTCGGGGACGTTCTGGTCCAGATAGCGGGTCGCCGCGGCAAGCAGCAGCACGACCAGGACGCCCGACAGCGCCCATCCGGCGCCGCCCTGACGCCGGGACACGACGTTCGTCTCCTCGATGCTCATCAGGGCACCAGCCCTACGGGGATCACACCGACGAGGACCAGTGCCAGCAGCACCAGGCCCACGATCGTGGCCGCCCAGTCCTCGTTGACCGCCGTGCGGCCCTCGCTCTCCACCGGGGTTCCCGTGGGGGTCTCCGCAGGGGGATCGGTCTCGCTCATCTCACGACCTCACTCGTCGTCCGACGTCACCCCCGAGTCATTTCCATGGTAATTCGATAGGGATTAAAGGTAAAGCGGCACGAAGCGTGACGGTAGCGTGTGACGGGTCACGTAACGTCCCCCTGGAGCACGACCATGTTCTTCGGCATAACCGACATATGGACTTATGTCCTCGGTGCCTTCTTCATCATCCTGTTGCCCGGCCCGAACTCGCTCTACGTGCTCACCACCGCCGCGCAGCGCGGCGTACGCCAGGGATACCGCGCGGCCGCCGGGGTGTTCATCGGCGACAGCGTCCTGATGGTGCTCGCCTCCGCCGGGGTCGCCTCACTGCTGAAGTCGACACCGATCCTCTTCAACGTCGTCAAGTACGCCGGCGCGGCCTACCTGGCGTGGATCGGCTTCCAGATGCTGCGCGGCGCCTGGCGCTCCTGGCGGACGTCACAGGACGCCCAGGCCGTACAGGCCGCCGGAGGGACGACGCGGACCGCGTCCCGGCGCGGCGGGGAGAACCCCCTGCGCAAGGCTCTCGTGATCAGCCTGATGAACCCGAAGGCGATCCTGTTCTTCATCTCCTTCTTCATCCAGTTCGTCGACCCGGCCTACGGCATGCCCGCGCTGTCGTTCCTGATCCTGGGCGTCATCTGCCAGGTGTTCAGCATGCTCTACCTGTCTCTGCTGATCTTCGGTGGAACGTTCCTCGCCGCCCAGTTCAGGACGCGCCGCAAGCTGGCCGCAGGGCTGACCACCGGGGTCGGCGCGCTCTTCCTCGGCTTCGGCGCGAAGCTGGCCACGGCCTCCATGGGCTGACGTCTCCCGGCCCCGGCGGGACGGCTCGGGCACTCACCCGGCTCGGATACGGTGAATCGCCGTCCGGCACGGGAGTCTCCGCCGTCCCCCGACCCGAGACGTCCGGCGGCCATCCCCTGGGGAGCGTCATGAGCCATCCGCCCGTCGTCCTGCCCCGCCTCACCGCCCTGGTCCGGCAGGCCGTGCCCAAGCTCCTCGAAGGGGTGGTCGCCCCCCTGGCCGTCTTCTACGCCGCTCTGGCCGTGCTCGGGCTCAACGGGGCCCTGATCGCGGCGGTGAGCTGGGTCTACGCGGGGGTCGGCTGGCGCCTGGTACGGCGGGTCAGGGTGCCGGGGACGATGGTGCTGGCCGCCATCGCCATCACCGTGCGGGCGCTGCTCGGGCTGTGGAGCGGAAGCGCGGTGGTCTACTTCCTCCAGCCGGAACTGGGCACCATCTGCATCAGCATGGCCTTCCTCGCCTCGGTGCGGCTGAACCGGCCCCTGGCGCAGAAGCTCACCCTCGACTACATCCACCTGCCCTCCGCGGTGCTCAGGCACGAGCGGGTTCGGCGGTTCTTCGCCCGGATCACCCTGCTGTGGGCCTTCGTGCTGCTGGCCAACTCCTCGGTGAGCATCTGGCTCCTGCTGCACGAGTCGATCGGCACCTACCTGCTGGTCCGCACCGGCGTCGTCGCGCTGATCAGCGGTCTCGCCGCGGCCGTCTCCGTCTACGCCTTCCGTCGCGTCCTGCGCCGCCTGCACCACGACCCGGCCCCCGCCTGAGCGTTTCCCTCCCCGCCGGGGAAACCGTCCTCGTCTGAGCCACGAAGACAGGGGCAGGGAGGACCTCATGGACATCGCGGAAAATCCGAAACGCTGGCTCGTGCTGCCCATTTTCATCCTCGCCCTCGCCCTGGTCGCCACGGCCGGGGCGCTGGCGGCGGGAGACGCGGGCGGGGAGTACCTCATGCTCGACCGCCCCGCGTGGGCACCGCCGCGGTGGCTGTTCGGTCCCGCGTGGACGGTGCTCTACATCATGATCGCGCTGTCGGGCTGGCTGGCCTGGTCGGCGCGCGGCCTGACCCCCGCGCTCGGTGTCTACGCCGTCCAGCTCGTCCTCAACGCGCTCTGGACCCCGCTGTTCTTCGGCGCCCACCTGTACGGCGTCGCCTTCGCCGAGATCGTGGTGCTCTGGGGAACGATCGTGGCCACCGTCGTCATGTTCCGGCCGATCAGCCGCCCCGCCGCCTGGCTGCTGGTGCCGTACGCGCTGTGGGTCACCTACGCGGGCGCGCTGAACCTGGCCGTCTGGCTGATGAACTGACCCCCGCCGCCGCGGGATCTCCTGCCGGAACAGGAGGGCACATGACGAAAGTAGGGGGTCACCACGACCGAACGCGGGATGTGCCGACCGCCTTCTGCTTCCTAGGGTCGAGATGACGCGCCCCTGAGGGGCCCTCAGGGGGCGCTCCCCGAAAGCTCGGGGACTCCCCCTGATGCCCGACATGCGGGCCGCCCGGCACCGTGCTGTGTGCGGTTCCCGATACCTACAGGAGTGCGGCTGTGACACAGGCCATCCTCGACGCCGTCCACCAGGCGATGTCCTCGCCGTGGATCTATCTGGCGCTGTTCGCGCTGGCCATGCTCGACGGCTTCTTTCCCGTGGTCCCCGCGGAGACGGCCGTCATCACGGCCGGTGTCTTCGCCGCCTCGACCGGCGCGCCCAGCCTGTGGCTGGTGATCGTGGTCGCGGCGCTCGGAGCGTTCGCGGGCGACCACATCTCGTACGCCATCGGACGCACGACCAACAGCCGTCTGAGGGGCGGAAAGCGCAGCGGTAAGGCGATCGCCTGGGCGGAACGGGCCCTGGCCGAGCGCGGCGGGCTGGTCCTGGTCGTGGCCCGTTACATCCCCGCGGGCCGGACCGCGTGCACCCTCACCATGGGCGCCGTCGCCTACCCCCGGCGTTCCTTCGCCCTCTTCGACGCCCTGGCCGCCGTGTCCTGGGCGATCTACTCGGGGCTGATCGGCTTCGTGGGCGGCGCCGCCTTCGAGAACGACCCGATCAAGGGGCTGCTGCTCGGCCTCGGCATCGCCCTGTCGATCACGGCGGTGGTCGAGGTGGTCCGCTTCACCCGGCGGCGCCGTACGGCCGAGCGGCGCGAGCGGACCGCGGCCGGGGTCCGCGACTGACCCCTACCTCCTTTCCCCCGCGCCGGCGGGGAGGGAACTCCGTCACCTCGGAGAAGGCCCGTCGCCCCGGCCACGAGGCCCTGACGCCCCCGAGCCCGACCCCGGGGAATTCCCCGGGGAGTCAGGGAGAACCCCGATGGTTCCGGGGTCCGTGCCGCGAGACGCTGCCACTGGTTCACCGGAAGACCCCAACCGGTCGCCTCCTTGAGGTGTCTCGGCCATCTCGCCATGTCTTCATCTGCAGTGGAAGGAGTGCGCATGACCGTGTTGGCCGTCGGCCTGGCGTTGCTGGGATCGCTGTTCTTCGCGCTCGGAGCCGCGTTGCAGCAGCACGAGGCGGCCGGTGCGGAACGGCCCACGATCGGCCGTCTGTTCCGGCGCCCGCGATGGCTGCTCGGCGGGCTGTCCATCGGGATCGGAACCGGCCTGCACGTCCTCGCCCTGAGGTACGGCCCGCTCACCGTCGTCCAGCCGATGGGCGTGGCCAGCCTGCTGTTCGCCCTGCCCTGCGCCGCCGCCCTCGGCGGTCGCAGGCCCACGTCCCGCGAACTGTCCGCCGCCGCGGTGATCGCCGTCGGGCTCGGCGGCCTGGTGCTGGTCGTGCCCCAGGGCACCGGAGACCCCCACCTGAGCACGATGGGGGTGGTGGCCCTGCTCGCGGGGGCGGCCATCACCGCCCTGGCCCTGTGGGCGGCCTCCCTGCGGACTCCGCCGGCGGGACGGGCCGGGCTGCTCGCCATGGCCGCGGGCGTGCTCTACGGAGCGACCGCCACCCTCACCAGGGTCCTGGTCTACGGCGACTGGAACCTCTGGCTGGTACTCGCCGTACCGCTGCCCTGCCTGGTCGCGCTGGTCCTGCTGCAGCGCGCCTACGCCGTCGGCCACTTCGGCGTCGCCTTCGCCGCGCTCCAGGTGGCGGACCCGCTCACCGCCGTCGTCTTCGGGGCCCTGCTGCTCGGCGAACCGCTGCCGACCGGAGCGGTGAGCACGCTGACCGCGCTCGCCGCGGCCTGCCTCACCGCCGCGGGCACGGTCGCACTGGCCCGCACGACCCCACTGTCCCCCAACGTCCGATTAGATCGATGAAGGAGTATCGATGGTCACCTCAGCCGCCCCGATCCTCGCCCCGTCCCCCCTTCCCCAGAGGCCGAGACGGGTTCTGATCGCCACCGACACCTACCCGCCGGACGTCAACGGCACCTCCTACTTCACCCACCGCCTGGCCTGTGGCCTGGCCGGACGGGACAACGAGGTCCACGTGATCTGCTGCTCCGACGAGGGCCCGGCCAGGACCGAGTCCCTCGACGGGGTGACCGTGCACCGGCTGCGCTCCGCCCCGCTGGTGGTCCACCCGACCATGCGCGTCTCCCTCCCCTCCAGGCTCGACCGGCTGGTACGGCACATCGCCCCCGACGTGCTCCACGTCCAGGGACACTTCGTGGTCGGCAGGGCCGCGATCTCGGCGGCCAGGCGCGGCGGCGTCCCGGTGGTCGCGACCAACCACTTCATGCCCGACAACCTCTTCCAGTTCGCGCACGTCCCCGGGCCGCTGCGGGAGCAGGTCGCCCGGCTGGCCTGGCGCGACTTCAACCGGATCTTCTCCCGTGTCGACCGGGTCACCACGCCGACCAGGATCGCCGCCGGGCTGCTCACCGGCCGGGGCTTCACCCGCTCGGTCGAGGCCGTCTCCTGCGGCATCGACCTCGCCCGCTTCCACCCGCACGCCGAGCCCAGGGCGTGGGCGCGCAAGGCCTTCGACCTGCCCGACCGGGACACGGTGCTGTTCGTGGGGCGTCTGGACGAGGAGAAGCGGCTTGAGGACCTCGTCCGCGCGCTGCCGTACGTCCTCAACGAGACCGACGCGCAGATCGCGTTGGTCGGCACCGGCGGGCAGCGGGCGACGCTGGAGCGGCTGGCGCACCGGATCGGGGTCGGCGACCGGGTGATCTTCCTCGGTTTCGTGCCGGACGAGACGATCCCGCAGGTGTACGCCGCGGCGGACGTGTTCGCGATGCCCAGCATCGCGGAGCTGCAGAGCATCGCGACGCTTGAGGCCATGGCGACGGGCCTGCCGGTCGTCGCCGCCGACGCGATGGCCCTGCCCCA
The DNA here is from genome assembly GCF_042893955.1 of Streptosporangium sp. NPDC001559. Taxonomy (NCBI): domain Bacteria; kingdom Bacillati; phylum Actinomycetota; class Actinomycetes; order Streptosporangiales; family Streptosporangiaceae; genus Streptosporangium; species Streptosporangium sp. NPDC001559. Next base: position 25,822 of record NZ_JBIAVG010000001.1, read on the forward strand.
CCTCGTACGGCCCGGCGAGAACGGCCACCTGTTCGCCCCCGGCGACGTGCGGGGGCTGGCCAAGCACCTGGGCGACCTGCTGCGCAGCCCGCAGGCACGCGCCTCCATGGGCGCCGTGAGCCGCTCGATCGCGCTGACCCACGACCACCAGGCCTCCCTGGCCAGGTTCGAGGCGATCTATCAGGAGGTGGCGCGGTGAGCGCGGGCGCCCTGGGCAGGGGCGCCGTCGGCACGGGAAAGGAAAGCGGAGGAGGCGTGAACGAGGAGAACGCGGGCACGCGCGCCGTGTGGCGCTGGCCGGGGGTCGCGGCGGCACTGCTGGCCGTCGCCGCGACGCTCTACGCGCACGTGGCCGCGGGCCAGGTCGATCCGATGACGACGTTGATCAGCGACTACGCGCTGCTGGGCGCCAGTGCCCCGGCGATGGTCCTCGGCACGATCGCGCTCGCCGTCGGCTCGGTCTGGGTCTCCTACGGCCTGGCCCGGGTGGACCCGGCGCGCAGCGCCGCCGCCCGGGTGCTGTTCCTGGCCGGGGCCGTCGGCCTGCTGCTGACCGCGGCCTTCACCACGGACACCGCCTCCGGGGCCGTCTCGGCGGGCGGGGAGATCCACCGCTGGTCGGCGGCCGTGGTCTTCACCGCGCTGCCCTGCGCGGGCTGGCTGCTCGGCAGGAGGTTCAGGAACCCGCTGCTCTCGGTCGTCAGCGTGCTCTCGGTGGTACTCCTGGCCGCCTTCCTGGCCGCCCACCCGGGCTCGCTGGTCTCCTCCCTCATCGAGGGTCCCGGCTACTACGGTCTGCTCCAGCGCCTGCTGGTGCTGAGCGACGCCCTGGTCGTCCTCCTCGCCGCCCTCGGTCTGGGCGGCAGAGGTGAGACATCTCGCGTACCCACCCTCGGGGTACCTACGCTAACGTAGGTTACGGTTCCGTAGTCTGTGAGGGAGAAGACCGCAATGCGCGAGTTCAGCCAGACCGAGCTGTTGCTTGAGCTTGAGCCCGTCGTCGCCGGGGAGCTGGACCGGCATCACAAGGTGGCGAAGGAGTGGTTCCCCCACGAATACGTCCCGTGGTCCGAGGGCAGGGACTTCGACGGCGTGCTCGGCGGCGAGGCCTGGGTCGAGAACGACTCGAAACTGCCCGAAGAGGCGCGCGTCTCCCTCATCGTCAACCTGCTGACCGAGGACAACCTCCCCAGCTACCACTACGAGATCGCCACCGCATTCGGCCGCGACGCCGCCTGGGGCACCTGGGTGCACCGGTGGACCGCGGAGGAGGCCCGGCACGGCGTCGCCCTGCGCGACTATCTGACGGTCACCCGCGCGGTCGACCCGGTCGCCCTCGAACGCGCCCGCATGTTCCACATGGAGGAGGGGTTCACCAACTCCTACGAGGGGGTGCTCCACTCGCTGGCCTACGTCTCCTTCCAGGAGCTGGCCACCCGCATCTCGCACCGCAACACCGGCAGGGCCTCCGGCGAGCCGAACTGCGAGCGGCTGCTGGCCAGGATCGCCGCCGACGAGAACCTGCACATGCTCTTCTACCGGAACCTTCTCGACGCCGCCTTCAAGCTGGCCCCGAGCCAGACGATGCGCGCCGTCACCGACGTGGTGACCACCTTCCAGATGCCGGGAACCGGCATCGAGGGCTTCAGCCGCAAGGCGATGATCATCGCCAACGCCGGGATCTACGACCTGCGCCTGCACATTGACGACGTCCTCATGCCGGTGCTGCGGCAGTGGGCCGTCTTCGACGTGAAGGACCTCGACGGCGAGGGCGAGAAGGCCCGTGAGGAGCTCGCCGAGTTCCTCGCCCGTCTGGAGGTCTCCGCCTCCCGCTTCGTCGAGCGCCGCGAGGCCCGCCGCGCCCGCGAGGCCGCCCGTTCCTGAACCTTCTCGCGCCTTCCGCCGGGGGCTCGGGAAGCGGCCCCCGGCGAAAGGACGCGCGGATCAGGGCTTCGCCAGGTCCGCGAGCGGGACCCCGGGGTCGGCGAGCCGCCCGGCGTCCACGGCGACGCCCGAGCGGATGAGGTTCTGCACCGGGCCGATGCCGTCGTCCCACAGGTTGACGTGCATGCCCGCCACGACGCGGCCCCCGCTGAGCCAGAAGGCGTAGAAGGCCTGCTCCTCCCGCTCGCCCCTGACGACGACGGAGTCGTAACCACCCGGCTCGAACCAGCCGGAGAACTCCATGCCCACGTCGTACTGGTCGCTGAAGAAGTAGGGCGGCCTGTCGTAGACGACCTCCTGGCCCAGCATGGACCTGCCCGCGGCGAGGCCGCCGTTGAGCGCGTTGGCCCAGTGCTCGACGCGGACACGGGTGCCGTACAGGGGGTTGAAGGCGTTGGCCACGTCACCGGCCGCGTAGACGTCGGGGTCCTCCGTGCGCAGCGCGGCGTCGACCAGGACGCCGTTGTCGACGGACAGACCGGACAGTACGGCCAGCTCGGCGTTGGGCCGCACGCCCACGCCGACGATCACGACGTCGGCGGGGATCTCCGCCCCGTCGTCGGTCGCGACGGCCCTGACACGCCCGTCGCCGAGGACACCGGTCACCTGGCGGCCGAGCCTCAGGTCGACCCCGTGCCGCCGGTGCAGGTCGGCGAAGAAACCGCCCATCTCCGGCCCGAGCGCGGCCTGCAGCGGCACCGGGCGCGGCTCGACGACGGTCACCTCGCAGCCGTACCCGCGGGCCGCCGCCGCCGTCTCAAGGCCGATCCAGCCCGCTCCGACGACGACGACCCGGCCACCGCCCTTGATCGCGTCGCGGAGCCGCTGTGAGTCTCCGAGGTCACGCAGGTAGTGCAGGCCCTCAAGTCCGGCGCCGGGCACGTCGAGACGGCGCGGGGAGGCGCCGGTCGCGAGCAGCAGCTTGTCGTAGCCGATCTGCCCTCCGCCGTCCAGCTCCAGCCTGCGCGCGCCCCGGTCGAGGTCGGTCACCTGGCTGCCGGACACCAGTTCGACGGAGTGCTCGCGGTACCAGGCCTCGTCGTGGACGTAGACCTTGGCCTTGTCCTCCTTGCCCAGGAGGTAGCCCTTCGACAGCGGAGGACGTTCGTAGGGCGGCTCGGACTCGGCGCCGACAAGGGTGATCCTGCCGTCGAAACCCTCCTCCCGCAGGGACTGGGCGGCCTTCGCGCCTGCGAGGCCCGCCCCAACGATGACGTACGTCTGCTCGGTGGTCATGCTCCTCTTCTTATCGGATTACCGCCCCGCCATCGATCGGTTGACGTGATCCGCCCCGGCGGCGTTCCCCTTTATTTCATCACTTGTTGACTTTCTGGTCGTGCCGACCTACGTTTGCGGAGGAAAGACACCGATCACCGCCCGTGGCCTTGTGGAGGCTCGCCGATGTCCGCCAGCCCGCTGATCCTGCCGTTCTCCGACATCGGGGCGGAGGCTCTCCCCCTGGCAGGCGGCAAGGCCGTCAACCTCGGCGTGCTCACCAGGGCCGGTTTCCCCGTCCCGCCCGGGGTCTGCCTCACCACTCGGGCCTACCGCGCGGCCACCGAGCGGGCGGGCCTCGGCGACGTGCTCGACGCGCTGGCCACCACCCCCGCCGGGGACGTCACGGCCCTGAACGAGCTGGCCGCCAGGGCCCGCGCCCTCGTACTCGCCGCCCCGGTGCCCCCCGAGGTCGCCGAGGCCGTACGGCACGGCGTGCGCGGCCCCGGCGGTCCCGCGGGCCCGGTCGCCGTGCGCTCCTCCGCGACCGCCGAGGACCTGCCGCACGCCAGTTTCGCCGGGCAGCAGGACACCTACCTCAACGTGGTGGGCGAGGAGGCCGTGCTCGACGCGGTCAGGCGCTGCTGGGCCTCGCTGTGGACCGACAGGGCGGTCGCCTACCGGGCGGCCAACGGCGTCGACCACCGGTCCGTCCTGCTGGCCGTCGTGATCCAGGAGATGGTCTCCTCCGAGGTCGCCGGGGTGATGTTCACCGCCAACCCCGTCACCGGCAGGCGGCACGAGGCGGTGATCGACGCCGGTCCCGGACTCGGCGAGGCCGTGGTCTCCGGCTCGGTCAACCCCGACCACTTCGTGGTGGACATCGTGACCGGCCGGATCACCGGGCGGCGCCCCGGCGACAAGCTGCTGGCCGTGCGGCCGCTGCCCGGGGGCGGCGTCGAGCGTGTCGGGCTCGGGGACGGCACGGGGTCGGCCTGCGTCACCGACGACCAGGTCAGGGCGCTGGCCGCGCTGGGCGGACGGGTCGAGGAACACTACGGGAGCCCGCAGGACACCGAATGGGCCATCGACGCCGACGGCGCGCTGTGGCTGACCCAGTCGCGACCGATCACCACCCTCTTCCCCGTCCCCGAGAGCGCCGCGGCGCGGGCGGAGGGCGGCCCCCGGATCTACTTCTCCTTCAGCGTCGCGCAGGGCGTCTACGCGCCGTTCACCCCGATGGGCGTCTCGGCCTTCCGGCTGATCTCCTCCTCGATCTCGGCGCTGGCGGGGAACCCGGTGGCCGACGTGACCGCCGGGGCCCCGCAGCTGACCGAGGCGGCCGGGCGGCTGTTCCTCGACGTCACCGGCGTCATGCGCGGGCGGGCCGGCCGTACGGTCGTGCCTCGGCTGCTGGACGTGATGGAGGCCAGGTCGGCGGTGGTGTTGCGCGGCCTGTTCGACGACCCCCGCTTCGGGGTGACCCGGCGCTCAGTACTGCCCGCGCTACGGCGGGTGCTGCGGATCGCACGCCGCTTCCGCGTCCCCTCCAACGTCGTGCGGGCCGTACTGAGCCCCGAGGCCACGCGGGGGCGGGTCGAACGCCTCAGGTCACGGCTGCGGGCCGAGCTGGCGCCGCTGCCGGAGAGCGCCACCCCGCTTGAGCGGCTCGACCGGGTCGAGCGCACGCTGAGCGCGCGGACCGTCCCCCTGCTTCCCCGCATCGTGCCCGGCCCCATCGCCGGGTTCGCCATGCTGGGCCTGGCCGCCCGTCTCCTGGGCGGGCGGGCGCGGCCCGGAGAGCTGACGACCGTGCTGCGCGGGCTGCCGCACAACGTCACCACCGAGATGGACCTGGCCCTGTGGCGGCTGGCGGGCCGGATCAGGCGGGACGCCGACGCCGCCGCCCTGCTGCTCGCCGTCCCCGCCGCCGACCTGGCCCGGCGCTTCCACGACGGGACGCTGCCGCGGACGGTCCAGCGGGAGCTGCGGGAGTTCCTCGCGGACTACGGTGTCCGCGCGGTCGCCGAGATCGACCTGGGGGTGCCCCGCTGGTCGGAGGACCCCACGCACGTCCTGGGCGTGCTGGCCAACTACCTGCGCCTTGACGACCTCTCCCAGGCTCCCGACGAGGTGTTCGCCAGGGGCGCCGCGGAGGCGGCCGTCATGATCAGGACACTCGCCGCCCGGGCCGGTGGCCTTCGCGGGCCGCTCGTCCGCTTCGCCCTCGGCAGGGCGCGGGCCCTGGCCGGGCTGCGCGAGCTGCCCAAGTTCCTCGTGGTGACCGTGCTTGCCGCGATGCGCGCCGAACTGGCCGCCGTCGGCGCCGAACTGGCCTCCCGCGGCGTCCTCGACTCCTCCGATGACGTCTTCTTCCTGACGATCGTCGAGGTCAGGGCCCTGCTGTCCGGTTCGGCGGGCAACCCCCGGCCACGTGTCGCGGAACGGCGCGCCCAGGCGGACAGGGAACGGCTGCGCAGGCACCTGCCCAGGGTCGTGCTGTCCGACGGCACCGAACCCGAGGCCGTCGCCACGGCGGAGCCGGTCGACGGCGCGCTGACCGGGACCCCCGCCTCGGCGGGGACGGTGACCGGGACGGCCAGGGTCGTCCTCGACCCCGTCGGGGCCCACCTCGAACCCGGGGAGATCCTGGTCTGCCCCTCGACCGACCCCGGCTGGACACCGTTGTTCCTCACCGCAGGCGGCCTGGTCATGGAGATGGGCGGGGCCAACTCACACGGCGCCGTGGTGGCCAGGGAGTACGGCATCCCCGCGGTCGTCGGCGTCGCCCACGCGACCGAGCACGTCGTCACCGGCCTGCGGATCACGGTCGACGGCACCTCGGGAACGGTGACCCTCACCTGAGGCGCTCATCCGCACAGCACCTCCCCGCACCACCTGAGGCCCGTCACGGCCCGGTCGACCAGCGCCTGGTCGGCGAACTCGTCCGTGCCGAGCAGGCCGAGCAGGGCGAAGGTGTCGGCGGCGTAGGCGGCGACCGTCCGCTCGTCGGCCGGTTCTCCCCCGGCCTGGCCGTACCCCGCGAGCAGCGGCCCCTCCAGCAGGCCGTAGGCCCTCATCCGGCCGAGTTCGGCGGCGGGGTCGCCCATCGTGCAGTTGGACAGGTCGAGCACCGCGACGAGGTCGTCCCCGTGGAAGCACAGGTTCTCCCGGCGCAGGTCCATGTGGAGCAGCCGCAGCGGCGCCCGCCCGGCGCGCTCCCCGGCCACCGCCGTGGCCGCCTCGACGAGCGCCCGGTGCCCGCCGAGGGGGACGCGGGCGGCCAGCGCGCCCACCCGGGTCTCGATGCGCCTGGCCATCGCCTCCGGGGCGCAGTCGGCGCCCAGTCCCGCGCGCCGGGACGCCGGAACGTCCGTCGTGTGGACACGCGCCAGGACCTCACCGAGGCGGCGCAGCCGCGTCTCGCCGAGTTCGGCGACCCCGTCGTCGGGGACGAGGTCCAGGAGCATCCACGACCGCTCCCCCTCGTCCCGGGCGCGCCGCCACCCCCTGAGAGCGGCGACGGGCACGCCCGCCCCGGCGAGAACCCCGTGCGCCAGGACCTCGCGTTCGAGAACGGCCCCGAAGTCGACCGTCCCGTCGTAGGCCGTCGGGGTGACCTCCCGCAGCGGCACCCTGAGCACGAACCGCCGCTCGCCGTCCGCCTCGACGAGCAGCGCGGCGTAGTCGGCGCCCCTGCGCCAGGGCGAGATCACGCACCCCGGCGGCAGCCGGCCGGCCAGCTGCCGGGCCATCCGCCCGGCGAGCCGCTCCTCGTCGGGAATCTCCAGACCGCGCAACACGACGTCCCCCCTGTCCCCGTTCCCCGCCCGATTGTAAGAATCGGCTCGGTGGGTCGCCTCGGGAAAGGACCGTCACGTGTCCCGTGATCGGATCGCCGTGCTCGGCGAGTGTGTCGCCGACGCCTTCGTCACCGGTGCGGCGCCGGGCGGCGGGCTCGCCCTGCGGGTCCTGCCCGGCGGCGGTCCCGCCAACACCGCCGTGGCCCTGGCCCGTCTCGGCACGCCCGTCCGCTTTCTCGGGCGGATCTCCCGTGACCCCTTCGGGGAGCTGTTCCGCGCCCACCTGGACGCCTCCGGCGTCGATCTGACCGGCTGCGTGAGCGCGGCGGAGCCCAGCGTCCTGGCCGTCGCCACCCTGGACGAGGCGGGACGGGCCGCCTACTCCTTCCACGCCGAGGGAGCGGCCGACTGGCGGTGGAGTGCGGCGGAGCTGACCGGCGAACGGGTCGGCGACGCCGTCTGCCTGCACACCGGCTCCCTCGCCCTGGTCCACGACCCCGGGGCAGGGCGGATCGAGGAGCTGCTCGCGCGGGCCGCCGCCGGGGCGACCGTCTCGATCGACCCCAACGTGCGGCCGGGCATCGTCCCCCTCGAACGCTACCGGGAGGCGATGCCCCGCTGGTGCGCGCTGGCCGACGTCGTCAAGCTGAGCCTCGACGACCTGGAGCTGATCCGCCCCGGTGAGACGGCCGAGCACGCCTGCGACGCCTGGCACGCCGCGGGCGCCCGGCTGGTCGTCGTGACCCTCGGTCCCGGGGGCGCGCTCGTCTCCCTGGACGGCCTGCGTGTGAGGGTGCCCGCGCCCGCCGTACGGGTCGTGGACACCGTCGGGGCCGGTGACTCCTTCACCGCCGCGTTCCTGCACCGGCTGCGCGCGGACGGCCTGCTCGGCGGGCGGCTCGACGCCCTCGACCTGGACGCGGCCGGGCGGGCGGCGGCCTTCGCGGCCGGGGCCGCCGCCCGTACCTGTTCGGTTCCCGGAGCCGACCCTCCGTGGGCAGGCGACCTGTGAGCCTCGCTAGCTCCTCGGTCCCGTGGAGAGGGCCTCGGCCCGTTCGCGCCCGCCGGGCAGCAGGCGGGCGAACCACTCCGAGCGGCTGGCGATCAACGGCCCGAACAGGGCGAGGATGAGCACGTATCCGGCGATGAACGGCGCGAGCCTGCCGTCGAGGCCGGCGGCCGCGGCCATGGTCGCCAGGACCAGGGCGAACTCCCCTCTGGAGAGCACGGTCAGTGAGATGTTCACCGCCTGTGCCGCGCCGAAGGAGTTCATCCTGGCGGCCAGCGCCCCCGCTGCCACGTTGAGCACCAGGGTGAGCACGACCGCGATGGCGACGGGCCAGGCGACGGAGAGCATGTCCCCGGGCTCGATGGACAGGCCGAACGCGAAGAAGAACAGGGCCGCGAAGGCGTCCCTGAGCGGATGGACGAGCCGGCGGATGCGCGGCGCGACCTTGGTCGAGCTGAGGATCAGGCCGATCATGAAGGCCCCGATGGCGTCGGAGACGCCGAGTTCCTCCGCGACGCCCGCGGTGAGGATCGCCAGTCCGGTGAACATCACCACGAGCAGCTCGTCGTCCTTGGTGGTCACGAGCTTGTCGACCAGCCGGGTGCCCCACCTGGCCAGCGCGGTCAGCGCGATCAGGAAGGCGAAGGCCTTGCCGAAGGAGAGCGCGGCGGCCGCGAAGGAGTCGGCACCGCTGAGCACAGGCTGCAACACCGCCAGGTAGAGGGCGAGGAAGATGTCCTCGACCACGATGATTCCCAGGATGAGGCGGCTCTCCGGGTTGCCGATCCTCCCGAGGTCGACGAGCAGCTTGGTCGCGATGGCCGAGGAGGAGATCCCGACCACCCCGGCCAGGACCAGTGCCTCCCTCGTCCCCCAGCCGAGGGTGAACCCGAAGATCAGGCCTCCCCCGACGTTGAGCAGGATGTAGACGGTCCCGGCGAGTACCAGCCTGCTGCCGCCCGCGATGAGACTGTCGAGGGAGAACTCCAGGCCGAGGTAGAACAGCAGGAAGATCAGACCGAGCGTGGCGATGACCTTCAGGTCGGCCGGGTTCTCCACAAGGGCGAGCCCGGGGGTGTGCGGCCCGAAGATGATGCCCGCGAGCATGAACAGCGGGATCGTCGGCAGCCCGATCCGGCCGCCGAGCCTGGCGATGATCCCGGCGGCGAGGAAGGAGCCGCCGAGGGCTATGAGAGCGTCACCCAGTGCCACGGTGGCCTCCTTCCGGCCTGATTCCGGGCATGGTGAAAGCGCATTCGTAGAACATGAAAAAACCTCCGTCGGACGATCTCGATCTGGTGCGTCAGAGATCGCCGGACGGAGGTGCCCGGGGTTCGGACGGGCCGCGCACGGCCCGCGTGACGACGGCGACGGGCGGCCGGGGGCGCAGCCACACCACCCGTGCCGGACCGGCGTGCCGGATCGTGGGCGGAGGCAGGCCGTGCCCCGCCTTGTACGGCGAGGCCGGGGGCAGGATCGCGCCGCTCGCCAGGGCCACGGCGACGCCTGGTTCGTGGCGCAGCCCGTGGTGCGCCTGGAGCGGCGCGTGGATGACGGTGAGCAGTACGAACAGAAGGGAGGCGACCGTGCCGACGACCCTCTTCTGCAAACCGGACCCTAACCCTGAGGCGAATTGTCCGTTATTTTATCATCTGTCACCGTCGTTTCCCGGGCCGGGCGCCATGGCATCAGATACGCCCGCTGCCAGAGGATTTCGAGTGGTCCCCGCTCGAAACGGCGCAGCCACAGCGTGGCCAGCGCCATGAACGCCGCGCAGATGGCCGCCCAGGCACCGACCGTCCACCACGGCCGCAGTTCCTCGAACCGCGTGGCCAGGCCCAGCCCCCAGCCGTAGCAGAGCACCGCCCCCGCCAGGTTCTGGAAGACGTAACAGCTCAGCGCCGTCCTGCCGACGGCCGTCAGCCCCCGGCGCATCCGGCCCTGAACGTCCCCCGCCCTGAGCGCGACCGCCGTCACCAGTCCCAGCAGGCCGAGCGCGACCAGCGGCGGCAGCAGGTAGCGGTCGACCAGGAACCAGCCCTCTCCCGAGAAGGCCGTCAGCAGGTTCAGCGGCACGCCGACGCCGAGCCCGAGGACCATCAGCCTGCGCCGCAGGACGACGCCGCGCTCCGAGTCCTCGAAGACCCCCGCCCGCACCAGGCGGGAGCCGAGCAGGAACAGCACGACGCCCAGCGGGACGATGAACACGGCCTCGAAGCGGTAGGTGCCCATGTTGACGATCCTGGCGGTGACCTGGTCGAGGTAGCCGCCCTCGGCGAACCGTCTCGACGGCGCGGCCCCGGAGGACAGACCGGCGACGCCGTACAGGAGGGCGAGGGTGACCAGGCCGATCACGGCGGTGAACACCGTCCCCGTCGCGATCATCCAGGCCTTGACCACCCGGTCGCTCCTGCCGATGAGGAAGGCCACCAGGACCGAGACCACGGCGTAGCCCATGAGCACGTCGAACTCGAAGATCAGCACGTAGTGGAGCAGTCCCTCGACGAACAGCAGCGCCGCCCGCCACAGGTACCGGCCGGGCCAGGTGACGCCACGCCGTACGGCGGAGCGGTACTGCAGCTCCATGCCCACCCCGAACAGCAGGCTGAGCAGGGCCAGGAACTTGCCGTTGGCCAGGAAGTGCAGGAAGATCTCGGCCGTCCCGCTCCCGGAAAGCGCGTCCATGACCCCGGCCGGCCCCAGGGGGTCGGTGAAGATCCAGATGTTGGTGCCGAGCGTGCCCATGATGGCGATGCCCCTGAGCACGTCGAGCACGTCGATGCGTCGCGTCGTCACCCTTCAACGATCGCCGTCCCGGGCCCGCGGGACATCGTCGCGCGGACCCATCCGTCCGCTACATCGATCTATGTAGCCCCTCCCTCGCTGGGGCGATCTCCAGACCGACAAATCCGGATATGTCGCCCTCAGAGGTGTTCGGCGAGGAACTCCACCGTGGCCTCGACCGCCCGGGAGACGCAGGGCTCGACGTCGTAGAGGTCGGTGTGCCGCCGGGCGTCCACCCAGACGAGTCGCTTGGGCCCCTCCATCCGCCGGTGGACCTCCTCGGCGCCCTCCGGGGAGCTCATCCGGTCGACCACCCCGTGCACGACCAGACCCGGCGTCGGGGACAGGAAGTCGGCGCCGGTCATGTCGTCCACGGTGAGCAGCTCACCCAGGGAGGCCCTGGTGACCCGGTTGCGCCAGTGCGGGCAGGCGCCCCGCCCTGTGCCGTAGTAGCCGAACGGCTCCGGCCCCGGCATGGCCGCCTCGCCCTCCTGCGCCACGGCGGGCAGGTACTCCACCTCCCCGCCCCGGTCCTGACGCTCCATGACCTCGGCGTGGCGGGCCAGCGCCTCCCGGTAACCCGCCCCCATCGTGGCGCGCGCGCCGTACGGATTGCCGTAGGACCCCGCGATGCCCGCGAAGGCCCCGACCCGGGGGTCGAGGGCGGCGAACCTGAGCGCGTAACCCGCGCCGAGGCAGATCCCGACCGCGCCGATCCGGCCGCCGTCCACCTCGGGACGTGAGCGCAGCAGCGAGACCGCGGCCCGCAGGTCTCGCAGCTTGCCCTGCGGATCCTCGTGCCCGCGCGGCGTGCCGCCCGACTCGCCCCAGTTGCGGTGGTCGAAGGCCAGCGTCACGTAGCCGGCCCCGGTCAGCGCCTCGGCGTAGCGGCCGGTGACCTGGCCGCGTGTCCCGGTGAACGGCCCGGTCAGCACCAGCGCCGGACGCGGCCCCGTCCCCGGTCCCGGCCCCTCGGGCACGCGCAGGTCGCCGACGAGCGTGATCCCGTCGGCCTCGAACTCAACCCTCTCGCTCATGCCCCCAGACTGTACGGCTCCGCGAACGTCCCCGGCCCTCGGTCGTGCGCGCCGAGGGCCGGGGACGACGGCTAGGAGTCGAACCCGAGACCCATCTTGTCCAGGGTGCGCAGCCAGAGGTTGCGACGGCCCTGGTGAAGGTCGGCCTGGGCGATCGACCAGCGCGTCATCTGGATCCCGGCGGAGCGGACCGGCTCCGGCGGGAACGGCAACGGCTTCTCCCTGACCATCCGCAGCTCGGTCCGCTCGGTCGATTCGCCGCCGAGCAGGTCGAGCATGACGTTCGCCCCGAACCTGGTCGCGCCGACCCCCATGCCGGTGTACCCGGCGGCGTAGGCCAGGCGTCCGCCGTGCGCGGTGCCGTAGAAGGCGCTGAAACGGCTGCAGGTGTCGATGACGCCGCCCCACCGGTGGGTGAAACGCAGCCCCGACAGCTGCGGGAAGGTCGTGAAGAAGTGCTCGGCCAGCTTGACGAAGGTCTCGTCACGCTGCTCGTACTCCGGCTTGATCCTCCCGCCGTTGTAGTAGACCGCGTCGTAGCCGCCCCAGAGGATGCGGTTGTCCGAGGTCAGCCGGTAGTAGTGGAACTGGTTGGCCGAGTCGCCGACACCCTGCCGGTTGTGCCAGCCGACCGAGGCCAGCTGTTCCTCCGACAGGGGCTCGGTCATCAGCGCGTAGTCGTAGACCGGCACCAGGAAGTGCTTCAGCCTGCGTAGCAGCGGCTGGAACACCCCGGTGCCGAGCGCCACCTTCCCGGCCCTGACCGTGCCGTGCGGGGTGAGCAGCTCCATGTGCGTCCCGGCGTCCCGCATGTGCCTGACCGGCGTGCGCTCGTGGACGCGCACGCCCAGCGAGAGACAGGCCTGTCTGAGGCCCCAGGCCAGCCGGGCGGGGTCGAGCATGGCGCAGCCGTCGCGCTCCCAGTGGCCTCCCACATAGGTGGGCGAGTTCACCTCCGCCCTGACCTGGTCCTGGTCGAGGACGTCGAAACGGACACCCAGCTCCCTGGCGACCTCGACGCTCTGGTGCATCTCCGCGAGCTGCCACGGCTCAGTGGCCACGTGCAGCTCCCCGGTCCGCTCGTAGCCGCAGTCGATGCCGTACCTGGCGACCGTCTCGCCGAGTTCGTCGAGGTTGGTCAGTCCCATGTGTTCGAGGAGGGCGATCTCCTCCGGCCAGCGCTCAAGGCCGTTGGCGATGCCGTGGGTGAGCGTCGCCATGGCGAATCCGCCGTTACGGCCGGACGCCGCCCAGCCGATCTTCTTTCCCTCCAGCAGGACGACGTCCAGCGACGGGTCCCGTTCCTTGGCCATCAGGGCCGTCCACAGCCCTGAGAAGCCGCCTCCGACCACCGCGAGCCCGGCGGTCGTGTTTCCGAAGAGCCGCGGCAGCGGCTCAGGTTTCGCCGGACTGTCGAGCCAGTACGGCTTGCGCTCCGCGTCAGCAAGAGCCTTCAGCGGATCCACAAATCTCACTTCCCTACGGTGAGTCAAAGAGTCTTTGTGTGTGTCGCGGGGCCTTGGGGGCCACGCGCGGGTTCCCCCCGCCTGAGTCCGATCTCGCCTCCCTGTTCTCTGTCGAGGATCCTGATGCGCCTGAGCCCGTGCCACCGGCGGTGGCACGGGCTCAGGCGACGGTCAAGTGCGGCGGCGGGCGGTCACCGTGTTGACCACGGCGATCACGACGCCTACCGCGAATATAAGCGTCCCCAGGATGTTGACCTGCGGCGGGATGCCGATCCTGGTGGCCCCCCAGATCCACAGCGGGAACGTCTCCATGGCCCCGCTGGTGAACTGGGTGATCACGAAGTCGTCGATGGACAGCGCGAAGGCCAGCAGCGCGCCGGAGACGACGCCGGGCAGGATCATCGGGAACGTCACCCGCCAGAAGGTGGTCCAGGTGGAGGCGCCCAGGTCCCTGGCCGCCTCCTCGACCGATCTGTCGAGCCCGATCACCCTGGCCCGCACCGTGATGGCCACGAACGACAGCGAGAACAGCACGTGCGCCACGACCACGGTCCAGAACCCGGTGTCCACTCCGGCGCTGACGAACAGCGACAGCAACGAGGCGCCCATGACGAGCTCGGGTGAGGCGATCGCGGCGAACAGCGCCAGGTTGGTCGCGCCCTGCCCGCGGAAGCGGTAACGGCCGAGCGCCAGCCCCATGAGCGTGCCGATCACCGTGGTGATCAGCGTGGCGAGCAGGGCGACCTTCAGCGAGTTGCCCACGGCCCCGATCAGCTCGGGATAGTCGCCCAGCCTGCCCCACCACCTGAGGGTGAAGCCCTGCCAGGTGACGTTCGACTTGCTCGCGGTGTCGTTGAACCCGAAGACGATCATGACCACGATCGGCAGGAAAAGCCAGGCGATGACCAGCCAGACGTAACCCCACAGCAGCCGCTCGCCGAACCTGACCCTGGGCCTCGTGATCTCCGGTGCGCTCATCGGGCCGCCGCCTCAAGCACGTTCTCGGTGCCCAGCGCCCTGGCGTAGGCGAAGATGCCGACCAGCATCACCGCCATCAGCGTGAACGACAGCGCCGCCGCGGTCGGATAGTCGGCGTTGACGAGATACTCGGTCTGGATGATGTTGCCGATCATCGTGTTGGCCGGGCCGCCGAGGATCCCGGCGTTGACGTAGTCGGCGGTCATCGGGACGAACGTCATCAGCACCCCGGCGAAGACCCCGGGCAGCGAGAGCGGCAGCACGACCTTCGTGAAGGCCTGGCTCCTGGCCGCGTAGAGGTCCTGGGCCGCCTCGACCACCCGGGGGTCGATCCGTTCGAGCGCCACGTAGATCGGCAGGATCATGAACGGCAGGTAGTTGTAGACCAGGCCGCCGATCACCGCGACCGTGGTCTGCAGGACGTGGAAGTCCTGGGCCACCAGGCCCATCGCCTTCAACGGCGACAGCAGCAGGCCGTCGTCGGCCAGCAGGAACTTCCACGAGACCGTGCGCAGCACGAACGACACGAAGAACGGCAGCAGCACCAGCAGCAGGTAGGTGGACTTGCGGGAACCGCCCCTGAAGGCGATCCAGTACGCCACCGGATAGGCCATCGCGATGGAGATGGCCGTGCCCACGAGGCCGTACCCGACCGAGCGCAGGAACTGCGTCCGGTAGCGCGTCAGGGCGTCGCCGTACACGGAGAAGTCGAAGGTCTGGACGAAGCCGTTCAGGATGTCGCCCTCCTGGGTGGAGACCGAGGCCATGAAGACCATCGGCACCACCAGGAAGATCAGTAACCACAGACCGCCCGGCAGGATGAGCAGGTAGGGGGCGAGGCGCTTCACCGGGGCCCTCCGTCAACCCTGGGTGATCGGCTGGAAGATGGACTCGAAGGTCTTCTCCTTGGCCCCGTCGAGCGTCACGTAGGAACGCAGCCTGGCCATGTCGGCGTCCGAGGGGTAGATCATCGGGCTGTTCGCCAGCTGTTCGAGCGCCGCCTTGTCCTCACCGGACTGCTTGGCCGCGTCGGCGAGGACCAGGTCCTTGGTCGCCGGGACCGGCGTGATGTAGTTGATGGCCTCGACCAGGGTCGTCGCGATCTTGGGCTGGTAGACGTAGTCCATGTACGTCAGCGCGTCCACCGGGTTCTGCGCGGTCCTGGGGATGCACATGTTGTCGGTCCAGATCGTGCCGCCCTCCTGGGGGACCACGAACTTGAGATCCTTGCCCTCGGCGACCTGCTGGAAGATGTCGCCCGACCAGGCCATGGTGATCCACACGTCGCCCCTGGCGAGCGCGTCCACGTAGTCGTTCTCGTAGTACTTGCGCACCAGCCCCGCGTCGCGCTGCGCCTGGAGCCGCTCGGCCGCCTTGCGCCAGTCTGCCTCCGTCGACGTGTCGGGGTCGATGCCCAGGGAGAACAGCCCGACGTTGGCGATCTCCTCGCTGTCGGTCATCATGCCGACCTTGCCCTTGTACTTGGGGTTCCAGAGGTCCTCGACGCTCTTGACCTCGTCGACGTACTTGGGGTTGTAGGCGATGCCGGTCAGCCCGACCGTCCACGGGATCGTGTGGGCGTTGCCCGGGTCCCACGTCGGGTTCTTGACCTTCTGCGCGGCGTTGGCGGCGAAGTTGGGCAGCTTGGAGTGGTCCAGCGGGGCCAGGTAGTCGAGCTGGATGGCCCGGCCGAGGTGGATGCCGTTGGTCAGCACCATCAGGTCGTGGCCGATGTCGTTGCCCGCGGCGAGCAGCGGCTGGATCTTGCCGAAGAAGGACGGGATCTCCTGGATGACCTCCTGGTAGGAGACCTTGATCCCGGTGTCGGCGGTGAACATCTCCAGCGACGGATACCTCTTGCCGTCCTTGTCGATGTACAGCGGCCAGTTGGCGAACCGCATCGTCCCGTTGCGCTTCTTACCGGTCCAGAAGTCGGCGACCGCGTCCTTCTTCGGCGTGGCCACGGGCTTCTTGCCCTGGATGCCGCAACCGGCCAGGGCGAGCCCGGCGGCCGAGAGCCCGGCCAGACGCAGGGCGTCGCGGCGGGTGACCGAGCGGTTTTGCGTCAGGCCCCGCAGCAGCGCGGGGTTGGAGCGGGGGTCCATGGCTGTGGTCAACGTCAACTTCCGATCACGTACGAGTGGCGTGCCTGCCACGACAACCAGACGGCCTCGCCACGCTCGGCCGTGCTCGTGCTGTCGAGCGCGTTCTGCTGGAAGACGGTGATCTCGGCGCCGTCGGCGAGGCGCACCGTGTAGCTGTTGTAGAGCCCCAGGTAGACGACCTCGGAAACGGTGCCGCGCACCGCGCTGAGGTCGCCCTCCGGCTCCTCGGCGGAGATCGTGATCTTCTCCGGGCGCACGGTGACCGCGACGCGGTCCCCCGTGACGTGGGCGTCCCCCTCGACCAGGACGCGCCCTCCGTGTCCGGCCCGCAGTACGGCCCGCCCGGCGCCCGTCTCCTCGACGACGCCGTCGAGGAGGTTGGAGGTGCCGATGAAGCCCGCGACGAACGCGGTGGCCGGACGCTCGTAGATCTCGCGGGGCGGGGCGAGCTGCTCGACCAGGCCGTCGTTCATGACGGCGATGCGGTCGCTCATGGTGAGCGCCTCGCTCTGGTCGTGGGTGACGTAGACGAAGGTGATGCCGACCTCGCGCTGAATGCGCTTGAGCTCGATCTGCATGGCCTGGCGGAGCTTGAGGTCCAGGGCGCCGAGCGGTTCGTCGAGCAGGAGCGCGCGGGGGTTGTTGACCAGGGCCCGGGCCAGGGCGACGCGCTGCTGCTGGCCGCCGGACATCTCCCTGGGGCGGCGCCTCTCCCGCCCGGTGAGGTCGACGATCTCCAGCATCTCCCCGACGCGCCGTTTGATCTCGGCCTGGGCGACCTTCCTGCGTCGCAGGCCGAAGGCGACGTTCTCCCAGACGTTCATGTGCGGGAACAGCGCGTAGGACTGGAAGACCATGTTCACGTCGCGCCTGTTCGGCGGCACCCCGGTGACGTCCTGGCCGTGCAGCCTGACCGTGCCGCGTGAGGGATCCTCGAACCCGGCGATCATCCGCATGGTCGTCGTCTTGCCGCAGCCCGAGGGGCCCAGGAGGGAGAAGAACTCGCCTCCTGCGATGCTCAGTGTGACCCCTTTGACCGCCTGGACGACCTCACCCTGGGCGAGGTACTCCTTGACGACTCCGGAGAGCTCGATGGCGGGCACCTGGGGGGAGGAGGGGACGGCCGCGGCCGTCCCCTCCTCTGCTGAGCCCGCCTGGATTTCGGTCATACCAGGCTTAATCTCTCTGTCTGCGGCTACTCGCCGATGTAGTGCATGACGTGCTTTACGCGAAGGTAGTCGTGAAGGCCGAAAACCGACAGGTCCTTACCGTATCCGGAGTGCTTGAACCCTCCGTGCGGCATCTCCGAGACGAACGGGATGTGGGTGTTGACCCACACGACGCCGAAGTCCAGCCTCCTGGAGACCCGCATCGCCCGGCCGTGGTCGGAGGTCCAGACCGAGCTGGACAGGCCGTACCTGACACCGTTGGCCTTGGCGACCGCGTCGGCCTCGTCGGAGAAGGTCTGCACCGTGATGACCGGGCCGAAGACCTCGTTCTGCACCATCTCGTCGTCCTGGCGCAGGCCGTCGACGACGGTCGGGGCGAAGAAGTAACCCCGCTCGCCGACCCGCTCGCCGCCGGTCAGCACCTTGGCGTGCCCGGGGACGCGCTCAAGGAAGCCGGCGACCCGCTCCAGCTGGGCGGCGTTGTTGAGCGGGCCGTACAGGGCGTCCTCGACGGACAGGTCACCGGTGACGGTCGCGGCCGCGGCCTCGGTGAGCGCCGCGACGAAGGCGTCGTGGACGTCCTCCTGGACCAGCACCCGGCAGGCCGCGGTGCAGTCCTGACCCGCGTTGTACAGCCCGGCGGTCGCGATGGCCTCGGCGGCGGCCTTGAGGTCCTTGACGTCGTCGAAGACCACCACGGGGGCCTTGCCGCCCAGTTCGAGGTGGACCCGCTTGAGGTCGTCGGCCGCCGACCTGGCCACGGCCATGCCCGCGCCGACGGAACCGGTGATCGCGACCATCTGGGCCGACGGGTGGCCGACGACCAGCGCGCCGGTCTCGCGGTCGCCGACGACGACGTTGAAGACGCCCTTCGGCAGGATCTCACCGATGATCTCGGCGAGCTTGACGGTGGAGACCGGGGTGGTGTCGGAGGGCTTGAGCACCACGGTGTTGCCCGCGGCGAGCGCGGGTGCGATCTTCCACACCGCCATCATCAGCGGGTAGTTCCACGGCGTGACCTGGCCGACGACGCCGATCGGCTCGTGCCTGATCACGGAGGTGTGGTCGGCGAGGAACTCACCCGACGTCGGCCCCTCAAGCGTGCGCGCGGCGCCCGCGAAGAACCGGAAGTGGTCGGCGGCCACCGGGGTCTCGTCCTCGGCCATGCGGGCGAGCGGCTTGCCGGTGTTGCGGCACTCGGCCTCGTTCAGCTCATCCGCCCTGGCCTCGATCGCGTCCGCGACCTTGAGCAGCAGACCGGCGCGCTCGCCCGGGGTGGTCTGGCTCCAGGACTCGAAGGCGGCGGTTGCGGCGGCGTAGGCGGCGTCGACGTCCTCGGCTCCGGAGACCGGGGCCTGAAGGTAGGCTTCCCCGGTGCAGGGGTCGACGACGTCGGAGAACCTGCCGCTTCTGGCGTCCACGAGCTCACCGTCGACGTAGTTGCGCAGCCGGGCGGATTCACGGTTCTCAACCGGGGTGGTCACCGTTGACCTCCTAGTTCTTTCGAGCTGAGTCGTCGAGACTCTTACAGAGGAGAAGACCCTCGACAAGGGATTTCGTTGTTAAGATATCAAATTGCTACGAAATCGCTTGACAGAGACGTAATAACTGACACGATGTCGCACCAGAGCCGCGAGAACACCGGCGCCACACACGCATCAGGACGTCTCAGGGAGCGCGCATGACGACCCCGTCCAAGGCACGCCGCGAGAACGACGCCAGACCCGGCACCGTCGTCCTCGACGAGATCTCAAAGAAGATCATCGAGCAGTTACAGGCGGACGGGCGCAAACCGTACGCGGCGATCGGCAAGGCGGTCGGCCTGTCCGAGGCCGCGGTGCGCCAGCGGGTCCAGCGCCTGATCGACGGCGGCGTCATGCAGATCGTCGCGGTCACCGACCCGCTGACCCTCGGCTTCTCCCGCCAGGCCCTGATCGGCATCAAGTGCGAGGGCGACCTGGAGGCGGTGGCCCAGGAGCTGTCCCTCATCGCCGAGCTCGACTACGTCGTGCTGACCGCGGGCGCGATGGACATCATGGTCGAGGCGGTCTGCGAGAGCGACCAGCACCTGCTGGAGATCCTGGGCAAGATCCGCGCCATTCCCGCGGTCCGGGGAACGGAGACATTCGTCTTCCTCAAGCTCCACAAGCAGACCTATTCCTGGGGAACCCGCTGACCCGCCGCGCTTTCTGTTAACTTTATTTCCTAATTGCTAGCGTTTCCCCCGCGACCACACGCGCGCCTCAGCGACGGAAACGGGTGATCACGAAAGTGGTACCAGGCATGCGGCTCTCCAAGGTGTCCTTCAGATACTCGCGACGCGGTCCGTGGGTGCTGCGGGACATCGACCTCACGCTACGGCCCGGCTCCGTCATCGAGGTCACCGGCAAGAACGGAGCCGGCAAGTCCACCCTGCTGCGCCTGCTGGCCGGGATCGTCCCGCCCTCCAAGGGCACCGTCGCCCAACGGCCCCGCGTCGTCGGCTACGCCCCCGACGTCTTCCCCATCGGCCAGCCGTTCACCGTCATCGCCTACCTGACCCACATGGCCGAGATCCGGGGGGTCTCCCCCGAGGCCATAGGACGCCTCGCCGAACGGCTTGAGGCGACGCACCTGCTCGAACAGCCCCTCGGCGACCTGTCGAAGGGCAGCGCCCAGAAGATCGGGCTCATCCAGTCGCTGCTGGACCCGCCGGACCTGCTCATCCTGGACGAGCCCTT
Organism: Streptosporangium sp. NPDC001559; assembly: GCF_042893955.1. Lineage (NCBI taxonomy): Bacteria > Bacillati > Actinomycetota > Actinomycetes > Streptosporangiales > Streptosporangiaceae > Streptosporangium > Streptosporangium sp. NPDC001559. Next base: position 46,052 of record NZ_JBIAVG010000001.1, read on the forward strand.
CGCCGGGCTCGACGCGCACACCCGGGGCGAACTGCCCGCCATGATCGGCGAGATCGCCGCGAACGGCGGGACGGTCGTGGTGAGCGACCACCAGAACCAGCTGGAGAACTTCCCCGGCGCCGACCACTGGCTGGTCGCGGGCGGTACGGTGACCACCCAGACGGGCGAGCGCCCCAAGCAGGTCGTGATCGAGGTGCTCGTCGACGCCGCGGAGGCCGACGAGGTCGAACAGAAGCTCCACGCCGACGGCTACACGACCAGGCGGGCCCTGTGACCTCCTCCGCGTCACGTCCTCCTGGCATCGGGCCCGGCCATACGAGCCACATGATCACTACGTACGGCGTTCTCCCCCACCCGAAGGCGGCCTCAACGCCCAGGAAGGCCAGATGATCCCCCTCGTCCGTTTCAAGCTGGCCGCCTACACCCGGTCGCACCGCCTGCTCCAGCCGGTGATCGCCCTGTTCGCGATGCTGGCGATCTTCTACTCGTCGCCGGGGCCCGCCCTCCCAAGCTACAGCGACTCGGCCGCGCTGCTCATCGTCGTCTTCGCCTGGGCCGCCAGGAGCCTGCTCGACACCGAGCCGCCGACCCAGCGGCTGATCTCGATGACGGCGGCGGGAAACCCCGGCCGGGAGGTCGCCTCGGGCCTGGTCGCCGCCTTCGCCGTCAACCTCGGCCTGGCGGCGATCGCGATCGTGGCCCCCCTGATCATCCGCTTCGGCGTCCTGCCCGCGCCGGGCGACCTGGCGCGCGGCGTCGGGCTCCACCTGCTCGGGGTGTGCGTCGGCATCGCGCTCGGCGCGCTCGCCAGTGCCCCGATCCTGCCCTCCCCCGCCACCTCCCTGGTGGCCCTGTTCGGCGGCTACACGGCCATGCTGCTGCTCAGCCTCACTCCGATCGGTTCCTTCCTGGTGCCGATCATGCCGTGGATGCGGGCGACCAACTCGGGCAGGCTCGACGAGGTCCTGCTCCCGATAGCCGCCGCGACACTCCTGTGGTCCGCGGCGGGCGTGCTGGCCTACCTCAGACTGCGCCGCTCCCGCCCCTGACGGACGCCGCCCTTCGGCGTGTCAAGGCGTGACGGCGAGGACCGGGCGCGGCGGGGGGCGCCGGATGCGGGGGCGGGCCGGTACGGCGGGCGGCGGCCGGGGGGCCTGGCCGTAGGGCCGGGAAGGGTCGTTCCGGGCTGCTCGGTGGCCGTTCGACGGTTATTCGGCGGCGGCGAGCTGGCCGCAGGCTCCGTCGATCTCGCGGCCCCTGGTGTCGCGGACCGTCACCGGGACGCCGTGGAACTCCAGGCGGCGGACGAAGGCCTGCTCGTCCTCCGGACGGGAGGCGGTCCACTTCGAGCCCGGGGTGGGGTTGAGCGGGATCAGGTTGACGTGCACGAGCTTGTTCCTGACCAGCTTGCCGAGCAGGTCGGCCCGCCACTCCTGGTCGTTGATGTCCTTGATCAGCGCGTACTCGATCGAGACCCGGCGCTTGGTCTTCGCCGCGTACTTCCAGGCGGCGTCGAGGACCTCGGCCACCTTCCAGCGGGTGTTGATCGGCACCAGGGTGTCGCGCAGTTCGTCGTCCGGGGCGTGCAGCGACAGCGCCAGCGTCACCGGCAGCCCCTCCTCGGCGAGCTTGCCGATCGCCGGGACCAGTCCGACGGTCGAGACCGTGACCCCGCGCGCCGAGATGCCCAGCCCCGAGGGGGCGGGCTCGACCAGCCTGCGCACGGCCCCGATCACGGCCTTGTAGTTGGCCAGCGGCTCGCCCATGCCCATGAAGACGACGTTGCTGATCCGGCCCGGCCCTCCCGGAACCTCGCCGGAGGCGAGAGCCCTGGCTCCCGCGACCACCTGCTCGACGATCTCGGCGGTGGACATGTTACGGGTCAGACCCGCCTGGCCCGTCGCGCAGAACGGGCAGTTCATCCCGCAGCCCGCCTGTGAGGAGACACAGATGGTCGTCCGGTCCGGGTAGCGCATCAGGACGGACTCGACCAGCGCTCCGTCGAACAGCCGCCACAGCGTCTTACGGGTCGTGCCCCTGTCGGTCGTCAGCTCCCTGACCGACGTCAGCAGCTTCGGGAACAGCGCGGTGGCGAGCTTCTCCCTGGCCGCGGCGGGCAGGTCCGTCATGAGGGCCGGGTCGCCGTTGAGCTTCTCGAAGTAGTGCCGGGAGAGCTGGTCCGCACGGAACGCCTTCTCACCGAGCTCCGTGACCGCGGCCTTGCGCTCGGCCATGGTCAGATCGGCCAGGTGACGGGCGGGCTTCGCCCGGCGGGGCGCCACGAAGGTGAGCTGGCCGGGAGCGGGGGTCCGGCTCTGGCTCTGGCTGGCAGTGGACACGGTGCAAAGCCTTCTCTCGACGGTTACGCGAATACTTCGGAAGCGGTGCTCGCCCCTGATCTAGAGTCCGGAGGTATGGCGACAATCCGCTCCACGGGCGAGCGGGGAGACGACGTCGAGGTCGTGTTCACCGACGTCAATCCCTACGGGAGCCGCACCCTGGTGGTCGAACGCGACGAGACCTCCTCGGTAGCTTACCTGCGCGGGCCTCACGGCACGGTTCACGGAGCGGTGTGGCTGGCCAACCACGGCCGCGCCCCCGAGGCCTTCGACCCGTCCCGTCCCGAATCCGGGCTTCCCCCGGTGGCGCCCAGGGCGAACACCGGGCACCCCGACGGCAGGGCGCCGCTGGGCAGGCTACGGGCGCTGTGGTTCGAGGAGGGCGACGGCGTCGCCCTGTACGAGAACGACGAGTTGCTGGCGGTCATTCCTGGCTGGGCCGACATGAGCCGCGGCATGCCGGGCTACTCCTTCGACGCCGTCGGAGAGTTCCCGTTCGCCTGGTCGCTTGAGGAGGCCCTGGAGGGGCTGGCCCCCAGGCTGGCCAGGGCCCGCGCCTACTGGGACTGGCGGACGGGTGAGGGGGCCTGGGCGACGTTCCAGCAGTTCGTGATGGGCCACCTGGACAGGACGGTGGGCACGGCGGGCAGGTTCTGGGACGCCGGAGGCGACCGGCTGCCTGCGGTCGGCATCACGGAACGGCCTCCCGAGGGGCAACGCGAGTACACCGTCCTGTCCACGGTCGGGATGAGCTGCCAGCCGATGCCGACCGTCGAGCAGTACGTCGAACGGCCCCAGGCCCGCACCAGGATCGAACTCGCCGTCGCCACCCCCGGCGACCCGCGTGAGGCCGCCAGGCTCTTCCTGTGGCTGGCCCAGTACCCCTGGCACTCGGTCACCTGGCTGGGACACGGCCACACCGCCCGGTGGTACCACCGCCCCGAGACCTTCCCGCTCGGCTCCCCCTACGGGGGCGTCATCATGCTGAGCGGCCTGCCCGGCCTGCCCGACTTATCGGGTTTCGCCTTCGGCGGGGACGACGTCGAGTGGCTGTGGCTGGTCCCGATCACCGCCGAGGAACTCGACCTGGTCGGCGAGGAGGGCCACCGGGCGCTCCTACCCCGTCTCTCCTCCGCCCGGATCACCGGGACCTGAGGCTCACACCAGCAGCGTCAGCAGCGCCCAGATCGGGATCAACGCGGCCAGCAACGAGTCGAGGCGGTCCATCAGGCCGCCGTGACCCGGCAGGACACTGCCCATGTCCTTGACGCCGAGGTCCCGCTTGATCACCGACTCGACGAGGTCTCCCAGCGTGGCGAAGGCGACCGCGACCGCGCCGATCAGCACGCCCTTCCACACGGCACCGTCGAGCAGCCACGCGACCAGCCAACCACCGACGGCCATGCAGGCCAGCGCGGAGCCTGCCAGCCCCTCCCAGGTCTTCTTCGGGCTGATCCGCGGCGACATCTTGTGCCTGCCGAACAGGATGCCCGCGAAGTAACCGCCGATGTCGCTGGCGGCCGTGGTCGCGACGAAGACGACCACCCGGTCCGGCCCCTGGTCACCGGCGAGAAGAAGCCCGACGAACCCGGCCAGCAACGACGGGTAGACGGTCACCAGCAGGGTCGCGGAGATGTCGCGGACGTAGCCCTCCGTGCCCTGGAACATCCGCCAGATCATCAGCACGAGCACGGTCATCGCGAAGGCGCCGACGAGCCACGCGGGCCCGTCCCTCCCGCCCCAGTAGGCGCCGCAGACCATGACGGCCATCCCGGCCAGGACCGGGACCACCGGGACGTTGACGTCCCTGGCCGCGAACGACTTGACGAGCTCCGTCACGCCGATGCCCACCGCCGCGATCACCACGGCGAGGAAGAGCCACTCGACGAAATAGAGGGAGGCGATGATGACCGCTCCCAGACCGGCACCCACCGCGATCGCGACGGGGAGATTCCGGCCGGTACGGCTACCGCCCGTCGCAGGTTCCACGAGGCCCTACTCTCATGCGAAAAATCCTTGTCCCGCGCGGAAGGCCGGGCGGGACAAGGATCACAGGCTCAGACTTCGAGCAGCTCGGCTTCCTTGTGCTTGAGCAGCTCATCGATCTTGGCGACGTGCCTCTGGGTGAGGTCGTCGAGCTCCTTCTCGGCGCGACGCACCTCGTCCTCGCCCGCGTCACCGTCCTTGACCATCTTGTCGAGGGTCTCCTTGGCGTGACGGCGGATGTTACGGACGGACACCCGGGACTGCTCCGCCTTGGTGCGGGCGACCTTGATGTACTCCTTGCGGCGCTCCTCGGAGAGCTCGGGGAAGGCAACCCGGATGACCTGACCGTCGTTGCCCGGGTTGACGCCGAGGTCGGAGTTGCGGATCGCCTTCTCGATCGCCGCCATCGAGCCCTTGTCGAAGGGCTGGATCACGACCATACGGGCCTCGGGGACGTGGAACGAGGCCAGCTGCTGAATGGGCGTGAGGGCGCCGTAGTACTCAGCGCTGATCTTGTTGAACATCGACGGGGTGACCCGGCCCGTGCGGATGCCGGCGAAGTCGTCCTTCGCCACGGCCACGGCCTTCTCCATCTTTTCTTCGGCTTCGAAGAGAGTTTCGTCAATCACAGCGGCTCCTGCCTTCTCGGTCACTCACCATTCCACACCCGCTTCGCGGAACGCCGTACCATCCGGAGGGGTTCCTCCATATGGCCGGTGCCGCCTTCCGCTCCGCTCACCGCGGTCAGGCTCGCTCCCCGTCTTCCGGGTCACCGACCCGACTCACTCACTTCGCACCAGGCGTTCTCGTCGCCCACCGCTCCGCTCGCTCCGCCGGGCTCGTTCCCTACCTCCAGGTCACTCACCCGACTCACTCACTTCACGGGAGACTCCTTCGTCGCCCACCGCTCCGCTCGCTCCGCCGGGCTCGTTCCCTATTTCCCTGCCGGGCTCACCAGCGTGCCGATCTTCTCACCGCGTACGGCCCGCAGGATGTTGCCCTCGCCCATGAGGTCGAAGACCACGATGGGCAGGCCGTTGTCCATGCAGAGGCTGATGGCGGTGGCGTCCATGACGCCGAGACCGCGGGTCAGCACCTCACCATATTCGAGGTGGTCGAACCTGACGGCGTCGGGGTTCTTCCTGGGGTCGGCGTCGTAGACACCGTCCACCTGGGTTCCCTTGAGCAGTGCCTGGGCGCCGACCTCGAGCGCGCGCTGGGCGGCGCAGGTGTCGGTCGAGAAGAACGGCGAGCCGAGCCCGGCCCCGAAGATCACCACGCGCCCCTTCTCCAGGTGGCGAATGGCGCGGCGGGGCAGGAAGGGCTCGGCGACCTGCTGCATGGTGATCGCCGTCTGAACGCGGGTGTCGATGCCGCGCTTCTCCAGGAAGTCCTGGAGGGCCAGGCAGTTGATGACCGTACCGAGCATGCCCATGTAGTCGGCCCTGGCCCGGTCCATGCCACGCTCGGACATCGCCGCGCCGCGGAACATGTTGCCGCCGCCGACCACGACCGAGACCTGGACGCCCTCGTGGACCGCCTCGGCGATCGAGTCGGCCAGCTGCCCGACGACGCGGGGGTCGATGCCCAGCGCCTCACCCCCGGCGAACGCCTCACCGGAGAGTTTCAACATGACGCGTTTCCAGCGAAGCGGGCCCGCGTACGACGAAACCGCCGACGTAGCGGGGTCTGATTTCTCCTGCACGGCGGCGGCCTCCTCGTTGTTCTAACGCTCTGGTGAGAGAAGCTGGGTCAAGCTTAAGCCTGGCCCACCTTGTAGCGGACGAAGGCCTGGACCTGAACGCCGTTCTCGGTGGCGAACTTGCCGACGGACTTCTTGTTGTCCTTGACGAAAGCCTGCTCAAGCAGGGTGAAGTCCTTGTACCAGCCGTTGATGCGGCCATCGACGATCTTGCCGATGGCGGCCTCGGGCTTGCCCTCCTCGCGGGTCATCTCCTCGAAGAGCGCGCGCTCCTTCTCGATGACGTCCGCGGGGACCGCGGCGGAGTCGAGGTACTTCGGAGCCATCGCGGCGGCGTGCTGCGCGATGTCCTTGGCGACCTCGGCGTTGGCCGTGTCGAGCTGGACCAGCACGCCGACCGCCGGGGGCAGCTGCGGGTCGGTCTTGTGCATGTAGGCGCCGATGAAGCCGCCCTCGAGCACCGCGAACCTACGGATCTCGATCTTCTCGCCGAGCGCGGCGTTGGCCTCGTCCAGCTGCTCCTTGACGGACTTGCCACCGAGCTCGGAGTCGAGCAGGGCGGGCACGTCGGCCGGCTTGGTGGCCAGGATGTGCTCGACGACCTGGGCCGCGAGCTCCTGGAAGCGCTCACCCTTGGCGACGAAGTCGGTCTCGCAGTTGAGCTCGAGCAGCGCGGCGGCGGAGTCGCCGTCCTGCTTGAGGGCGATCAGGCCGTTGGAGGCGGTGCGGGCCTCGCGCTTGCCGACGTCCTTGGCGCCCTTGAGACGCAGGAGCTCGACGGCGCGGTCGAAGTCGCCCTCGGACTCCTCAAGAGCCTTCTTACAGTCCATCATGCCGGCGGCGGTCAGCTCACGAAGCCGCTTGACGTCGGCCATGTTCACGGAAGCCATTGTCTTCTTCCTCGTGGGAATCGTCGTGGATCGGGTGGGTGCCCCGCGCTGGCGCACCCACCCGTGAAAGAGCCTTGCGGGTCGTACGGCCGGGCCGTACGAGGTGGGCCTAGGCCTGCTTGTCGGCGTCCTCGGCGTCCTCGGCGGCCGGGGCGGCGGCCTCGGCCTCGACCTCGGTGGCCTCAGCGGTCTCGGCGTCCTCAGCGGTCTCGGTGACCTCGGCGGCCGGAGCGGCCTCAGCCGGGGCGGTGGCCTCGGCGCCCGCGAGCAGCTCCTGCTCCCACTCGGCCAGCGGCTCGGCGCCACCGGCGACGGCCGGCTTGTCGTCGCCACGGTTGGCGCCCGCGCGGGCCATGAGGCCGGCGGCGACGGCGTCGGCGACGACGCGGGTCAGCAGACCGACGGCGCGGATGGCGTCGTCGTTACCCGGGATCGGGTAGTCGACCTCGTCCGGGTCGCAGTTGGTGTCGAGGATCGCGACGACCGGGATGTTGAGCTTGCGGGCCTCGCTGATCCCGATGTGCTCCTTCTTGGTGTCCACGACCCACACCGCGCTGGGCACGCGGGACATGTCACGGATGCCGCCGAGGGTGCGCTCCAGCTTCTCCTTCTCACGACGGCGCATGAGGAGCTCCTTCTTGGTGAGCCCCGAGCCCGCGACGTTGTCGAAGTCGAGCTCCTCAAGCTCCTTCAGACGCTGGAGCCTCTTGTGCACGGTGGAGAAGTTGGTGAGCATGCCACCCAGCCAGCGCTGGTTGACGTACGGCATGCCGACGCGGGCGGCCTGCTCGGCGATGGCCTCCTGCGCCTGCTTCTTCGTGCCGATGAACATGATCGTGCCGCCGTGCGCGACGGTCTCCTTGACGAAGTCGTAGGCCCTGTCGATGTAGGACAGCGACTTCTGCAGGTCGATGATGTAGATGCCGTTGCGCTCGGTGAAGATGAAGCGCTTCATCTTCGGGTTCCAGCGACGGGTCTGGTGACCGAAGTGGACGCCGCTCTCAAGCAGCTGCCGCATGGTGACGACGGGGGTGGACATGTGATTGTCCTCCAGGTCGGAGCGCCCGTCTCTGGGCGCTGTTCTCGGTTGACGCGACGGTCCGCGACCGTCGCCCTGATGCTCCGAACCGTCTCCAGCCGGGTTCTCACCCGGACCGATGGATGTGGTTCCTGATGGGGCATGCGAAGTCGGCCCGTGAGACACAGGCCATCGAAAATTGTACCCTCAGCCGGACATCCCGCTGACCTCGGCGCGTCGGCGGCCCCTCACGCGTCGCGGGGAAGGCCGTGCGGCCGCCGTACGGCCCGGGGGAAGAGGTTGACCTGTGCCTCGGCGACCCTGGCGTCCGCGGGGGCCTCGTCCCGGCTGCGCGCGGTGAGCCGGTAGGGGGCGAGCAGCTCGTCGATCCGCCGGCCGAGCTCCCCCAGCTCCTCCGAGTCGACCAGCAGGATCGTGCGGGAGAACACCGTCGCCTCAAGCCAGTGCCTCGGCTCCCGGTCCAGCGCCGACAGGGCGCGGGCGGCCTCCTCCGCGGCCTGGTCGCGCATGACCTTGATCAGCAGGTCCTTGGCCGTTCGCACCTCGGGACCGTCTTCCGGCTTCCGCGTGACGGACATCGTCCTGGAGGAGCTGCGCCAGAGCCGTTCCCTGCCGTCGCCCCTGGGGGGCGCGTCCTCGGCGAAGCCGTACTTGGCGAGCATGCGCAGGTGGTAGCTGGCCGCGCTCGGGGTGATCCCGACGACCTCGGCGACCTCGGTCGCGGTGGCGGGCCCCTCGACCTGGATCCGGTTCAGGATCGCCAGCCGCGCGGGGTGGGCGAGGGCGCGCATCGCCACGGGATCGGTGAGCGGCTCACGTTCCTGGGTCATGTGCAAACCGTACCCACCATTCGATGTGAAGGATTGCCTTCACATCTATGAAGGACTACCTTCATAATTGTGAAGCATTCCCTTCACACCTGCTCCCCCAAAGGTGGCCCTCCGTGTTCCAGACCGTCCCGTTGCGTGCCCAGCGCGACTACCGGTTGCTGCTGTCCTCTCGCGCTGTCTCCGAGATCGGCACCGAGATCTCCAAGCTGGCCGTGCCGCTGACCGCCGCCGCCCTGCTCGGCGCCTCCCCGGTCCAGATGGGTCTGCTCACCGCCGCCTCTTCGCTGCCGTCCCTGATGTTCGGGCTACAGGCGGGGGCCCTCGCCGACCGGCTCAGGAGGCACAGGCCGGTCATGGTCGCCTGCGAGGCGGCCTCGGCGATGGCCATGGCCACGATCCCTCTCGCCTGGTTCGCCGGGCTGCTGACGGTGCCGTGGCTGATCGCGGCGGCGTTCGTCGTCGGCACCGGCACCACACTCTTCCGCGCGGCGAACTTCCCCCACCTGGCCGTGGTGGTCGACGAAAGGCAGCGGACCGAGGCGCTCGCGGGCCTGCACTCGGTCTTCTCCCTCGCCTCCGTCTGCGGCCCCGGCCTCGCCGGACTGCTCGTCCAGCTGTTCACCGCGCCGTTCGCGATCGTCGCCGACGCGTTCTCCTTCCTGGCCTCGGCGTTCCTCGTCCGGTCGATCAGAACCCCCGAGGATCACGTTCCGGCTCCCCCTCGCGGTCTGTTGGCCGAGATCAACGAGGGTCTGCGAGCGGTCACCGGCAACCCCGTGCTCAGGACGCTCTGCGGCTGCGGGATCGTCGTCAACTTCTTCGGGGCCGCCTACACGGCGGTGTTCGTGATCTACGTACTCTCCGAGCTTCACCTGCCCGCGGGGCTGATCGGCCTGCTCACCGCCAGCTTCGGTGTCGGCGGCCTGGCGGCCACGGCCCTCATCCCGCGCCTGACCGCGAAGTACGGCGAGCACCGGGTGATCGCGTGCGCCGTCATCGCCTTCCCGTTCGACTACGTGATCACGGCGACCGCCTCGGGGTCCACATGGGCCGCCTTCCTGGCCCTGGCCGCCGGCGGGCTGGTCAGCGGCGCGGCCGTCATCGCCTTCTCCGTCTGCTTCGGTGCCGTGGTCCTGCGGGAGACCCCCGCCAACCTGCGGGGCCGGGTCAACGCGACCAACGCCTTCGCCGTCCAGGGCGTGCTGGCCTTCGGCGGCATCGCGGGCGGCCTGCTCGGCCAGGTGCTCGGGCTGCGACCCGTCCTGTGGATCGGCGCGGCCGGGGTCGCGCTCACGATCCCGTGGATCTGGCTCTCCCCCCTCGGCCGTTCCTCCGCACCGCGAACACGATGACCCCGGTGACCAGCCAGACGAGCCCGGCGACCTTGGCGAGCGGAGCGGCCAGGATGATGATCCAGATCGCGACGAGGCCGCCCGCGACCGGCACGACCAGGTGCCGCCACAGGTCATGGCTCCCCCGGCGAACCCTGAAGTATCCGATCACGGAGCCGTGCAGCATCGTGAACGCCGCCAACGCCCCGATGTCCACCACGGAGACCAGCACGTCAAGGCCGTCCGGCCTGCTCGCCGCCCAGACCGAGACGACCAGCGTCACCGCCCCCGCGCTGAGCAGCGCCGCCCGTGGCGTCCCGGAGCCCGGATCGACCGTCGAGAGCGCCCGGGGCAGGCCGCCGTCCCTGGCCATGCCGTACAGCAGCCGCCCGGCCGCGGCCACCGCGGTCATCGCGGCGAACGCGGGCCCGACCGCCTTGGCCACCTTCATCAGGCCCGCCAGCCAGGGGGCGACCGACCGCTCGACCACGTCGTAGAAGGCCGTGCCCTGCGTGGCGGGGTCAGCGGCCAGCTCCGCCGGGCTCATCGGGGCCAGCAGCCCGGCCAGGAAGGTCTGCAGCACGAACAGCGCTCCCGCGACCCCCAGGCAGAGCAGTACCGCCCTGCCGACCTGGCGCGAGTCACCGGTGGTCTCCTCCGCGAACGAGGCGATGGCGTCGAAGCCCAGGAAGGACAGCACCGCGACCGAGACGGCCCCGATCACCAGGGTGGTCGTGGTCCCGCCGACCCCGGTGAACGGCGACGCCCACGGCCTGACCGGTCCCTCGGCGACCAGCACGGCCACGGCCATCACCACGAAGAGCGCCATCACCACGATCTCGGCCAGCAGCACGACCAGGCCGACCCGGGCGGCCAGCCGTACTCCCGAGACGTTGAGCGCGGTGGTCACGGCGAAGGCCAGCGCGGTGAAGGCCCAGGCGGGGACGGCGGGGAAGAGCGCGTGCAGCGCGATCCCGGAGAACAGGTAGGCCACGCTGGGGATGAGCAGGTAGTCGAGCATGATCAACCAGCCCGCGAGGAACCCGGCCGCCGGGCCGAGCCCCGCCGAGGCGTAGGCGAACACCGATCCGGCCCGCGGCACGACCCGTGACATCTCGGCGTACGACAGAGCGGTGAAGGCCATGGCCACTGTGGCGATGACGTAGACGAGCCCGACCGCCCCCGCGCTCCTCGCGTCGAGCACCCCGAACACACCGACCGGGGCCAGCGGCCCGATGAACAGCAGCCCGTAGACGATCAGGTCTCGGACCGAGAGCGTACGGCGCAGCCTCGCCCGTGTCTCCACGCCATCCCTCCCCCCGCGCAGGATGCACTCGTCCCTGGACCATCCCCTCATCTGGCGTTGTCATCCGGGGTCTCCGCCGGGGGTTCCGATCGGACCGCTCACCACCAGGCGGGCGGATGCTCCCCCTGTCCCGGCGGCGGGCTCGCCCAGTACGGCCGGGCGCCGTCGACGCTCCCCGGCGGCCTGACGTAGGTGAGCCTCCCGAACGGGCTGTCCATCTCGCTCAGCAGGTCGGCGATCCGCGGCCCCTCCCCTGTGACGTTCTCCGCCTCGGCGCGGCCGAGCGAGTCGAGCCACAGCGCGGTCCTGGCCAGCGACACCTCGACCCGCCAGGAGCCGCCCTCCCGCGAACGGCGCGTCAGGGCGGCCATCGCGCCGAAGGCGGCCAGATAGCCCGTGGCGTGGTCGAGCGCCTGCGCGGGAAGCGGGCGCGGCCCGGCCCCGCCGCCACCCTCGTGGGCGATACCGCACACCATCTGGACCAGGCTGTCGAAGCCCCGCCTGCCCGCCCACGGGCCGTGCGCGCCGTAGGCGGAGAGATCGACGCACACGATGCCCGGCCTGATCCCGGCCAGTTCCTCCGGGCCGAAGCCCAGCGCCTCCAGCGCGCCCGGCCGGTAGGACTGCACGAACACGTCCGCCCCGGCGACCAGGTCACGCAACGTCGCGGCCCCCCGCGCGGTCCTCAGGTCGAGGTGGCAGGAGCGCTTGCCGAAAGCGGTGCCGACCACCAGTCCCGGCACCTCCGGCAGGTGCCCGGCCCCCACCCTGAGCACCCGCGCCCCGTGGGCGGCGAGCGTGCGGGTGGCCACCGGCCCGGCGATCACCCGTGTCAGGTCCAGCACCCGCACCCCGTCCAAGGGCCTGTCCCTCGACCCGCCCGGTACCCGTACCGGACCGTCGCCGATCCCGGTCAGGCCGACGAGCGGCGAGCGCGCGACCGCCGCCCTCTGGGGATGTGCGCGCCACCCGGCGCGGCTGCGCATCATGGCCGCGCATCCCCCCTCGGCCGTGACCACCTCCTCGACCTCGAAGGCGGTACGGCCCGCGCACGCCCTGGCGACGGCCTCGCCGTCCGCGCCGGTGGGCAGCCCGAGCGCGGCCAGGGCCGCGTCCCTGTGGTGGTCGAAGTTGCAGTGCAGCCGGACCCACCCGTCGACGGTCCGGTAGTCGCCGGAGAGCGCCGCCCACCCGGCGGGACGAACTCCGTCGATCATGAAGTGGCGCTCGTCCAGGAAGGCGACCGCCGCCTCACGGACGTCCACCTCCGCCCCCGTACCTCCCCCGAGACCGGCCGCCGCGGCGGTCGCGGCCCCGACGGAGACCGCGGCCGCCGTGTCGACGTGGAAGACGGACGGCAGCACCGGCTCCGCGCCGGTGACCCGCAAAGGCGGCAGCTCGACCCCTACCTCGGCGCCCAGCCTCCGCACGAGGTCCTCGACGACCTCTTCTCTCTCCTCACACATGCGACGAAGCCTCGCACTTCGCCTTTCCATCCGCGGGCCTTCGGCGGGTTCTGGCTCTGGACACCGCCCGGGGTCGTCTCCCGCATGGGTTTTCCACAGGCCGGCCGGTCCGCGTGCCGTTTTCCACAGAACCGGATTCGGTCCCGCGCGGGCGGGGAGAGCTGCGCGAAGGTCTGGGACCGGAGGTGGTTTCCATGGCCGCGAAGGACGATCTCGGCAGGCACGGCGAGCAACTCGCCGTCGCCTACCTGCTGACCCGTGGCATGCGGGTTCTCGACCGCAACTGGCGATGTTCCGACGGAGAGATCGACGTGGTCGCCCGCGAGGACCACACGCTCGTCGCGGTCGAGGTGAAGACCCGTTCCGGGCGCACCCACGGCACGGCCTTCGAGGCGGTGACCGAGGAGAAGGTCGCCCGCCTGCGCAGACTCATCGCCAAATGGCGGAACGAGCGGTGCGCCCCGTCCGAACGGTTCGACGCGATCCGTGTCGACGTCGTCGCCCTCGAACGGTTCGCCGGAGCCTTCACCATCCGTCACGAACGAGGGATGTGCTGAATGTCCCTCAAACCATCACAGGGGGTGTGAGAAGTGACCGTCGCGCGCACCCGGTGCGTCGCCCTGCTCGGAGTGACCGGTCATCCCGTCGACGTCGAGGCCGACGTGGGCAGTGGCGTCGCGGGCACGCATCTCATCGGCATGCTGGACACCGCGCTCAGCGAGGCCCGCGACCGGGTCCGCTCCGCCGTGGTCAACAGCCGCCACACCTGGCCGGACGCCCGCATCACCATCAGCCTGTTCCCCGCCAGTCTCCCCAAACGGGGCAGCATGTTCGACCTCGCCATCGCCGTCGCGTTGCTGGCCGCGGCCGGAGTCGTGCCCGTGGCGCGGGTCGCCGACCCGTTCTTCCTGGGCGAGCTCGGCCTGGACGGCTCACTGAGACCCCTGCGGGGAGTGCTGCCCGCCGTGCTGGCCGCCGCCGCGGCCGGTGCCCGCACCGTCGTCGTCCCGTCCCGCAACGCCGCCGAGGCCGCACTCGTGCCCGGTGTGACGGTGGTCCCCGTCTCCACCCTGAGCCGGCTGGTCGACTGGTTGCGCGACGACGACCAGACCAACGTGCCCGCGACCCTCGACCCCGCCCCGGACAGGACCGGCGAGTCCGTACGGCCGTGGGCCTCCTCCGCGACCGAGCGGAGAGCGGGCACCCCCGACATGGGCGACGTGGCCGGTCAGCCCTTCGCCCGCCGCGCGCTTGAGGTCTGCGCCGCGGGCGGGCACAACCTCTGGATGCTGGGGCCTCCGGGCACCGGCAAGACGATGCTCGCCGAGCGCCTGCCCACCCTGCTTCCCCACCTGGAGCGCGAGCAGGCCCTGGAGGTGACCGCCATCCACTCCGTCGCCGGGGCGCTGCCCGAGGATCGCCCCCTGCTGGTCCGGCCGCCGTTCGTCGCGCCCCACCACACCGCGACCGTGGCGGCCGTCATCGGCGGAGGCAGCGGGGCGATCCGGCCGGGCGCGGTCTCGCTCGCCCACCGAGGGGTCCTCTTCCTCGACGAGGCCCCCGAATACCCGGCGACCGTTCTCGACTCTCTCAGGCAGCCGCTTGAGTCCGGCACCGTGACGGTGTCCAGGGCGATGGGCTCGGTGACGTTCCCCGCGCGGTTCATCCTGATTCTCGCGGCCAACCAGTGTCCGTGCGCGCGTCCCTCGGGGCCCGCCGACCCGTGTCGCTGCACCCCTATGGCCCGCAGGCGTTACCTTTCCAGGCTCTCCGGCCCACTGCTCGACCGCGTCGACATCAAGATCACACTGCACCGTTCAAGCCGCCGCGAACTTCTCGCCGACCGCCGGTTCATCGAGCCGAGCCGGGTGGTGGCCGAGCGGGTCCTGGCCGCCCGAGAACGGGCCGCGAAACGGTTCGCGGGCACGCCGTGGCGGTGCAACGCGGAGGTGTCGGCCCAGGCGCTGCACACCGGCTACCGTCCGGCCTCGAAGGCGATGGCCCCGCTGCTCCGCTGTCTCGACAGCGGAGAGCTGAGCGCCCGGGGGCTCGATCGAACGCTCAGGGTCGCCTGGACGCTCACCGATCTCGCGGGAAAGAACACGCCCGAGGTCACCGAGACCAACGCGGCGCTCGGCCTGTGGCTTGGGGAGGCACGATGAACGACCGTCTCGCACGAGTCACGCTGATGCGGGTGGCGGAGCCCGGCGACCCCGTGGTCGGCCGTCTCGTCGCCACCGTCGGCGCCGAGGCCGCCGTCAGGCGGATCCGCCGTGGCCGTCCTGATCCGGAGCTCGTCCGCTGGTTCGCCGACACCTGCCGTCCTGCCTCACCGAACGCACGGGGCTCCCGCCCCGTCCGGCCGGTCTCCGGCGATCGGAACGATCACGCCGCCCACCCACCCGGTGGCACCGGACACCTCACCGGCAAACCGCCGACGAACGAAACAGGGGATGACGATGCCACTTCCGGGGCCGCTTTCGAGCCGGATGGCCACGGTGTCCGTCCTGGGGCGAGCGGCGTTCCTCGGCCACGCGCCACGGGGCCGGAGAGCCGGGCTGCTGGCGTTCCTCTCGGTCCGGAGAGCTCCCACAGGGCATGCGCCGCTCTGCCGGACGGCCATGATGACCCTCCTGGGAGGCGAGCCGGTCAGGAGCCGCTGGACCGGGCGAGGGGTGATCGTGTCCATCCGGGGCCGGATGATGTTCCTGGGGTGGGCACGGGGGAACACGGCCTCCGGAGCGTTTCCAGCACGTGCGGCGCCCACGTCCGGGGCGACCACCCGGGTGTTCCGGGGGGCTCTCACGACGGCCGCTCCCCCGGTGATCTCACCACGTCCGGGGGTTCGCCGATCCGGCGCCACGGTTCCTCGTCCCGCGCGGGCGGCGAACGGGCCGTTGAACGGCTCCGCCGGATGTTCTCCTCATGGGCGGCCCGTCTCGAAGCAGCCGATCCCGCCCAGGATCTGGCCTCGGGAGAACGGCTCGGGGCCAGACTGGTGGTTCCGGGAGATCCCGAATGGCCGACCCAGCTGAACGACCTCCAAGAGCGCGCGCCGTACGGCCTGTGGCTCAACGGGGAGGCGGACCTCCGCTTCTCCTGCCTGCGTTCCGTCGCCGTCGTCGGCTCCAGGGCGGCCACGCCGTACGGCACGCACATGGCCGCGGAGTTCGGCGCCGGGCTCGGCGAACGCGGCTGGAGCATCGTCTCCGGGGGCGCCTACGGCATAGACGGGGCGGCTCATCGTGGCGCCCTCGCAGGCGGAGCGCCGACCGTCGCGGTGCTGGCCTGCGGCACCGACGTCGCCTATCCCAGCGCGCACCACGACCTGTTCGCGGCCGTGCGGTCGCAGGGGCTCCTGGTGAGCGAGTGCCCGATGGGCGCCCGCCCCACCCGGCCACGCTTCCTGATCCGCAACCGTCTCATCGCCGCGCTGTCACGGGGAAGCCTGGTGATCGAGGCGGCCGTGCGCAGCGGGGCGCTGAACACCGCCGGACACGCGACCTCTCTGAACCGCGTCGTGGCCGCCGTCCCCGGGCCCGTGACGTCGGAGATGTCGGCCGGGTGCCATCGGCTGATCCGTCAGGGGGCTGCGGTCTGTGTCACCACCCCGGCGGAGATGATCGAGCTCGTCGGGGTGATGGGAGACGATCTCGCCCCCGAGCCCAGGGGGCCCGTGCTCCCCCGTGACCGGCTGGACCCGGAGACCCGTCAGGTCCTGGAGGTCATACCCGCCCGTACGGGAGCCGGTCCGGCCGTGATAGCGACGGCCGCGGGCGTCGATCTGGAGACCGTGCTGTCCTGCCTGGGCGGCCTGGCCGCCGCCGGATACGTGGAGCGTGTCGCGAAAGGCTGGCGGCTACGTCCGAACAGATCACCGGGAGGCTGAGTCCCTCTCTCCGCGATGAGGGGCTTCCAGGAGGTCGGCGCGAAACGCGTCACGAGGCGAAGGAGGCCCTGCCCAAAACGCGGGCGAAACCGGTGAAGGGCGAACCATGGTTGTCGTATGCCGGCGTCGTATTCGCCCCCACCGGGTCTCTCGACACCGTCGCCCCAGACCTCCCGTCGTCCCTTACCCTCCTCCGTCGCGTTCCGGACGTCCTGCCCTGGGAGACGGCGCTCAGGGAATCGCGGCCACGGCGGTGATCTCCACGAGCTGGCCGGTGTATCCCAGGCAGGAGACGCCCAGCAGGGTCGAGGTGTGCGGGCCCTCCGTGAGGCCGGACTCACGCACGACCTGCCACACCCGGCTGAGGGGTTCGGGGGTGTCCGCCACCACGTAAACGGTGCTGGACAGCACATGGCTCAGGTCGCTGCCCACCGCCCGCAACGCGGTCCGCAGATTGGCCAGCACCTGCCGGGTCTGCGCGACGGGATCACCGGCCCCGACAAGGCCGCCGTCACCGTCCAACGGGACGGCACCGGCCATGAAAGCCAGCCGCTGACCGGCCTCGACCACGGCCGCGTGCGCGTAGTCCGGGGGTGGGAACAGCCCCGCGACGGTCATCCGATGGATCATCACGCTCCTGACGCTTGTTTTCTCCACACGCCGGTCCCCCGGCACGTTGGCCTCCCGGCAGGCGGGCTTCCCGACATACCGGTCTCCTGACGACGCCTTTCCGGAACTCCGGCCTCCCGAGGCGCCGGTTTCCTGATATGTCGGTCTCCTGGCGCCCCGGCATGATGATCGCCGTCTCCGGCTCCGGTGTCATCCGGGTTTTCCCGCGCCGCACCCCGTCAGACCCGGTACCCCGTCAGGCCCGGATGACCCCACCGCGCCCCGGTTGGCCCCGGACAGGCCCCACCACACCCCACTGACCGTCGAAGCCGGGGCAACCCGTCACCCCCTTCCGGACATGAACGGCCCGCTGTCTCCATGACCCCGGGCACGGGCGATCCGCCGGCCGACGGGGCACCGGATCACCGGGGTCCCACGGGCCAGATCGGGAGCAGCCTGACCCGTCCCCGTCCCAGCAGGAGGAGCGGGTCGAGGTAGGAGCGGTCCCGTAACAGGCCCCAGTGCAGACAGGCCGCACGGCAGTGGCCGGGAACATCCTGGACGACCCCGATGACCTCGCCCCGGTCCACCCGCTGGCCACGCCGTACCGAGGGGCGGACAGGAAGGTAGGTCGTCCGCAGGCCGCCGGAGTGAAGCACCGTCACCACCGCCCGTCCGGCGAGCGGCCCCGCGTAACCGATCGTCCCCGCACCGGCCGCGTGCACCTCCGCACCGGGGGTCGTGGCGAGGTCGACCCCCCGATGGCCGGCCAGCCACGGCCGGGCCGGAGGGTCGAACCCCCTGAGCACGACGGGACGCCCCACGAGCGGCAGGCCCCACCGGGCGGAGACGGTGTCAGGGGAAGCGCCGCGGGTGCCCCCGGCCGCCGGGAGGGCGAACAGCGGCACCACCAGCAGAATGACGAGAAAAGATCTCACGCGTCGAGGATGCGCGTTTCCAGCCGGAGACGACGGACCGAACGGCGTTCTGTGGACAGACGCCGTCCCCGGGAGCCGAAGGCATCAGAGGAGGTCCCGGCGAAGGCACCGGGAGGGCAACAAACGGGCTCAGTTCGAGAAGCCCTCCTTGGGCATCTCCAGGTCGGGCTTGGCGAGTTCCTCGACGTTGACGTCCTTGAAGGTGACCACGCGGACGTTCTTGACGAACCTCGCGGGCCGATACATGTCCCAGACCCAGGCGTCCTGCATCTTCACGTCGAAGAACACGTCACCGTTCTCGGCGGTACGGACGTCCAGATCGACCGAGTTCGTGAGGTAGAAGCGCCGCTCGGTCTCGACCACATAGGTGAACAGACCGACGACGTCACGGTACTCACGGTAAAGCTGCAGCTCCATCTCGGTCTCATATTTTTCGAGATCCTCTGCGCTCATACCGGTCCTCCTGTCGCACGCCCTTCCCGGGCCGTCTGATCAGACGACACCGGCCCCCATTTCATTTTCACCCATCACCTCACCCGGCCTGGACCTCGCCACCGTCGCGAACGAGAAACGGTGGTCGGGGCACGGACCGTACATCTCCAGTGCTCTGCGATGATCCACGGTGCCATACCCCTTGTGCTCCGCGAAGCCGTACACGGGATGGCGCTCGTGGAGCGCGATCATCATTCTGTCGCGCGTCACCTTCGCCACGATCGACGCCGCCGCCACGCAGGCGGCGACCTGGTCCCCCTTCCAGACGCCCAGCGAGGGAACCGGCAGGCCGGGGACGGGGAAGCCGTCGGTGAGCACGTAGCCGGGATGGAAGGAAAGCCGCGCGACGGCACGGCGCATTCCCTCGATGTTCGACTTGTGCAGGCCGCGCCTGTCGATCTCCTTCGGAGAGATCGTCACCACGCTGAACGCCCGGGCCGTCATCATGATCCGGTCGTACAGCGCCTCCCGCCGGGAGGCCGTAAGCGTCTTGGAGTCGCCGAGTCCCTCGATCCTGCGTCCGAGGACGACCGCCGCGATCACCAGGGGCCCCGCGCAGGCTCCCCGGCCCGCCTCGTCGACCCCGGCCACCGGGCCCAGGCCACGGCGTGCCAGAGCCCGCTCATAGCCGTACAGGCCTGAGTCGCGCCGGACCACGCTGGGCGTGGGACGGAACGCAATCGTCATCGCACCACGGCAGACATAGCGACCATGAGCAGAGAGTACGCCCCATCCGGACCATTCGGTACCGCTATCTCAGCTTGGTGAAGGTCTCCGGCGTGGAGAGCAGTCCTACCCTGGAGAACGGCCAGTAGATCGCGAAGGCCCGGCCGATGACCGCCTTCTCCGAGATCGTGCCCTCTCCCTCCTGCTCCTCGTGCGTCCGGGAGTCGGCGGAGGCCGAACGGTGGTCTCCCATGACCCACAGCCGCCCCTTGGGCACGACCTTCTCGAACTTCTCACCCGAGGGGAAGTCGTCGGGGTGGAGGTAGGCCTTCTCGTCGAGCGGCACCCCGTTCACCGTGACCCGCCCCTGGGCGTCACAGCACTTCACCGTGTCACCGGGTACTCCGATGACCCGCTTGATGGTGTCCTCGCCGTCCCAGCCCTTGAAGACGACGATGTCGCCACGATCGGGCGTGCCGGACAGCTTGTTGACGAACACCCGGTCTCCGTTGATCAGGGTGTTCTCCATCGACTCCGACGGAATGGCGAAGGAGTCGAGGACGATCAGGCGCAGCAGCAGCGCCACGAGCACGCCGCCCAGCAGCAGGAGCGCCGACTCGATCAGACTCTTCTTCCTCGAACCCTTCTTCTCAGGCTGGGGGGAGGGCTCGTCCTCGGGGGTGACGGGCCTGTTCTCGGGTTCCACGGTCATGGGGTACGGCTACCGCCTCGAACGCCGGCGGCGCCGCCACAGCACCAGGGGCACGGCCCCCGCGAAACCGGCCGCGAAGGGAGCTGCCTCCCCCGCCGCTACGGCGGCCTTGAGGGCCGGCTGGTTGAAGGTGCTGGGGATGGGGATGACCTCGGCCCTTGAGAAGGGCCACACGATCACGAAGGCCCGGCCGATGACCTTGTCGATGGGGATGCTCCCACCGCCGGGGTCGCCCATGTGCAGGCGGGAGTCGAGGGAGACGGAGCGGTGGTCGCCCATCACCCACAGACGGCCCGGCGGGACCTTCACGCTGAAGGTCCTGTCGGAGGGGACGTTGCCGGGATAGAGGTAGGCCTTCTCGTCGAGCGGCACCCCGTTCACCGTGACCCGCCCCTGGGCGTCACAGCACTTCACCGTGTCACCGGGTACTCCGATGACCCGCTTGATGTAGTCCTTCTCGCCGGGGACGACGCCGAAGGCGGCACCGGCCCACCGGAAGAAGGCGACCACGGGGTTGGCGGGCTCCTCGATGTTCACCTCGCTGTCCCAGGAGTCGACGCCGGAGAAGACGACCACGTCGCCGCGTTCGATGTCGCGGACCCGGTAGACGAGCTTGTTCACCAGGACACGGTCGTTGACCAGGAGGGTGTTCTCCATGGACTCGGACGGGATGTAGAACGCCTGGACCACGAAGGTCTTGATGACGAGCGCGAGCACCAGCGCGACGACGATCAGGACGGGGAGCTCCTTCCAGAAGGCCCCCTTCTTCTTGCCTTCGCCATCGGCCCGCTCGTCCCGGCCGCCCTCGGCGTTCGTCTGGGTCTCTCCGGCGATCACGCCCACCTCGTCCTCGACAGGTCGACGCGAGGCTGCGCCGGACTCCCGGTCTTCGCTAGTCATCGGTGACGAGCCTAGATGATGGAAAGCGCCGGTCAGCCGCCCGCCGGGTTACCTGACAGCTATGGGTCCGCCATAGGAGGTCAAACCCTCCTTCATACGAATGGCCCGCACCACCGACGGCGGAGCGGGCCAGAACGTTCGAATGCGGGCGCGTCAGCGGGCCTCGCGCTTCTCCTTGATGCGGGCGGCCTTGCCGCGCAGGTCGCGCATGTAGTAGAGCTTGGCGCGGCGGACGTCACCACGGGTCACCACGACGATCTTCTCGATGACCGGGCTGTTCACCGGGAAGGTGCGCTCGACGCCGACGCTGTAGCTGACCTTGCGCACGGTGAAGGTCTCGCGGGAGCCACCACCCTGGCGGCGCAGGACGAAGCCCTTGAACACCTGGATACGGGACCGGTTGCCTTCGATGACCCGTACGTGAACCTCAAGCGTGTCGCCGGGGCGGAAGGCCGGGATGTCGGAACGGAGCGAGGCCTTCTCGATCTCGCTGATCAGCGTGTGCATGACAGTGGTACCTCGTCTAGATGAGCACGTGGAGGTTCATCCGGCCGCGGCGGGCGGCATCGCGATGGACACACGTGCTGAATTGGATGTGTCTGAGAACCGGGCCGTCCGCCCGGTTGCGCGCGCCAACCCGTGGACAGCAAGCGGCAACGCTTCAGTTTGCCATATTTCTCCGACCGACCGGAAATCAACACGTCAGACCGGGTGGTCGCCCTCCTGAGCGGGCTGTCCCAGCTCCGCCAGGAGCTTCAGGTCGTGCTTGTCCAGGCCCCCCGGGTCGAGCTCGGCCAGCAGCTCGGGCCGGTTTCTCGCGGTACGGCGCAGCGCCTCGTCCCGCCGCCACCTGGCGATCCGGCCGTGGTGCCCGGACAGCAGGATCTCGGGGACCTCGTGTCCCCGCCATTCGGGGGGCTTGGTGTAGACGGGCCCCTCAAGGAGGTTCTCCATCGCCCCCGGCGCGAACGAGTCGTCCACGGCGGAGCAGACGTTGCCGAGCACCCCGGGCAGCAGCCGTCCCACGGCCTCGACCATCACCAGCACCGCGGCCTCACCACCGGCCAGCACGTAGTCGCCGACGCTGACCTCGTCGACCCGCGTCCGCGTGCCGTACTCGGCCATGACGCGGGAGTCGATGCCCTCGTAGCGGGCGGGGGTGAACAGCAGCCATGGCTCGGCGGCGTACTCCATCGCGAGCCGCTGGGTGAAGGGCACACCGCTCGGGGTCGGCACGATGATCCGGGCGGGCGCGTCCTGGCCGGTCGAGAGGACGGCGTCGATGGCCTCTCCCCACGGGTCGGGCTTCATGACCATGCCGGGGCCGCCGCCGTAGGGGGTGTCGTCCACGGTGCGGTGGACGTCGTGGGCCCAGTCGCGCAGCTGGTGCAGGCGCACGTCCAGGATGCCGCGCTCACGCGCCTTGCCGATGAGGGAGACGCCGAGCGGCGCGAAGTACTCGGGGAAGATCGAGATGATGTCGACGCGCATGTCAGACGGCCTCGTCCGGGTCGAGCAGGCCCGCGGGCGCGTCCACGACGAGGTGCCCCTTCTCCAGGTCGACCACGGGCACCAGCGCCTTGACGAACGGCACGTAGACCTCCCTGCCCTGCCTGCGCACCACGAGCAGGTCCTGCCCATGGTGGAGCACGTCGGACACCTCACCGGCACGCTCCCCGTCGGGGGTGAGCACGGTCAGGCCGATGAGCTGGTGGTCGTGGAACTCGTCCGGGTCGTCGGAGGGCGGGATGTCCGCCGAGTCGATGACGAGCATGGTGCCCCTGAGCCCCTCGGCCCGGTCGCGGTCGTCAACGCCCTCGAACCTGACCAGCAGGACCCCGGCGTGGCTGCGGCTCGACCGGACGACGAGCGGGCCCGCGGCGGCGGGGTCGGTGGCGATGGCGGCCCCGGGAGCGAAGCGCCGCTCCGGGTCGTCGGTGCGCACCTCGACGGACACCTCGCCGCGAAGTCCGTGGGGACGGCCGATCCGGCCTACGACAAGCTGCACGCCCGCCTCCCGAGATAGTGGTGTGTGAGAAGACGAACGGGCCACCCACACTGGGTGGGTGACCCGTTCGCCGGTGGATCTCATGTGGGTGCCTGACCCCGTTCCCCGGACCGGAACGCCCGGGGAGAGGGACCTCTAACGGGCCTCGTTCAGGTCGAGCAGGTCGACCCGGATGTACTTGCCGTCGCCCAGGGCGTTCACCACGGTGCGGAGCGCCTTGGCCGTACGGCCGCCACGGCCGATGACCTTGCCGAGGTCCTCGGGGTGGACCCGGACCTCAAGCACACGACCGCTGCGGATGCGGCGCGCGTGAACCTGGACCTCGTCGGGATGTTCGACGATGCCCTTCACCAGGTGCTCGAGGGCCTCCTCAAGCACCTCAGGCCTCGCCTTCCGGCTTCTCCTCCGCGGCCGTTTCCTGGGCCTCGGCGGCAGGCTCGTCGGCCTTCGCCTTCTTGGCGGACTTCCTCGGCGTGGTGGCGTTGTCCAGGGACAGCGCCTCCTTGGCCGCGGCCTCGTAGAGGGCGTGGCGGTCGGCCTTGGGCTCGGCCACCTTGAGCGGAGCCGGAGCGGCCTCGCCCTTGAACTTCTGCCAGTCGCCGGTGAGCTTGAGGAGCTTCAGCACGGGCTCGGTCGGCTGCGCGCCGACACCCAGCCAGTAGGCCGCACGCTCAGCGTTGACCTCGATGCGCGAAGGGTTCTCCTTCGGGTGGTACAGACCGATCTCCTCGATCGCCCGGCCGTCACGCTTGGTGCGGCTGTCGGCGACGACGATGCGGTACTGCGGGTTGCGGATCATGCCGAGCCGCTTGAGCTTGATCTTGACTGCCACGGGTGTGGTCTCTCCTGCATTAGAGCGTGGGTGAGCGGCGTCTCATCGAGTGGGGTACGAGGAGAGGACCGTTCAGGGGACAGGCGCGGCACGCGGGGGTGAGAGGGCACCCACGTGACCACGATGTTCCAACATGTCATTCTGCCAGACGCACAGAGGTGCCCGACCAACCAAGCCCCATCCCGTACGGCACGCGGACGGCAAATCTCGGTAATCCGCGTGTGCCCGGTGGGCGGACGGCCCGCTTCTCCGCGCCGATCGACCACCACGAGACCCCCGCCACCGGCGCGGCGGCCGTCCTCGGACCCGTTTCAGCCGGAAGGAGCACGGGCGCGACCGTCACCGCGGGTCCCGGCCCTCCTCCCCGGCCAAGGCCGGGGAGGACGTTCACCGGGGGCGCACCCCCAGCAGCTCAAGGGCCGTCACGATGATGAATCCGACCATGATGGCCACCCAGATCCACCTGGCCCGCCGATGGAACCGGTCGTCTTCGGTCACTTCTGGCCGGGAAGCTTGAACTTCGAGGGGTCGAAGCCCGGCGGGAGCTCAAGGCCGGGGGGAAGCTGACCGGCTCCGAGCCTGCCGAGGGCGCCACCCGCGCCGGGGGCGTCGGGGGCCGCGGCGGAGGCGTTCTTGCCAAGCGCGGCCTTGCGCGGGTCGCCGCTGACCCTGCGGCCCTTGGCGGCCTTCTTCTGCGCGCCCTTGTTCTTGCGCCCGCCCGGCATGCCGGGGATGCCCAGGCCGCCCGCCATGCGCTTCATCATCTTCTGCGCGTCGAAGAACCGGACCACCAGGTTGTTGACCTCGGTCACGCTGACACCGGAGCCCTTGGCGATGCGGGCGCGGCGGGAGCCGTCGATCATCTTGGGGTTCTGGCGCTCGCCCGGGGTCATCGAGCGGATGATGGCGGCGACGCGGTCCAGGTCACGGTCGTCGACCTGGTTGATCTGGTCACGCATCTGCCCCATGCCGGGCATCATGCCGAGCAGGTTCTTGATGGGGCCCATCTTGCGGACCATCATCATCTGCTCAAGGAAGTCTTCGAGCGTGAAGCCCTCGCCGGAGGTGAGCTTGCCCGCCATCTTGGCGGCTTCCTGCTCGTCGAAGGTCTTCTGCGCCTGCTCGATCAGGGTGAGGATGTCACCCATGTCGAGGATGCGGGACGCCATCCGGTCCGGGTGGAAGGCGTCGAAGTCCTCAAGCTTCTCACCGGTCGAGGCGAACATGATCGGCTTGCCGGTGATGTGACGCACCGAGAGGGCGGCACCGCCCCGGGCGTCGCCGTCGAGCTTGGTGAGCACGACGCCGTCGAAGCCGACGCCCTCCATGAAGGCCTGGGCGGTGGAGACCGCGTCCTGACCGATCATGGCGTCGACGACGAACAGGACCTCGTCCGGGGAGACCGCGTCGCGGATGTCGGCGGCCTGCTTCATCAGCTCCTGGTCGATGCCCAGGCGGCCCGCGGTGTCGATGATGACGATGTCGTGCTGCTGACGCCTGGCGTGCTCGACCGACTGGCGGGCCACGGCGATCGGGTCGCCGACGCCGTTGCCGGGCTCGGGGGCGTAGACCGCGACGCCCGCGCGCTCGGCGACGACCGAGAGCTGCTGGACCGCGTTGGGACGCTGCAGGTCGGCGGCGACCAGCAGCGGCGTGTGGTTCTGCTCACGCAGCCAGCGGGCGAGCTTGCCGGCCAGGGTGGTCTTACCGGCACCCTGGAGACCCGCGAGCATGATGACGGTCGGCGGGTTCTTCGCGTAGCGAAGCCGCCGGGTCTCGCCGCCCAGGATCTCGACCAGCTCGTCGTTGACGATCTTGACGACCTGCTGCGCCGGGTTCAGCGCCTGGGACACCTCGGCGCCCCTGGCCCGTTCCTTGACCTGGGCCACGAACGTCCTGACCACCGGCAGCGCGACGTCGGCCTCAAGCAGCGCGATGCGGATCTCGCGGCAGGTCGCGTCGATGTCGGCCTCGGACAGGCGCCCCTTGGAACGAAGGGAGGAGAAGACCGATGTCAGCCGGTCGGAAAGCGTCTCGAACACGTGATTGGCCAGCCTCTGCGCTCTCGGGTCTGCGACTCGACATCCCAGCCTATCCGCTGGAGAGGGCGGAACACGCCCTCGCGAGACGGTGGTATGCCCGCGACGTACCGGTCGCGCGGGCGGCGACGGCACGCCCGCGCTCCCTGCCCGGTCCCGCGGGAGACCGCGCCCGCTCTCGCGGAACCGGGCAGGGAGCACGGACGCCGGGACGTCCGGGGCCGGGACGTCCCCAAGGGAACACCCGGGCATGGCACGGCGGCCGTGACGACCGTGGGTGCGCGATGGGCACACGGTGGACGCACAGCGAACGCACCGTGACGCACAGTGGACATGACGAGACGCCGGGACCTCCGGTTACGGTTCGGGTCCCGGGTGCCCCGGCCGGGCGGGACTGTCTCAGCGGCCCCAGCCGGGGACGGCCATCCGCATGGTGAGGGCGTGCTCGACCAGTGTGATGAGCGTGGCCTTCACCGCGTCCCTGGAGCGCGCGTCGGTGCGCGAGATCGGGATGTGCGGCGCCAGCGTGAGCGCCTCGCGCACCTCCTCCTCGCCGTGCAGGTAGGTCCCGTCCCAGCCGTTGACCGCGACGACGAAGGGGAGCTTGGCCTCCTCGAAGTAGTCGATCGCCGGGAAGCTGTCGGCCAGCCGCCGGGTGTCGACGAGCACGATGGCGCCGATGGCGCCGCGCACGAGGTCGTCCCACATGAACCAGAACCGGTGCTGACCCGGCGTGCCGAACAGGTACAGGATCAGGTCCCGGTCCAGCGAGACGCGCCCGAAGTCCATCGCGACCGTGGTCGTCGTCTTGTTCGGGGTGAGGCCGAGGTCGTCGATGCCGGCGCTGGCGTCGGTCATCACCGCCTCCGTGGTCAGCGGCAGGATCTCGGAGACCGCTCCCACGAACGTGGTCTTGCCCACACCGAAGCCACCGGCGACGACGATCTTCGTCGATGTCAGGCCGCCGCCGCGGCTAGAGCCTGCGAAGTCCACTGAGCACCCTTTCCAGCAGGTTGAGATCCGGCTTGCCCGCGTCCAGTTGCGGCTGGTGCAGCTGGACCAGTCCCTCAGCCGCCATGTCCGCGACCAGGATCCGGGTGACGCCGAGCGGGATGCGGAGCATCGCGGAGATCTCGGCGACCGAGCGCACTTGCCGGCACAGGGCGCTGATGGCCTGGTACTCCGGCGTGCGGTTGGACAGATCGTGGTGCGCGGACGTCGCCGAGGAGACCAGGGCCTCCATGGCGAGCTGGGTCCGGGGGGCGGTCCGCCCTCCGGTGACGGCGTACGGCCTGACCAGGGAGCTCTGCTCCACGGGTGCCGGTTGCATGAGATGTGAAGGACCACCCTGTTGCCGGTGGGGGTCGTCCATGGACTGGTAGGGAGGCCCGCCTAGCGGGTCCCCCTCACCGGGCCAGCCGCGGCCTGCCACGGCATCCTCCTATGGTCGTCGCCATCACCGGGGGTGTGAGGCCTGGAGTTCGGCGCGGACCGCCGGTGTCAACACCTGGCCCGCTCGTTCGACAAGCAGGGTCATCTGGTAGGCCACGAGACCCATGTCGCAGTCGGCCGCGGCCAGTACGGCCAGGCAGGAGCCGTCGCTGATCGACATGATGAGCAGCAGTCCTCGCTGCATCTCGACCACGGTCTGGGTGACCGCTCCGCCTTCGAAGACCCTGGAGGCACCTTGGGTCAGGCTGATCAGCCCGGCGGCGACCGCCGCGAGCTGGTCCGCCCTGTCCCTGGGGAATCCATCGGAATACGCCAACGGCAGGCCGTCGGCCGACACAACGACCGTGTGGGCAACGCCTGGGACGTTGTTCACGAAGTCGGTGATCAGCCAGTTGACCCCCCGGGCGGCCTGGCTCATTTCGCGCACGTGTCATCCTCCTTGGCGACCGGGGCAAGCTCGCTCACCGGTCTTCCTCGTTTCCTTCAACGTCACGGCTGAAGTCGGGATAGGGCTGTCCCTCACCGACCTCGCCCCTGGCGACCGCGCGGCCCTGCCGTACTCCTTGCTGGAAGCTCGCCAGGCGGTTGCGTACCGCTTCAGGGGAGACGGAAGGCCTGAACGCGGGGGTCTGGGGGGCCGCGGCCGAGCCGGGCGCGGCCGTACCGGGAACCAGGTTCGCCTTGGGCACCCGCTTGGGCAGCCCGGCTCCGGTCATCCCGCCGAGGGTCGGCTCACTGGCCGCCCGAGCCGCCTGCCAGCCCGCGTCGGCGGGCGAGGACCAGACGTCGGAGGGCGGGGCCACGGGGGGCGGAACGACGACCCCGGGCTCCTCCGCCTTCTCCGGCTTCCCGGGAGTGGGCTCGACCTTCTTGAACCAGTCGGACTCGACGGCGGCGAAGATCGGCAGGAACTCCTCCTTCGCCTCCTCCATGAGCGAGGGCTCGGGGACGACGGGCAGCGGGCCCGTGTTGTCCGAGGGCTCGAACACGCTGCTGTCGAAGAGGCGTCCGTTCTGGCCGGGCGGGCCGGGCCAGGAGCCGTCGTTCTCCCTGGCGGGGGTGCTGCTCCAGATGCCCGAGTCGCCGCGCGCGGGCGCGTCCGGCCACACGCTCGTGTCCGGCTGGGAGGCGATCGGCCAGCCTCCCGGCCCGCCGGGCTCACCCGGGCGCGGGGAGCCGGACCAGGCGGTCGCGTCCGAGGAGAGGTTCGACCAGCTCGGACCGCCTCCCTGCTGCGGCACCTGACCGGACCACACGCTGTCGAAGGGCGACTGGCTGAAGTGGTCGATCCCGGCGGGGCTGTTCGGCGCCTCGAAGGAGGCGAGCTGCTGCCGTACGTCGAACTGGTCGAAGGGGCTCTGGGTGACGTCGAAGGAGGCGAAGGCCGACTGGGTGGGGTCGAGGGTCGGGCTGGCCAGCAGCGGCGGGCGGTCCATCACCGCCCGCTCCTGCGGGCCCATGGCCGCCGACCAGTCGCCGCCGCCGTTGGTGACCGGCGCCTGACGGGAGTCCGCGTCGGAGAGCAGGTTCTCCGGGATCAGCACCATGGCGGTCAGGCCGCCGCTGTCCTGCTGCCTGAGCTGGACGCGGATACCGTGGCGCAGGGCCAGGCGGCCGACCACGAACAGGCCCATTCTGCGGGAGACAGAGACGTCGACCACGGGCGGGTTGGCCAGACGCCAGTTCGCCTGGGTGAGCTCGTCGGCGGTCATGCCGATGCCGACGTCGGCGACCGAGACCATCACGCCGCCGCCGTCGATCCGGTTGCTGGACACGACGACCTTCGTCTCCTTGGGAGAGAAGGAGATCGCGTTCTCCACCAGCTCGGCGATGAGGTGCACGACGTCGTTGACCGAGGTGCCGACGACGGAGACGCCGGCCGACAGGTGCAGGGCCACCCGCTCGTAGTTCTCGACCTCGGACAGCGAGGCGCGCACGACGTCGATGAGCGGGATCGGCTGGCTCCACCTGCGGGCGGGTTCCTGACCCGCGAGGACCAGCAGGTTCTCGCTGTTGCGGCGCATGCGGGTGGCGAGGTGGTCGAGGCGGAACAGGTTGCCGAGACGATGCTCGTCCTGTTCGCCCTGCTCCAGGCTCTCGATCAGGGACAGCTGGCGTTCGACCAGGGTCTGGCTGCGGCGGGAGAGGTTGACGAACATCGCGTTGACGTTGCTGCGCAGCGTGGCCTCCTGGCCCGCGAGCCGTACGGCCTCGCGGTGGACCTCGTCGAAGGCGCGCGCGACCTCACCTATCTCGTCGTCGGAGTTGACGCCGATGGGCTGGACCTTGACCGAGTCGGCGTCGCCGCTCTCTCGCAGCGACTGGACGGTCTCCGGCAGGCGCTGCTCGGCCACGGACAGGGCCTCGGTGCGGAGCCTGCGCAGCGGCCTGACCAGCGAGCGCGCCATGATCGTGGTGACGATGAGGACCAGCAGGAGCAGCAGGCCGCTGGCGCCTCCGGCGATCATCGCGCCACGCTGCTCGGCCTCCTGGAGGGTACGGCTCTGCGTGATGACCGAGTCGGCGATGGCCTTCTCGACCGTGCGCATCTTGTCGATGATGACGCTGGAGGCGTCGAACCACTGGGTCTGGTCGCCCGCGCCGGTGCCGGTCGCGCTGACGCTGACGAGGGGGGCGTTGGCGGTGGCCAGGACGAGGGACCTGAGGCGGATGAACTCCGCTCGGTCGACCTTCTGGCCGCTGACGGTGTCGTCGTAGAACTGGCGCTGGTCCAGTGAGGCCTCGCCCCTGAAGGCGGCCAGTTCGCTGTCGCGCTGGGCGCGGGCGACGATGAAGTCGTCGAGGCCCTCGGTGCTGAACTGCCTGTTGGCGAGGGCGACGGCGAGTTCGGCCCGTTCCCTTGAGGCCTGTTCCTTGGCCCTTGCCAGGGCGGCGAAGGCCGCCGCGCTGCTGCTGAGGGACTGGTCGGCGTCTACCTGGACGATCTTCTCGTGGAGCGCGAGCAGGTCGCCGATCGTCTGGGAGTAGGTCTGGATGACGGGCTGGGCGGGCAGCGCGCTGCCGACGACGGTCTTGCGCACGTTGGCGAGCTCGTCGAGGCGGGTGCTCATCTGCGCGATGTCCTCCCGCTCCCGGGAGGCGAAGTCGCCGGCCGCGGCGATGCGCAGCCGTTCGCGCACAACCGTGATGATCTTGTCGACGACGCCGTACTGGTCGTCGAGCTTGGCGCGGGCGCCACGGAGACGGCCCTGGGCCACGTATCTCGCGGCCAGGTCGCGTTCGAGCTGCAGGCCGTGCACCAGGCCGCTCAGGTCGGCCGAGAGCTCCGCGGTCACCCTGACCTGCTCGTATTCGGCCGCGTTGTTGACCGAGGCGACCACGCGCAGCCCGCCGAGGACGATCGCCGCGGTCGTGGGGATGACGATGAGCGCGATCAGTCGCGATCGCACGCGCCAGTTCCTGAACGCGAACCTGCTGCCGTTCTCACGGGTGCTGTCACGCCGCCCGCGTTTGGTGGCCTTCACCGCCTCGGCGCCGTCCTCCTGCGCCTCCGTCTCGCCGAAGACCTGGGCAGCAACCAGCCCGGATTCGCGTTCACTGGGGATTGCCGTCCTCACTGGCCTCCGCTACCTCTCCTCGTTTGTCTGATTGGAGGGGAATCCTGTCATGCATCTGATCTTCACGTGACGCGGATGCATCCTTGGGGCGAGGGTTATTGGAGCATAGCCCGAACAGTTCGGCCAATAGCCCATAAGTCGCAACTTATGGGCAATCGGGACTAGATGCTTGCAACCGGGCAACCCCCACCGGGCCTCCCGAGCAGATTTATACGGGGATATCCGCCCCGGCGCCCACTCTTTCACAACATGTCATCGCCCCTTCGGCCGGAGATTTTGGAACGCTCCGATTCGCCACCGGCCCATCCGAAAACCCGACATCGAAAGTCCATATTTGTCCGATTTACCCCTATTGGCCAATACTTGCGATTAAGCACACCCCCTCCGCTACGCTGCTGCACGGCCGGGAGCCCCCTCATCCTGCGCTTTCTTGGACCATCTCCATCGCATGACGGCTTCCGGCGGATCAGGCCCGCACGGTCAATCGCCCCCTAAGGAGACCTCATGCGCCTCGGACCCATCAGCCGGACGTCTCACGCGGAGCAGGTCGGGTGAGCGGTCGGGCCCTGTTGCGCAACAGGGTGTTCTGCGGCGCGCTCGGGGTCACGGCGCTGCTGCTCCTGGCCGAGGCCGCGGGCAGGGCGGGCCTGACCGACCCGGACGTCCTGCCGCTGACCTCGACGATCCTGACCAGGACCGCCGAACTCGCCGTCGACGAGGAGTTCCTGACCAACGTGGCGGCCACCATGCTCGCCTGGACCCTCGGCCTGCTCCTCACCGTCGCCGTCACGGTCCCGCTCGGGCTGCTGCTCGGCAGCCTGCCGAGACTGGAGGCCACGGCTCGGCCGCTGATCGAGTTCCTCCGCCCGATCCCCTCCGTCGCCCTCATCCCGCTGGCGATCCTGCTCTTCCCCGACCGGCTCGACCTCAAGATCGCCGTGATCTTCTACGCCTCGTGCTGGCCGATCCTGATCAACACGATGTACGGCCTGCGGGACGTCGACCCGGTGGCCAAGGAGACCCTGCGCAGCTTCGGCTTCGGGCCGCTGGCCGTACTGTGGCGAGTCTCACTGCCGAGCACCGCGCCGTTCATCGCCACCGGCGTACGGCTCGCGGGCGGCATCGCGCTCATCCTGGCCGTCAGCGCCGAACTGCTCGCGGGCGGCTCGGACGGCATCGGCGCCTACGTCCTCAAGGCGGGCAGCAGCCCCGACGGCCTTGAGTTCATCATCGCCGCGACCGTCTGGGCGGGAATCCTCGGTGTGGTGACGAACAGCCTGTTCATCGGGGCCGAGCGGAGACTGTTCCGCTGGCACACCGCACGGGCGGGGGTGGCCGCGTGAACGTACGGCGCGCCCTGGTCCGCCTGTGGCCGGTTCCCGTCGCGCTGGTGCTGTGGGAGGTGGGCACCCGGGCCGCGGACAACCCCTTCTTCCCGCCGCCGACCACGATCGCGGTCAGGATGCGGGAGCTGTGGCTCACCGGTCCCCCCGGTCGCCTGTGGCTGAGCGACGCCGCCCTGGACAACTTCCCGCCCAGCCTGGCCAGGCTCTTCGCCGGCTGGATCCTCGCCGGGGTCGTCGGCGTCGTGTTCGGCGTGCTGCTGGGCCGCTCGGTCGTCCTGGCGCGTTTCGTCGATCCGCTCGTCCACTTCGGACGGGCGGTCCCGCCGCCGATGCTCCTGCCGCTGCTGATCCCGCTGATGAGCATCGGCACCCCGATGCAGCTGACCACGATCGTGTTCGGCGTCGTCTGGCCGGTGCTGCTCAACACCGTCGAGGGCGCCCGTTACGTGGACCGCCAGCACGTGGAGACCGCCAGGGTCTTCGGGTTCTCCCGCGGGCAGCGGCTCTGGCGGGTCATCCTGCCCTCCGCGACCCCGAAGATCTTCGCGGGCCTGCGGCTCAGCCTCTCCCTCGCCCTGATCCTCATGGTCGTCTCCGAGCTGGTGGGCAGTACCAACGGGATCGGCTTCCAGCTCCGTGACGCGGAGCGCGCCTTCGACCCGCCCGGCCTGTGGGGCTCCCTCGTGGTGCTCGGCCTGCTCGGCTACGTGCTGAACCTGGCGTTCTTCACCGCCGAGCGACGGGTCCTGTCCTGGCACCGTGCCGCCAAGCAGACAACCTGAGGAACCCCCGTGCTTGAGATCTCCAATCTGACCCACACCTACGGAAACGGCCCCTCCGCCCACAACGCGCTCGGCGGTGTCGACCTGCGCGTCGCCGAGGGCGAACTGGTGTGCATCGTCGGGCCCTCCGGGTCCGGCAAGTCGACCCTGCTGCGCTCCATCGCCGGGCTGCTGCGCCCGACCGGCGGCCGGATCACCCTCAACGGCACCCCCGTCGCGCAGATCCCGGACGACCTGGCCGTGGTCTTCCAGGACTACAGCCGCTCGTTGTTCCCCTGGATGTCGGTCGCCGACAACGTCTCGCTGCCGCTGCGCCGTAAGGGCCAGGGCAGGAAACAGCGGGCGCTTTCGGCAGCCGAGGCGCTCGAACAGGTCGGCCTGGCCTCGGCGGGGAGCAAGTATCCCTGGGAGTTGTCCGGCGGTATGCAGCAGCGCGTCTCCATCGCCCGCGCCCTGGCCTACCGGCCGAAACTGCTGCTGATGGACGAGCCCTTCGGGTCCGTCGACGCCCAGACCCGTGAGGACCTGGAGGACCTGACCCTGCTGGTCCGCGGTCTGCACAACATGACCATCCTGCTCATCACCCACGACATCGACGAGAGCGTCTACGTCGGTGACCGCGTCGTGGTGCTCTCCAAGGCCCCGGCCAGGGTGGTGGGCGACCTCCGGGTCGACCTGCCAGGCCCCCGCGACCAGATCGGCACCAGGGAGCACCCCGACTTCGTACGGCTGCGCGGCGAGGTCGGCCGTCTGGTGCGCGGTGTGCGTCCCGCGCAGACGTCGTCGCTGTGAGAGGCCTGTGAGAGACGCCGCGAGAGCCCTTCCGTGTCCCGGGTCACTGCCCGGGACACGGGAGACGGGGCCGGTGTTGAAGGGTCCTTCAGAAGGGTCCCGGGCAGGGCCTCGACAGGCCACCCCACCGCTGACATGGGGGCACGCCACCGGTGCCGCGCCCCTTGACCGCCCCGTTTGAAGATCGGTGTAAAAGATTTTCGAGGCTCCGGTAAATCCGGTTCAGATGCCTAGAGCGTTCCATTTTATATCGTACGGGTACGAAAGAAAATGCCATATCAGCGTCAAGCCCCACACGTTCCGGTGGCCCGAAACGGCCGCGACGCCCGATCTGGCGGCGTCAACCCCCTACATACGGAGGGCCGGAAACCGGCAACCCCCTGCAACAGGAGCCTCAATTCCGTCAAGTAGGCACTTCACTAACCCCGTAAATCATCCCTGACAGCAACAAAACATGCTATATAGGGACATAAATTATGGACTGTCGCTAAACCCGACGTTAAGGGTTGCTGCTGGATTTGAGAGCATCTACGATCGCTCCTTGATCTCTTCTCCCCGATTCCGGGACGTCCAACTCATGCCGCATTCCCTCACCTCTTCGAGGAGCCACATATGAGGTTCCGTCCACTAACACGAGCATGCCTGGTCATCGTCGCTCTTTCCGTTCTCGCCACCGCCTGCAGCAGTGGGAAAAGCACAACGAGCGCGGCGAACGGCCTGGAGAAGACCGACATCACCATCGGTATGCTGCCGCTCCCCGAGGTGGCACCGGTTCAGATCGCCATCAGCCGGGGCTTCTTCAAGGAAGAGGGCCTCAACGTCAAGTTCTCCCTCATCGAGGGTGGCGCGGCCGCACTCCCCACGCTGCTCAGCGGTGGGTTCGACGTGCTGCACAGCAACTACGTCTCCGCCTTCACCGCCTCCGCGCAGAACGTCGCGGACCTGAAGGTGATCGCGGAGGCGACCGTCGCGACGCCCGGCTCCTTCGTCCTGTTGACCGCGCCCAACTCGAACGTCACCAAGGTCGAGGACCTCAAGGGCAAGAAGGTCGGCGTCAACACGAAGAAGAACATCGCCACGCTGGCGACCAGCGTGACTCTGAAGGTACACGGCCTGGACGTCGTCCGCGACAAGATTGACTTCATCGAGGTGCCCTTCCCCAACATGTGGCAGGCCCTCAAGAGCGGTCAGGTGGATGCGGCCTTCCTGCCCGAACCGTTCGTGAGCGCGGCCGCCGCCGACGGCGGTGTGAAGCTCGCCGACACGATGGCCGGCCCCACGGACAGCTTCCCGATCGCGGGCTACTTCGTCACCTCGGAGTTCGCGAGCAGGAGCCCCAAGACCGTCGCCGCCTTCCAGCGCGCCCTGCTGAAGGCGCAGACGGTCGCGGCGAACGACCGCAAGGCCGTCGCCGAGGCGATCCCCCAGTACACCAAGATCAACGCTCAGACCGCGCAGATCATGCAGCTGCCCGGCTTCCCCATCACGACCAACGCCGTACGGCTGCAGCGGGTCTCCGACCTGATGCTTGAGTACGGCTACCTGACCAAGCCGTTCGACGTCAACTCTCTCCTGCTCGGAGGACAGAAATGATCGAGGCATACCAGGCGGTCGGCCTGGTCCCCACCATGCGCGGCGTCCGCAACCGGGACGAGATCCAGATCAACCTGGAGCACATCGAACACCTGGTCAAGGCCGCCTCCTGGCTGTCCAGCCTCGACCTGCCCGTCCGCCTGATCGCGATTCCCGAGGGCGCCCTGCAGGGGTTCAACGACGAGGTCCTCGACCTCGACCACGAGGACTTCGCCAGGGAGGTCGCGATCGAGGTGCCCGGTCCTGAGACCGACCGGCTCGGCGCGCTGGCCCGCCAGTGGAACACCTACATCGTCGCCCAGGCCAAGGCCCTGCACCCCGAGTTCCCCGGACGCTTCTTCAACGTCGGCCTGGTGATCGACCCCGAGGGTGCGATCGTCATGACGCACTACAAGACGGTCCCGCTGCTGCCCGTCGAACACTCGGTGACCCCGCACGATGTCTGGGACCGCTGGGTCGAGCTGTACGGCAAGACGCTCGACGCGTTCTACCCCGTCGCGGACACCGCGATCGGCAGGATCGGCGTGCTCATGGCCAACGAGGCCTCCTACCCGGAGAACGCCCGTGGCCTCGCCATGAACGGCGCGGAGATCATCTACCGCGGGCCGTACCCGCACCCGCACGTCGGCAACGGGCTCTACGCGATCCAGAACCAGGCCAGGGCGCTGGACAACAACTGCTACCTGATCGCCTGCAACGTCGGGACCTACTACCTGACCCCCGACTCCGACGTCCCGATCGACACCTTCGGCGGCCACTCGATGGTCGTGGACTACAAGGGGCAGATCGTCGGGCGCCACGACTACGGCGGCGCCTCCTCCTGGGTCTCGGGCACGATCGACATCGAGGCCCTGCGCAGGTTCCGCGCCAACGCGCAGTGGGACAACTGGATCAAGGACCTCAAGACCGAGCAGTACCAGCTCATCTACGAGAAGCCGATCTACCCGAAGAACCTCTACCTCGACCGCAAGCCGTACAACCACACGGAGTTCCGCACCGAGGTGATCGACAGGCAGATCGAGCTGATGCACGAGCGCGGAGTCTGGGTTCGCCCGGAGAAGTAGGGAAGAGAAAGACCGGTGTGACCGGGCCGGCTCGCCGGTGAGGCCGGCCCGGTGTGGGATCCGCCGTCGTGGCGGGTCCCACACCGGGAGAGAAAGATCAGACGCGAAGCGTCAGAACGTGCTCGACCAGGGTGATCAGGGTCGACTTGACCGCGTCCCGCGAACGGGCGTCGGTCCGTACGACGGGGATGTGCGGAGAGATCGTCAGAGCCTCCCGCACCTCCTCCTCACCGTGTAAGTGCGTACCGCCGAAGCCGTTGAGGGCGACGACGAACGGCAGCCCCGCCTCCTCGAAGTAGTCGATCGCCGGGAAGCTGTCGGCCAGCCGCCGGGTGTCGACCAGCACGATCGCACCGATCGCGCCCTTGACGAGGTCGTCCCACATGAACCAGAACCGGTGCTGACCCGGCGTACCGAACAGGTACAGGATCAGGTCCCGGTCCAGCGAAACCCGGCCGAAGTCCATGGCCACCGTGGTGGTCCGCTTGGTCGGGATGTGCGAGAGGTCGTCGACCTCCGCGCTGGCCTCCGTCATAACCGCTTCCGTGGTCAGCGGCATGATCTCGGAGACCGCTCCGACGAAGGTCGTCTTGCCGACACCGAATCCTCCGGCGACAACGATCTTCGTTGACGTCATTCCGGCGTCAGAGCCTGCGAAGCCCACTGAGCACCCTTTCAAGCAAGTTGAGATCCGGCTTTCCGGCATCCAGCGACGGCTGGTGGATCTGCACCAGGCCCTCGGTCGCCATGTCCGCGATCAGCACCCGGGTCACGCCCAGTGGCATGCGCAGCAGGGCGGACAACTCCGCCACCGAGCGCACCTGCTGGGACAACGAGATGATCGCCTGGTACTCCGTGGAGAGCGTGGCGGTGTCCACGCTCATGAAGGTCGCCGAGGAGACCAGGGCCTCCAAAGCGAGCTGCATGCGGGGCGCCGTCCTGCCTCCGGTCACAGCGTACGGACGAATCAGACGATTACGTCCGCTCTTGGCCTGAGGCGTGCTTGGGGGTTCCTCACCCGGGCGCCAACCTGGTGCGTCCATATCACCTCCCTATCGCTGAGCCGACTGCAACTCGGCCCGAAGAGCAGGTGTCAACGCCTGCCCCGCGCGCTCAGCCAGCATGGTCATCTGGTAGGCCACCAGGCCCATGTCACAGTCCGGCGAGGCCAGTACGGCCAGCGCGGAGCCGTCGCTGATCGACATCGTCAGCAGGAGACCCCGCTGCATCTCGATCACGGTCTGCGCGACGGGACCGCCCTCGAAGACCCGGGAGGCTCCCTGGGTCAGGCTGATCAGACCGGCCGTGATCGCGGCGAGCTGGTCGGCGCGGTCCTTCGGGAAGCCCTGCGAGTAGGCCAGCGGAAGACCGTCCGCGGAGACGATCACCGCGTGGGCCACGCCGGGCATCTCCTTGACGAACTCGGTGATCAGCCAATTGAAGCCTCGGGCGGCCTGACTGAGTTGGTGGTTCACTGGTTCTCTCCCTCAGCGGCGTTCAACCGCTCGATCATCTCGGCGCGGCCCTGCCGTATGCCTTGCTGGAAACTGGACAGACGACTACGCACCCGCTCCGCCGATATCGGGGGCAGCGGGGCCACCGGAGTGCTCGGGGCCGGGGCGGCCGTTCCGGGCACGAGGTTGGCCTTCGGCACCCGCTTCGGCAGACCCGAACCGGTTACACCGCCCTCGACGGGCTTCTTCGCGACCTCGGCCGCGGCCCATCCCTGGTCGGACGGGGAACTCCACGGCTGCCTCTCCGGCTGCTCCTCCGAAGGAGGCGGTCCCTGGCGCCCCGGCCGCCTGATGGG
Source organism: Streptosporangium sp. NPDC001559 (assembly GCF_042893955.1). Classification (NCBI taxonomy): domain Bacteria; kingdom Bacillati; phylum Actinomycetota; class Actinomycetes; order Streptosporangiales; family Streptosporangiaceae; genus Streptosporangium; species Streptosporangium sp. NPDC001559. The sequence continues at coordinate 84,443 of NZ_JBIAVG010000001.1, forward strand.
CAGCACGGGCGACTCCTCCTGGAGCGACCGCTCCGGTGAGGGTGTCTCCTGCCTTTCCTCCTTCGCGGGCTCGGCTTCGGCCTCGGGGTCGGCCACGAGCTCGGCGGAGGTGTTGCGGAACCAGTCCGATCCTACCGCCGCGAAGATCGGCAGGAACTCCTCCGGCTCGGGCTCCGTCGGCGACACCTCGACCGCGGGCAGGGCCTGGGTGTGGTCCGGAACCTCGCGCCTGGGCGGCGTCCACGGGTCGACCGGCGGCATCTCCGGCCAGGCGGGCGGCTGCCCGCCCCTCGGCTCGCCTCCCGGGAACGACGGCTGCGCCGTGGAGAACGACGAGTCGGCGGGGAAGGAGGGGTGGGCGGCCGGGAACGAGGGCTCGGCCGGGAAGGACGGCGGTGCCGCAGGGAAGGACGGCTCGGCCAGGAAGGACGACTCCGACTGACGCGGCGGCTGCGCCGTGGGGAAGGACGGGTCCCCCGCCGGGAACGACGGATGCGCCGGCGGGAAGGACGGCGGGGACGGGGTGAGCGGCGAGGCCCACAGATCCTCGACCGCCGCCGCGGAGACGACCGGCGCCGACCACAGGTCCGCGACCGAGGGGGCCGGGGTCTGCGGGATCGAGGGCTCCGGAGCGGGCGGGGCCTGCCTGACGGCGCCCATCGAGGGAACGCTCCCGAACGGGTCGGAGCTGGGCGCCCCGCTGAACGGGTCGTTGCCGGACAGGGCCGAGGGGGCGTTCTGACCGGCCATGGCCAGCTGCGGCATGAGCGGCGACTGGGCGACGACCTGCGGGGGAAGCAGCACGACGGCGCTCAGGCCGCCGGTCTCGGGACGGCGCAGCTGGACCCGGATGCCGTGACGCATGGCCAGCCGGCCGACCACGAACAGGCCCATTCTGCGGGAGACGGACAGGTCGACCGCGGGGGGCTCGGCCAGACGACGGTTGGCCTCGGCCAGCTCCTCGTCGCTCATGCCGATTCCCGAGTCGGTGACCGCCAGGATGATGGCCCCCGTCTCGTTGGCGTTGCTGCTCACCATGATCTTGGTGTCCTGCGGCGAGAAGAAGATGGCGTTCTCGACGAGCTCCGCGATCAGGTGGACGATGTCGTTGACGGCGGAGCCAACGATCATGGTACCCGCCTCGACCCGCAGGCCGACGCGTTCGTAGTTCTCGACCTCCGACAGGGAGGCTCGCACGACGTCGCTCAGCGGAACCGGCTCACTCCACCTGCGGCTCTGCTCCTGACCCGCGAGGACCAGGAGGTTCTCGGAGTTACGGCGCATGCGGGTGGCCAGGTGGTCCAGCTTGAAGAGGCTGGCCAGCTGGGCGTCGTCCTGCTCGCCCTGCTCCAGGTCGTCGATGAGGTCGATCTGCCGTTCCACGAGCGACTGGGTGCGCCGGGAGAGGTTGATGAACATCGCGTTGACGTTGTTACGCAGCTTGGCCTCGTCGCCCGCCAGGCGGATGGCCTCGCGGTGGATCTCGTCGAAGGCCCGGGCGACTTCCCCGATCTCGTCGCGGGAGTCCACGTCGATGGGGGAGACCTCCACGCTCGGATCGGCCTCGCCGGTCTCCCGCAGCACGCGGACGGTCTCCGGCAGCCGGTTGCCGGCCACCTCCAGGGCCTCGCTGCGCAGCTGGCGCAGCGGCCTGACCAGCGTTCCCGCCACCCAGGCGGTGACGAGCAGGATCATGATCAACAGGACCAGGATCGTCGCACCGGTGACGATGGCGTTCTGCTCCTCGGCGGCCTGCAGTTCCTGGCTTCGGGAGGTGACCGAGGCGGCCAGGCTTCGCTCGACGGCGTTCAGTCCGTCGACGAGGGCCGAGGAGGCCTCGTACCAGGCGTTCATGCCCATCTCCCTGGGCAGGCCCAGGTTCTCGCGCATCCGGGAGATGACCAGGGCGCGCATGGCGTCGGCCTTGGAGATCTTCGGATCGGTGAGCACGTCGTTCAGACGCTTGATGTCCGTCGTCGACGCGGTGGACCGGAAGGTGGACATCGCGTTGAGCTGGCCCTTGTAGGCGCCCAGGAAGTCGGCGGGGTCGTCGAAGTCGAACCGACCCTCGATGCGGGCGACGAGCAGAATGCCGCGCTGCCTCGCGACCTGCTCTCTTGCCTGGGTGAGGGCGCCGAGCGCGAGGACGTCACCGACCAGACGTTGGTCACGGGCGCTGCGGCCCAGATCGTCGTGTAGCGTCATGAAGTCGGCGATCATGCGCGTGTACATGCCGAGAGCCGCACGAGGGAGCACGTCGCCGCTGGTGAGCGACTTTCTCAGGCTGAACAGACCGTTGAGCCAGTTGCGGACCTGGGCGACCTCGGCGACGATGCGCGGCTCCTGGTCGTCGCCCAGGGCGTCGATCGCGGTGAGCACCTTCGTGCGGGTCAGGTCGACCCGGCCCTGCATGTCCTTGACCCTGGCCAGACGTGCCTGCCTGCGCCGGTCGGCGATGTACCAGGCGGTGAGGTCACGCTCGTCGGCCATCTCATAGGACAGGTCGGTGAGCTGCTCGATGAGGGAGGCGACCTCGGCGTTCTTGCGGTATTCGGTGGCGCCGGTCAGCGAGTTGGTGAGCTGGAGTCCACTCAGCACCACCGCCGCGGCCGTGGGGAGCAGGATCAGCGCGACCAGACGGGGACGCACGCGCCAGTTCGAGGGCAGGAAGCGACTGCCCACCGCTGACTCACGGTGGTTGCGGCGGTCTTGTGTCATCACTGGCCTACGTAACCCCTCGCCGGTTTTGGATACGGCGGTAGCAATTTGAGCACATCCTTTATGTCACTTCGAATGGAGTATGTGCCGCTAAATCCCTACAAAAGGGATATTTGGCGACAAACCTCACGAGGGCCGGAAGGATTCTCTGGCCTCCGGAACCTGGTGCTTGATCATCAAATGGCGCGTAACCGAGTACGCCTGGACCGCCTCCTGACTCATGTCCTTGCCGAAGCCACTGCCCTTGACCCCGCCGTGCGGGGCCTCCGACGCGATGGGCAGGTGGTCGTTCACCCAGGTCACACCCACGTCGAGTCGATGGGAGACGCGCAGTGCCCGCGCCACGTCCGTGGACCAGACCGAAGAGGCTAAACCGTACCTGGTGTCGTTGGCCAGCCGTACCGCCTCGTCCTCGTCGTCAAACGGTAGAGCCAGAAGGACCGGTCCGAAAAGCTCTTCTTGGGCGATCTCACTGTCCTGTGTCACTCCCGTGACCAGCGTGGGCGGGTAGTAGAAGCCCGGCCCCTCCTCCGGGACGCCGCCCAGCGCCACCGAGGCGCCCGCGGCGACCGCCCGCTCGACGAAGCCGTGCACGCGTTCGCGGTGCTCACCGGAGATCAGCGGGCCGATGTCGGTCGCCGGGTCCCACGGGTCTCCCGTCCTGATCCCCTCAAGCGTCGCGCGCAGCGCCTCGACGGCCTGACCGTACACCTCACGGGCGATGTAGACGCGGGTCGCGGCGGTGCAGTCCTGGCCGGTGTTGTAGGTCGCGCCCATCGCGACCCCCCTGGCCATGTCGGCCAGGTCGGCGTCACCGAAGACCAGCGCGGGCGCCTTGCCGCCGAGTTCCAGGTGGACCTGCTTGGGGAGGCCCGCCGCACCGCGCATCACGGCGCGGCCCGTCTCGGTCGAGCCGGTGACGCTCACCAGGTCCACGCCGGGGTCGGTGACCAGCGCCTGGCCCACCTCCGCGCCGCCGAGGACGACCTGGAGCAGCCCGTCGGGCGCTCCCGCCCCGGCGAACAGCTCGGCCAGCCGCAGTGTGGTGCCCGGCGTGCGCGGCGCGGGCTTGACGACCACCGCGTTGCCCGCGGCGAGCGCGGGGCCGAGTTTCCACACCGCCATCACCAGCGGGAAGTTCCACGGCGCGATCGCGCCGACGACGCCGACGGGACGGCGCACCAGCACCGAGGTGTAGCCGGGGCTGAGCACCCCGGCCCCGGTTCCCTCAAGCGAGCGCGCGGCCCCGGCGAAGAAGCGCAGGTTGTCCACGGCGAAGGGCAGTTCGCCCTCACGGAAGACCGAGGCGGGCTTGCCCGTCTCGCCGACCTCAAGCCGGGTGAGCTCCTGGGCGTCGGCCTCGACCAGGTCGGCGAAGCGCAGCAGCACCCTGGCCCGCTCGGCCGCGGTCGCCCCGCTCCACTCCTCGTAGGCCTCGCGGGCCCGCCGTACGGCCGCCGCGACCCCGGCCACCGGGGTGTCACGCGCCTCGGACAGGAACTCCCCGGTCGCCGGGTTGATCAACGTGCTCATGGAACTTCTCTCGTCATGTCATGGTGCCGGGGGCGTCAGGCTCCGGCCCGCTCGATCAGGTCGGCGGCCCGGCGCAGGCCGTCGCGGCGGCGGATCTCCTCGCCCGCCGCGGCGAGCCGCTCACGCAGCGCGGTGTCACCGAGCAGCCTGTCCAGCGCGCCGGTCAGCTCCTCTTCGGTGAAGGTGTAGGGGGCCAGGCGCACGCCGTAGCCCAGTTCGTCGACGCGCTGGGCGTTGTCGTACTGGTCCCAGAACAGGGGAAGCACGATCATCGGCTTGCCGAAGTGCAGCGCCTCGGTCGTGGTGTTGTTGCCGCCGTGGGTGATGACCAGGTCGACCAGCGGGAGGATCCTGGTCTGCGGCAGGAACTCCGCGCCCCACATGTTCTCCGCGAGCTTGATCTCCTCGTGCAGCGGGCCCTTGGAGACGACGAAGCGGTGCGGCGTCGTGCCCAGCACGTCGATCACCCGCTGCATCAGCGCGACGTCCGCCGAGCCGAGCGAGCCGAGCGAGAAGTAGACGAGGGCGCCCTCCCCCGAGGCCAGCGGCTCGGGCAGCGTGAAGTCCTCGTCGGTCTCGCGCACCGAGGAGTCCAGCCGGTGCCAGGTGTCGCCGAGCGGCCTGTCGCCGGTGTAGTCGAGGACCTCGGGGAAGACGTAGAGGTTCAGGTCGCCCTCGTGGACGAAGTCCAGGTCGGGCAGCGGCGGCGCCCCCTGGGCGACGACCCACTCGTTGAAGGAGGTCCACACCTCACGGTGGGTCCTGTCGTACTCGGCGCGGAAGGCCTCCCACTCGGAGCGGTCGCCGGCGGGCAGCCCGGAGAAGACCGGCGCCACGCCCTCGCCGCGCACCTCAAGCGGGTTGCAGGAGACGATCCTGACGAACGGTTTGCCCGCGGTGAGCAGTGCGGGAAAAGTGATCACATTGTCCTCTACGATCACGTCCGGCCTGACGCGCTCGATAATCTCCTTCAACCGCGGTTCGCAGTACTTCACACCGTCGATGAGCGCGTCCCAGATCGGCTTGGTCACCGTCTCAAGCTGCTCGGCGGTCGACTTGCGATATTCCGGCGCGGTGTCCCGGATGAAGTCCTTCCAGAACTGCCCCGGGTCCTGCTCCTCTTCGGCCGGGGGCGCCAGGTCTACCAGGTCCTCCTCGAATCCGAGAGCGGTCAATTTCCCTTTCCATGAAGCTTCAGCTGCGAAAACGACTCGATGGCCGCGCTTGCGAAGAATGTCACCGATGCCGATGCAGTTGTTCGTGGGTCCGTAGGCGCTTTCCGGCATGAACAGGATCGTGAGTGACATCACGCCTCCAAGTGACTGGGAGTTATGCGGCTTGAAGAATGATTCAATACTTGCTCTAGCTAAAACGCTAGGAAACGGTCACTATGGACCCCGGTACTGAACCGGGTCCCGAACGAGTGGGGGAATATGACGCGCAAGAGACGGGCGGATCGGCGCCTCGATCTCATCGCCGCCGCACACCGGGCGATCATCCGGCACGGCACCGAGGGGGTGCACCTCAACCACGTCGCCGAGGAGGCCGGTCTGACCTCCGGCGCCGTGCTGTACCACTACCCCCAGCTCGGCGAACTGCTGGTCGACGCGCACCACGCCGGCATGGAGCGCTTCTACGAGCAGCGGATCAAGCGGATCAGCGGCATGCGCGACCCCGTCGAGAAGCTTGTCGTGACCATCCGATCCGGCCTGCCACACGGTCCCGACGATCCGGAGGTCCGGCTGCTCAACGAGCTCGGCGGAGCCGCGCCCCGCAACAGGATGTACGCCCTGCTGCTCACCACGCTCTACGACCGCCAGGTCTCGATGTACCAGAGCATCCTGGAGACCGGAGCCGCGCTGGGGACCTTCACCCTGTCCGACGACTCCCTGGTCATCTCGCGCAACCTCGTCGCGCTCGAAGACGCGTACGGTTACCGCATAACGGCCCGCCACCCGGTGATCGGCCCGGATGAGGCGGCGGAGCTGATCCTCGCCTACGCCAGGACCGCCACGAACAACCCGCTCAAGACGTCTCATTGAGGGATCAGCACCCCGTCCTCCGCCGCCCAGGTGAGGGTCACCGAAGACCCCACCTGGACCCGCGTCGCCCCCTGCGTCGCCACCAGGACCACGTCGTCGCGACCGGGTACGAGAACCGAGACGTGTGACACCCCGCCGTAGAAGCTGACATCGGCCACCCTCCCCCGCAACGCTCCTGCGGCCTCAGTGGCCTCAGAAGGCGTATTGTCCACATCCGGGTCCTTGTCAGCGGATGCCGTCCCTTGGCTCCCAGTGACGGCCTCAGCGTCCTCCAGGGCCTCCTCCGCCACCTGCCCGGCGTCACCGGAGGCGTTCTCCTGCCCGTCGGTCCCGGAGACGTCGTCACCGCCGCTCTCAGAAAGCCGCTCAGCGCCGCTTCCCACGTCCTCGCTCACGCCGTCGTCGCTCCTGGAGGCGCTCTCGACAGCGCTCTCGACGACGCCCTCGACGGCGTCACCCGGATCCGGCGCCGCGAGCTCCGCGAGCCTGACCCGCTCCGGCCGTACGGCCAGCAGCGCCGCCGCCCCCTCGGGCAGCCCGTCCGGCCCGGCCAGCACACCGATTCCCTCGCAGGTCAGCCCGCCCGCGCAGGCCGTACCCGTGAAGAGGTTGTTGGCCCCGACGAACCCGGCGACGAACGGCGTCGCGGGCCGTTCGTACAGCGTGACCGGGGCGTCCACCTGCTCGACCCGGCCCGCGGACAGGACGGCGATCCGGTCGGCGAGCGACATCGCCTCCTCCTGGTCGTGGGTGACCACGACGAAGGTGATCCCGACCTCGTGCTGGAGCCGCTTGAGTTCGAGCTGCATCTCGGCGCGGACCTTCTTGTCCAGCGCGGAGAGCGGTTCGTCCAGTAGCAGCAGCCTGGGCCGTTTCACGATCGCCCGGGCCAGCGCGACCCGTTGCCGCTGGCCTCCGGAGAGCTTGTCCGGCCTGCGACCCGCCGTCTCGGCCAGGCCGACCTTCTCCAGGACCTCGGCCACCCGCTCCCGGATCTCGGCCTTGGGCAGCCGCTCCCGCTCAAGACCGTAGGCGACGTTCTTGGCCACGGTCATGTGCGGGAACAGCGCGTACGACTGGAACATGAGGTTGACCGGGCGGCGGTGCGCGGCCTGGGTGAGCAGGTCGGCGCCGTCGAGGGTGACGGTGCCCGCGTCCGGCGTCTCGAAGCCCGCCAGGATCCGCAGCAGGGTGGTCTTGCCGCAGCCGCTCGGGCCGAGCAGCGCGAAGAACTCACCCTGGCGGATCTCCAGGGAGACCCCCGACAGCGCCGTGACGTCGCCGAAACGGCGGCTGACATCTGTGATCTGCAGCATCAGGACAGTGACTCCGTCAGTCGGGTCATCCGCTGGGCCGCGATCACCACCGTGAAACTCACGGCCAGCAGCAGCGTCGCCAGCGCGTTGATCTCCGGGGTGACCCCGAAGCGGACCATTGAGTAGATGACGATGGGCAGGGTCGGCGTGGTCGGCGCCGCGGTGAAGAAGGCGATCACGAACTCGTCGACGGAGAGCGTGAACGCCAGCAGCGCGCCCGCCACGATGCCCGGCGCGAGCTGCGGCAGCGTGACACGCACGAACGTGGTGAACGGCGAGGCGCCCAGGTCCCGCGACGCCTCCTCAAGGGAGTCGTCCACGTGGGTGAGCCGGGTGCGCACGACCGCCGTCACGAACGCCATGCCGAAAACCGTGTGCGCCAGCAGTACCGAGTGCAGGCCGAGCGTCATCCTGACCGCCGCGTAGAAGACCAGCAGCCCGATGGCCAGCACCAGGTCGGGCAGTACGGCCGGCAGCACGCCGAGCGTGTCGAGCACCCGTGACCTGGTGTACCTGGCCAGGCCGACGGCGAGCAGGGTGCCGAGCACGGTCGCGAGCACCGTCGATCCCGCGGCCACGATCAGCGTGTTGACCAGGCCCTCACGCACCAGCGCGTTCCCGGCGAGCTTGCCGTACCACTTCAGGCTGAGGCCGGTGAAGGAGTAGGGCGACCTCCCCGCGTTGAACGACATGACGACGAGCACGACGATCGGCGTGTAGAGGAACACATACGTCGCCCAGAAGGGGACGTAGAGGAGACGCGGTCTACGCACGGCGGGCACTCCATGCCTGCAGGAGGAGCAGGACGACCAGCACCGCGAGCAGCGCCAGCGTGAGGGCGGACCCGAACGGCCAGTCCCGCGCGGTGAGGAACTGGTCCCTGATCAGGTTGCCGACCATGATCGAACGTCCGCCGCCGAGCAGTTCGGGGATGACGAAGTTCCCGAAGCTCGGGACGAACACGAACAGGCAGCCGGTCAGGACGCCGGGCAGCGTCAGCGGCAACGTCACCGAGAGGAACGTGCGGGCGGGCCTGGCCCCGAGGTTGGCCGAGGCCTCGGCCAGCCGGGGGTCGAGCCGCTCGATCGCCGCATACAGCGGCAGCACCATCAGCGGCAGGTAGGAGTAGACCAGCCCGACGACGACGGTGCCCTGGTTGTACAGGAACTCGAAGGGGCCGAGACCGAGTTTGCCCAGGGCGGAGTTGACCAGCCCGGGACCGCTCAGCAGCACGATCCAGGCGTAGACCCTGATCAGCAGGTTCGTCCAGAAGGGCAGCACGATCGCCACCAGCGCGACCGTCTTCCACTTCCCGGGGAGCCTGGCGATCAGGTACGCCGTCGGGTACCCGAGCAGCAACGCGACCAGCGTGGCGATCAGGGCCGTCCGCAGCGAGCCGAGCAGGATGTCGAGGTAGATCGGATCGGCCAGGCGCACGAGGTTGTCCGCACTGGCCTCGTAGATGACCCCGCCGAAGCGCCCCCTGCGGAAAAGGGAGAAGCTCAGGACCGTCACCAGCGGGATCAGCAGCAGGACGATCAGGTAGGCCAGCCCAGGCCCGAGGAAGACGAGCCGCCCCGCCAGACGTGACCGGCGCGACCGGGAGTTGACGGTCGCGCCGGAGACGGCGGGGGCTGTCACTGCGCTGCCTTGACCTCGGTGGCGAGTCGGGTGTACTTCGCGGAGTCATCGCCCAGGTCGACGATGGACTCACCGGCGAGCAGCTGGGACGGGGTCATCTGCAGCGGCGCGTTCTTCTGCTTGAGCTCGGCGGGCAGCGCGTCCATGGCGGCCTTGTTCGGAACCTTGTAGAGGATGTTCCGCGCGGCCCAGCCGTGGACCTTCGGGTCCAGGATGAAGTTGATGAAGGCGTGCGCCGCCTCCTTGTTCTTGGAGCCGCGCAGCACGACCATGGTGTCGACCCACAGGTCGCTGCCCTCTCTGGGCACCACGAACTTGATGTTCTTCTCCGAGGTGGGGCACCAGCCGTCCCACGCCTCGACCATGACGGCCTCACCGCTCTTGAGGCGGTCGCCGAAGGTGACGTCGTCGTAGCCGAGCAGGTTCGGCTTGGCGGCGATCAGCTTCTCCTTGACCTTGTTCAGGTCCTGGTCGTTGCGGGTGTTGACGGACATCCCGAGCGCCTTGACGGCGGGCAGTGCCAGCCAGCGCTCGGTGGTCATCATGGTGACCTTCTTCCTGGCGTCCTCCGGCGGGCTGAGGATGTCGTTCCAGCTCGTCGGCGGCGTCTTCAGCAGGTCACTGCGGTAGCAGATGCCGGTCGTCCCCCAGGTGTAGGGGACGGAGAAGGCGTTGCCCGGGTCGAAGGCGAGCTCCTTGGCCTCGGGGTAGAGGTTGGCCAGGTTGGGGATGAGCTCGGGGTGGATCGGTTCGAGCAGGCCCGCCGCGTTGAGCGCCTGGGCGTACTGGCCGGAGACGAAGGCCACGTCGAGGCCGGTGTCGGCGCCCCCGGTCAGCTTGCCCATGATGATCTCGTTGGTGTCGTGCGTGGCCACCTTGAGCTTGAACCTGAGCTTCTCCTCGACCCGCGCGGCCAGGTCCTCGGGGGTGTAACCCGGCCACACCGAGATGGTCACGCTCTGCTTGGACAGGTTCGCGTTGGGGTTGAGCTGCTCCGCCGACGCCGAGGGGGTCGCCTCGGGAAGGGCTGCCGTGGTTCCTCCGCCGCAGGCCGATACGGCTAATGCGAGACCGGCCACCAGGGTGACAGCCGGAAGACGACGGGGGTACCGGGCACGGGACACGGCCGCTACTCCTTCAGTTTTCGGGATAAGTGGTGGACACCGACCGTTACGGACACGGCAGACCAAACCAGGAGTGTTGCAGCCAACCATAACTTGGGCAAGACTTTGCGCGTCATCACCCCTGGAAAGTTTGGTCCGCCTGTTGCACTCCACTTCAATCTGGACCCGGCTGAACACCGTGCCACAGGCGGGAGACGGCCGCAGTCACGCGCTGGTCGAGGCTCTGAGCAGCGAGATTCCCCCTCCCTTCACGGTCAGGCGATTCGGTCCTCTCCCTTTCACCCCGATCTCCGACTTTTCAACAGGAGTTCAACTAGCGGCCTCCCGTGTTATGGGTTCCGGCGCCGAGCGAGGGGTCGGCGTGGACCAGACCAACCACTCGGTGGTCGTCGGGGAGAGCGTGGTCGTCAAGTGGTTCACCCCGCCCGCCCCGCTCCCCCAGCCCGCTCCTGACGTGCTCGCCCATCTCGCGGAGACCGGTTTCACCGCGACCGCGGCGCCGTACGCGGCGCTCTGCCGGGAGGGGAGGCTGCTCGCCCTGGTCACCGCCTATCTCCCCGGCGCGGTGGACGGCTGGCAGTGGTGCGTCGACGAGGCCGCCGCGGGCCGTACGGCCTTCGCCGCCGACCTGGGCGCGCTGGCCGCCGACCTGCACGCGGCGCTCGCCACCCCCTCCGCGACCTTCCCCGACCCGGTACGGCGGGCGCACGACCCGGGGCGGGACCTGGCCGTCCGCGCCGAGAAGGCCCTGCGGGAGGCGCTCGCCCTGACCGGGAACACCGGGGACACAGACGGGCGCTGGCTGCGCGAGCACGCCGGCGCGCTGCGCGCCGGGCTGTCGCCGCTGGCCTCGGCCGGCCCGACGCCACTCGTGCGCGTCCACGGCGACCTGCACGTGGGACAGATCCTGCGCTGGCGGGAGGGGTACGCGGTGATCGACTTCGACGGCAACCCCACCGTCGCCGAGGCGGACGTCCACCAGCCCGTGGCCCGTGACCTGGCCCAGCTCACCACCAGCCTGGAGCACGCCGGGCAGGTCGCCGTCAGACGCCGCGGCGCCGACCCGTCGGCGACCGGCCGGTGGGCGGCCGAGGCCGTCGCCGTTCTCGGGGAGGTCTACCTGACCCGGCTGGCGGAGCACGGCCACGCCGGCCTGCTGGACCGTTCCCTGCTCCACCCGTTCGAGATCGAGCAGGAGTGCAGGGAGCTGATATACGCCGCCCGGCACCTGCCCCGCTGGCGGTACGCCCCGATGGGCGTCCTGCGCTCCCGTTACCCGTGACGCCGTACGAGCCGTCCTCCCTGGGGCGGTCACGCGACGCCGGCTTGGTCATCGCCGGCCCGATCGCCGTGGCAAGCCCCGCCGAGCGAACCCGGAGAACATCATGAGAGACCGTTCCGCATCTCCTCCCCGCCCTGAAGGACGGGGCATCCATGCCGGAGGAACGTGGTGAATCCCGAACTGTACCTCGCCGACCTGGAGGCCAAGCCCGCCGCGCTGGCCGATCTCGCCGGGCTCCTCTCCGAGACCGACCCCTTCGCCGGGCTCCCCGGCCGGATCGGGCGGGTGCTCCTGCTGGGCATGGGCAGCTCACGGTACGCCGCGGGGGTCGCCGCGCTACGGCTGCGGGCGGCGGGGGTCGAGGCCGTCGCCGAGTACGCCTCCGGTGACCTGCTGCCCCCGGCGCTCCCGGACACCCTGGTCGTCGCGATCTCCGCGACCGGGGGCAGCCGGGAGACCCTCGACGCGCTGGCCCGTTACCGGGGACGGTCCTTCGTGCTGGCGATGACCAACACCCCGGGCTCCCCGGTCACCGAGGGGGCCGACCTGGTGGTGCCGATGGCGGCGGGCGAGGAACGCGGCGGTGTCGCCTGCCGGACCTTCCAGCACACCCTGGCCCTGCTGCTGGCCCTGCGCGACCGTCTCACCGGCACCGGCACCGGTCTGCCCACACTGCTGCGCCGTACCGCCGAGGCGACCGGTGACCTGCTCGAACGCCGTGACCTGTGGCTTGAGACGGCGGCCGAGTTGCTCGACGGGCCGGACGGCGTCCACACGATCGCCCCCGTCGAGCGCCTGTCCTCGGCCGAGCAGTCGGCGCTGATGTTCCGGGAGGGACCGCGCAGGGCGGCCGACGCCTGCGAGAGCGGCGACTGGTCCCACGTGGACGTCTACCTCACCAAGACCCTCGACTACCGCGCGCTGCTGTTCCCCGGCTCGCGCTACGACGACCAGGCGATGGAGTGGATCACCCGGCGCGGCTCGGCCGTCCTGGCGGTCGGCGGTGAGGTGCCCGGCGCCAGGGCGAGCGTGCGCTACCGGCACGACGACGACCGGGACGTCGCCCTGCTCACCGAGACCCTCGTGGCGGAGCTGGTCGCCGCGCGCTGGTGGCTCGCGGGAGCCCTCGCGGAAGCCTGAGCCGGGTCAGAGGCGGTGCAGCCCGCTGAGGACCCGTTCGAGGGTGGCCAGGTCGGGGCCGCCCGCCTCGCCTCTGGGACGGTGCACGCGCACCAGCCCCTCCGCCTCCATGTCGGAGATCAGGACCCGGGCCACGCCGAGGGGAACGCCCAGCAGGGCCGAGATCTCGGCGACCGAGCGGACCTGGTGGCACAGCTCGCTGATCGCGCGGTACTCCCGGACGTAGGACAGGCCGAGCCTGGCCGAGGTGGCCGAGGAGACCAGGGCCTCCATGGCGAGCCCGGCCGAGGGCGTCGTCCTTCCCCCGGTCACGGCGTACATCCTGACCAGGGAACTCTCCTCCTCGGCCGGTTCGGCGGGCCGCTCGCCGTACCAGGGGTCGTGTCCCGCCATGGCTCAGCTCTCCCGCTTCGGGAGTTCGTTGCGGGCCCTGCGCACCCCGTCCTGGAAGCTCGACATCCGGGTGCGCGCCAGGTCGGCCGACCTGGCGTGCCTGGCCGGGGGCGGACCACCCGGGGGGCCCGCGACGGAGCCCGGCACCAGGTTCGCCCGCGGGGTACGGCGCGGCAGGCCGGAGGAGGTCGTCCCCCCGAGGGCCGGGTCGTCGGCGACCTTGGCCGCCTGCCAGCCGTCGTCCCCCGGGGAGGACCACGATCCCGGCTCTCCCGTCACGACCGGGATCTCTCCCGTCGAGGCCGGGCCTCCCGCCGACGCCGAGCCGGAGAACGGGGGCGCGGCTCCGGCGCGGAACCAGCCCGACTCGACCGAGGCGAAGATCGGCAGGAACTCCTCCGCCTGCGCCGGGACCCCGGTGCCGGGCAGCGGCGCGACGGCCTCCTCGGACACGACCGCGGGCGCCGCGAGGACCGCCGCCCCGTTGTGCGTGGTGACCGAGGTCAGGAGTGTCTCGGGCAGCAGGACCATGGCGGTCAGGCCCATCGTCTCCTGCGGGCGGAGCTGGACGCGGATGCCGTGCTTGAACGCGAGACGGCCGACCACGAACAGGCCCATGCGGCGCGCGGTCGAGGCGTCGGCGCCCTGCGGGCCCGCCAGGCGCCGGTTCACCTCGGCGAGTTCCTCCGGCGTCATGCCGATGCCCTGGTCGGCCACCGAGATCATCACACCCCCGCCGTCGATGACGCCGCTGGAGACCACGACCGGGTTCTCCTTCGGGGAGAAGGACAGCGCGTTCTCCAGCAGTTCGGCGAGCAGGTGGACCACGTCGCTGACCGCGGGACCGATGACCGCGGCCTCCGCCTGGACGCGGATCGCCACCCGGTCGTAGTTCTCCACCTCCGACAGCGAGGCGCGGACCACGTCCATCAGCTCGACGGGGGTTCGCCAGCGCCGCGCGACCTCCTGACCGGCCAGGACGAGGAGGTTCTCGCTGTTGCGGCGCATCCGGGTCGCGAGGTGGTCGAGTTTGAACAGGTCGGCCAGGCGCCGGTCGTCGCGTTCGCCGCGTTCGAGCCGTTCGACCAGGGTGAGCTGGCGTTCGACCAGGGTCTGGCTGCGGCGGGAGAGGTTGACGAACATCGCGTTGACGGTGGTGCGCAGCCTGGCCTCCTCCCCCGCCAGCCGTACCGCCTCCCGGTGGACCTCGTCGAAGGCGCGGGCGACCTCACCGATCTCGTCGCGGGACAGCACACCGACCGGGACGACCTCGGCGGCGACCTCGCCGTCACGTGACTCGCGCACCTGCTGGACGTAGGCGGGCAGCCGGTCCTCGGCGATCCGCAGCGCCTCCCTCCGCAGCCGCCGCAGCGGCTTGACCAGCGAGCGCGCGACCCCGGTGGTGATCAGGAGCACGGCCAGCAGCAGACCGGCGACGCCTCCGGCCGTCAGCAGGGCACGGCTCTGCTCGGCGGCACCGAGTTCCTGGCTGCGGGCGACGATGGCCTGGGTGTGCCGCCGCTCGATCTCGCGCATCCGGTCGATCGTGACGGTCACCGCGTCGTACCACTCCTTGGCGTCGTCCTTCCTCGCCAGGTCGAGGCCTTTGAGGGAGGCGCCGGAGGAGGCGCGCAGCAGCACCAGTTCGCGGAGGAATTCGGCCCGGTCGGCGGTACGGCCGTCGGCGGTCTCGCCGAACAGGCGGCGTTCCTCGCTTCCGGCCTCGACGGCGAAGGCCCGGCGCGCGTTGCGTTCCTCGGAGAGCGCGCCGAGGAACCTCTCCATCTGGTCCTGTTCGAACCGGCCCGCGACCAGGACGACGGACAGCAGCGCCCGTTGCAGCGACAGGGCCTCCTTCGCCCTGGCCAGTGCCCCGAGGGTCAGTGCCTGGCCGAACAGCGCGTCGTCGTCGCTGCCCTTGCCGAGTTCGTCGTGGAGGGACAGCAGGTCCCCCATGACCAGGGTGTAGGCGTCCACGGCCGCGTCCGGCAGCAGCGAGGGGCCCATCGCCCGGTCCCGCAGCGGGCCGAGGTCGTCCAGCCGGGTGATCACGGTCTCGACCTCGTCCCTGGTCCGGCCGCCGACCGCGGTCCTGAGCAGGGCCGCGCCGTCCCGCACCCCCGTCGCCTCGGCGTCGACCGCCTCCATCTGCCGCCGTACGGCCTGCGTCTGGCGCTGCGGACGGCCCTGGGCGACGTACCAGGAGGTCAGGTCCCGTTCCTGGGCCAGCGCGTGGGTGAGCGCCCCGATGTGGTCGGAGAGCCTGGCCAGGTCGTTGACCCGCTGGTAGTCGGTGGCGGCGCGCAGGGAGGCGGCGACCTGGATCCCGCCGAGCAGCACCGCCGCCGCCGTGGGAACCAGGATGAGCGCGACGAGTCTGGAGCGCACCCGCCAGTTCCGCAGGCGGAGGCCGCTGCCCGCCCCCTCGATCTTGTGTGTACTCACCGAACGCTGCCTCTCGGTGGACGAATACCGGCCGAATTTCCCACGGCCCCGGCAATTCGAGCACATCTCAACCTATTGGGCCAATCGAACACATCT
The DNA here is from genome assembly GCF_042893955.1 of Streptosporangium sp. NPDC001559. Classification (NCBI taxonomy): domain Bacteria; kingdom Bacillati; phylum Actinomycetota; class Actinomycetes; order Streptosporangiales; family Streptosporangiaceae; genus Streptosporangium; species Streptosporangium sp. NPDC001559. The sequence goes on from NZ_JBIAVG010000001.1 coordinate 100,173, forward strand.
TCATGAATGACTACTTATGGGACCGCGCCCCGGAAGTATCAATCCTCATTTCCAAACTGGAATCCCCGTTACGGACATCCTTATATATCCATTACGTTTTTATGCGTCACTTGACCGTTTACACCGTTCCAGCCAACAATTAAGGACAGCCGTTTAAACCACAAAACATCTCCAGAAGGCCACATCATTGTAATTGGCGATATTTCCCTCATATCTTGACTCACTACGTCCTTGGCCCACCGAATCCGGATGTCAGGTTGGAGGAGTCAGTGGTCCCGTCCGGCGGTGCCGCGATCGAGGTGCGCGGGCTGTGGAAGGTCTTCGGCCCCGGCGCCGACCGCCTTCCCCGCGACCTCCTCACCCACCTGTCCCCTGCCGAGCTCAGGGAGCGCACCGGCTGCGTCGCCGCGGTCAGGGACGTCACCCTCTCGGTACGGCCCGGCGAGGCGTTCGTCGTGATGGGCCTGTCGGGCAGCGGGAAGTCCACCCTGATCCGGTGCCTGACCCGGCTGGTCGAACCGAGCGCCGGGGAGATCACGATCGCCGGGCAGGACGTGCGCGCCGCCTCCCCCGCGCAGCTCAGACAGCTGCGGCGGCACCGGGTGAGCATGGTCTTCCAGCACTTCGGCCTGCTGCCGCACCGGGGGGTCCTCGACAACATCGCCTACGGCCTGGAGATCCAGGGCGTCCCCAGGGCCAGGCGGCGGCGCAGGGCGGGGGAGCTGCTGTCCCTGGTCGGCCTCGACGGCTTCGCCGACGCCCGGCCCGACACGCTCTCCGGCGGCATGCGGCAGCGGGTCGGCCTGGCCAGGGCGCTGGCCTGCGAACCCGAGGTGCTGCTGTTCGACGAGCCCTTCAGCGCGCTCGACCCGCTGATCCGCAGGGACATGCAGGCCGAGGTCACCCGCCTGCACCGCGAGGTCGGCACGACCATGGTGTTCGTCACCCACGACCTGTCCGAGGCGCTCAGGCTGGGCGAACGCATCGCGATCATGCGGGACGGCGGGATCGTCCAGCTCGGCACCCCCGAGGAACTGGTCGGCACCCCGGCCGACGGCCACGTGGCCGCCTTCGTCAGGGACGTTCCCAGGGGCGAGGTGCTCTCGCTGCGCTGGATCTGCCGTCGCCCGCGCGACGGCGAGCATCTCGACGGCCCGCCCCTGTCCTCGGGGACCGTCATCCGCGACGCGGTGCCGACCGCGATGGGGACGGCGCTGCCGATCGTCGTCGTCGAGGACGGCCGGGCGGTCGGCGTCGTCGACCGGCTCGACCTGCTGTCCGCGATGAGCGGCCTGCCCGGCGCGGGAACGGCGACGGGAACGGGCCGCGTGTGACCTCCTCCCCCTTAAGCTCCCCCGTGCGAGCCGCCCCGGCCCCGCCCGCCGTACCGGCGCTCACCACAACGGCCGCGGTCACAGTGGCGGCCGCGGTGACCGTCGTGGCCTGCCACCTGCTCTTCAGGGGGAGCGCGACGCTGCCGCACGACGAGGACGCGGCGTCCTTCCGCCTCATCGGCGACCTGCGCGACTGGGTCGACGCCAACCGGAACGCCAGCCCGCTCTTCCTGTTCCTGGTCAACTACGTGCGCCTGCTGGCCGGCGGCCTGAACGACGGTTTCGCCCTGCTCCTGCGGGAGCTCGGCTGGGCCGGGACCATGGGACTGGCGGGCGGGATCGGCTGGCTGGCCGGTGGGCCGAGGACCGCGGTGACCGTGCTGGCCGGGTTCTGCGCGTTCGGGGTGCTCGGCGTGTGGCCGGAGAGCGCCGAAACCCTCGCGCTCGTGCTCGCCTCGGTCCTGCTCTCCCTGCTGCTCGGCCTGCCGCTCGGCGTGTGGGCCGGCCGCTCGGTACGGCTGCGCCGTCTGCTCGACCCGGTCCTCGACGTGATGCAGATCATGCCGACCTTCGCCTACCTGGCGCCGATGGTGCTGTTCTTCCAGATAGGACCGGCCGCGGCCGTCGTCGCCACGACGGTCTACGCGATCCCCCCGGCGATCAGGATCACGGCCCTGGCCGTCGAGCGGGTCTCCCCCTCGGCGGTCGAGGCCTCGGCCTCACTCGGCGCGACCCGCTGGCAGACGCTGCGCACGGTCCACCTGCCCCTGGCCCGCGCGACGATCGCGCTGGCCGTCGGCCAGACCGTCATGATGGCGCTGTCCATGGTGGTGATCGCCGCGCTGATCGCGGCCCCCGGCCTCGGCTCGGGCATCGTCACCGGCCTGTCCCGGGCCGACGTCGGCCTCATGCTCCCCTCCGGGCTGGCCGTCGTGGTGCTGGCCGTCGTCCTCGACCGGACGGTCACCGCATGCGCCGTACCGGGAGGACGACCGCGCCGGGCCGTACTCGCCGCGGCGGTCCTGACGCTCTGCGGCGCCGCCGCCTCCCTGCTGCTGGGCACCGGGTTCCCTCCCGGCTGGACACTCCACCTGGCCGGGCCGGTCAACGACGCCGTGACCTGGGCGAAGTTCTCCTGGTACGGCGTCACGGACACGGTCAGGAACCTCGCGACCGAGGCCCTGCTCAACCCGTTGCAGGAGGTGCTGACCTCCTCCCCCTGGTGGCTGGTCGCCGGGGTCGTGCTGGTGGTCGCCTGGCGCCGCGCCGGTCCCCGCGACGCCGTCGTCGCCGCCTGCTGCCTGCTGGCCACGGCCCCGCTCGGGCTGTGGCGGCACACCATGGAGACGCTGACCACCGTACTGACCGGGACGGTGCTGACCCTGGCCGCCGGGCTCGCGCTCGGCGTCGCCGCGGCCCGCTCCCCCCTCTTCTCCGCCGTGCTACGCCCGCTGCTCGACGCCGCGCAGACCATGCCGTCGTTCGTCTACCTGCTGCCCGCGCTGGCCCTGTTCGGCGCGAGCAGGTTCACCGCGGTCCTGGCCTGCGTGGTCTACGCCCTGCCCCCGGTCGCGCGGCTGGTCCAGGACGGGATCGGCGCCGTCTCCCCGGCGGCCGTCGAGGCGGCCCGCTCCTGCGGCTCGACCGAGTGGCAGGTGCTGTGGAAGGTCCGCCTGCCCCTGGCCCGCGGGGCGATCCTGCTGGCCGCCAACCAGGGCGTCGTCATGACACTCGCCATGGTCGTGGTCGGCGGGCTGGTCGGCGGGGGCGGGCTCGGCTACGACGTCGTCTCCGGCTTCGCCCGGCGTGCCGACTTCGGCATGGGGCTCGCCGCCGGAGTGGCGACGGTGCTGGTCGGGGTCGCACTCGACCGGATCACCAGGGGCGCCGCGAGGCGCCCCGCCAGGAAGGTCCCCCGATGGTCTCCCGGAAAGAAGAGGATCTCATGAGGATCGGACGCAGCATCCGTCTGCTCGCCGGCGCCCTCACCGTCGCGCTGGCCGCGGGATGCGCGGGCGCCAGGGTCGAGACGGGTCAGGCCGCGGCGCCGGCGTCGGCGGACTCCGTCGTGCGGATCGCCGTCAACCCGTGGGCCGGTTACGAGGCCAGTACGGCGGTGCTCGCCTACCTGCTGGAGAAGAAGCTCGGCTACACCGTGAAACGCGAGAACCTCGCCGAGCAGGTCTCCTGGGAGGGTTTCGAGAAGGGCGACGTCGACGTCATCGTGGAGAACTGGGGCCACGAGGACCTGAAGAAGACCTTCATCCAGGACAGGAAGGTCGCCGTCGAGGCCGGTTCGACCGGCAACAAGGGCGTCATCGGGTGGTACATCCCCGCCTGGATGGCCAAGGAGTATCCCGGCATCACCGACTACCGCAACCTCAACAGGTACGCGAACCTGTTCAGGACCTCGGAGTCCGGCGGGAAGGGCCAGCTGCTCTTCGGCGACCCGTCCTACGTCAGCAACGAGGACGCCCTGATCAGGAACCTCGGGCTGAACCTGAAGGTCGTCGTGGCGGGCAGCGAGGCGGCGCTGATCGAGTCCGCGACCCAGGCGCAGCGCCAGCGCAGGCCGCTGCTGTTCTACTTCTGGAAGCCGCACTGGCTGTTCGACAGGATCGACCTGGCCAGGGTCACCCTGCCCCCGCACACCGAAGGCTGCGACGCCGACCCCAAGAAGGTCGCCTGCGACTACGCGGAGCTGGACCTCGACAAGGTCGTGAGCAGGAGGTTCGCCGAGACCGGCGGCCGGGCCTACCAGCTGGTCAAGAACTTCTCCTGGACGAACGAGGCGCAGAACGCCGTCTCGAACGACATCGTCAACAACGGTCTGAGCGCCGAGGCCGCCGCGGAGAAGTGGATCAAGGCCAACGAGTCCGTCTGGTCCTCCTGGATGCCCCAGTGAGGGCCCTGTCGCATCCGCTGACCCGCCTCGTGGCGGCGGCCGTACTGCTGGTGTGGCTGCCCGGGTGTTCCGCCCCGCAGCAGAGGCCGCCGGTGACCGGCGGCCTCGTGCGGATCGCCGTCAACCCGTGGGTCGGCTACGAGGCCAGCGCCGCCGTCCTCGGGGTGCTGCTGGAACGGGAGCTCGGTTACACGGTGCGGAAGGTGCCGCTCAACGAGACCGAGTCATGGGAGGGAATGGAAAAGGGGACGGTCGACGTCATCGTCGAGAACTGGGGCCGTGAGGCGGAGAAGAAAACCTATATCGAGGACAGGAAAGTCGCGGTCTCCGCCGGGCGCAACGGCAACAGGGGCGTCATCGGGTGGTACGTGCCCCAGTGGATGGCCGAGCGATATCCCGGCATCACCGACTGGCGCAACCTCAACAAATACGCCGGACTGTTCAGAACCGAGAAGTCCGGTGACGCCGGGCAGGTTCTCGACGGCGACCCCTCCTATGTCACCAATGACGAGGCGCTGGTGCGTAATCTCCGTCTCGACTACAAGGTGGTCTACGCGGGAAGCGAGAAGGCGTTGATCAACGCCGCGGAGGTCGCCACGGAACGGCGGACCCCGCTGCTGATGTACTTCTACGAGCCGCAGTGGCTGTTCACCCGGCTCAAACTGGTCAAGATCAACCTTCCCCCCTACGCGATCGGCTGCGACGCCGACCCCAAGAAGGTGGCCTGTGACTACCCGCCCTACCTGCTGGACAAGGTCGTGAGCACGAGGTTCGCCGAGACCGGCGGCAGGGCCTACGAGCTGGTGCGCAACTTCACCTGGAGCAACGACGACCAGAACGCGGTGGCCGACGACATCGTCAACGCGAACATGACCCCGGAGAAGGCCGCGGAGAAGTGGGTCAGGGAGAACGCGATCGTCTGGAAGGACTGGATCCCCGCCTGACCGGTCGTACGGGAGAGAGCAGCGCGGGAGGGGGTCCTCCCGCGCGCCGTGCCCCGCGGTCTCAGACCGGCATGCCGTAGGCGGCGCGGACCCGCAGGACGTGCTCGACCAGCGTGATGAGCGTGCCCTTGACGGAGTCGCGGGAGCGCGCGTCGGTGCGCACGATGGGGACGTGCGGGGCGAGCGCCAGGGCCTCGCGCACCTCCTCCTCCGTGTGGAGGAACCTGCCGTCCCAGCCGTTGATGCCGACCACGAAGGGGAGCTTGGCCTCCTCGAAGTAGTCGATCGCCGGGAAGCCGTCGGCCAGCCGCCGGGTGTCGACCAGGACCACCGCGCCGATGGCACCCTTGACGAGGTCGTCCCACATGAACCAGAACCGGTGCTGACCCGGCGTGCCGAACAGGTACAGGATCAGTTCCTGGTCCAGCGACAGCCTGCCGAAGTCCATGGCGACCGTGGTGGTCGCCTTGTTCGGGGTGAGGCCGAGGTCGTCGATGCCGGCGCTGGCGTCGGTCATCACCGCCTCCGTGGTCAGCGGCAGGATCTCGGAGACGGCACCCACGAACGTGGTCTTGCCGACGCCGAAGCCACCGGCGACGACGATCTTCGTCGACGTCAGGCCGCCACGGTTAGAGCCTGCGAAGTCCACTGAGAACCCTTTCGAGCATGTTGAGATCCGGTTGTCCCTTGTCGAGGCTCGGCTGGTGGAGGCGGACGAGCCCCTCGTCCGCCATGTCCGCCACCAGCACGCGGGCCACGCCAAGCGGGACCCTCAGCAGCGCCGAGATCTCGGCGACCGACCGGAACGCCCGGCACATCCTGATGATGGCCTCCTGCTCGGGGGTGAGCAGGGCCAGCTCCTCGTCCATGATGAACGAGGAGGAGACCAAGGTCTCGATCGCCATGTGGTAGCGCGGCTCGGCGCGACCGCCGGTGACCGTGTAGGGACGGAACAGGGGTTCCTCGTCCCCACTTCCATCACTCCCGAGCACGGCCCCCTCCAGTGAACCTCATCGTCATCTCCGGGATGCCTGTAGTTCGGCCCGCAGAGCGGGGGTGAGCACCTGACCCGCACGGTCGACCAGCAGGGTCATCTGGTAGGCGACCAGTCCCATGTCGCACTCGGGGGAGGCGAGGACGGCGAGCACCGAGCCGTCACTGATCGCCATGACCAGCAGCAGCCCGCGCTCCATCTCGACCACCGTCTGGGTCACGGCCCCGCCCTCGAAGACGCGGGACGCCCCGACGGTGAGGCTGAGCAGGCCCGCCGCGACGGCGGAGAGCTGGTCGGCCCGGTCGTCGGGGAAACCCTCCGAGCTGGCCAGCCGCAACCCGTCCGCCGACACGCACACGGCGTGCGCCACCCCTGGAGTGCCCCGGACGAACTCGGTGATCAGCCAGTCGAACCTGCTTGCCTCGTGGCTCAGGGTCGTCACGAGCCCTCCTCCTTATCCGCCAGGGTCCTGGCGGCGTCCTCGTTGAGTTCGGCCCGTCCCCGCCGTACCCCCTGCTGGAAACTCGACAGGCGGCTGCGGACCCGCTCGGGCGAGAGGGGCGGCATCGGAGTCGACGGTGCGGCCGCGGCCGCACCCGGGACCAGGTTGGCCTTCGGGGTGCGCTTGGGCAGGCCCGCGGCGGTGATCCCGCCGAGGGCCGGGTCGCTGGCCGCCTGGGCGGCCCGCCATCCGGCGTCGGCCGCTGCCTCCCAGTTCTCCGGCTCGCGGGCGGGTGTCCGCGGCCTGAGCGGTCGTGCGACGGGCTCGGGAGCCTGGCCGGGATCGCCGGCCTCGGCCTCCTGTGAGTCGTCACGTGTCTCCGGTCCGGGGAGGGCCTGCTTGACGGCCTGTGACGTCTGGCCGGCCTCCTCCGGTTCCTCGGTCTCATGAGGTTCGTCGGCCGCCTCGCCGTGCCCGGCGGCCGCCTCGGTCCTGCGGAACCAGGCGGACTCGACGGAGGCGAAGATCGGCAGGAACTCCTCCTGCTCGGGTTCGAGGGGGGAGATCCGTACGGCGGGCATCGACGCGGTCGCCGGGTCGTCCTGGGCTTCGAGCGCGTCGTGGGAGCTGTGCCCCCAGGCGGAGAAGCCGCTCGGCGGAGCGGGGGCGCCGGTCGCCGCGCCACCGCCCGCCCCGGGGACCGGCCGCTTGGGCAGCGGGTAGGCCGTGCCGGACGGGGCGCCGAGCGAGCCCGAGGCGATGGGCTGGTCGGCGGGGATGGGGTGCTCGTCGGGGAAGGACACCGAGCTGAAGGGGTCGGCCTGCGGGAACGAGGGGTGTCCCTGCCCGAGGGAGGTGTGCCCGAAGGAGGTCCGGCTGAGGGAGGTGCCCGCGAACGAGCTCTGTCCGAAGGAACTCTGCCCGAAGGAACTCTGGCTCTGCGACTCCCCGCCCCACGACGGGGTCTGGCTCGGCTGGACCGTCTCGACGATGAGCGCGGCGGGGAACAGGACCATGGCGATGAGGCCGCCCGACTCCTGCGGGCGCAGCTGGACCCGGACGCCGTGGCGCAGGGCCAGGCGGCCGACCACGAACAGGCCCATCCTCCGGGAGACCGAGACGTCGACCACGGGCGGGTCCGCCAGCCGCCGGTTGGTCTCGATCAACTCCTCGTTGGTCATGCCGATGCCCGCGTCGCTGACCGCGAGCAGCGCGCCGCCGCCCTCGATCATGCTGCTGGAGACCACGACCTGGCTGGCCCTCGGGGAGAACTGGATGGCGTTCTCCACCAGCTCGGCGATCAGGTGGACGACGTCGTTGGCCGCGCTTCCCGAGACCGAGAGCGTACGGTGCACCTTGACCTGGACCCGCTCGTAGTCCTCGACCTCCGACAGGGAGGCGCGCACGACGTCGACGAGCTTGGCCGGCTGGCTGCGCCTGCGGGAGGGCTCGTGGCCCGCCAGGACCAGGAGGTTCTCCGAGTTGCGGCGCATGCGGGTGGCCAGGTGGTCGAGCCGGAACAGGTCGGCGAGCCGTCCGCCGTCCTCCTCGCCCTTCTCCAGACCGTCGATCAGCGAGATCTGCCGTTCGACCAGGGTCTGAGTGCGGCGGGAGAGGTTGACGAACATCGCGCTGATGTTGGAGCGGAGCTCGGACTCCTCGGCGGCCAGTCGTACGGCCTGCTGGTGGACCTCGTCGAAGGCCTTGGCGACCTCTCCGATCTCGTCCTTCGAGTCGACGGAGATCGGGGCGATGTCCGGCGCCCTGGTGTCTCCCGAGACCCGTAGGTTGCGCACGACCTCGGGAAGCTTGAAGCCCGCCACGTCCAGCGCCTCGGAGCGCAGACGGCGCAGCGGCAGGACCATCGAGCGGGCGATGAGGACGGTCAGTCCGAGGATCAGCATCAGCAGGAGCAGGATCAGCCCGGAGGCGATGATCGCGTTGCGCTGCTCGGTGTCCTCAAGCTCCCTGGCCCGGGTGATCACGGCCGTGGCGACCTGGGTCTCGACCTTCCCCATCCGGTCGAGGATCGTGGTGTTGTCGGCGAACCACTGCTTGACGGCGGCGAAGTCGGTCAGCAGGCGCCCCTGCGGCTGCGAGCCGCTGGCCAGCACGATCGCCCTGGCCTTGGTCAGCTCGGCCCGGTAGACCTTCTCGTCCATCAGGGCCTTGACGAGGAGCTGGCGGTTGGCGCCGCTCGCCTCGATGGTGAAGTCGGCCTTGTACTCCTCCATGCGCGACCTGGAGGCGATGAACTTCTCGATCTCCTGGGCGGTGATCTGCGAGGGGGCGTAGTAGCCCGCGAGCAGACGCGAACGCTGCCGGGAGACCTCCTCCTTGGCGCGGGCCAGCGCGCTGAGCGCCCGGGTGTTGCCGACGATCTCGGGGTCGTCGCTGACCAGGGTGAGTTCCTCGTGCAGCTGCAGCAGCGGGGCGATCATGATGCTGTAGCGCTCGGCCCGGTTCGTCCCGGGCAGCTGCCGCAGCTCGCCCAGGCCCGCGAGCTGGTAGCCCACGTCCCTGGCCGCCTCCGCGGCGCGCTGGCCGTAGCTGTCGTCGATGTTCTGCAGGTCGAGCCTGACCTGGCCGACCAGGGCGTCGACGGTCTTCGCCTGCGCCGCCGCCGCGTCCTGCAGTCCCTGGTTCGAGGGCTGGAAGGCGGCCCAGGCGACACGGTCACGTTCCAAACCGAGGGCCTGCGCCAGTTCTCGCAGCGATCCGGAGTACTCGGCCGCCGAGGCGGTCCGCTGGTATCCGGCCACGCTGTCGATGGAGGCGACCACGCGCGTTCCGGCGAGCACCACGCCCACCACGGTCGGCACGAGGATCAGGGCGGTGAGGCGCGTCCGCACACGCCAGTTCCGCAAACCGAACCGGGCGGCGAAGCGCCTGCCGCGGCTGTGTGCCGCGGTACCGCCGCCCTCGGTTGTCGCCGTCGTCACCGCTCTCGCTCTACCTCTCACCATCACGACATAGGTGGCCCTCATCAGACCACATGGTCACGGGACGCAATCGACAAAGCCGACAAACCGGACGCAATCGTTACGAAGGTGACGAGAGAACGATTTCCTATGGTTATCGCAAGGCGGCAAGCACCTGGTCCCGCACCAGTGCCCGCTGGGCCTCGTCAGTCAGAGGACGCCCGGCTCTATCGACAACGTAGAAGACATCCACCGCCTCTGCGCCGAGAGTCTCTACACGTGCGGCTCGCACGTCAAGACCACAGTCTCCAAAAGCCCTGCCGATTCGCCACAATAGTCCCGGTCGGTCCCGTGCGCGCACCTCCACCACGGTTGCGGTGTTGGACGCGTCGTCAACAATAGTGACCCGCGGTGGCGCGACCGGCACCCGGGGCGGCCGGACCGAGGCGGCCCTTCGAGCCAGGCGCCGCCCGATGTCGAGCCGTCCGGCGAGAACGAGCCGCAGGTCAGCCTCCAGGGTCGCCGGATCGGGCGGCGAGCCGTACTCGGGGACGACCGCGAACTCGATCACCGCCGTCGCCCCCGCGGAGGCGGCCGAGGCGGCGCGGACGACCATCCGGTGCGCGGCGAGCACCCCGGCCGCGCTCCACAGCAGCCCGGCCCTGTCCGGGGCGACGACGGTGACCGCTCCCCCGTTGACCCGTACGGCGCCGCCACCGTGTCTGGCCAGGGACGTCCGGGCCGCGGAGAGCACCGGGGCCGGCCTGACGGGGGTTCCGGACAGCACCGAGCGCACCCGGCGCACGAGATCGGCGACCAGGGACGCCTTCCAGGAGTTCCACGCGGCGGGTCCCGTGGCGCGGCCGTCGGCGACGGCGAGCGCGGCCAGCAGCTCCAGGACCTCGCGTGATCCGACCGCCTCGGCCACCCTGGAGATCGTCACCGGGTCGTCGAGGTCGCGGCGGGTCGCGGTCTCCGGCAGCAACAGGTGGTGGCGGACCACCCGCTCCAGGGTCTCCACATCTGGCGCGGAGAGTCCCATCCGGGCGCCGATATCCCGAGCCACGACCGCCCCGGTCACCGAGTGGTCCCCGGGCCATCCCTTGCCGAGGTCGTGCAGCAGCGCGGCGATGAGCAACAGGTCGGGCCGGGCCACCTCGCGGGTGAACGACGCCGCCCCCGCGGCCGTCTCGATGAGGTGCCGGTCCACGGTGTGGCGGTGCACGGGGTTGCGCTGCGGGCGGTGCCGTACACGTTCCCAGTCGGGCAGCAGGCCGACCACCACGCCCGCCTGGTCCAGTTCCTCCCAGACCGGCACCGCGGCCCGTCCCGCGCCGAGCAGCCCGACCAGGGCGTCGCGCGCCGCGGCGGGCCAGGGGACGGGCAACGGCGGCGACTGGGCGGCGAGCACGCTCACGGTGGCCTGCGCGAGCGGCAGCCCCGCCTCGGCGGCGGCCGCGGCGGCGCGCAGTACGAGCACCGGATCGGCGCGCGGGTCCGCGTCGCGGGCGAGCACGACCTCGCCGCCCTGCTCGACCACGCCGTCGGCGAGCGGGCGGCGCCCTCTGGGCGCGGGGCCGCCGACCAGCCGGTCGACGGCGCGCCAGGTGGTGTCGAAGGCGTGCGTGACGGTCCGCCCCGCCTCCGCGAGAGCGCGCATCAGCGCCTCGGCGTCGAGCAGGCCGAGAACACCCGCGACCGCCTCCTGCTCCTGAAGCACCAGCCGGTCGCCTCCCCGCCCGGTCACCAGGTGGAGGGCGTGCCGGACGTCCAGCAGCAGTTCGTGGGCCTGCCTGACCCTCGGCCCCGGCGCCGGGGCGACCCAGGCCGCGGCGACCGCCTGCATGACCTGCACGTCGCGAATGCCGCCGCGCGCGTCCCTGAGGTCGGGTTCCAGCAGGAAGGCCAGCTCACCGCGGGCCGCCGCCCGCAGGCCCGCGGCCTCGCGAAGCTCGGCGAGCCTGCGCCGCGCGTCGGCCCGCCACCCGGCCAGCACACCCTCCCTGGCCGCCCTGGTCAGCTCCGGGTCGCCCGCGACGTGCCGGGCCTGGATCAGCCCGAGCGCCGCCTTCAGATCGTCTCCGGCGACCGCGACGGCCTCCTCGACCGTCCGCACCGAGTGGTCCAGGCCCGCTCCCGAGTCCCAGATCGGGTACCAGAGCCGGTCGGCGACGGCCGCCACGTCGTGCCTGCCGTCGTGCAGCAGGACCAGGTCGAGGTCGCTGCCCGGCGCCTGCTCGCCCCTGCCCAGGCTGCCGACCGCGACGAGCGCGATCCCGGACGTCTCGCGCTCCTCGCTCCCGGCGCCGTCCTTCCCGTACGGCGCGCCGCGGGCGCTCCTCAGCAGTCCGGCCAGCCAGCGGTCGACCTCCGCGGTCCGCTCCCTGCGGGCCGCGGCGTAGGAACGCCGGTTCACAACGCCTCTGGGCCGCGTTCCCCGGTGCGGACCCGCACGACCGTGTCCACGGGGACGGACCAGACCTTGCCGTCCCCGATCTTGCCGGTCTGCGCCGCCTTGACGATGACGTCGATGACGTCGTCGGCGTCGTCCTCCTCGGCGAGCACCTCAAGCCGGACCTTGGGCACCAGGTCCACCTGGTACTCCGCGCCCCGGTAGACCTCGGTGTGGCCACGCTGGCGGCCGTACCCGCTGGCCTCGCTGACCGTCATGCCCCTGACGCCGAACTGCTCCAGCGCGGCCTTCACGTCGTCGAGCTTGAAGGGCTTGATGACGGCGGTGATGAGTCTCATGCGTCCACCTTCTTCGCGGCGCCGCCGGTCGCCGGGGTCCTGACCGTGACGCCGGAGGCGTGCACGGTGCCCAGGTCGTAGCCGGTCTCGGCGTGGGAGGTGATGTCGATTCCGGTGACCTCGTCGTCGGCGCCGATCCTGAAGCCCACGGCCCTGTCGATGATCTTGGCGATGACCCAGGTGACGGCGAACGAGTAGGCCGCGACCACGGCCGGGCCCAGCAGTTGCAGTCCCAGTTGCCCGAGGCCGCCGCCGTACAGCAGCCCCTTGCCCTGCTGGCCGAGGAGGGGGTAGGCGGCCAGGAAGCCGAGCGAGACCGCGCCGAGCACGCCGCCGACCATGTGGACGCCGACCACGTCGAGCGCGTCGTCGAAACCGAGGCGGTACTTCAGGCCCACGGCGAGGGCACAGACCGCGCCCGCGACGGCGCCGATGACGACCGCGCCCCAGGGGTCGACGAAGCCGCACGCCGGGGTGATCGCGACCAGGCCCGCGACCGCGCCCGAGGCGACGCCCAGGCTGGTCGCGTGGCCGTCACGCGCCTTCTCCACGACCAGCCAGGCGCCCGCGCCGACGGCGGCGGCGATCTGGGTGTTCATGAACGCCAGCCCCGCGGTCCCGTCGACGGCCAGTTCCGAGCCCGCGTTGAAGCCGAACCAGCCGAACCACAGCAGGCCCGCGCCGAGCAGCACCAGGGGCAGGTTGTGCGGGCGCATCGGCTCCCTGCGCCAGCCCACGCGCCTGCCGAGCACGAGGGTCAGCGCGAGCGCCGCGGCCCCGGCGTTGATGTGGACGACCGTGCCGCCCGCGAAGTCCTCGACACCCAGGTCGAACAGCCAGCCGCCACCCCAGACCCAGTGGGCGACCGGGAGGTAGACCACGGTCGCCCAGACCGCGGTGAACAGCACCCACGCGCCGAACCTGGCGCGGTCGGCGATGGCGCCGCTGATCAGGGCGACGGTGATGACCGCGAAGGTCAGCTGGAAGGCGGAGTAGACCAGGCTCGGCATCCCGGTGCCGTCGGCCCTGGTCGCCGTGCCCACCAGGCTCTGCAGCCCCAGGGCGTCCAGCCCGCCGACGAAGGCGTTGACGATCCCGCTGCCGTTCTCGGTGAAGGCCAGTGAGTGCCCGTAGAGCACCCAGGCGACGGTGACGGTGACGATGCTCGCGAACGACATCATCATCATGTTCAGGACGCTCTTGGCCCTGGTCATGCCGCCGTAGAACAGTGCGAGCCCCGGAGTCATCAGCAACACCAGCGCGGTGGCCGTGAGCATCCAGGCAGTGGTGCCGCTGTCGATCTTCATTCGAAGCGACCCTCCCTTACGAATGGCGCGTGCCTGTCTCAGGTCGCAGTGAACGCCTCCGGGCTCCGTCGACCGTGCGCACTGACGATGCGCCCCAGCGTGTTCCCCGGTGGTTTCACGGCGCCGCACGATGTGTTTCGGATCTGTGAAACTCCACGACACGGTGTTTCAGCCACGTTTCGGACAGAGACCCCCAAGGCCGTGATCCATCCCAAACCAACCGCCGTACGGGCCGGTTTTCCCACGAAAGACCGCGAAAGAGAATGCCCGGCACATCGCCACAGGCTGGGACGGTGACACCATCCCCTTACTCACAAAACGGACGAACGTCAGCAAATATCGACAAGATCATCAATAACTGACTACGAGCGGGATCGCCGACCTTATCGTGTGTGACGACAGCGGAATACGCGTACGACAGGAGACCCTCCCCTGTGGTGAAACGTGATGATTCACCTTCCTCCCCGCAGAATCCTTCCGAATGGAAGCTTTCCCAGCAGAAACCAGAAATCGACACCACCGTCCCGCACTCGGCCCGGATCTGGAACTACTGGCTGGGCGGCAAGGACAACTATCCGGTCGACCGCGAGGCCGGTGAACAGTTCACCGAGGTCTTCCCCGGCATCGCCGGACTCGCCCGCGCGTCCCGGCACTTCCTCGCCCGCGCGATCCGGCACCTGGCCGGCGAGGAGGGGGTCCGCCAGTTCCTCGACATCGGCACCGGCCTGCCGACCGTCGACAACACCCACGAGGTGGCCCAGCGGGTGGCCCCGGACTCCCGCATCGTCTACGTCGACAACGACCCCCTCGTCCTGGTGCACGCGGGCGCGCTGCTCACCAGCACCCCCCAGGGCATGACCACCTATATCAATGCCGACCTGTACGACCCGGACACGATCCTGGCCGCCGCGGCCAAGACGCTGGACCTCACCCGGCCCGTCGCGCTCGTGCTGATGCAGATCACCGGGCACGTCCGCGACACCGGCGAGGCGCACGCCATCGTGAGACGGCTCATGGACGCCCTGCCCTCGGGCAGCTTCCTCGCCTTCAACGACAGCGTCGACACCAACGCGGAGAACTTCGCGGCCACGCAGCAGTACAACGACAGCGGCGCGGCCCCCTATCACCTGCGCAGCCCGGAGGAACTCGCCGGCTTCTTCGACGGCCTCGACCTCCTGGAACCCGGTGTCGTCCCGATCACACACTGGCGGCCCGAGGTGCCTCTCCTCGACCCGGTCGCCGACGTGGACGCGCTGGGCGGCGTCGCCCGTAAGAGGTAGGTCTCTCCACCACACCTCGCGCGGACCGCGCCGTGACGGTCCGCGGTGGCCTCTCCCGGACACACGGTGACCGCCCCCACCCCGTACGGGATCCCCGCGCGGGACGGTGGACGGTCGCCGTGCTCCGGTGTTCCCGAGACCGGCGCGCCGCGGTCCGACGTCGGCGACCGTCGCCAGAAAGTGACTGAACATGAACATCGAGACCGTGCAGGACCGGCCCGACAGCCGGATCACGGACGACTCCCCCTTCGGGAGCGGACCGACCGTCCTGCGGATGCTGCTGGGCGTCCGGCTCCGCAGGCTGCGGGAGGTCAGGAACATCAGCCTTGAGGAGGCGAGCGAGACGATCCGGGCCTCGCGCTCCAAGATCAGCCGCCTGGAGCTGGGACGCACCGGCTTCAAGCAGCGTGACGTGGCCGACCTTCTCACTCTCTACGGCCTCACCGACGAGGCGGAGCGAGCCACACTGCTGGCGATGGCCAAACAGGCCAGCCGGCGCGGTTGGTGGCACCCCTACAGCGATCTGGTGCCGAGCTGGTTCGACGCCTATCTCGGTCTGGAACAGGCCGCCGACGTCATCCGCGGTTACGAGGTCCAGCTCGTCCCCGAGCTGCTGCAGACCGAGGACTACGCCCGCGCCGCCATCCGGCTCGCCCACCAGGACGCCACGAGCGCCGAGTGCGAACGCCGGGTCGAGCTGCGCATGAGGCGGCAGCGGATCCTGCACCGGCCCAACGCCCCGAGGCTGTGGACCGTCATCGACGAGGCGGCGCTACGCCGTCCGGTCGGCGGCACGGCGGTGATGCGCGCCCAGCTGGAACATCTGGTCGCCGTCACCGGGCTCAACCACGTCACCGTCCAGGTCCTGCCGTTCAGCGCGGGCGGCCACGCCGCGTGCGGCGGGCCCGTCACCATCCTGCGCATGCCCGAGCAGCAGCTTCCCGACGTCGTCTATCTCAGGCAGCTCATCGGGGCCTCCTGCCCCGACAGGCCGAGTGACGTGCAACGCTTCTGGCACGTCATGAACCAGCTGGTCGTCCAGGCGGAGCCGGCGCTCATGACGCGGGACATCCTCCACCGCTTCATCGAGGAGCTCCCCGGACGCTGACCCCGGACCCGATCCGGTACGGCTCCCCGAGGCCGTACCGGATCGTGGGGGTTCAGGCCGCCATCGCCATCTTCCGCAGCCTGGCCAGGGCGTCGCGCTCGATGCGGCGGGCGCGGTCACGGCCGATGCCGTAGCGCTCGCCGACCTCGGTCAGCGTGTGCTCACGGCCGTCGATCAGGCCGTAGCGCCAGCGGAGCATCTCACGGGTCTGTCCCTCAAGGCCGGTCAGCCACTCCTCGAGGCGCTCGCGCTCCAGGATGTCCATGGCCTGCTGCTCGGGGTCGGCCCACGTCTCGTCGGCGATCATGTCGCCGAGTTCGGTCTCGTCCTCGTCACCCACGCCGAGCTGCAGGGAGACCGGGTCGGAGGCCCAGCGGCGCAGCTCGCGCACCCGCTCGATCGGCAGTTCGAGCACCTCGGCCAGGTCGGCGTCCGTCGGCTCCTGGTCGAACTCGGCCAGCATGTCGCGCCTGACACGCATCAGCCTGGTCATCTGCTCGCCCGCGTGGGTCGGCAGCCGCACCGGCCTGGCCTGCTCGTGGATCGCCCTGCCAACGGACTGGCGGATCCACCACGTCGCGTACGTCGAGAACTTGTAACCGCGCCGGTAGTCGAACTTCTCAACCGCCCTGACCAGACCCAGGTTCCCCTCCTGGACCAGATCGATCAACGGCATTCCACGCCCCGAGTACTTGCGCGCCACCGCCACCACAAGACGTAGGTTGGCCTGAATGAACTCATCCTTGGCCCGCTGCCCGGAAACAGCCAGTCTTTCGAGCTCCTCGTCGGCGGCGTCCGCGATACGCGGTTCCCGCAACCCGCCGTCGAGCAGTTGCTCGGCGAAGAGACCGGCCTCGATCCGCTTGGCGAGTTCGACCTCCTCCTCCGCCGTGAGCAGGGGGACCCTTCCGATCTCAGCCAGGTATGTCCCCAGCAGGTCTCGATCAGAGACGTGCTGATCCTGCGTCCGATTCCCCGTCGGCCTTGCCATCAGATGGCACCTCGTTCCGCCTGCTTATGGCAGGCCCGCGCGCTCAATCGAGACCCCGGGCGCGCGAACATGCCGCTTGCCTCAACAACGCCCGGACCAGGGCAAAGATTCCCCAAAAAAGTACGCCGAGAGAACGGTTTTGGATTTCCTCCTCAAGGAGGATGTCTCGGGACACGGCGCCATGAGGTCCCTCGATGCCCCGCCCGGGAGGGCTCAAACCACGCCGCGCACCTCGGCGATCACCGCGGCGAGCGCGGCGCCCACGTCTCCCAGGACGTGCCTGCCCTCCTCGACCACCCGGCGGCCTCCTGAGACCACGGAGTGGACGTCCGCGGCCGTCGCGGCGAAGATCGTGATCTCCACGGCGTCCTCCTGACAGGCCCCCGCGGTGCGGACCGAGTCCAGGCTCACCGAGACCAGGTCCGCCCAGGCCCCCGGCACGAGCATGCCCGCGTCGGGGAATCCCAGCGAGGCGTGCCCCGCGCCGGTCGCGGTCTGGAGCAGCTCGGCGGCCGTCCAGTGGCCACGCCGTTCGGTGACGAGCCGCTCGCTCAGCTCGACGCCGCGCGCCTCCTCGAACAGGTCGATCACCGCCTGGCTGTCCGAGCCGAGCGTGACGGGCGACCCCGCGTCGAACAGCGCCCTGACGGGACCGAGACCGTCGGCCAGGTCCCGTTCGGTCGTCGGGCACGCGCAGACGTGGGCGCGTGACTGCCCGAGCAGCGCGACGTCCACCTCGGACAGGTGTACGGCGTGCACGGCCGTGGTCCGGGGTCCCAGGACGTCGTGCTCGGCGAGGAGCTGGACGGGGCTGGCGGTGTAGGCCTCGACGCACGCGGCGTTCTCCTCACGCCGCTCGGAAACGTGGACGTGCAGCGGGACCGCGTGGTGGTGGGAGAAGGCGCCGACCACGGGCATCTGCTCGGCGGGCACCGCCCGCACCGAGTGGAGCGCGGCCCCGATCTCGACGTCGTGCTCACCCCGGTAGGCGCCCAGCAGTTCATCCGCCCGGACCGCCCACCGCTCCGAGTCGCCGTCCCCGAAGCGGAGCTGGGCGCCCGTCAGCGGAACGCCGACACCACCGGCCAGGTAGCAGGTGTCCAGCAGCGCGATGCGCAGTCCGGCCCGTCTCGCCGCCTCGACGAGCGCGTGCCCCATCGCGTTCGGATCGCCGTACGGCCCGCCGCCCGGTGAGTGGTGGAGGTAGTGGAACTCCCCCACGCAGGTGATCCCGGCCAGCGCCATCTCCGCGAAGACGGCCGTGGCGAGCCTGTGGTGGGAGTCGGGGTCCAGGGTCGCGGCGACGCCGTACATCCGCTCACGCCAGGTCCAGAAGTTGCCCTTCTCCCGCTGTGTCAGCCCGCGCAGCGCCCGGTGGAAGGCGTGAGAGTGCGCGTTGGCCAGTCCGGGCAGGGTCAGCCCGGCCAGCCGTACGGCCCCGGCGGGAGGGACGGCGACACCGGAGGCCACCTCGGAGATCCGTGAGCCCGTGACCGTGACGAGCACCCCCGAGGCGACCTCGCCCGGCGGCAGCCAGGCCAGCTCACACCAGTAGACCGTCTCCGGCACGGACGCTCCCCGCTCGGGCGCCCGGGGCGCTCCTGGCGAGGACGGGAAGGAGTCTCCCCTCGCTGCGGCGAACACCCTCCATTATGTGAACAGGGTCGTTCACGGGCGCCCCGCGCGGCTCACATGAGGGGCAAAAGGGTCGCCCAAGACACCGCTCAGTTGACCGGGCCCGCGCTGGGACGGACGGTGATCTCGGTGACGTGGGCGTCCGGGGTGGCGCTCACCGCGGTGAGCACGACCCGCGCGACCGACTCGGGCGTCAGGTATCTGTCCGGCTCGTAGACCGCGCCCTCCTGCTCACGGACCCCGCGCTGCATGTCGGTGTCGATCCGCCCGGGATAGACGGAGGTGACCCGCAGGACGGGCTCCTCAAGGCGGAGCGCGTCGGCGAAGGCCCGCAGCGCGAACTTGCTGGCGGCGTAGGGGCCCCAGTCCGGATTGGCCCGCAGGCCCGCCCCGGAGTTGATCAGCACGACCCGCCCCTCGGCCGCGCGCAGGGCGGGCAGCAGCAGCCGGGTCAGTTCGGCGACCGCGACCACGTTGAGGTCCAGGGTGCGCCGCCAGACCTCGGCGGGCGTCGTGGCGATCCGTCCCAGGATCGCCACCCCGGCGCTGTGCACCAGCACGTCGAGCCGGTCGATCCCGGCGACGTCGGCCTCGGTGACGGCGGTCAGCTCGACCGGCCAGGGGCGTGAGCCCGGCAGTTCCGCGGACAGCGCGGCCAGCGCCGCGGTGTCCCGGCCGCCGAGCAGCAGGTCGTGGGTGGGGGCCAGGGCGCGCGCGACCGCGGCGCCGACCCCCCGCGAGGCTCCGGTCACCAGTGCCAGGGGACGTTCGGACATGTGGATCACCCTACTCGGGGCGGAACGTGTCCGGCCCGGGACGCTCCAGGGTGAGCGCGTACACGTCGTGCGGGTAGTCGTGGCCCGTCGGCCGGACCCTGACCTCCCGCTCGTCGGCCTCCAGGATGACGCACCGGTGCCATCTGCCCTCCTGCAGGAAAAGCCACGGCTCGCCCAGCACGGAAAGGCCCGAGCGGTGGACCTCCTCGGCCGCCTTCTCGTCCGGGCGGGGCTCTCCCAGCGGATAGCCGAACACGGTCAGCGGCTGCCAGGCGTCCCCCACCGGCCGCAGGTAGCCCAGAAGGGCGCCATCGTCGTCACGTCTGATCTCTCTCACGTCCGGCACCGTAGCCCAGGATTGACAGCGTATTCAAACTTGAATAAAAAATTGCACATGTCCTCCACTCGTGTTCTACTGCTCGGCGTACTGCTCGACGGCCCTCTCCACGGTTACGAGGTACGGCGCCGCCTCGAACTCATGGGCACCCAGCACTGGGCCAACGTGGCCTACGGCTCGATCTACCACGGACTCGCCAAGATGGCCGACGAAGGCCTCCTTGAGCGGGTCGAGGAGGGCAAGGGAGGCAAGACCGTCTATGGGATCACCGAGATCGGCCGTGCGGAGTTCGCCCGGCACCTGATGAGCCACTGGTGGGAGATCAAGCCGATCGTGGACCCGTTCCAGGTCGCTCTCACCTTCATGGACCGGCTCTCGTCCGCCGACCTGACCTCGGCGATGGAGGCCAGGGCCGCGCAGCTGCGCTTCTCGATCTCCATGACCGAGCGCGCGATCGGCGGCAAGCAGGCCTTCGGCGCCCCCCGGCACATCGACGAGTGCCTGCGGCTCAACATCCTCCAGCTCCAGGCCCAGCTCACCTGGCTCGAAGAGGCCATGGAGAAGGTGCGCGACGGGAAGCTGCCGTGAAAAGAGGTTGAGCCTCACGCCGTGAGAGGGTCCAGCCTTTCCCGGGAGGTCGCGCGAGCGCCTCCCCACCCCCAGTCACCCCCGGACATCCGGCGGAACGGAGTGTAATGATCATCGAAGCGCGCGGACTGCGCAAGACCTTCACCAGGCGCGGGCGAGGCGGAACCGAGCAGGTCGAGGCCGTCAGAGGCATCGACCTGTCGGTCTCCGAGGGCGAGATCTTCGCCGCCCTCGGCCCCAACGGCGCGGGCAAGACCACCACGGTCAGGATGCTCGCCACCTTCACCGCCCCGACCGCGGGAACGGCCACCGTGGCCGGATACGACGTGGTACGGCAGGCGGCCAAGGTCAGGGAGCGGATCGGATACGTGGGCCAGACGGGCGGGATGGACGACAACGTCCCCGGCCTCGACAGCCTCCTGCTGGCCGCGCGCCTGGCGGGCCACTCCCGCAGGCAGGCGGCCGTCCGGGCCGACGAGCTGCTCGCGGCCTTCAGCCTGACCGAGATCGCCCGGCGCCCCCTCAAGACGCTGTCCGGCGGCCAGAAACGGCGCTTCGCGCTGGCCGTCGGCCTGGTGAACCGGCCGCCGCTGGTCTTCCTCGACGAGCCGACGACCGGCCTCGACCCGCAGAACCGCGCCAACCTGTGGCAGGAGGTGCGCGCCCTTCGCGACCAGGGCACCAGCGTGCTGCTGACCACCCACTACCTGGACGAGGCCGACGCCCTGTGCGACCGGCTCGTCATCATCGACAACGGCCAGGTCGTGGCCGAGGGCACCCCGCAGGGACTCAAGAGGGAGATCTCCGGGGACGTCGTCACCCTCAGGGTCGACGACCGGGCCGCGGCGCTGCCGCTGCTGGCCGCGCAGCCGTACATCAAGGAGACCCAGGAGCGGGACGACGCGCTGCTGGCCTACCTCGACGACGGCGAACGCAACCTGACGTCGCTGCTGCGCGCCCTTGAGGCCGGCGGGCTGGCCATCCGGTCCATCTCCCTCGACCGGGCCACGCTGGACGACGTCTTCCTGCGGCACACGGGGCGTTCCCTGCGTGACGCCGCCTGACGACCACCCCCACCGTCGAGACGTTAGGACCCCCCATGTTCCGGCACACCGCACTGTTCTTCGGCCACGAGCTGCGCAACATCCTGCGCAATCCGGCCTGGGTGCTGATCGGCATCATGCAGCCCGTGCTCTATCTGCTGTTGTTCGCCCCGCTGCTGACCAAGATCACCCAGGGCGGGACGATGGATGAGGCGCTGCGGATGTTCACCCCCGGCGCGATGATGATGATCGCGCTGTTCGGCTCACTCTTCACCGGCTTCGCCATGATCAACGAGACCCGCAACGGCGTGCTCGAACGGCTGGCGGTCAGCCAGGCCTGGCGGCCCGCGATCATCCTCGGCCGGGTCGTCAAGGACATGCTCGTGCTCGCCTGCCAGGCGCTGCTGGTGATGGGCGTCGCCGTGCTCATGGGCCTGCGGCTGAGCCCGGCGGCGGCCCTGCTGATGCTGCTGCTCATGGCCACCACCGGCCTGTTCGCCGCCAGCCTCTCCTACGGCCTGGCGCTGGCCATCCGCGACGAGAACGGCCTGTCGCAGATCGTCCAGTTCTTCGCCCTGCCGCTGACCCTGCTGGCCGGAATGCTGCTGCCGGCCTCCCTCGGCCCGCAGTGGATGCAGACCGTCGCGAGGTTCAACCCGCTCTACTACGCGGTCGAGGCCGGGCGCTCGCTGTTCGCCGAGCGCCTGACCGACGGCACGATCCCGGTGGCCTTCGCCGTCTTCCTCGTGCTCGGCGCCCTGACCCTCACCTGGTCCGTGCGTTCCCTGCGGAAGCTGGCGGGCTAGCCGTACCCGGCCGGTTCCCGGTGAAGACCCCGGCCCTGTCGATCATCCGCTCGTACTCCTCAAGCCGGGCCCGCGTCCGCAGCGGCGCCGCGTCCGCCATGGCCTCGACCAGCACCATGGCCAGGGCGAGCGGTGCCGTGTGCGCGTCGAACACCAGGCGTTCACCGACCGGGGCGTCCAGGATCACGTCCGCCTCGAACGGCACGTCGCGCCTGTCGGTGATCACCGCGGTCCGCAGGCCCAGCTCCCTGGCCCCGCGCAGGGCCCGTACGGCCTCGGCCGGATAGCGGGGAAGCACCACGGCGACCAGCCAGGCGGCCCCCGCCCTGCGCGCGGCGTCCAGGCCGTCGGCCAGCTCGGAGCCGCCGTGGGTCAGCAGGCGGACGTCGGGGTGGATCCTGCGGGCGAAGTAGGCGAACGTGGTGGCCAGCCCGCTCGAAACCCGCAGCCCGAGCACGGGCAGCGGCTGGCACCCGGCCAGCGCGGCGCCCAGTTCGGCGATGACCGAGGGGTCGGCCAGCCGGTCGCGCACACTCCGCAGGTTCTCGATCTCCGCGTCGATCGCGGTCTGCAGGTCGTTGGCCCGCGACAGGGGCCGCTCGCTCACCACGAACGGCCGCAGCGCCTGCCTCAGCTCGGGGTAGCCGGCGAAGCCGAGCGACGTGGCGAACCTGGTCACCGAGGGCTGGCTCACCCCGGCCCGTTCGGCAAGCTCCACGCTGGACAGGAAGACGGCCTCGGCCAGGTGGTCGTTGAGATAGCGCGCGATCCGCCGCTGCACGGGCGAGAGCCTCCGGCCCTCAAGAAGTCGATCGAGTCCTTCCCCCACGTCCCCTCCAACCGCTCGCCCCTCCACCGGCATTCCATCTCCCTCCCGTCCCGGTGTCGTTCATACACCTCGCGGAAAGGTGGACATGACGGCGGAGGCGCCGTGGAAGGAGTGAACCTATAAAAAAAGGGGGCGTCCCAGGCCGCACGCCGGGACGCCCCATCCTTTCCACTACCGCCACATCGGCCTGTGCCCCGCCCTGTCCCGCACGAACCGGACTGGAGGCCGAACCCGGTGAGCGTCCCGAGGGGCCGCTCCTGAGCGAAGAAGAGGCTTCGCACAGGGCGGATGCCCGGTTTCCTCCGGCGCCAACCGACAGAGGAGACCGGCGCCCGAACCATCGCCCTCCCCACCACGTAAATTTGCGGGAGCCGTACGAAACCCGGGAGATCAGTTCGACTCCGGTGGCCGTCCCGCTCAGGTCGGCAACAGGAACTGGGTCGCGGCCAGCTCGCGGTAGAGGTCGTCGTCGTCGAGCAGCTCCCCGTGGGTGCCGACCGCCCGTACGGCCCCGCCCTCCATGACCACGATCCGGTCGGCGCTGGTCACCGTGGACAGACGGTGGGCGATCACCAGCACGGTCGTCTCCTTCGCCACCTCGGCGATCACCTCGCGCAGCCGCATCTCGTTGACCGCGTCGAGCTGGGAGGTCGCCTCGTCGAGCAGGAGCACCCTGGGCCTGCGCAGCAGGGCCCTGGCGATGGCGACCCGCTGACGCTCTCCGCCGGAGAGCATGATCCCGCGATGGCCGACCTGGGTCTCCAGGCCCTCGGGGAGCCGGGCGACCAGGTCGTCAAGCCTGGTCAGCGAGAGCACCCGCCGGACGTCGGTCTCGTCGACCCCGGGGGCGGCGAAGACGAGGTTCTCCCGCAGCGTGCCGTCCAGCACGGGCGCGTCCTGCTCGACGTAACCGAGGACGGCCCGCAGCTCGGGCAGCGGCCAGTCCCGCACGTCACGGCCGTCGACGGTGATCGTCCCCGACTGCTGCTCGTAGAAGCGCTCCAGCAGGGCGAAGACCGTGGACTTGCCCGCCCCCGACGGACCGACCAGGGCGGTCAGGCCGCGCGCCGGGATCTCGAAGGAGACGCCGTCGTGCACGACCGGCCGGTCCTCGCCGTAGCGGAAGACCACCTCCCGGAAGCCCACCCCGGCGGGAGTCGTGCCGGAGGCCCCCGCCGGGGTCCCGATCTCCTCCGCGGGGAGTTCCTCGATCTCCCTGATCCGCCTGACCGCGGCCAGGCCGTTCTGCATCTGGGTGAAACCATGCACGAGCTGGCCGATCGGGGAGACCAGGTAGAAGAGATAGAGCAGAAAGGCGACCAGCGAGGAGACCGCGAGCGCGCCCGAGGCGACCCGCGCGCCGCCGACGCCGAGCACCGCGACGAAGGCGAGCTGGGCGGCCACCCAGGTGGAGATGCCCGCGATCGAGGTCCACCAGGCGACGGCGATCCCCCTGTCACGCGCCTCGCGGGCCGCGGCGTCCACGGTGGCGATCTCGCGCTCCTCCGCGCCGCTGGCCTTGACCGTGCGGAAGGCCTGCAGCACCCGGTCCAGCACCGCTCCCATCTCACCGACCGCGACCTGCGCCTGCGTGGAGGCGCGCCGGATGCGCGGCATGACCAGGCCGACCAGCGAGCCGACCACGGCCAGGACCACCAGGGTGACCAGCAGCAGCAGCCCGTCCATGACCGCCATCATCACGATGGCGCCGGCCAGCATGAACAGCGCGCTGACCATCTCGACGACGCCCTCGGTGAACACCGCGCGCAGCAGCGTGGTGTCCGAGGTCACCCGGGACAGCAGGTCGCCCGGTTTGAGACGGTCGACCTCGGAGACCCGCAACCTGAGGATGCGGCCGACCAGACCCCGTCTGGCGGCGAAGACCACTCCCTCCCCCATGCGTTCGAGCACGTATCTGCCCAGCGCGCCGACGACCGCGCCCACGACGACCGCGACCGTCAGGCCGAGCACCGGCCCGACCAGGGACCGGTTCGCGCCGAAGGCGTCGATGACCGTCTTGGCGAGCAGGGGCATGGCCAGGCCGGCGAGCGAGCCGACCAGGCTGAGTGCGCCGCCGAGCAGCAGGGCGGACCGGTGCGGCCTGATGTAGGCGAACAGCGGACGCCACGACACGGTCTCTGACAATTCCCGTCTCCTTTGAGATGACATGACCGGCCCCCGATCGACGTGCTTCATATCTACTGCGCGCACGCCCCCTTCGAGCGTCACGGCCGGTTTCGTAGACGAAAGTCGATTCCGTCAACATAGGTTGACACGGCCTGGACGTCAACCCTGGTTGACGAAAGGGAAGTGGGACACCCGGGGAGGGATGCCTTCTTCGGTCTCCCCAAGGGAAAAATCCATGAATTTTCTGCTCTTTCCGCTGCGTCACCGCACGAAAAAGCCACCCGGAACCGGAAGCATTCCAGCGGCGACCAGGCGGCCGCCGGCGACCGGGGCACTCCCCCGGGGCGCTCCCGGGGCACCTCCGGGCCGCCGACGCCGAGATCGAACGTTCGCCGGCACGACGGAGTCCCCGTCCGCGTCCGTGAGCCTCGGGAGGTTGTCATGACATCAGCACAGGTCCCGCCACCCGCGGGCCGGTACGGCGCGCGGGAACGGCGTCGTGGAGGGCTCCTGTTCGCCCTCTCCTGCCTGGCGGTCGCGATGTTCCCCGCCTTCGCCCCGCCCGCCGCCGCGCATCCGCTGGGGGACCTCACCGTCAACCACTACGACGGCCTGCGGATCACCCCCGACCGGATCGAGAACACGGCGGTCGTCGACAGCGCCGAACTGCCCACCCTCCAGGCCAGGACCGAGATGGACACCGACAGCTCGGGCAGGGTCTCCGCCGCCGAACTGGCCGCCTACGGCGCCGCCCGCTGCGCCGCGCTCGCCGGGGCACAGCGGCTGACCGTCAACGGCTCCCCCGTCGCCTGGCGTGTCGCCGGGACCGGCCTGAGGTACGCCCGGGGACAGGGCGGCCTGCGGACCAGCCGCCTGACGTGCGACCTGACCGCCGACGTCCGCGCCCGGGGGACGGTCGACTTCAGCGACGACTACCTGCCCGACCGGACCGGCTGGCGGGAGATCACCGCGGTCGCCTCCGGCGGTCTGCGCCTGAGCCGGTCCTCCGTTCCCGGGACGAGTGTCAGCGGACGGCTGCGGTCCTACCCGGACGACCTGCTGGCCGCCCCGCTCGACCAGCGGACCGCGCGGCTGAGCGTCACCCCGGAGACAGGCCCCTCGGCGGCCGTGCCGTCCCCGACGCCCGAGCTATCTGATCTGTCCGGGTTGTCCGGCGGCCCGCTCGGCGGTGTGACGGCCTGGCTCGACCACACCTTCACCGGCCTGGTCGGCACCGACTCGCCGACCGCGCCGCTCGTGCTGCTCTCGGTGCTCATGGCCGTCGCGCTGGGCGCCGGGCACGCCCTCATCCCGGGACACGGCAAGACCATCATGGCCGCCTACCTGGCGGGCAGGCGGGGACGCCCGCGTGACGCGTTGATCGTCGGCGCGACCGTCACCGTGACCCACACCGTCGGCGTCCTGGTGGCCGGCCTGCTGCTGACCGTGCTGTCCGCGCTCACCGGCGAGGCGGTGCTCGCCTGGCTCGGCCTGGTCAGCGGTCTGCTGATCACCCTGGTCGGGGCCGGGCTGCTGCGCTCCGCCTGGCGCGCCCACCGCACCGGCGAGGCCCCCGCCCACGGTCACGGGCACGGGCACCTCGTTCCCCGGCGTCCCCCTGTCCGGGAGGTCCCCGGCGGTGAGGCTCACGGGTACGCGCCGGTCGCCGTCCTCGAACGGCAGGCGGAGAAGGACCTCCCCCGCGAGCGGACGCCCCGCTCACGGCGCGGGCTGGTCGGCCTGGGCGTGGCCGGAGGGCTGGTGCCCAGCCCCTCGGCGCTCGTCGTCCTGCTGGGCGCGATCGGCCTCGGTCGCACGTGGTTCGGGATCGCGCTGATCCTGGCGTACGGCCTCGGCATGGCGGGCACGCTCACCCTCACCGGGCTGCTGCTGGTCAAACTCGCCGGGCGTCTCGGCCGCCTGGCGGCCGGGGGGAACGGCGTGGCGGGCCGCCTGTCCTCGCTCCTGCCGACCGGCACCGCCGTGGCCGTCATGCTGCTGGGCCTCGGCCTGACCGTGCGGAGCCTCATCGGCGCCGCGTGAGCGGCCCCGGACCGCCTACTGGGTCTCCTCCTGCAGGCGCGCCCACAGCCCGGCGAGCGCGTCCACGTCGCCGGAGCTCCTGAGGGAGTTGCCGCCCGCCTTGCGCCGGTTCCACAGGTGGAGCAGGAGGTCCTCCGGCTCTCCGTCGATCCGCGCGTCCGGCGTCGCCCCCTCCTCCGCCCACACCGCGCGGTCCGCGCGCAACGTCAGCGCCCACTCCCGGCCCCCGCAGCCCAGAGCGACCGTACGGCCGACGCCCTGCTCCTGTTCGGACCTGCCGTCGAAGTCGTGGGTGACGAAGCCGAGCAGCTCGTCGACGCCGTCGGCCGCCAGCTCGGGGTCGACCGGGGTCTGCCCCCCGTCGATCAGCTCGGCGTCGATCCGGTGGACGACCGTCTCGTGGGCCATCCTGCGGTACCAGAAGCCGACCGTCTGGTCCGGCGGGAACCAGGTGTGGGAGGGCGCCCCAGGACCGCGCATGACGAGCTGGTCGAGCAGCGTCTCACGCTGGGAGAGGAACCAGTCCCTGAGCGCGGCGTCACCGGGCAGCGGCGCCCGCTCGGCCTCCTGCGGGTCGCGTCCGAGCCGCATGCACAGGACCTTGTGGTCGTAGACCCCTCCGACGTGGTGGAGCAGGTCACGGCCGGTCCAGCCGGGGCACGACGGCACCCGGGCGTCCAGCCCCCTCTCCGCGGCCGCGAGCAGGCGATCGCCGTCGGCGCGGATCAGGTCGAGATAGCGAGTGTGATCCATGGGCGGCATCATGCCGTACGGCCCCGACGGCCTTCCCCCTGTTTTCCGCTCAGCCGATGGGTGCCGCACCCCGGTGTCACCGGGCGTCGAGCACCTCGCGAAGCAGCTTCCCGAACTCGGCGGGGTGGGTGCTCAGTCCCGTGTGCCCGCCGGGGAAGTGGACCAGCTCCGTGCCGAACCGCTCGGCCAGGAAGGCCGCGGGACGGTAGGGCAGTTCGCCGCGGGAGTCCGCCCCGGCCGCGAGCACGAGCCGGTCCGACAGGGCCCGCAGCCGGTCCACGTCCGGGACGTGGGCCATGAAGCTCGGGATGATACGCCCGATGAAGTAGGGCGCGTCGGCCATCGACCGTTCGACGCGCGCGGCCGCCCTGGGGGACGGCTCGGCGGCGGGCCGCGCGTCGGCGGTCTCCCCCGGCCGTCTGAGACCGGCCGCGAGCACGGTCGCCGCGGCCATCAGCCCCTCCCGGTCGAAGGCCTCCCGGACACGGGCGAGCATCGCGCGGTGCTCGGCGGCGTCCGGCAACACCTCGGCCAGCGGCGGCTCGTGCGCCACGACACGTGCGACCCGCCCGGGATGGGCGGTGAGCAGGTGCATCGCCACGATCGCCCCCGAGCTGCAGCCCACCACGCTGACGGGCTCCCCTGGGGACAGCAGGTCGATCAGCCTGAGGGCGTCCTCGGCGTGCTGTTCCACCCGCTGACGTGCCGCCGGGTCGTCCAGCGGGCTGTTGGACAGGCCGCGCGGGTCGTAGGTGACGACCGTGCGGTCGGCGGCCAGGTCGTCGACGATCTCCTCGAAGGAGGCGGCGCCGCCGGTGCCGCCGGGGATCAGCAGCAGGAGCGGCCCCCGTCCCCGCACCTCGTGGTACAGCTCGGCGCCGTCCACGCGCAGGCGTCCGATGGTCGTCTCGGTCATGTCCTCGTTCCCTCACCGTGTGGTTCGTGATCGGCGGGCCAGCGCTCCAGGAGGGTGTGCAGGGCGTCGAGGCAGCGTGACCACGACTCCTCGGCCGGCCGCGAGTGCGCGAACCCGCCCGCCGCCTCAAGGCTGATGAAGCCGTGCAGCATGCTGCGCAGCAGCCGTACCGCGTCGGTCAGGTCGGGTTCCCCGAGGGCGTAGGCGCGCAACATGCCGTAGGTCAGCTCGATCGCGCGCCGCGGCCCGCGCGCCGCGGCCAGGAGCTCGGGGTCGATCTCCGTGGGGATCTGCGTCGCCATGTAGCGGCCCGGGTGTTCGCGGGCGTAATCCCGGTAGGCGGTCGCGTACGCGACCAGCGCGTCCCTGCCCGCCAGCCCCGCGGTGGCCTCCGCGATGCGGACGGTCTTCTCGTCGGCCGCCAGCAGGGCGATCCGGCCGCGCAGGTCCTCAAGGCCGCGAACGTGCGCGTAGAGGCTGGCGTCCTTCACCCCGAGCCGTCGTGCCACCGCCGACATGGTCAGCCGGTCGAACCCGACCTCGTCGGCCAGTTCGGCACCGGCGAGCGTCACCCGATCCGTCGTCAACCCGGCCCGTGCCATACGCGCCCCTCTCTCCTAGAACCCCTAGACTGTAACTAATCTTATTAGCTTCTGTCTAATGGTATTAGTTTCACCGGGCGCACGGCAGTACGGCACGGCGGTTCTCCAAGGTCAGCGGCGGGTGCGCAGACGGGAGGAGGGCAGGTCGTGACGGCCGGAGACGAACTCCTGGAAGGCGATCTTGACCTTGATGACCGGGCTGCGCCAGCGCTCCTCACGGCGCTGTGCCCTGGCCAGCTTCCAGGGCCTCGGCCTTCGGGAGCCCGGAGCGAAGAACCAGTGGGCCCAGGGAGAGCCGGGCCGGGCCAGCCGCAGCGCCCCGACGATCAGCAGCAGCGGGACGAACAGGCCGACCATGCCCGTCCAGATCTTCCCCTTCAGCAGGGTGACCACGGCGAGCATCAGGTTGAGCACGAGGAAGCCGACCGCGAGCCACGTCCCCTGCGGCGTGCCGTCCGGCCGTTCCCAGCCCAGCGGGCGCAGGCCGAGCAGGAGCAGGCCGGTGACGGCGATCGCGATGAACACCGCGTCGACCGACGTGCGGCCCTCCTCCTCCCAGTAGACGTCGTGCAGGTGCAGGATCAGCGCGAACTCGTCCAGGATGAGGGCGGCGCCCACCCCGAAGACGGCCGCGGTCAGGGCGTACCACCCCTGGGAGACGCCGGAGACGAGCAGGCCGGAGACCCCGCCGAGCATGGTCAGCACCACGCCGAACACCACATGGTGGATGTGCATGTCGCCGACGCTGACGTTGCCGAACCACCCGATCTTCGCGCGGATGAGCCGGACGTTGATGCGGGTGAAGACGAAGGCGACGATCAGCGCGACGAAGAAACAGAAGAGCGGTAGCCGTCCTGTTTCCACGATTCGATGTTGGAACAAATCCCCCACTGCACCTTCAGGTTATGCGAGAGCCGTCATGATCACGCCTAACCGGACACTCTGTCCTGACCCGGGGATTTCGCTCGGCCCTCGCCTACGGTTAGGCTGGCCGGGACACCGACGAGCCCGCGCGGGAGAGCGTCCTGACATCCAGGCCAGGACCCCTGAAGGAGCAAGCCCTCCCCGCAAACCTCTCAAGGCAAAGGACCGCGTGGGTAGGTGCCTCTGGAAAGCAGGCCGTACGGCCTCGCCGAAGGTGAAAGTCCGGCAAAAATCGGGCGAAGCTCTCAGGCATCCATGACAGAGGGGGAGGATGCTTCTCATCCGACCCCTGTCTGAGGTGCGAACATGTCCCGACCCACGCCGCTGCGCGGTGTTCACGAGGCCCTCGGCGCGACGCTGACCGACTTCGCGGGCTGGCTGATGCCGCTGCGCTACGGAAGCGAGTCCGCCGAGCACAACGCGGTCCGTCAGGCGGCCGGCCTGTTCGACCTCTCCCACATGGGGGAGATCTTCGTGACGGGCCCGCAGGCGGGCGAGGCCCTCGACTACGCGCTCGTCGGCCACATCTCCGCCCTTGAGCCGGGACGCGCCCGCTACACGATGATCGTCGATCCCCAGGGCGGCGTGCTCGACGACCTGATCGTCTACCGTCTGGCCGACCAGGAGTACATGGTCGTCGCCAACGCCTCCAACTATCCCCGGGTCGCCGCCGAGCTGACCGAGCGCGCCGGGGCCTTCGAGGCCGCGGTCGAGGACCGCTCCGAGCAGTACGCGCTGGTCGCGGTGCAGGGGCCGCGCTCCCGCGAGATCCTGGGCGGGCTCACCGACGCCGACCTCGACGGCCTGAAGTACTACGCGGGCCTTCCCGCGACCGTCGCCGGGCTCTCCGCCCTCGTCGCCCGCACCGGCTACACCGGCGAGGACGGCTTCGAGCTGTTCGTCGCCGCCGACGACGCCGAGCCGCTGTGGGCCGCGCTCACCAAGGCGGGCGAGCCGTACGGCCTGCTGCCCGCCGGGCTGTCGGCGCGTGACACCCTCCGTCTTGAGGCGGGGATGCCGCTGTACGGCAACGAGCTCTCCGCTGATCTCACCCCGTTCGACGCGGGGCTCGGCCGTGTGGTGAGGTTTGACAAATCAGGCGACTTCGTCGGCAGGGCCGCCCTTGAGCCGCTCAAGGACGTCCCCCCGGCCCGCCGCCTGGTGGGACTGATCGCGACCGGCCGCAGGGTGCCCCGCCACGGGTATCCGGTGGTCTCCGGCGACGGCACCGTCGTCGGAGAGGTGACCAGCGGAGCGCCTTCCCAGACTCTGGGCAGGCCGATCGCCATGGCCTACGTGGACAACGAAACGTCCGCTGGACTGGCCGTGGACATCCGGGGCAGCCACGAACCGGTCGAGGTCGTTGAGCTGCCTTTCTACAGGAGGAAAAAGTGAGTGACATTCCCGAGGAGCTGCACTACACCAAGGAGCACGAGTGGATCTCGGGCATCGATGACGGCCTGACCCTGACCGTCGGCATCACCGCCTACGCCGCCAACGCCCTCGGTGACGTGGTCTTCGTCCAGTTGCCCGAAGCCGGTTCTTCGATCTCCGTGGGTGAGGCGGTCGGCGAGGTCGAGTCGACCAAGTCGGTGAGCGACATCTTCGCGCCGGTCGGCGGTGAGGTCGTCGAGGTCAACGAGGCCGTCGTTGACGACCCCTCGCTGGTCAACAGTGACCCCTATGGCGACGGCTGGCTGTTCCGCGTCCGGCTTGAGGGCGACCCGGAGGACCTGCTGTCCCCCGAGGAGTACACGGCACTCACTTCGGGCGAATCCTGAAATATCTAATCTTGCGTCGTGATCACGCGCGTCCACCGGCGCGCGTGATCACGACCGCGGGACAGCGCAAAGGCAGGACAGATCAATGGCGATCAGCGTCTTCGACCTCTTCAAGATCGGTATCGGCCCGTCCAGCTCGCACACCGGCGGCCCGATGGCCGCCGCCCACAGGTTCGCCAGAGGGCTCGACCACGACGGCCTGCTCGACAAGACCGCCCGGGTCGAGGTCATCCTCTACGGCTCGCTCGGCCTGACCGGCAAGGGTCACGGCAGCGACAAGGCCGTCCTTCTCGGCCTTACCGGCGACAAACCCGAACTCGTCGACGTCGACACCGTCGACGAACGACTGGCCGCCATGCGCGCCTCGGGAACGATCCAGCTGTACGGCTCCCGCGAGATCCCGTTCGTGGTGGGTGAGCATCTCGTCTTCGAACGCAAGATCTCCCTGCCGCACCACCCGAACGGCATGCGGTTCACCGCCTTCGGGGAGACCGGCGACGTCCTGCGGGAGAAGGTCTACTACTCGGTCGGCGGCGGCTTCGTGGTCGACGAGAACGCCACCGGCGCCGACCGCATCAAACCGGACGACACCGTCCTGCCGTACCCCTTCACCACGGCGGCCGAACTGCTCGGCCACTGCACGGAGACGGGTCTTTCCGTCTCGGGGCTGATGCTGGAGAACGAGAAGGCCTTCGGCCTGTCCGAACGGGAGATCCGCGACCGGCTGCTGAACCTGTGGCGCGTCATGAGTGAGTGCGTCGGGCGCGGCATCGCCAAGGAGGGCGTGCTGCCCGGCGGCCTGAAGGTCAGGCGCAGGGCCCACCAGCTCCATCGGAGGCTGCAGAGCGAGGCCGCGGAGAAGGACCCGCTGCACGCGATGGACTGGGTCTCGCTGTTCGCCCTCGCGGTGAACGAGGAGAACGCCGCGGGCGGACGGGTCGTCACGGCCCCGACGAACGGCGCGGCGGGCATCGTCCCGGCCGTGCTCACCTACTACGACCGGTTCGTCCCGAACTCCGATGACGACGGGGTGGTGCGCTTCCTGCTCACCGCGGGGGCGATCGGCGTGCTGTTCAAGGAGAACGCCTCCATCTCCGGCGCCGAGGTCGGCTGCCAGGGCGAGGTCGGCTCCGCCTGCTCGATGGCGGCGGCCGGGCTGACCGAGGCACTCGGCGGCACCCCCGAGCAGGTGGAGAACGCCGCCGAGATCGGCATCGAGCACAACCTGGGGCTGACCTGCGACCCGATCGGCGGCCTGGTGCAGATCCCGTGCATCGAACGCAACGCGGTGGCCTCGATCAAGGCCATCACCGCGGCCAGGATCGCGCTGCGCGGCGACGGCCGCCACTTCGTCTCACTGGACAAGGCGATCAAGACGATGCGTGACACCGGGCGCGACATGCTCGACAAGTACAAGGAGACGAGCAGGGGCGGCCTGGCGGTGAACGTCATCGAATGCTGACCCGCCTTCCCGGCAAACACGTCAAACTCCACTAACTTTGACATCTCGCCCGGCCACTCGCCGTAGCGCCCCTATGCTGGGTGCCGCTGTCACCGAGAGTCGGGAGGACGTCGTGCCGACGGAGGTCTCACAGCCGGAGAAGACACGTCCGGGAGGCCGGGCCCGCCACCGCGCGTCCGCCCTCCCCGGCGACCACCGTGACCACGATGGTTCCCGCGGCTCCCGTGGCTCTCACTGGTTCTTCGCGCTGGCCCTGCTCGCCGGGATCGGGGTGCGCGCGCTGGCCGTGCTCGGTTACCGGCCCACACTGTGGTTCTGGGCCGACTCCTTCGTCTACCTCGGCGCCGGGCTCGACCCCCGCCCGATGGAGTCTCGCCCCTCCGGCTACTCCCTGCTGCTGTGGGCGCTGCGCCCGCTGTCCAGCGTCCAGGCGGTCGTGGTGATCCAGCACCTGCTCGGGCTCGCCACGGCGTTGTGCGTCTACCTCCTGCTACGCCGCCGGGGAGGGCTGCCGGGGTGGGGGGCGACGCTGATCACGCTCCCCGTGCTGCTCGACGTCCACCAGGTCCAGCTCGAACACCTCGTCATGGCGGACCTGCCGATGGAGTTCCTCGTGGTCGCGGCGGTCACGCTGGTGATGTGGCGACGGCGCCCGCCGGCGTGGGCGGCGCTGCTTGCCGGGCTCCTGCTCGCGGCGGCGACCGTGACCAGGACGATCGGGCTGCCGCTGGCCCTCGTGGTGCTGGTGTGCATGGTGATCGGACGATCCGGATGGCGGGCGGTCACGGCCACCGCGCTCGCCTGCGCGATCGGTCTGGGCGGCTACGCCGCCTGGTTCGCCTCCGAGTACGGAAACTACGGCCTGACCAGGGGAAACGCCTTCCTCTGGGCGCGCACCATGACCTTCGCCGACTGTGCCAGGATCAAACCCGCCGGTCCCGAGGCCGCGCTGTGCCCGACCGTCCCCGTCGCAGAGCGCAAGGCCCCGCCCGTCTACATCTGGGACGCCTCCTCACCGCTGAACAAGGTCAAGGGCACCTGGGCCGAGCGTGACAGGCTCGCGGGCGCCTTCGCGGCCCAGGCCATCAGGGCGCAGCCGCTCGACTTCCTCACCGCGGGCCTCACCGACGTGGCCCACGTCTTCGACTGGGAGCGCAGGGTCTACCCGACCCCCGGCCCGCAGAGCGCCTACGTCTTCCCCGCCGCCGCCAGGCCCTTCCCCACCGGCGCGGCCTCCCAGGGCAGGACCGCCGAGGAACTGACCGTCGCCTACCAGGGCGCCTCCGGCGAGACCCGTCTCGTCGAACCGTACGCGGGCTGGCTGCGCGCCTACCAGGAGCACGGCTTCCTGCGCGGCCCGGTCCTCGCCGTGATCGTGCTGGCCGGGCTGGCCGGGGTGCTGCGCAACGGGCGGCGGCTCGGCGGGGTCGTGCTGCTGCCGTGGGCGGCGGGGGCCGTACTGCTGGCCCTGCCGCCCTTCATCGCGGCCTTCGACCACCGCTACGTGGTCCCGGCCGTCCCGTTCGCCTGCCTGGCCGCGGGGCTCGCCTTCGCCGTACGGGGTCGTGCCCCCGCCGCCCCGGCCGTCCAGGAACCGGCGGCACCGAGACCGGCGGGGTCAGCGGCCCCGGACGTGCAGCCTGACCCAGGCGCCGAGGTTCTCGTCCCCTATCGTCCTGCGGACCTTGGCGACCGCGTCCTTGTTCAGCCGCGCGACGAGCCTGCCGACGTCGGTGGCCGGCCCGCAGGTGATCGCGACGCGCAGACGATCATCCTTCGCGTGCCTGACGCCAACTCGGACGAGCCCTTCGATTTCTTTAACCGCGACCCCCAGCATGGCCGTACCGGTGGCGCTGCGGCGCCCCACCCGTCCCCAGCCCAGGGCGCGCAGCAGCCACCTGATCGACAGCAGCGCCAGCACCACCAGTAGCAACGCCGCCAGCCACCCCAGCCACGCGTGCTGCTCCAGGTAGGAGGGCAGCCCCCTGCTCACGATCCGGTCGTCCCGTGGCTGGGAGGAGAGCTTTCCCTGCCCCCGCAGGCAGGCGTACATCCCCGCCCCGGCCAGCGTCACCCCCGTGAGGGCCAGGCCGATCCTGTTGTCCAGGTAGGCCCGCATCAGCCTCCCCTCCTGCACAGCCGTACGACGATCTCGCGCGCGCACATCGCACCCAGGGCCGTCAGCCGGTCGCCCACGACGATGCCCACCTGACGCAGCAGGTGGCCCGTCCTGTCGGCGTCGGTGAACACGGTGACCTCGATGTCACGCGAGCCGAGCCGTACCCGGGCCCGCCCGACCCCGTCGACCGACTCCGCCGCCGCCCGCAGCGTACGGCGAAGCCCCGCCCTGGTCAGGCCGATCACCATCCGGGAGTCCGCGGACTCCAGCGGCACCAGCCGGGTCTTGCCCGGCAGTACGGCCAGGGTGAACAGCACGATCCCGGCCGCCGTCACCGCCAGCGCCACGGCGAAGACCGCGGGGTCGGACCACCTGGCCGCCCCGATCCCCTCGGCGATCCTGCGGTACGGCACCCGCCCCATCGGGGAGCCCATCGTCAGCCCCGCCGTCACACAGGCCGCGGCCGAGAACGTCGCCGTGACCAGTACGGCGGCCACCAGGCCCGCCGGATTGCGCTCGGGCCGCAGCAGCCGTACCGATCTGCGCCGGACGGCGTGCAGGTGCTCCCCCGCCGTGGTTCCGCCCGTCCCCGCCATGATGTCCTGGAGAGTGCTCATCACCTGGACAGGTCTACGCGTCCCAGAGTCGTCGCGCGGGGGTGAAGCGGCGACTTTCACGATCCAGGAGTCGCCCTGGCCGGAGAATTTACCGCCGGCATCTCAACATGAACACTGCTCATATTAGTCGTTTTACGGCTATTCTGCGGGCATGGACGACCGTCAGCGCTACGACCGGGCGACAGCGCACCTGGATCCTCCGTTCGCCGTGCTGGACCTGGAAGCCCTGCGCTCGAACGCCTCCGCCATGGCCCGGCGGGCGGGCGGCAAACCGATCAGGGTCGCCAGCAAGTCCATCCGCTCCAGGCCCCTGCTCGAACGGATCCTCGCCATGGACGGCTTCGCCGGAATCATGGCCTTCACCCTGCCCGAGGCCCTCTGGCTGGTCTCGAACGGACTGCGGGACGTGCTCGTCGCCTACCCCACCACCGACAGGGCCGCGCTGACCGAACTGGCCGCCGACCCCGTGGCGGCACGGGAGATCACACTGACGGTCGACAGCGCCGACCACCTGAACCTCGTGGACGCCGCGATCAGCGACCTCCCCCACCGCCACGAGATCCGCATATGTCTCGACATCGATGCGGGGTTCGTGGCCTTCCGCGGCAGATTCAGGGCCGGAGCGCACCGCTCCCCGGTACGCAGGCCCGACCAGGCGGCCGAACTGGCGGCCACCATCGCCAAACGCCCCGGCTTCCGCCTGGTCGGCGTGATGGCCTACGAGGCCCAGATCGCCGGAGTCGGCGACGACCAGCCGGGCAACCCCGCCCTCACCCGGGCCGTCCGCCTCATGCAGGCCCGCTCCCGCCGCGAACTCCTCGTCCGCAGGGGCCGCGTCGTCCAGGCCGTCGCCCAGCTGGCCGACCTGGAGTTCGTCAACGGCGGAGGCACGGGCAGCATCGACCTGACCGCCAGGGAGAGAGCCGTCACCGAGGTCGCCGCGGGATCCGGCTTCTTCCACCCTCGCCTGTTCGACTTCTACCGCGGCTTCACCGGACGCCCCGCCGCCATGTTCGCCCTGCCCGTCGTCCGCCGCCCCGCCCCCGGCGTCGTCACCGTCCTGGGCGGCGGCTACCACGCCTCAGGTCCTCCGGGGCGGGACCGCCTCCCCCACCCCTACCTGCCCCACGGCCTGCGCTACGCCCCCGGTGAGGGCGCCGGCGAGGTCCAGACCCCGCTCCTCGGCCCCGCCGCGCACGACCTGAGGACCGGCGACCGGGTCTGGTTCCGGCACGCCAAGGCCGGTGAACTGTGCGAGCGCTTCACCGCCCTGCACCTGATCGAAGGCGAGGAGGTCGTCGAGACCGTCCCCACCTACCGCGGTGAGGGCCGCACCTTCCTGTGACCCGGCCCGCCCGCCTCAACGGCGGCGGCGCCGCCACAGCATGACCACCGCGGTGACCGCCAGCACGGCGCCCACGCCGATCAGCACCGGCGCCAGGCTCGGCTCCTCCTCGGCCCACAGGCCCTGCGGCTCGTCCCCCGGCTTGACCGGACGCGGCGTGACCCCGACCACGTCCCCCACCTTGTCTCCGACCGAGACCAGGAACCGCCTCGCGCTCGTCTCGGCCTTGGCGACGGTCCTGCGCGCGACGTTCTTCGGGCTCACCCGGTCGGCGATGGCGTCAACCGTCTTGGCCAACTCCGCGCGGGTCCGCTCGATCCTCCGCTCAAGCTCCGCGGGATCGGTGTCCGCCATCGGATCTCCTCTCGTCACCCTTGACATTGATCAGTCTGTCAGGTCCGGTCCGCCCGCGGCACTTCGGGCAGGCCGGTAAGTTGACCCGGGAACGAGTCCACGGAGGAAACCCATGAAACTAGAGCCCGGCGACGCCGCCCCGGACTTCGCGCTCCCCGCCGCCGACGGCAGCACCGTCTCCCTCGACGCCTACCGCGGCAAACGTGTGATCCTCTACTTCTACCCCGCCGCGATGACCCCCGGGTGCACCAAGCAGGCCTGCGACTTCCGCGACAGCCTCGAATCCCTGGCCGCCGCGGGCTTCGCCGTACTCGGTGTGTCCAAGGACACCCCGGCCAAGCTCGCCAAGTTCGTCGAGCACGACGCCCTGACCTTCCCCCTGTTGTCCGACCCCGGCCTGGAGGTCCACCAGGCCTACGGCGCCTACGGTGAGAAGACGATGTACGGCAGGACCACCGTGGGCGTGCTGCGCTCGACCTTCGTCATCGACGCGGACGGGAAGATCGAGAAGGCTCTCTACAACGTGAAGGCGACCGGTCACGTGGCCCGCCTCCGCCGCGAACTCGGTGTGGACTGATCCCCTTTTTTCGCCATTTAATGTGATTGGTGCATGCCCCAGGAATTGTCGGTCTCTTTCCGTAACCTCGGGGCATGCCGGCGAAGTACAAATACACCCCAGAAATGCTGGCCGAGGCCGCGGCCGCCTCCCTCAGCGTCACCGGCGTCCTGCGCCGCCTCGGCATCACGATCGCGGGCGGAAACCACGCGCACATCAGCCGCCAACTGAAACGCCTCGGCATCGACACCTCACACTTCCGCGGCCAGGCCCATCACCGTGGACGTCGTTCCCCCCGACGCCTGCCCCCCGAGGAGATCCTCCTGATCCGTCCGTCCGGATCCCTCAGGACCAAGCCCCCGATGCTCCGCCGTGCGCTCCAGGAAGCCGGGGTGCCCTACCGGTGCGGTGCCTGTAAGATCGAGGGCACCTGGGAGGGCGCGCCCCTCACGCTGCACGTCGACCATCTCAACGGCGACTGGCTCGACAACAGAATAAACAACTTGCGATTCCTCTGCCCGAACTGCCACTCTCAGACAGAGAACTTCGCGGGAAAAAACAAAGGGGCCGTAGCCCAACGGCAGGAGGCAGCGTCTTTAGGTGGCGCGCAGTATGGGTTCGAATCCCATCGGCCCCACAATAAAATGGAAAACGAAACGCAGGCGTTCGCCCCGGTGACCGTCAGCGTCACCCTGGCCCCTCAGGACGCCGCCTTCGTCGAGGCGTACGTCACCCAGGGCAGGGCCCCCTCCCGATCCGCCGCCCTCCGCGAGGCCCTCCGCCTGCTCCGCGCCTCCGCCGACGGCCTCCCCCCACCAGTCGTTCCCTCCCGGAACGGCCGTGTGGAGATCGCCGATGTCGAGTCCTCCCCGGTGGGGGACCTTCCCTCCGGCCCCAGGACACGGTAGCCGCACGCGCGCGGC
Organism: Streptosporangium sp. NPDC001559; assembly: GCF_042893955.1. Taxonomy (NCBI): domain Bacteria; kingdom Bacillati; phylum Actinomycetota; class Actinomycetes; order Streptosporangiales; family Streptosporangiaceae; genus Streptosporangium; species Streptosporangium sp. NPDC001559. The sequence goes on from NZ_JBIAVG010000001.1 coordinate 139,686, forward strand.
CGTTCCCCGGACAGGCCGGGGGTCGGAAAAGGTTGAGAGGGGCCCGTCAGCGGGGGGCCGGGAATGACGACGGGCCGCGCGATGCGTCCTCTTCATCGCGCGGCCCGGCATTGTTGTGATCCGCCATCACAAACAATCTCTCCCTTTACTCACCCCGGAGGGTGCTCCCGAAAACCATGGTGCCCGCAGGGGCGTAAGAGGGGTGTAAGGGCCCTGGAGATGCGACCTGGGTCGTAGGCGCGGTTCCGCCCTGAGGGGGAAGGGCATTGATCTGCGTATACGTATCGTGGTGACGTGTTCGGCAGATTACTCGACTGGAGCCGTCGGCATCCCGGTGCCGTGGATGCTCTCTGGCTGGTGCCTTTCGCCGCGATCTCGGTGGCGAACGGGTGGTTCGTCGCGAACCTGACGGGTTCGGGGGCGAGGAGTGTGCCGTGGCCGGGGGTCGTGACGGGGCCGTGGGCGATCCTGGTGTTCGGGCTGATGGTCGTGGTTCCGCTGTTGTGGCTGCGGCGGCATCCTCTGGGGGTCTTCGCGGCCGTCTCGCTGGGGAGTTTCCTGCAGTGGCTCGCCGGGGTCGATCCTCTGGCGTTCAACGTGTCCGTGCTGATCGCCATGTACGCCGTGGCCGCGCGGCGCCTGTTGCGCTGGGCGGTCGCCGCGGGCCTGGTGGCGGAGCTGGGGCTGGCCCTTTCCTTCGGGCGACTCGTGACATATCCGGATTTCGTGAGCTGGGCCAGCCTCTCCGTGTTCGTGGTGGCGATCTGGATCGCGGGCATCTACGCCAACACCCGCCGCCGTTATCTGCTGAGCCTCGAGGAGCGGGCCGTACGGGCCGAGCACGAGCGTGACCAGCAGGTACGGCTGGCCGCCGCGGCCGAGCGGACCAGGATCGCCCGTGAGCTGCACGACGTGGTCGCGCACAACGTGAGTGTGATCATCGTTCAGGCGGACGGCGCGGGGTACGCGATCGACAACGATCCCGAGCAGGCCAGGGAGGCCATGCGGGCCATCTCGTACACGGGCAGGCAGGCGCTGGCCGAGATGCGCAGGATGGTCGGTGTGCTGCGCACCGACGGCGTGTCCGGGGCGGGCTCCCTCGAGAAGGGTTCCGGGGAGGGCAGGAGCGAGGAGTACGCTCCGCAGCCGAGCCTGTCGCAGCTGGACGACCTGGTGGCCCAGGTGTGCGCCTCGGGGGTGCCTGTCGAGTTGCGGGTCACCGGCCCGGCCCAGAGTCTGCCCGAGGGGGAGCAGCTGACGGTCTACCGGATCGTCCAGGAGGCGCTGACCAACACGCTCAAACACGGCGGCCCCGGCAGCAGCGCGGTGGTCGAGATGGAGTACGGTCCGCGTGAGCTGCTGGTCCGGGTGACCGACGACGGGCGGGGCGCGGCGGCGCCGCGGAGTGTGGACGGGCACGGCCTGGTCGGTATGCGGGAGCGGGCGGCGATGTTCGGCGGAAGCGTCGAGGCGGGTCCGCGCCCCGGTGGCGGGTTCCGGGTGACGGCGCGGTTGCCGATCGGCGAGATGGGCAGGAGCAGGGCCGCGTGAGGGAGGCCGGGCGGAAGGGTGCCGGGGAGCGGTTTCCCGGTGGGAAGGTGGGTGGCCGGTGATTCGCGTGATGCTGGTGGACGACCAGGCGCTTCTGAGGGCCGGGTTCCGCATGGTGCTGAACGCCCAGCCGGACATCGAGGTCGTCGCCGAGGTGGGTGACGGGGCGGCGGCGGTCGAGGTGGCCAGGGGCGGCGGTGTCGACGTGGTGCTGATGGACGTGCGGATGCCGGTGATGGACGGCGTCGAGGCGACCCGTCTGATCCGCGCCGCCGAGGACGGGCCGCGGGTGCTGATCCTGACGACGTTCGATCTGGACGACTACGCGTTCACGGCGTTGAAGGCGGGGGCCTCCGGGTTCCTGCTGAAGGACGTGCCGCCTTCCGACCTGGTCAGCGCCATCCATTCGGTGCACAGCGGGGACGCGGTCGTCGCGCCGAGCACGACCAGGCGGCTGCTGGAGCGCTTCGCCGTGCATCTTCCCTCGCCGGGTACGTCGGAGCCGACGGTGCTCGGTGGCCTGACGGCGCGGGAGCGGGAGGTGCTGGTGCTGGTCGCCCGCGGTCTGTCCAACGGGGAGATCGCCGAGCGGCTCGACCTGGCGGAGGCGACGGTCAAGACGCATCTGGGCAGGGTGCTGGCGAAGCTGGGGTTGCGGGACCGGGCCCAGGTGGTGGTCTACGCCTACGAGTCCGGGCTTGTGACGCCGCACTCGACGGATTCGTGAGCCCTTCCCACTCGGGGCGTTTCGTGAGCCGTCCCCGCGATACAGGTCCCCGGCTCGGCCGAATGGCCGATACGGGGGCTACGTCACGGGTCGTAGTCGCCCGGGAACAAGCCTCCTTCGGCGGAGACCGACTCTGTCCCGCAGGCCGATGAACGGCCCTGCCCTGCGCCAATAGCGTTCTTCCAGTTCGCAAGAAACGCTTTTGGCAAGGAGACAGAGACGTGACCATCACCGGAGAGGTCGGCGCGGGGCACGCGCGCAGGGACACGGCGGCGGCCGTGGTGGCCAGGGGCCTGACCAAGGTCTACGGCCAGGGAGACGCGGCCGTGGAGGCCCTCCGGGGAGTGGACGTCTCCTTCGCGGCGGGTGCCTTCACCGCGATCATGGGGCCCTCCGGGTCCGGCAAGTCGACGCTGATGCACTGCCTGGCCGGTCTGGACACCGTCACCCACGGGCAGGTGCACATCGGCGAGGTCGAGCTGACGGGTCTCGACGACAAACGGCTGACGCTGCTGCGCCGCGAGCGGATCGGGTTCATCTTCCAGGCGTTCAACCTGCTGCCGACGCTGACCGCCGAGCAGAACATCAGGCTTCCGCTGGAGATCGCCGGGCGGCAGGCGGACCAGGTCCTGTTCGACCGGGTCGTGGAGACCGTCGGCCTGCGGGAGCGGCTCGGGCACAGGCCCAGCGAGCTGTCCGGCGGCCAGCAGCAGCGGGTGGCGGTCGCCCGCGCCCTGATCAGCAAGCCGCAGGTCATCTTCGCCGACGAGCCGACCGGCAACCTGGACTCGCGCAGCGGCGCCGAGGTGCTGTCGTTCCTGCGCACGTCGGTGCGTGAGCTGAACCAGACGATCGTGATGGTCACCCACGACCCGGTCGCGGCGTCGTACGCCGACCGGGTGATCTTCCTGCGGGACGGCCTGCTGGTCAGTGAGCTGTTCCAGCCGACCCCGCAGAGCGTGCTGGACACGCTGATGAAGCTGGAGGCCTGAAGGTGCTCAAGACGACCTTCGCCGGGCTCAGGGCACGCAAGCTGCGGCTGCTGCTCACCTCGCTGGCCATCGCGCTCGGGGTCGGCTTCATCGCGGGCACGTTCGTGCTCACCGACACCATGCAGGCCGGTTTCACCCAGAAGTTCGGCGCGGCGGCCGACAAGATCGACGTCGCCGTGCTCCCCTCCCCCGGCAAGGGGGACGTTCCCCAGGCCGTGCTGGAGAAGGTCCGCGCCGTCGGCGGCGTCGCCGAGGCCCAGGGCCTCGTACGGGGCACCTCCGCGCTGATCGGCAAGGACGGCAAGGCCGCCGGTGACTACCCGACCTCGGGGGTCTCCATCGTCCAGGGGCCGCTGAGCCGTACCTCCATCGTCAGCGGTTCGGCGCCGAGCACCGCGACGCAGGTCGTGCTCGACAAGAACACCGCCAAGACGCGGGGGTTCAAGGTCGGAGAAACCGTCGCGGTGCTCGACTCCAAGAACGTCAGTCACGAGTTCACGCTGGTCGGGCTGTTCGACGTCGGCCTCGACCAGGAGCTGGCCTACACCGGCGCGGTCGGCTTCGTCACCGAGACGGCCAGGGCGATGACCGGTGAGAAGGGCTACCGGGAGATCGACGTCGCGGCGGCCGAGGGGGTCTCCCAGGAGGACGCGCGCGCCGCGGTCGTCAAGACCCTCGGGGCCGGTTACGAGGTGAAGACCGGCAAGCGGTACGCCGACGACATGGTGAAGGCCAACGGCGCCGACAGCCAGTTCCTCACGATGGGTCTGTTGCTGTTCGGCCTGGTGGCGATGTTCGTCGCGGCGCTGGTCATCTACAACACCTTCAACATCCTCGTCGCCCAGCGGACCCGGGAGATGGCGTTGCTGCGCTGCATCGGCGCGACGCGCGGGCAGGTGTTCGGCTCCGTCCTGCTGGAGTCGGCGGTGGTGGGCCTGATGTCGTCGCTGCTCGGCCTGTTGCTCGGGTACGGCATGGGCGCGGGGGCGATGGTGGTGCTGCGTACCTCCGGCGCTCCGCTGCCCGAGGCGACCGCGACCCTGACGCCGTTCACCGTGGCGCTGGCCGTGGCGGTCGGCATGGTCGTCACGGTCGGGGCGGCCCTGCTGCCCGCGCGTTCGGCGACGCGGGTGGCGCCGATCGCCGCGCTGCGCGCCCAGGTGGAGGAGCACACCTTCAGGGCGGGGGTCGTGCGGGTGGTCATGGCGGCGTTGTTCCTGGTCGCCGGGGTCGCGGTCACCGTGGTCGGGGTGACGACGGATCCCGGCCAGGCGGCGCTGTTCACCGTGATGGCCGGCGGCGCGCTGGTGTTCTTCGCGGTGCTGATCCTCGGGCCGGTGATCGTCAGGCCGCTGGGCGCCTTCGTGGGCTGGCTGCCGGGCAGGCTCTTCGGGGTGCCGGGCAGGCTCGCGCTGGACAACTCGGGGCGCAACCCGCGGCGTTCCGCGACCACGACGGTGGCGCTGACCGTCGGCGTGACGCTGATGACGCTCATCTCGGTGCTCACCGGCACGCTGCGGCTGACCTACTCCCAAAAGCTCGACGAGCAGTTCCCCGTCGACTACATGGTCCAGGCCCAGGACCGCGAGTCGCGTCTGCCGCGTGACCTGGCGGAGAACCTGCGGACCAGGCCGGAGCTGACCTCGGTCGTCGCGATCCGCCAGACCGACGTCAAGGCCGGTGACGAAGACGCCCTCTACCAGGCGGGAACGTTCGCCGCCACCCGGGACTTCGCCCCGGCCTTCACCTCGGGGTCGGTCGGCGCGCTCAAGCCGGGGACCGTGGCGGTCGCGGGCTACGTGGCCAAGAATCTCAAGGTCGCGGTCGGCGACCGGCTTCCGCTGCGCACGAAGAAGGCGGGCCGGGTCGAACTCACGGTCGTCGGGGTCTTCGACGCCGATCAGACGGGCCTGGCGGAGCTGACGGTTCCCTCGGCCGACTTCGACCGTTACTTCGGCGTGGTCGATGACAGCCGGATCCTGGTCAACGCCAAGGAGGGGGTCGCCTCCGACGTGACGCGCAAGGTGGTCGAGGCGGCGGCGCAGCCGTACCCGACGGCGAAGGTGGCCAGTTCCACGGAGGTCAGGAGCGGGTTCGACGAGGCGCTCGACATGAGCGTGATGATCATCACAGGGTTGCTCGGGCTGGCGGTGCTGATCTCGCTGCTGGGGATCGCCAACACGTTGTCCCTGTCGGTCCACGAGCGGACCAGGGAGTCTGCGCTGCTGCGGGCGCTGGGCCTGACCCGGTCCCAGCTGCGGGCGATGCTCTCGGTCGAGGCCCTGATCCTGGGGCTCATCGGGGCGCTGGTCGGGGTGGTGCTCGGTGTCGTGTTCGGCTGGGCCGCCGCACGGACCGCGACGACCGGCGTCGTGTTCACCGTTCCCGTGCCGCAGGTCCTGGCGTTCGTGGTGCTGTCCGGTCTGGCGGGCGTGCTCGCCGCCGTGCTGCCCGCCCGCAAGGCCGCTCGGGCCTCGGTCGTGGACGCCCTGGCCGCGGGCTGACCGGTGCCGGGGCGCCTCACGGGGTGCCCCGGCCCTCCGCCCGGTTCATCCGGGGTGCTGGTCGGCGATGGTCTCCGGGTTGAGGAGGGGTCTGATCGTGATCTCCCCGGTGGCCTTGTCGATCACCAGGCATCCGCCGCCGACCGTGTCGGGCGGCACTCCGGGGTCGTCGGGCTCGGGCTCCTTGGCCCAGGCGACGTATCCCTCGGCGAAGTCGTAGATCCGGATCTCCACGGCGGCGTCGAGGCCTCTGACGCCGTTGAAGTACTCCTCCGCGACCGCCCTGGCCTGTTCGAGGTTCACAGCCTGCGTCCCTCCGCGTCGAGGATCACGCAGAACACCCCGGTCACGGACTTGTAGAGCGGCTCATCCGCGAGGTTTCCGAGCTGCGCGTCGAGCCAGAGCGCCTCTCCGGACGCGTTCACCGCGTTCCAGGCGTGGCTGCCGCCCCCGGGCCAGCGGTTGACGATGATCGCGGCGGATCCGTGGCCACCGGCCAGCAGCGCCCGCCCGATCGGGTCGTAGGCCTGTCTTCCCTGCCCGAGGTACTGGAAGCGCTGCCCGAGCCACCGTTCCGCGCGGGCCGCCCCGCCTTCCTCCCCGGTCAGCAGGGGTCTGCCGGCCCGGTCGTACTCCGGCCGTCTCGGCGCGGCGACGACCGGCGTCCCGTACCAGGTGGACAGCACCGACAGGGCGCAGTCCAGGGAGTTGGTCGCCCGGAACGGGTCGTCCGCCGCTCCGGCCCCGTTGATCGCCTTGATCCACTCTCCCCGGGGGTCGGGGAAGCGCGTGGGCGTTCCCTCCTCGGTCACCGGCACCGAGCACAGCAGGTCCTCCTGGATCTGCGGGTCCGGCATCACCAGCCCGCCCACCGCGCCGTACGGCCTGCACCGGTCCAGCCTGACCGGCCGCCACGGAACCCGCTCCGGCTCCCTGGGCGGCGCCACGACGACCGAGGAACGCGGGTCGAGTTCGAAGTCCCGCCACCGCTGCCCGTCCGCGGTCACCACGGGGTTGTACGTCCCCGTTTGTAATACCGCGGTTGAAAACGCCTGTTCCACCGGTCCCCCTCGGCCTCGTTTCGGGCCGATGTTAGGGCGCTCCGCCGTACGGCACCGGTGAGTTGACCAGATCTGGAAGGAGCGTCCCCGGCTCAGGTGACCCGGACGTCCACGGTGTGCCAGCCGGTGGCGCCGTCGGGGCCCACGGGGGCGCGTTCGGCGGTCTGGGTGTAGCCGGTGGCGTCGGTCGCCCGCACCTCGATGGTGTGCTCGCCCGGGGTGGCGTCCCAGTCGTCGATCACCCACTGGCGCCAGGTGTCGGCGGTCGGCGCCTGGGCGAGTCTCGCCTGGCGCCACGGCCCCCGGTCGATCCTGACCTCGACCGCGTCGATCCCCTTGTGCTGTGCCCAGGCGACCCCCGCGATCACCGTACGGCCCGCGGGCAGGTCGGCCCCGTCCCTGGGCAGGTCGATGCGCGACTCGGTCTTCACGGGTCCCTTCGCCGCCCACCCCCTGGGAGTCCAGTAGGCCTCGTCCCGATCGAAACGGGTGACCTTGATGTCGGTCACCCACTTGGTCGCCGAGACGTATCCGTACAGGCCGGGCACGACCTGGCGGACCGGGAAGCCGTGCGCGAAGGGCAGCGCCTCACCGTTCATCGCGAAGGCCAGCAGGGCGTCACGGCCGTCGAGGACGACGTCGACCGGGGTGCCGCAGGTCCAGCCGTCGGCCGAGGTGCTCAGCAGCATGTCCGCGTCCCGGTGCACGCCCGCGTCGCGCAGCACCCCCGCCAGGTCGGCCCCCAGCCACCTGGCGTTGCCGACGTAGGGGCCGCCGACGTCGTTGGAGACGCAGCACAGCGTGACGTCCGCCTCGACCACGGGCCGTTTCAGCAGGTCGGCGAAGGTCAGTTCGACGGGTCTGTCCACCATGCCGTGGATCCTGAGGGTCCAGGAGCGGGGGTCGACCTGCGGCAGCACGAGGGCGGTGTCCACCCGGTAGAAGTCCGCGTTCGGGGTGACGAACGGCGACAGTCCCTTGATCCTCAGGTCGGCCCCGGCGGGGATCGGGGGAAGCGGGGTCGCGGGCCCGGGCAGCCTCAGGGAGGCCCTGGCCGCGCTCACCGCGGAGCGTCCCGACGTCAGCGCCTGGCCGATCACGCCGCTCACCCCGGCCAGCGCGAGACCACCCGCCGCCCCGATGAGCAGTCCGCGCCGGTCGATCGCGGCGCCCTCCCCGGAGGTCGTGGAGGCCGGGCCCCGCAGGGCGCGCCCGGTCAGCAGGCGCAGGGTGGCGATGCCGGCGACCACCCCCGCGAGCGTGGGAACGGCGTCCAGGACACCCGCGTCCGGCCGGGTCAGGGCGGCCGAGACGCCGACCACGCCGAAGGCCGCCAGCCCCGCGGTGCCGTACCTGAGGTCGCGCAGGGCCAGCGTCCCGATGGCCGCGGCGATCACGGCGAGGACCACGAGTATGCCCGCGACCAGGACGTTCTTGTCGTTCTCCCCGAAGACGCGGATCGCGAACTCCTTCGCCCCCGCGGGGGCGAGGTCGACGACGGCGTCACCGACCGCGACGACGGGGAAGGCGGACGCCCTGACCAGCCCCGCGGCCAGCAGGGAGACCCCCAGCGCCGCCGCGCAGGAAACCAGGCCGATCAGCGGGCCCGCCCACCCGGGCGCACGTCTGTTGCTCTCCATGCCTGCGACGTTACGCCTGTCCACGCGCCGGTCGCGGCGCGCGTCCTCAGCCGAGGAGTTCCGCGATGACGGGGGCCAGGGCGCGGAAGGCACGGCCCCGGTGGCTGATGGCGTTCTTCTCCTGGGCCGAGAGCTCGGCGGTCGTACGGCTCTCGCCCTCGGGCACGAAGATCGGGTCGTAGCCGAAGCCGTTGGCGCCGCGCGGGGCGTCGATGATCACCCCGTTCAGGGTGCCCTCGATGATGCGTTGCTCACCGGAGGGCAGCGCCAGCGCCGCCGCGCACGCGAAGTGGGCGCCCCGGTGCTCCTCCGGCACGTCGGACACCTGGGCGAGCAGCAGTTCCAGGTTCGCCTGGTCGTCGCCGTGCCTGCCCGCCCAGCGGGCGGAGAAGATGCCCGGCATGCCGTTCAGCGCGTCGACGCACAGGCCGGAGTCGTCGGCGATGGCGGGCAGTCCCGACTGTTCGGCGACGGCGCCCGCCTTCAGCAGGGCGTTCTCGGCGAAGGTCAGGCCGGTCTCCGCGACGTCGCCGATCTCGGGGAACTCCTCAAGCCCGAGGATCTCGGCCGTGATCGAGGCGTCGGCCAGGATCCGGCGCAGCTCGGCGATCTTCCCGGCGTTCCTGGTCGCCAGGACCAGTTTGATCGAGGAGCTCACGCCAGCACCTCGCGCTGCAGGCGGGTCAGCTCCACGCATCCGGCGGCGCCGAGGTCGAGCAGTTCGTCGAGGGCGGCCCTGTCGAACGGCTTGCCCTCGGCGGTGCCCTGGACCTCGACGAACTGGCCGCTTCCGGTCATCACCACGTTCATGTCGGTCTCGGCGGCGACGTCCTCGGTGTAGCAGAGGTCGAGCAGCGGCGTGGAGCCGACGACGCCGACCGAGACGGCGGCGACGGAGTCGATGAGCGGGTCACCCGCGCACATCTTCCGCTCACGCATCCACCGCACCGCGTCGGCGAGGGCGACGTAGGCGCCGGTGATCGCGGCCGTGCGGGTGCCGCCGTCTGCCTGGAGCACGTCGCAGTCGATCACCACGGAGTTCTCGCCGAGCGCCTTGTAGTCGACGCAGGCCCGCAGGGAACGGCCGATGAGGCGGGAGATCTCGTGCGTCCTTCCGCCGATCCTGCCGCGCACCGACTCACGGTCGTTGCGGGTGTTGGTCGCCCTGGGCAGCATGGCGTACTCGGCGGTCACCCACCCCTGGCCGCTGCCCCTGCGCCAGCGGGGCACGTTGTCCTGCACGGAGGCGGCACACAGCACCCTGGTGCCGCCGAACTCGACGAGCACCGACCCCTCTGCGTGGGCGAGCCAGCCACGGGTGATGGTGACGGGGCGGAGCTGATCGGGAGAACGTCCATCTGCGCGAGCCATGGACCTCACCCTAGGGCCTTTCACGCCTCCAGGTCGTAGTGGGCGCCGCTGCGGGCCAGTTCGATCCGGCCCGCGAACCCGCCCCGCGACGCCTCGTCGAGAACCCGTTCGGTGGCGTTCCAGGGGACCAGGTGGGTCAGCACCAGGGTGCCCGCGCCCGCCGCCGCCGCGTGTTCGGCGGCCTGGCGGCCGGTCAGGTGCAGGTCGGCGGGCAGGTCGGGGCCCTCGACGAAGGAGGCCTCGCACAGGAACACGTCCACCCCCGAGGCGAGTTTGACCAGTTCGGCGGACTCCCCGGTGTCCGCCGAGTAGGCCACGGAACGGCCGCCGTGGGAGACGCGGAAGCCGTAGGTCTCGACCGGGTGGTTCACCCTGGCGGCCGTCACCTCGAAGGGGCCGACCTGGAAGACGCCGGGCGACAGCCGTACGAAGTCGAAGGCCGTCTCCAGGCCCGGCTCGCCGGGCATGCCGTAGGCGGCGGCCAGGCGCCCAGGCGCGTCCGCGGGGGCGTGGACCGGCACGCGGGGCAGCGGGCCGTGCGGGGAGTAGGTGCGCACCACGTGGTAGGAGCAGATGTCGAGACAGTGGTCGGCGTGCAGGTGGGACAGGCAGATCGCGTCCACGTCGTAGAGGCCGATGTGCCGCTGGAGCGCGCCGAGCGAGCCGTTGCCGAAGTCCAGCAGCATGCGGAACCCCTCGGCCTCCAGCAGGTAGCAGGAGGCGGGGCTGTCAGGGCCCGGGAAGCTCCCGGAGCATCCGATGATCGTCAGTTTCACGGCGGCCTCCTACTCGCTGTCTGTCACGTTACGTCGCGTGCCACCGGGGGCTCCCACCTCAGCGGGTCATCCGGTGGACCCGCTGCCCGTTTCCCCTGACGGGCCCGCCGTCCCCGGCGCCGTCACCGACCGTCGCGAGTTCGACCGCCTGGATCTCCGGGCCGAGGAAACGCTGGCCGAGCCTGGCGAACAGGTCGGTGTCCCCGGTGGTGGTGAACCTGTGCGCGGCGGGGCCGCCGGTCGCGGCCATGCCACGGTCGTGCAGGACGCGGTAGACGTCCTTGGCCGTCTCGTCCGCACTGGAGACCAGCGTGACGCCGTTGCCCGCGACGTAGGAGATGGGGCCGGTGAGCAGCGGATAGTGGGTGCAGCCCAGGATCAAGGTGTCACAGCCGTCGCGCAGCACGGGTTCGAGATACTCCCGGATGGCCTCGATGACCTCCTCGCTCGTCGTCTCCCCCCGTTCGACGAACTCCACCAGGCGGGGCGCGGCCACCCCGGTCAGCCTGACGTCCGGGGCGGCGGCGAAGGCGTCCTGGTAGGCCATCGACTCGATCGTGGCCCTGGTCCCGATCACCCCGACCCTGCCGTTCCTGGTCGCCTGTACGGCCCGGCGCGTCGCGGGCTGGATGACCTCGACGACCGGCACGTCGTAACGCTCGCGGGCGTCCCGCAGCACCGCCGCGCTCGCGCTGTTGCACGCGATCACCAGCATCTTGACGTCGTGCTCGACGAGGTGGTCCATCACCTCAAGGGCGTAGGCCCGCACCTGCGCGATGCTTTTCGGCCCGTACGGCTGGCGTGCGGTGTCCGCCACGTAGAGGAGTGACTCGCTCGGCAGCTGGTCGATGATCGCCCTGGCCACCGTCAGGCCGCCGACCCCGCTGTCGAAGATTCCAATGCTTGCTTGCGACACGGTTCCCAAGGTTAGGCGACCTGGGACGACCGCTCACGGTAAGAATCCTCACAACACGATCAATCATCGCGAAAAGATCAGCCGCGCCCCACCCTGGCGAGTTGCCGCGACTGGGCGACGAGGCGTCCGGCCGAGTCCCAGACCTCGACCTCCTCGTCGAACCAGCCGTCGCCGATCAGCCGTCCGCCGCCGAGCAGGGTGAGCCAGCCGGGGGCGGGCAGGGCGCGCAGGTGCCAGGTGAGGTCCACGGTCGGCGCCCAGCCGCGAGCGCCCGCGGAGAAGACCACCGGCGGCAGGCAGTCGACGGCCATCGCCAGCACGTAGGGGTCGGGCTCCTTCCCCTCGGCCAGCCGGAAGTAGGCGCGGGCCTCGGGACGCCCGGTGGGCCTGCCGTCGAGCCAGCCGACGGTCGGCGGGTCGAAGGCCAGTTCCATCCGCTCGTTGAGCGTCATGCCCGAACCGGAATCGGGGACGGGCGGCCTGAAGCACTCCTCGATGGGGGGCATGGTCGCCGAGGGACCGTCGCTCCAGTCGGGGGCGACGTCGTTCAGGGTGGCGGTCGTGACGAGGGTCTCGATCAGCGGGACGTCGTCCTGCAGGAGGGTCGCCCTGGTCATCGTGACGGTCCTGCCCGACTTGAGCGGTTCGAGCCGCACCCTGGCGGGGCCGGGCGGGGCGACGCGCAGGAACTGCGCACTGGTGGTCACGGGGTGCTCGTGCGGGGAGGCGTCCACGACGGCGCGCAGCAGTACGGCCAGCAGGTAGCCCCCGTTGAGCGGCCCCCCGACGGCGTATCCGGGGTCCAGGTACACGTCGTAGGTGGTCTCGTCCACCCGGACCGCCCGCGTCGCCTCATCGAACTTCGTCATCCACGCTCCCCGAACTATATTCTGGAAGGGTCACTCTATCGGGTTTGACCGGGATTCCTGGCTCCCCTTGGCATATGTCACCTTTTGGAAGAAGACGGGGTGTTTCCCAGGGAGATCAGCGATCTCCGGCGTGCGGACGCGTTGGATGGAGCAATCGCGTGGTTAGTTCAATGCAAGCGGGTTGCTACCGATGTGCACTAACTTCTCGGTATCCGAGAGAAGTCCACATTGTGAGTGAGCATGTCTGCCAACAACCCCCCCGGCCAGCCGCCCTACCCGGGCCAGGAACCTGACAGGACGATCGCCTACCGGCCACAACCTCAGGGCTACCCCCAGGACGGCGGTTACCAGCAGCCCGGCTACGGCCAGCAGAACCAGGACCAGCAGGCCTACGGCCAGCAACAGGCGTACGGTCAGCAGCCCGGTTACGGTCAGCAGCCCGGTTACGGTCAGCAGCCCGGCTACGGCCAGCAGGCGTACGGTCAGCAGGCGGGGTACGGCCAGCAGGCCCAGCCGGGTTACCCGCAGAACCACGGCCAGCAGCCCGGCTACGGCCAGCAGCCCACCTGGCAGCAGAACCCGGACTTCCTCGGCCCCGGGCAGCCGACCCCCCGGCCCGCCAAGAAGGGCAGGGGCTGGCTGATCGGGTTGATCGCCGCGCTGGTCGTCGCCCTCGTCGGCGGCGGTGGCGCCTTCGCGGTCAGCCTGCTGAGCGGCGGCGGCACCCAGCCCCACGACGTGCTGCCCGGTGACGCGATCGGCTACGTGCGCCTGGACCTCGACCCGGCCGCCAACCAGAAACTGGCGCTGTTCAGCATCGCCAGGAAGTTCGACGTCACCCGCTCCTCCTTCACCGGGGACGACCCGCGCAAGGCGCTGTGCGACCTGATCAAGGAGGACGGCGGCCTGGACAAGATCAACTACGCCACCGACGTCGAGCCCTGGCTCGGCAGCCGCATCGGCGTCGCCGTGCTCTCCCCGACCAAGGCGGGCGCGGAGCCGGGCGTGGTCGTGGCCGTGCAGGTCTCCGACCAGGACAAGGCGAAGGCCGGGCTCTCCAAGCTGATGGGCGGCGCGAAGTACGGCGTCGCCTTCCGCGAGGACTACGCGCTGCTCGCCCAGACCCAGGACCAGGCCGACCAGGCCGTCAAGGTCGCGCCGCTGTCCGACAACACCGCCTTCTCCGACGACCTGAACGCCCTGGGCGAGACCGGTGTCCTGTCCTTCTGGCTCCACGCCGGGAAGATCGCCGACTTCGCGCCCGAGGTGGCCACCACCAACCCCGAGGCGCTCGCGCAGATCAAGAACCTCAGGGTCGCCGGCGCGCTGCGCTTCGACGGCGACTACGTCGAACTGGCCGGCGTCACCCGTGGCGCGCAGAACCTGGACATGGGCCAGCCCGAGACCTCCAGGATCAGCACGCTTCCCGCATCGACCGCCGCCGCCCTGTCCATCTCCGGCCTCGGTGACGTCGTCGGCAAGCAGTGGGCCCAGATCCTGAAGTCCGCCGACCAGACCGGTGCCGGTCTTCAGCGGTTCGCCGACCAGGCCCAGCAGCAGTACGGCCTCGCCCTGCCCGCCGACCTGTCCACGCTGCTCGGCAAGAACCTGACCCTGGCCCTGGACTCCAGGGGCCTGGACGCCAACCAGCCGAGGTTCGGCGCCCGCGTCATCACCGACCCCGCCAAGGCGCAGGAGATCGTCGCCAAGATCGAGAAGGCTCTCGCCGACTCCGGCACCACGACCCCGCAACTGGCCAAGGCCCCCGGCGACGGCAGCTTCGTGCTGGCCAGCTCCCCCGAGTACGCCGCCGAACTGGCCAAGGACGGCGCCCTCGGCGACAACGAGGGCTTCAGGCTGGCGGTCCCCGACGCCGAGAAGGCGACCTTCGCCGCCTACGTCGACCTTGACAAGCTGGAGCACCTCTACCTGCAGAACCTCCAGGGCGAGGAGCGGGCCAGCCTCCAGGTCCTGAAGGCCGTGGGCATCAGCGGAACCCAGTCGGGCAGCGACTCGACCTTCTCCATGCGACTGGTGTTCAACTGACCCTTCCCGAACCCACCGCCCGAGGGCGGGCGTCCCACCCGGGGCGCCCGCCCTCGGCGTTTCTCCCCGCCGCGAACCACAACCCGCGCCCCTACGGTGAAGCCGGTGAACCGATTCCCCGTCTCCGACGTGTCATCGTCGTGAAGTCCCTGCCCGTGATCGTGATCGTCCTGGCCGTCGTCGGGTGCGCCACCGCCGTACTGGCCTCACAGCCGGCCGCCGGGCCTCCTGCGGCCCCGCCGCCGTGCCCGCAGCGGTGGGGCGGCGACGCCCCCGGCGGCTGGGTGCCCGGCTCCTCCGATGTCGCCGGGGCCGGCGGATCCCTCGTGCCCGGTGCTCCGGTCTCGGCGCTGATCTGCGCCTACCCCGGGGACAACGCCCATCCCGGCGGCGCGCGGCTGGCCGGGTCCAGGCCCCTGGCGGAAGGAGCCGTGGCGATGGCCCGCGACCTGGACTACCTTCCCGCCGCCGAGAAGGCCCCTTCGGGGCCCTGCACACTGATGGGCGGCCCGATGACCAACTACCTCATCCGTTTCGTCTACGACGACGGAAAGGTCCTGTGGCTGGGCAGCGCCGAGGAGGTCAACTCCTGTGTGACGACCACCAACGGCGCCGTCAGCAGCCCCTCCTACGTCGGGCCGGAGATCACCGCCGCCTACGAGACCGGCGCCTGGCGCCCCGTACGGCCCGCCGACCCCTGCCAGGGCCGGCCGACCGGCCGCAGGGGGCAGAACGAACAGATGGTGCCCGAGGGAGCCGTCTCGGTCCTGGCCTGCGGGCAGCCCTACCGGCCGGACGCTCCCGCCGTACGACGGGAGCACGACGCCAAGGCCGCCGAGGCCCTGACCAGGGCCCTGAACGCCCTTGACACCCGGCCCGGCGACAACACCTGCCGCCGGATCCCGGACCTGCGCGGGCGGCCTTTCCAGCTGCGCTTCCGCTATCCGGACGGCCCGGCCGCGACCGTCGACGTCATGCCGGGCTGCGCCCCCATGGTGAACAACGGCCTGCTCCAGGCGAACGCCGACGACACCGTCCGCGCACTCACAGAGGCGGCGTCGCCCTACACCCGCTAGGAGACCCTCCCGGAAGGCCAGCTCACGGCCTCCCGGGGACCACAGGGGGAAATCAGGCCCAGAGCTGGCCTTCGAGGCGTTCCTCGGCCTCGTCCAGCGTGCCCTCGTAGGCGCCGGTCGACAGGTACTTCCAGCCGCCGTCGGCCACCACGAACACGATGTCGGCGCGCTCGCCCTCCTTGACGGCCTTGGTCGCCATGCCGAGCGCCCCGTGCAGGGCGGCACCGGTCGAGACGCCCGCGAAGATGCCCTCGGTGGACAGCAGTTCCCTGGTCCGCCGTAGCGCGTCTCCCGAGGAGACGGAGAAACGGGTGGTCAGGACGTCGGGGTCGTAGAGCTCGGGGATGAAGCCCTCGTCCACGTTGCGCAGGCCGTACACCAGCTCGCCGTAGCGCGGCTCGGCGGCCACGATCCGCACGCCGGGGACGCGCTCGCGCAGGAAGCGGCCGACGCCCATCAGGGTGCCGGTCGTGCCCAGGCCGGCGACGAAGTGGGTGACGGACGGCAGGTCCTCCAGAATCTCCGGCCCCGTCGTCTCGTAGTGCGAGCGCCAGTTGGCCGGGTTTCCGTACTGGTAGAGCATCACCCAGTCGGGGTTCTCCGCCGCCATGCCCTTGGCGACCCGTACGGCCTCGTTCGAGCCACCGGCCGCCGGGGAGGAGACGATCTCCGCTCCCCACATCCGCAGCAGCTGGCGGCGCTCCTCCGAGGTGTTCTCCGGCATCACGCAGATCAGCCGGTAGCCCTTGAGCCGGGCGGACATCGCCAGTGAGATGCCCGTGTTGCCGCTGGTGGGTTCGAGGATCGTGCAGCCGGGCCGCAGCAGCCCGTCCTTCTCGGCCTGCTCGATCATCCACAGCGCCGGGCGGTCCTTGATCGAGCCCGTCGGGTTGCGGTCTTCGAGCTTGGCCCAGATCCGCACGTCCTGTGAGGGGGAGAGTCGGGGCAGGCCGACCAGGGGGGTACGACCTACCGAGTCGATCAGTGAGTCAAAGCGCATGGTGTAGGGCTTCCGCCTCGTGTTAACAAACCAGAAACATCGGCGTGGGCCACCACCGAACCGGTGGTGGCCCATATGTCTCGCTAGCGGGAGCCGCCGGCCACGGCCGGAAGGACGGTGACCGTGTCGCCGTCGGCGACGGGGGTCTCCAGGCCGCCCAGGAAGCGGACGTCCTCGTCGTTGAGGTAGACGTTCACGAAACGGCGCAGCGCGCCCTTGTCGACCAGACGGTCCTTCAGCCCGGGGTGCCGGGAGTCCAGGTCGCCGATCAGCTCCTCCAGCGTCGCGCCCTTGGCGTCGACAGCCTTGGCACCCTCGGTGAAGGTGCGCAGGATGGTGGGAATGCGAACCTCGATGGCCATCGCGGGTCAGTCTCCTTGTGTCGTCGTGCTGTCGTCGGGGAGGCGTCCACCGGTTCGGAACACCGGTGGGCACGGGGGGATTCCGGAGGGAGGTCCGGAGCTGTCATCAGCGACAGTCGTAGACGACGACGGAGGGGGTGTGCGCGAACAGGAAGTTCTGCACGGGCGCGAGGCCCGCGTTCCCGGCCCACGCATCGGGACGTGAGAGCACGACGTCCTCCTGGCTCGGGTCGGCGGTCATCATGACCGCCAGTCTACCCAACGGGTTTTCCTCCCCCATTGCCGTGTCACCCCCGAGACGGCCGTCACGCTGGGACGATCTTGACCTCTTCCTCGGTCACCACGCCGTCGAGGATGCGGTAGGACCGGAACTCGACCTCCTCGCCCAGCTCCTCGCGGGTGGAGACCAGCACGTAGTGGGCGTTGGGCTCCGAGGCGTAGCTGATGTCGGTGCGCGAGGGGTAGGCCTCCGTCGAGGTGTGGGAGTGGTAGATGACCACCGGTTCCTCGTCGAGGTCGTCCATCTCGCGCCAGACGCGCAGCTGCTCCAGCGAGTCGAAGCGGTAGAAGGTCGGCGACCGTTCGGCGTTGACCATCGCGACGAACCGCTGCGGGGAGTCGGAGCCGATCGGTCCGGCGATCACGCCGCAGGCCTCGTCCGGGTGGTCGGCCCGTGCGTGCGCGATGATCCTGTCAACCAGTTCCCGGGAGATGGTGAGCATGCCTGGAAGTTACCAAAGGGCGTGGACCAGGGTCTCCTGGAGGTAGGTCAGCCAGTCGTACAGGACGAGGACCGGATAGCGGGGATCGTCCTCGCTCATCCCGGCCAGCTCGTTGTGGACCTCCTCGGTCACCTCAAGCCGGGTGCCGAGGACCAGCCTGACGTCGTTCAGGGCGCGCATCCAGGCCCGCGCCTGCTCCAGGGTGAGCTCGGCGTGACCGGTCTCCAGGCCGTCGAGCATGGTCCGCGCGTCGGCCCGCTTGCCCTCGCGCAGGGTGGTCTCGGTATAGCGGCGGAAGTCGGCCGACTGCTCGGCGTCCTCGTAGGCCGAGGGGAAGAGCCTGGCGAGCACCGGGTCGTCGGGCTTCTCCGAGGGCCCGATGCCCAGCGCGCGCTCCAGCGGGTCGTCCCCCGTCTCACCCGGCTCGACCAGGTCCAGCGTGTGGGAGGCCAGCGATCTCAGGATGGAGACCTCGGCGTCGTCGAAGTTCGTGACGACACCGCCCTCGCGGCCACGGCTGAATCCCGAACTCACCGTTCGCTCACCACTTTCGCTCGTCCACACGCCTCACACGCCCCGGCGCCCTCTGATGTCACTCTCGTGTCGGGTCACGAGTCCTGCTGCAGCGTGGCCCACAGCCCGTAGGAGTGCATGATCTGCACGTCGCGTTCCATCTCCTCGCGCGTGCCGCTCGACACCACGGCCCTTCCCTTGTGATGCACGTCCAGCATCAGCTTCTCCGCCTTCTCCTTCGAGTATCCGAAGACGGATTGGAAGACATAGGTGACATAGGACATCAGGTTGACCGGGTCGTTCCAGACGATCGTCAACCATGGCCGATCGGGCCGCACGTCGCTCGACGGACGCTCGACCTCCATTGGAGCAGTGCTACCCACGTACCCCAGTCTGCCCTACCTCGGGCTTAGTCTTCGACTCGTGAGTACGAGCATGAGCAGCGCGCTGCTGACCGACCACTACGAGCTGACGATGCTGCAGGCGGCGTTGCGCGGCGGGGTCGCCTTCCGGCGGGCGACGTTCGAGGTGTTCGCCAGGCATCTGCCCGAGGGACGGCGCTACGGGGTGGTGGCGGGCACCGGGCGCCTGCTCGACGCGCTGCGCGACTTCCGGTTCGGCGAGCGTGAACTGGCCTTCCTGCGGAAGAACCGGGTGGTCGACGAGCCCACGCTGGAGTTCCTGGCCGGCTACCGCTTCTCCGGCGACGTGTACGGCTACCGCGAGGGAGACTGCTACTTCCCCGGCTCCCCCATCCTGACCGTCGAGGGCACCTTCGCCGAGGCCGTGCTGCTGGAGACCGTGGTCCTGTCGATCCTCAACCACGACTGCGCCATCGCGGCCGCGGCCTCCCGCATGGTCCACGCCGCCGGGTCGAGGCCGATCATCGAGATGGGTTCGCGGCGCACCCACGAGATGGCCGCCGTGGCCGCCGCGCGGACCGCCTACCTGTGCGGGTTCGCCTCCTCCTCCAACCTGATGGCGAGCCACCTGTACGGCGTGCCGACCGCCGGGACGGCCGCCCACGCCTTCACGTTGCTCCACGACTCGGAGAAGGCGGCCTTCCGGGCCCAGATCGACTCCCTCGGCGCCGGAACCACGCTGCTGGTCGACACCTACGACGTGGCGGAGGCCGTACGGACCGGCGTCGAGCTCGCGGGTCCCGACCTGGGGGCGGTCAGGCTCGACTCCGGTGACCTGGCCGAGGTCGCCTACGCGGTCCGCGCCCAGCTCGACGAGCTGGGCGCCCACAAGACCCGGATCATCGTCACCAGTGACCTGGACGAGTACACCATCGCCGCACTCGCCGCGGCCCCCGTCGACGGCTACGGCGTCGGCACCTCGCTGGTCACCGGTTCCGGGGCGCCGACCGCGGCGCTGGTCTACAAGCTCGTCGCCAGGCAGGACGGGGAGGGTGTGATGCGCCCGGTGGCCAAGCGGTCGGTGGGCAAGCCGAGCCGGGGCGGTCGCAAGCACGCCTTCAGGAGGCTGGACGAGTCGGGTACGGCCGGCGCCGAGCTGGTCACCGTCTCCGGCGAACGGCCCGCCGACAGCCGCCCGCTCCAGGTGGAGCTGGTGCGCGGCGGGGAGATCGTGGGCGCCGAGCCGCTGGAGGCCGCCCGTGAGCGGCACCGGCTGGCCGTCGCCGAGCTGCCCGCCACGGCCCGTCAGCTGGCCAGGGGCTACGAGGCCGTCCCCACCGTCTTCGACGAGTGAAGACGGGCGCGGACGGGTGAACCCGGCCGCCGGACACGGCCTCGGACGTGTTTGACTGACCCCATGGCAACAGCGCTGATCATCGTCGACGTCCAGAACGACTTCTGCGAGGGGGGCAGTCTCGCGGTCGGCGGTGGCGCCGAGGTCGCCGCCGCCATCTCCAGGCACGCCGCCTCGCACGACTACGACCACGTCGTGGCCACCCGTGACTTCCACGTCGATCCCGGCGACCACTTCTCCGCCTCCCCCGACTACGTGGACTCCTGGCCCGCCCACTGCGTGGCCGGGAGCCACGGCGCGCTGTTCCACCCCGCCTTCGACACCACCGGGGTCGAGGAGGTCTTCAGCAAGGGCGCCGACGCCGCCGCCTACAGCGGTTTCGAGGGCGGCGCCCCGGACGGCACGGGCCTGGCCGAGTGGCTGGCGGCCCGCCGGGTGGACACGGTCGACGTCGTGGGCATCGCCACCGACCACTGTGTGCGCGCCACCGCCCTGGACGCGGTCCGCGAGGGACTGGCCGTACGGGTGCTGCTCGACCTGACGGCGGGGGTCGCCAGGGAGACGACCGAGACGGCCCTCGACCAGCTCAGGGCCGCGGGGGCCGTCCTCACCGGCGAGCCGGTGCTCCGTTCCTGACCGGCCTCCCGTATGCGGCCACAGGCGGGTCATAAAAGGTCAAAGGCCGCCACCGCCCCGCACGACAGGAGCTAGTTACGGAGAGTCGTATTCCATGACCTCCGGTGGTGATCCCACATGCTCCTGCTCGGCATCTCGTGGCTGGTCCTGGCTCCGCTCGGCCTGTGGCTGGTGATGCGGGGCCGCGGCTCGGCCCGGGTCGGAGGCGCGTTCGCGCTGGTCGGCCTTGAGGCGGCCACGTTCTGGATCAGCGGTCCCACGCTGACCAGGCCGACGATCCCGCTCGAACAGCCCGCCGTCGTCTCCTCGGCCACGCCCCGCCCCTCGGCGTCCCCGACGCCCACGGAGGCGTCCCCTGAGCCCGCACGGCCCGCATGGGAGAAGTCGCAGAAGACGTCACGGAAAAAGTCGCAGAGAACACCGCGGAAGGCGTCACGGGAAGCGTCGCGGAAGGCGTCCAGGCCCTGCCGGGCACCGGTCAGCGCGAACGCTGGACGGCCCACTGGCGGATCTTGTCGATCCGCTCTTGGACCTGTTCGGCGGTCGCCTGGGCGATAGCCGGGCCGCCGCAGGCCCGGCGCAGCTCGGCGTGGATGACGCCGTGGGGCTGGCCGGTGCGGTGGTTCCAGGCCCCGACCAGGGTGTTGAGCTCGCGGCGCAGGTTGGCGATGAGCTCGTGCGGGGCGACCTGCGGTTCCTTGGGCTCGGGGGCCGCGCGCTTGGCCTTCAGCTGGTCGGACTGTCGTTTGCTCAGCAGTGTGCGCACCTGGTCGGGCTCCAGCAGGCCGGGCAGTCCGATGAAGTCCTCCTCCTCGGGGGAGCCAGGCTCCGCGCCGGTGCCGAACTCGCCGCCGTCGAACAGGACCCGGTCGAAGGTGGCGACCGCCTCGAGCGTCTCGAAGGGCAGCTCGTCACCGACGACGTCGGGGTTGTCCTTCTTGCGCTGGGCGTCGTCGAGCAGGAAGTCGTCCAGGCCGTCCTCTGGCGGCTTGCGGTCGAGAACGTGGTCGCGCTCGGCCTCCATCTCCCCGGCCAGACCCATCAGGGTCGGCACCGAGGGCAGGAAGACCGAGGCCGTCTCCCCGCGCTTGCGCGCCCGCACGAAACGGCCGACGGCCTGGGCGAAGAACAGCGGGGTCGAGGTGCTCGTGGCGTAGACCCCGACCGCCAGGCGCGGGATGTCGACACCCTCGGAGACCATCCGGACCGCGACCAGCCAGCGGTCCTGCGAGGCCGAGAACTGCTTGATCTTCTTGGACGCGTCGGGGTCGTCGGAGAGCACGACCGTGGCGCCCTCCCCGGTGATCGTGCGGATGTGCCTGGCGTAGGCGCGGGCCGTCTCGTGGTCGGTGGCGATGACCAGGCCTCCGGCGTCGGGGACGCCCCTGCGCACCTCGGTCAGCCGCCGGTCCGCGGCGTGCAGCACCTGGCGGATCCAGTCACCCTTGGGGTCGAGGGCCGCCTTCCAGGCCTGGCCGAGCTGGTCCTTGGTGAGCGGCGTGCCCAGCGTCGCGGCGATCTCGTCGCCCGCGCGGGTCCGCCAGCGCATCTCCCCCGCGTAGGCCAGGAAGATCACCGGCCGGACGACGCCGTCGGCCAGGGCCGGGCCGTAGCCGTAGGAGTAGTCGGAGACGCTGCGCCGTACGCCCTCGCCGTCCTCGGCGTAGGTGACGAACGGAATCGGGTTGACGTCGGACCTGAACGGCGTGCCCGTCAGGGCCAGGCGCCGGGTCGCGGGCTCGAACGCCTCGCGCACCCCGTCGCCCCAGGACTTCGCGTCACCCGCGTGGTGGATCTCGTCGAAGATGACCAGGGTCTTGCGCGCCTCGGTCCTGGCGCGGTGCAGCGCCGGGTGCATCGAGATCTGGGCGTAGGTGACGGCGACCCCGACGTAGTCGCGTGAGGTCGCGCCCTGGCTGTTCTTGAACTCCGGGTCGATGGCGATGCCGACCCGGGAGGCGGCGTCGGCCCACTGTTGCTTGAGATGCTCGGTGGGTGTGACGATCGTCACAGCCCGGATGAGCCCGCGCGACAGCAGCTCGCTGGCGATGCGCAGCGCGAAAGTCGTCTTGCCCGCGCCGGGCGTGGCGACCGCGAGGAAGTCGCGAGGCTCACGCCTGAGATACAGGTCAAGCGCCTCCTGCTGCCACGCGCGCAGCTTCGGCGCGGTGCCCCAGGCGGCACGGTCCGGAAACGAGGGGGACAGGTGGGAGGCGGCGAAGGTGCTCACAGTGTCATCAGAGTAATCGCCGCAACCGTCAGGCGTGCCGATCGGGCGAGATCCTCGCCGAGAACGCCCCCGCGTGCTAAGGCCCCTCCCACCCGGGTACGGCCCGCCCCACGGCCACCGCCCACCGCCCGCCACCAGGCCCTCCCCGGCGCCGACGACCCGCTCCCCCACCCGCCGTCACGCCCTGACGCGTCCCCTGGGACCCCGGGAGGACACCCGAGGCCCGTGGGGCCCCTCAGGGCCGGAGCACGGGCTAACGGAGCCCGGAGATCACCTTGTCGATCGCCCCGCGCAGGGCGGGATCGTCGGGCTGGGCGACACCGACCACGACGACCGGTTCGCCGCCCTTCCCGGTGAGCAGGACCAGCCTGAGGTAGGCGGGCCGGTTGACGACGTCGTGGTACTCCGCGCGCAGGGAACGGCTTCGCCCGGTCCGCCCGTTCACGGTGACCGCCCTGTCGTCGACGACCTTGACCTCGTCGCCGTGGAGCAGCAGCCTGCCGTACAGGTCCGCCAGACGGGCCGCGGTCTTGGCGAGGTCGTCTCCCGGCTCGGCGGGCCCGGTCATGATCGTCACCGCGCCGCCGCCCGCGATGGAGGTGAACCCGGTGACCGGCGGCACCGCGCCGGCCCGCCAGCCCGCGGGCAACGGGTACGTCACACCCGTTGCGGGGTCGCTCACCACGGCGGGCCTGGTGGCGGCGTGGGCGTCCGAGGGGGCCTGCCACAGCAGCAGCGGAGGGAGCAGCACGGCGACGGCGAAGCCGACCGCGAGACCGGCCGCCGCCGCCACCGTCCCGAGGAGCAGGCGCCGCAGCCGTCCCGCCCTGCTGGGGGGAGGCGCCACGGGTGAGCCGTACCAGCGGGCCGAGGGCGGCAGCTCGTCCTGGGGGGAGTCGTCGTCGTTGAGCGGCCAGGGCCGGTGGGTCTCCCACACCGACTCCTCCGGCCAGATCCCCTCCGCCTCCCGCCGCGTTCTGCCCTGGCGCCGGGCGCGTCCGCGCCTCCAGAACGCCCAGGGCCCGGCGGTCCTCCCCCGGAACTCCTCCGAGGTCCACCCCCGCAGGTCTCCGTCGTCGGTCTCCTCGGACACCCAGCCGCCACGGCCGCCGTCAACCGGCACGGGCACCGGTTCCCCGTCCGCCGTCTCCGAAGCCTCGGCCGGGCCCGGAGCCCCCGGGGGCTCCGCCTCGTCCCGGTCCCAGAGCGAGGCCCGGTGCTGGGCGGGACGCGGGCCCCTGTCCGGCGACCACGCCCCCGACGCCCCCGGCACCCCCGATGCCCCAGGCGTTCCGCCCGTTTCCGCCACGGGCGACCACACCAGGTGACCCTCGTCCCGGCCGTCATGTGCCTCCTGCGAGGCGTCGGGCCCGTGCGGCTCGGCGGGAGGCTCACAGGTGGGGGCGGCGTGGGCCCGGGTCTCCTGAGTCGCGTAGGGAGCGGTCCCACGGCGCGTGCGACGCGGCGTGTCCTGTGGCA
The DNA here is from genome assembly GCF_042893955.1 of Streptosporangium sp. NPDC001559. Taxonomy (NCBI): domain Bacteria; kingdom Bacillati; phylum Actinomycetota; class Actinomycetes; order Streptosporangiales; family Streptosporangiaceae; genus Streptosporangium; species Streptosporangium sp. NPDC001559. Next base: position 163,873 of record NZ_JBIAVG010000001.1, read on the forward strand.
CGCGGGACGCGCCGGAGGCGTCCTCCCTCTCGGGGCGCTCCGGCGGCCACGCCTGGCGAGGTCGTTCGTCCACGACGCCTGCCTTCCCGGTGGTCACGGTTCTACCGTCCTACCATGCCCGTCCTTACCCGGTCCGGCTATAGATGATCGTCGTCAGCGGGAAAACGACCGGCTCAGGCGGCTTCCCGCATGCGGCCCGCGACGGCCGTCCCCAGCAGCCCGACCGCCGCCATCAGGACGGCGATCGTGGTGTAACCGGTGGCGATGTCGTCGTGGCCGATCACGTTGATCAGCACTCCGCCGAAGCCGATCGTCAGGGCGCTGCCAAGGGTGTCGACGACCTGAAGGGCGGCGGAGTTCGCGCCCTGCTCGGCGTCGGGAGACTGGCGCATGGCGGTGACGTTGACGCTGGTCATGGCGATGCCCATGCCGAATCCGGCGAGCACCCAGGCGGGCACGGTGATCCAGCCGGTCACGCCGGGCACCAGCGCGAGCAGGGTGAGCAGGATGCCGGAAGTGACCGAGGCCGCACCGAGCCGTACCAGGCGGGGGCGGTCGAACTCGCGCCTGGACTGCAGGTAGGAGCCGGTCGTCCAGCCGAGCGCGCCGATGGTGAGCGCGACCCCGCCCTCGATCACCGAGAAGCCGCGCACCTGGGTGAGCAGCAGCGGGATGAAGGAGTTGATCCCGAAGAAGGACGCGGAGAGCACACCGCGCATCATCACCGTGGTCGACAGGCCCCGGCCGAACATGAGCGCCCGGCGCGGCAGCAGCCTGGGCAGGCCCGCGACCAGCAGCGCCAGACCGGCCAGGGTGGCGGACCAGCCGACCCCCGGGTTCAGATGGAGGAGGTCGACGCCGTACAGGAGCGCTCCGGCGCCCACGGCGGTCGCCGAGGCCGCCAGGGTCATCGCCAGCGGCCTCGACCGCTCTCCGGAGGGCGCCGGAGCGACCCCCGCCTCCGTGTCCGGTCCGGTGCCGGCCCCACGCGGGCGCAGCGCGGGCAGGAGCATCAGCAGGGCGGGGATCACCAGCGGCACGATGCCGTAGAAGACCCAGCGCCAGCCGAGCGTCGCGGCGACGAGCCCGCCGAGGCCGGGGCCGACCAGCGCGGGCAGCACCCAGGCGGCCGACAGCGCGGCGAAGACCTTGGGCCTGGCCTCGGGCACGTACACCCGCGCGATCATCACGTAGACCGCCACGATGACCGCCCCGCCGCCGAGTCCCTGCACGGCCCGTGCCGCGATGAACAGTTCCTTCGAACCGGCGGCGCCCGCCATCGCCATGCCGGTCACGAACAGGCCGACCCCGAGCAGGAAGGGCCAGGCGTGCCCTCTGCGGTCGGACCAGAGCCCGGCGACGACGTTGGCGAACAGGCCCGCGATGAGGAAGGCCGAGAAGCTCATGCCGTACAGGTCGAGCGCGTCGAGGTCCTCGGACACCGCGGGCATCACGGCACCGACGGACATGCCTTCGAAGGCGATCAGAGTGACGACGAGCAGGATCCCGAGGGAGGCCGTGCGGTATTCCGGACCGAAGATCCGGGGGGACTGGTATGGAGCGTCGAGGGTCTTCGGTACTGTCACCCGTTAAGGGTAGTGGCCGCCTCCCGAATGCGGTAAAGGGCCCATATTTCATGCATTCTGCCTGCTTGTCCGGTGGTGAACTCCGACATACAGCGATCCTGGGCGTAGTCCATGAAGTTGTGGATCGGGTCGGAACCGCCGCCCTTGCAGGTGTCCTTGGCCGCCGGGCAGCCCTCGGTCGGCTGGCCCTCCGGCGGGGTGTCGTCGACCGCGTCGCCGGGCGGCTCGCAGCCGTTCTCGAAGGTGTGCAGCAGGCCCAGCCAGTGGCCGATCTCGTGGACGGCGGTGAACCCACGGTCGAAGTTCCGCAGCGACCCGCCGGGCAGCGTCCGCCAGTCGACGACCACACCGTCGAGCTGGGGCTCGTTGCGGTACCAGTGGGGGTAGGTCGAGTAGCCGAGCACGAGCTGACCGAGCTGGGCGATGTAGAGGTTGAGGGTCTCCGGGCCGCCCCGGCGCATCTGCTTGAGCGGCCGTTCGTAGGTGAGCGGACCGCGGAACCACGCCGGGTTCTCGGTCCTGGTGATCCCGTCGAGCCGGAAGCGGACCCCGGTGTCCACGCCGCCGTACCGGCCTCCGTAGGCGGAGTTGAGGGCGGCGATCTGCGCGCGCACCGCGTCGTCCTGCGCCCCGAGGGCGCCCTCGGTGACGACGTGCGCCCAGGTGGGGACGGTGATGGTCGCCGTCGGGGCGCGCCGCGCCCTCGACCGGCGCAGCGCGAGGTCGGCGAGCATCTCGGCGACCTGCGCGGGCCCCGGGGCGTACGGCTCGGAGCCCCTGCCGGGGAGCGCTCCCCGCGCGCCCGCCGTACAACCCCGTCCGCTCACGGCGGCCGCCGCGGCGGGGAGTCCGGGCAGGGCGCCCACGGTGAACAGGCACGCCGAGACGACGGCGATCGCACGCCGAGCCATGCACTCCCCCGAGATGTCACGTTCGCTGGCCGTCAACCGCCAGGCGGTGACATCCCGACCGTAGCCTCATCGGCGGCGATCACCCGTCAGCAACACTCACTCGTTGCCGCTGTCGTCCTCGCCCTTCGGGAGTCCTTCGTAGATCTCCTTGCACTCGGGGCAGACCGGGAACTTCTGCGGGTCCCGGTTCGGCACCCAGATCTTGCCGCAGATCGCGCGCACCGGGGTGCCGGTGAACGCGCTCTCCATGATCTTGTCTTTCTCGACGTAGTGGGCGAACCGCTCGTGGTCGCCGTCGCCGAACGAGAGGTCGGGACGGATGTCGCTCTCAGGGAGAATTTTCGTGCTCACCCTGACGATTTTATGCCCGCGGGGCCGCGATCCCGGATCCGGCGCACGCCGTTTCTCCACGGACCCCGCCCGAGACGCGTACGGCTCCCGCCGGAAAGGGCGGGAGCCGCCGGGAGGATCACCCCATGTGGATGGGGGCGTCCTCGCTCTTGCGGCCCGCCTTGACGAACAGCGCGAGCACGGCGGCCAGCACCGCGACGCCCGTGCTGACGGTGAAGCCCAGGTGCATGCCGTCCAGGAAGGACAGGTGGGAGACCTTGCCGATGGCCTGCACGAGCGGCTCGGGCACGTTCGGCATCATCTGGGCGGTCGGCGCCCCACCGAAGGTGGCGAGCTCCTGCAGCCCGTCCACCTGCTGCGGAGGCAGCGCGGGGAGCTTGGCCTGCGTCCAGTGGTCCTGGTAGACGTCGGCGACCCTGGCCGAGACGATCGCACCGAGGATGGCCGTGCCGAGCGCGCCGCCGACCTGCATGGCCGACTGCTGGACTCCGCCCGCGACGCCGCTGAGGTCCTCCGGGGCGTTGCCGACGATGATCTCGGTCGCGCCGACGAAGACCGGCGAGAGGCCGAAGGCGAGCAGGGCGAACGGGATGCCGCTGTCGATGAACGCCGCGTCGAGGCTGAGCCGGGACAGCAGGAACATCGCCAGCCCGGTGATCAGCATGCCGCCCGTGATCGTGATCTTGGTGCCGAACCTGCCGATGAGCACGGCGGCCAGCGGTGAGGCGACGATCATGCCCGCGCTCATCGGCAGCATCCGCATGCCCGACTCCAGAGGCGAGAGGCCGTGCACGCCCTGGAAGAAGAACGTGAGGAAGAACATCGCGCCGAACATGGAGAACGCGACCAGCATCATCAGGCCGGTGCCGATGGAGACCGAGGCGTTGGCGAAGAGGCTGAGCGGCAGGAGCGGCTCCGACGAGCGGGTCTGCCACCACAGGAACACTCCGCCGACCACCACGGCCGCGGCCAGGAAGCCGATCGTGCGCGCGTCGCCCCAGCCCCAGGTGGGGGCCTGGATGATCGCCCAGACCAGGGAGAACATCGCGACCGACAGCAGCAGGACGCCCAGCCAGTCGATCCTCGACAGGGTCCGCGCCCGGCTCTCGGTCAGCACCCACAGGCCCATCGCCAGGGCGGCGATGCCCACGGGGACGTTGATGAAGAAGACCGACTGCCAGCTGACGTTCTCGACCAGCAGGCCGCCGACGATCGGGCCCGCGGCGCTGGACAGGCCGATGATGCCGCCCCAGGCACCCATCGCCGTCTTCAGCCGCTCGCCGGGGAAGGCGACCCGCAGCAGCGCGAGGGCGGCGGGCTGCAGCAGCGCGCCGAACAGGCCCTGGAGCACGCGCAGCCCGATCAGCATGCCGACCGAGGAACTGAGGCCGATCGCGAGCGAGCTGAGCGCGAAGCCCGCGACGCCGATCAGGAAGATTCGCTTGTGTCCGAACAGGTCACCGAGTTTCCCCGCGGTGATCAGGAACACGGCGAGCGCGAGCAGGTAACCGCTGGTCACCCACTGCAGGTCGGACAGAGATGCCTTGAGGTCCTGGGCGATCACCGGGTTGGCGATGGAGACGACGGTGCCGTCCAGCATCACCATGATCACGCCGAGCGACACGGACAGAAGTGTGAGCCATGGGTGGCCCTGTCGCGTTGTGCCCAGGTCCGACGGTGGTGGTGCGGCCACCGTCTTGGCTTGTGCCATGGGAAGGGGTCCCCTCGTGAGTTCGCTTCGCCCCGCTTATGTCGATTGAGGCGTCAACACCCGGTAATTTATGACAGTCGCTGACAAGTGACAAATCCTTTGAAGAGGCAGCCCATGACTTATGGCAGACTGTGAACGATACGTTTCGGAGAGGTGACACGCATGGGTCAGCACGGCCTGCGCGAGCGCAAGAAGCACAGGACCAGGCTCGCGTTGATCGACGCCGCCCTTGACCTGTTCGCCGAGCAGGGTTACGAGGCCACGACCGTCGACCAGATCGCGGCCGCGGCGGACGTCTCGCCCCGCACGTTCTTCCGTTACTTCGCGACCAAGGAGGACGTCGCCCTCTCGCTGCCCCTCGACGGCCAGGAGGTCATGCTCGCCGAGCTGGCCGCCCGCCCGTCCGAGGAGCCGCCGTTCGCCGCTCTCGGTCACGCCATGCGCGCGGTCGTCGCCATGCTAGAGGAGGCCGATCCGGCCGAGACGACCAGGTTCCTCAAGGCGCGCGAGCTGATCGAGAGCACCCCCGCCCTCCTCGCCGGGAGCATGCACCGCCTGATGGGCAACGAGCGGCGGCTGATCGAGGAGGTCGCCAGGCGCGAGGGCGTGGGCGGCGACGACCTGCTGACACACTTCGCCGTCGCGCTGTTCGTCTCGGTGGCCAGGACGGGCTTCGAGCACTGCCAGGTGAACGACACCTCCATCACCGGCTCCATCAGCGCCCGCCTCGACGCGGTGCTCGCGCTGGCCGAGAGGTCACTGCGTCCCGGCTGGGACCGCCCCCCGATCCGCCCCGTCCTGCCCGGTCAGTTCATCGAGGGGTCGTCGGGGCAGGTCGCCACGTAGGCCAGTTCGTCACGCTGACGACGGAGCACCGCCCGCCACAGCGATCCAGGGTCGTGGTGGAAGGTGTCGCCGGGTTCGGAGTCCACGACGTACCACGCCCCCTGGCCGATCTCGGCTTCGAGCTGCCCGGCCGACCACCCCGCGTAACCCGCGAAGATCCGCATCTGCGCGATCTCCCCGGCGAGGATCTCCGGAGGGGCGTCCAGGTCGACGGTCCCGATCCTGGAGACCGCGTCGGTTCCCGAGTGCAACCGCCGCCACCCCAGGGGCTCCTGCCCGCTCGGGACCGCGGCCAGGGCCAGGGCGCTGTCGGTCTGCACCGGCCCCCCCTGGAAGAGCACCGACGGGCCGGTCACCATGGTGTCCCAGGTGGGCAGCACCTGCGTCACCGAAATGTCACTCGGCCGGTTGAGCACCACGCCGAGCGTGCCGCCGTCGAGGTCATGCTCCAGGACGAGGACCACGCTCCGCCGGAAGTTGGGGTCGTCGAGCCGCGGCGTCGCCACCAGCAGGCCACCGACGTAGATCGCCTCCGCCATGTCTCCATCATGAAGGGTCAAAGGCGTATCGCGCTGCGCTACCCCCACTCCAGATCTTCCAGATATCACCCTGCGTTACGCAAAGCAGCTAAACGGGAACCCTCAGTACATACACCACTAAATGGGGGAGAAATGCGACAGGATGGTGAGGCAACGATCACCCCCGTGGTGTTCTTCGCGCTCGCCTTCCTCTTCGTCGCGGGCACCCTCCCCGCACAGGGCACCGGCGAGCCGCACCGGACAGGGCCGCCCCTCACGGAACACGACGTCAGGGCGCCGAGCGCCGGACATCAGAGGGCACGACCGCGGCGGAAGGCCCCGCGGCCCCTGCCCGTTCTCGGTGCGCCGCGTCCCTGGGGGGCGGGCCCGCTCGCCGGAGCCGAACCCGCCTCCGGTCTGCCCTCCTGGGCCGCGACCGCCGCGGGCGTGACGCTCACCGGCGGCGCGCTGTGGTGGTACGGCGTGCTGTGGCCACGCCGTACCCCGCCGCGGCCGATCGGCCCCGGACACTCACCGGACGGCCGCCCGTCGTCCCGGGCCGAGGCTCTGAGCGCTACGCCTCGGTCATGCCGGTGCGCGCCCTGCCACCCGCCGACTCGCGCACGGCGGCGGCGACGGCGCCCGCGACATCGGCGTGGAACACGCTGGGAATGATGTAGTTGGGGCCGAGCTCCTCGGCGGTGACCACGGCCGCCAGCGCCCTGGCCGCCGCCAGCAGCATCTCCTGGCTCACCACGCTGGCCTGCGCGTCGAGCAGGCCGCGGAAGACACCGGGGAAGGCCAGCACGTTGTTGATCTGGTTCGGGTAGTCCGAACGGCCGGTGGCGACCACGGCCGCGTGCTCGCGGGCGTCGTCGGGCGAGACCTCGGGCTCGGGGTTGGCCAGCGCGAAGACCACCGCGCCGTCGGCCATCGTCGCGATGTCGTCGCCGGTGAGGATGCCGGGGGCGGAGACGCCGACGAACACGTCGGCGCCCTTGATCGCGCCCCGCAGGTCACCGGCGTAGCCCTCGGCGTTGGTGTGCTCGGCGATCCAGCGCAGCGAGTCGTCGAGGTCCTCCCGGCCGCTGTGCACCGCGCCCAGGTAGTCGCAGACGACCACGTTGCGGGCACCTGCCGCCAGCAGCAGGCGCAGCACCGCCGTACCGGCCGCCCCGGCGCCGGCCAGCGTGATGCGGACCTCGCCGAGCTCCTTGCCGACCACGCGCAGCGCGTTGGTGAGCGCGGCCAGCACGCAGATCGCGGTGCCGTGCTGGTCGTCGTGGAAGACCGGGATGTCCAGCAGCTCCCGCAGCCGCCGCTCGACCTCGAAGCAGCGCGGCGCGGAGATGTCCTCCAGGTTGATGCCGCCGAAGCCGGGGGCGATGACCTGGACGGTGCGGACGATCTCGTCGACGTCCTGGGTGTCGAGGCAGATCGGCCAGGCGTCGATGTCGGCGAAGCGCTTGAAGAGGGCGGCCTTGCCCTCCATGACGGGCAGCGCGGCGGCGGGGCCGATGTTGCCCAGGCCGAGCACCGCGGAGCCGTCGGTGACCACGGCGACGGTGTTCCGCTTGATGGTCAGCCGCCTGGCGTCCTCGGGGTTGCGCGCGATGGCCATGGAGACCCGGGCGACGCCGGGCGTGTAGGCCATGGACAGCTCGTCACGGTTGCGCAGCGGCACCTTGGAACGCATCTCGATCTTGCCGCCGAGGTGCATGAGGAAGGTCCGGTCGGAGACCTTGTGGAGGACGACTCCCTCCACCGCGTCCAGCTTGTCGACGATGGCCTGGGCGTGGTCGGTGTCACGTGCGGCGCAGGTGACGTCGATGCGCAGGGTCTCATGCCCGGCGGTGGTGACGTCGAGTGCGGTGACCACCCCTCCGGCTGACTCTACGGCGTGGGTGAGCTGGCTGACGGCCTTGCCCCCTGCGGGCACCTCAAGGCGCACGGTGATGGAGTAAGACACGCTCGGCACGGTCGCCACAGTCATCCGCTCCTTCGCGACAGGACTGGTTGGAGTCCCTCCATCGTGCCACCAACGGACCGGTGTCCGTACCGGGTCGCTCAGCTGAGAGCTGTCGATGCGGTCACAATCAGCTCCACGCACGTGTCGACCGGGATGCTCGTGCTGTCCAGCACGAGGTGGTAGAGGGTCGGGCAGGCCGCGTCCGCGCGGTAGAAGTGGCGGACGTAGGCGGCCCGCGCCCGGTCGTTGTCCTCGATGATCCTGCGCGCCTGGCGCTCGGGCACCCCGCTCAGGGTCGCCGTCTGGACGACCCTGCGGGCCAGCGGCGCGTCCAGCCGTACGTGCAGGGCGCCGGGATGGTCGGCCAGCACGAGCGCGCCCGCCCTGCCGAGGAACACCCCGCCCTGTTCCCCGGCGATCTGCCTGATCACCCGTTCGGTGTGGGCGACGAAGTCCTCGGCGGGCAGCGGCATGACTCCGGGAATGTACATGTCCATGCCGCCGAAGCTCGCCGCGGGCAGCCGCATCGCCCCGGCCAGCAGCCAGGCCAGCCCGTGCTCGGCCCGGTCGTCGTGCGCCAGGACGTCCTCCAGGCTGCAGCCGAGCTCGACGGCGACCGTGCCGGGGATCGCCCGGTCGAGGAAGGGGACTCCGAGGCGTCCGGCGACCGCCGGTCCGATAACGCTTCCGGCGGTGCCGTACGTCGCGGAGATGGTGACGACCCGCATGACCTGTTCATGCCCGGAAACCGGGGGTGTCCATACCCGTGGGCCGGCGCTTTTACGGCGGACCCTTATCCGGGGCGTCCTGGCCCTCCCGGCGCGGGTGGCGGACACACACGCGGCGCCCGGGAGGCCTCGGACAGGTCAGAACAGGGCGCTGGCCAGGCTCCTGCGGGCCTTGCCCACCGAGGGGTCGTCCGCGGGAAGGGTCTCGAACAGGCTGAGCAGTCGGGTCCTGACCCGGTCGCGGTCGTCGCCCGAGGTGCGCCGCACGACCGCGACGAGCCGTTCGAAGGCCTGGTCCACGTCGCCGGAGAGCATCTCGAAGTCGGCGGCCAGGAGCTGGGCGTCGAGGTCTGCGGGGTCGGACAGGCGGCCCTGCACCTCGGAGGGGTCGACGTCCTGGGTACGCCGGATCAGGCCGAGACCCGCCAGGCCGATCTTGGCGTCCTCGTCGTTCGGGGAGCGCGCCAGCAGCCGCTCGTAGGCGGCGACCGCGGCGTCGAGGTCACCGGCGTCGATGGCCTGCTCGGCGGCGAGAACGTCCGGGTCGGTGGGAGGCTCGGCGGGCTGCTCCTGCGCCTGCCCGCCCTCGGGGGCCGGGGGGAGGTACTGCGCGAGGGCCTCAAGGAGCTGCGAGAGCCAGTCGCGCAGCTGTGCCTCCGTCGCGATGCCCGGGACGACGGCGACCGGCTGGCCCTGGAAGAGGGCGTAGAGGGCCGGCACGTTCTGCACCCGCAGCGCCTGGGCGATCTGCGGGCTGACCTCGACGTCCACCCTGGCCAGGGTCCACCGGCCCGCGTTCTCCGCGGCCAGTTTCTCCAGCAGCAGGCTGTACTCCCTGGCCTGCTCCGCCCTGGTCACCGTGAGCTCCAGCAGCACGAGGCTGTTCATGGAGCGTTCGACGACCTCCTGCGTGAAGTTGGTGTCGTCCACGTCGACGACCGGAGCCGGTACTCCGCCGGTCTCCTGGGCGGTGGCCTCCCGGCGCGCCTGCGCGTCTAGCGCCTGCTTGCGCGCGCCGAGATCGACGGCACCGTAGAGCGATCCTGCTCGTTTGAAGTCCGCTGGGCTCATACTCCAATCCTGCCGCATCCGGGCGGTTGCGCCGACTCGGCACCACGCCGGGACGCTCCGGAGGACAGGCCGGGGCCGGGCGGCCGCGCCCACCGGACCCCCCGCGCCGTAGGGAGGCAGGTGGGCCGTCTCGCCCGGCCCTCGGGTCTTCGGGGCTTCTTCTAGAAGCGCGCGGGCTCGGTGTAGACGCCCCACACGTCGCGCAGCGCGTCGCAGATCTCGCCGAGGGTGGCCTCGGCGCGGACCGCGTCGAGCATGGACGGGATCAGGTTGCCCTCTCCCCTGGCCACCTCGACCATCGTGGCGAGCGCCCGCTCGACGGCCTGCCCGTCGCGGGCCGTCCTGCGCTCGGCCAGGACGCGGTTCTGCTCGCGCTCGACCTCGTGGCTGATCCTGAGGATCTCCAGCGGCTCGTCGATGGAGGCGGTGTGGCAGTTGACGCCGACGATCCGCTTCTCGCCCTTCTCCAGCTTGCGCTGGTAGTCGAAGGCCGCCTCGGCGATCTCGGACATGAACCAGCCGTCCTCGATGCCGCGCAGGATGCCGGACGTCATCGACCCGTCGGAGCCCATGTCCCGGACCTTGGCGAAGATCGCCTCGGCCTCGGCCTCGATCCTGTCGGTCAGCGCCTCCACGTACCAGGAGCCGCCGAGCGGGTCGGCCACGTTGACGACCTCGGTCTCCTCCATGATCACCTGCTGGGTGCGCAGCGCGATCTCGGCGGCCTTCTGCGAGGGAAGCGCCAGGACCTCGTCGAGGGCGTTGGTGTGCAGCGAGTTGGTGCCGCCGAGCACCGCGGCGAGTGCCTCGATCGCGGTGCGCACCACGTTGTTGTACGGCTGCTGCGCCGTCAGGGAGACACCGGCCGTCTGGGTGTGGAAGCGCAGCCACTGGGCCTTGTCGGTCTTGGCCCCGTAGACGTCGCGCAGCCACCGCGCCCAGATCCGCCTGGCGGCCCTGAACTTGGCGATCTCCTCGAAGAAGTCGATGTGCGCGTCGAAGAAGAACGACAGGCCCGGCGCGAAGACGTCCACGTCCAGCCCCCTGGACAGGCCGAGCTCGACGTAGCCGAACCCGTCGGCCAGGGTGAAGGCCAGCTCCTGCGCGGCCGTCGCCCCGGCCTCGCGGATGTGGTAGCCGGACACGCTGAGCGGCTTGTAGGCCGGGATGTTCGTGGCGCAGAACTCCATCAGGTCGCCGATCAGCCGCAGGTGCGGCTCGGGGGCGAACAGCCACTCCTTCTGGGCGATGTACTCCTTGAAGATGTCGGTCTGCAGCGTTCCGTTGAGCCTGCCGACCGGCACCCCCTGGCGCTCCGCCGCGACGACGTACATGCAGAAGATCGGCACGGCGGGGCCGCTGATCGTCATCGAGGTGGTGATGTCGCCGAGCGGGATGCCGTCGAAGAGCAGGTCCATGTCCAGCGCGGAGTCGATGGCGACCCCGCAGTGGCCGACCTCCCCGAGTGAGCGGGGGTCGTCGGAGTCGCGGCCCATCAGCGTCGGCATGTCGAAGGCGACGCTCAGCCCGCCGCCGCCCGCGCCGAGGATCATCTTGTAGCGCTCGTTGGTCTGCTTGGCGTTGCCGAACCCGGCGAACTGCCGGATGGTCCACGCCTTGCCCCGGTAACCGGTGGGGTGCAGGCCACGGGTGAAGGGGTACTCCCCCGGCCAGCCGATCCGTTCGAAGCGCGGATCGTCCTCCTTGGGCCCGTATACGGGCGCGACGTCGAGGCCGGAGAGCGTCCGGAACTCGGAATCACGCTTGGCTGCCTTGTCGAAACGCGCCTGCCAGCGCGCCCTGCCAGCCTCGATCTCCTCGGCGTCCATGGCCAACTCCCTCTAACGCCCTTGTACGGCTCGGCTTCTCGTGACGGCTTGTGGCCTCGAAAAGATACTAGGACGTCCTACTAATTTTTGGCCAGCATACGAGAAAGTGTCCAGCCCCGCGATCAGTCCTCGAAGTCCCCCGCGGCCACCCTGATGGTCCTGAGCAGGCCGAACATCTGGCCGAGCTCCGCCTCGCCGTACATGGTCATGCCGAAACCGGCCGCCATCAGGTCGTCCGTCGCCTCGCTCACGACCTCCCGGCCCCGGGTGGTGATCTCGGCCAGCACCCCGCGGCCGTCGCGGGGGTTGCGCATGCGGCGGACCAGCCCGGCGCGTTCGAGGCGGTCGACGGTGTTCGTGACACTCGTCGGGTGGACCATCAGCCGCTCGCCGATGCGCGACAGCGGCAGCGCGCCGGACTTGCTGAAGGTCAGCAGCACCAACGCCTCGTATCGAGCGAAGGTCAAGTCATACGGTTTGAGCAGCGTGTCCAGTTGCGCCAGCAGGATCTGGTGCGCTCTCATGATCGACGTGACGGCGGCCATGGCCGAGGACTGTCCAAAATGAACGCGCCACGTCTCCGCGGCACGCTCGATGGGGTCGAACGGCAGATTCAGCTGACCTGTAGCCACAGGGTTACGTTAGCGCGGCCTCGTCCCCGTCCGCCCGTGCCCACAGGGCGCTGAACCGATGGCTTCGCCAAGAACCCGGACGTCAAACGTCACGCTCGGTTATGGTTCCCACATCGAATGGTGAGGGCGCGGCCAAATGGTCGCGCACGCTCAGTCCGGATCTGCGGGGGACGCCGACCGGACCGGTGGCCGAGGGGAACGGTCATCGAACATTCACAGCACGGGGGGTGCTTGATGAACGACGACTCGACGGCGCTTGTACGCCGTATGACCTATGGCACGTGTCCGAGCACGGACGGCACGGCGTGGACCGCTTCCACGCACGGCGGTGCGTGAGCACAGGGGCGTTTCACGCGAGGAACTCCAGCAGAGCGCGATGGTGGCTGTCGCCGTCCTGCTCGTGCTCGGCGTGGTCGCGGCGTGGAGCGTCCTCATACCCGGCGTCAGCGCGTGGGAGAACGTCATCGCCGCGGTGATCGGCTCGCTGCGGCTCACCGGGCCCGTGGCCGCCGCCTTCGCCGCCTGGGTCGCGGTGCGCAGGCGGCGCGGGGCCAGACGGCGCCCGCAGAACGCGTGGCAGGCCGTGCGCGCGCCGCTGGCCATCGCGGTGGTCGTGGCCGCGCCCTTCACCGCGACCGCGTTGATCATGGCGGTCAGGACCGTGCTCACCGAGCAGGCGGGGCTGCTGCTGCCCAGCGGACTGGTGATGGGGGTCGCGGGCCTGACGCTGTACGTCACGCTCGGATGGGTGACCGGGTGGCTGTTGCCCTGGACGATCACCCCGGTGTTCGCCGGGCTCGGCTGCTACGGCCTGTTCACCTGGCTGGCCAGGGGACAGACCTGGACCGACCGCCTCACCCCCGCCACGCGGGAGCCGTACGACGTGTTCCGCGGGCTGAGCTCGACGGCCTTCACCGACCAGTCACTGTGGCTGCTCGGCGTCAGTACGGCGTTGCTGCTCGGCTGGGCGGCTCTGGTGACGCGTCAGGCGCTGGCGCTGGCCGGGGCGCTGCTCGCGGTGCTCGCCGCGGGCACGGGGATGGCCAGGCTGCTCAGCGAGCCCGCGACCGTCTCGGCCCAGCGGGTGGTCTACAGCTGTCAGGAGTGGCCGATCACGGTCTGCGTGCACCCGGGGATGCGTACGGGGCTGCCCGAGCTCGGTTCCGCGTTCGTCAAGATCGCCTCCCGTCTCGCGGGGACGCCCGGTGAGTTCTCCCGGCTTGAGCAGCGGCCCCGCAGCGACGACGCCGCCCCCGCCTCAGGCGCCATCCCGATCCACGTGGACGACCTGTCGACCGGGTTCGCCGACGCGGCGGCCGACGAGTTCGTCGAGGGCCTGGCCCGGCAGTGCGACGGCAGCCCGGCTGCCGGATACCGCGACATCGTGATCGCCTGGCTGCGCGGAAAGCCGCTGCCCGGCGGGCCGCTGCCCGAGCACCAGTACGCCGCCGCCTGGTTCTCCGGGCTCACCGAGGCCCAGCGGCGCGAGTGGCTGCGGCTGAACTACGCCGACTTCGCGGCCTGCAGACTGCGCGGCGACCTCTTCGGCGGGCAGGCCGTGCAGGCGGCGCAGCCGTTCCAGACCGCCCGGCCCGTCCAGCCGTTCCAGCCCTTCCAGCCGGCCCAGCCGGTCCAGGGCGGCGAGGCCTCACCGCTCGTCCCGCGGGAGCAGCTCGCCGCCCCGGAGCAGACGAGCCGGGTACGGCGCGCCGGGCACTCGGGACGGATGACGGCCCCCCGGCGGCAGGTCGGGCAGGCGAACGGCATGAGCCGTCATGAGGAGTCCGCCGCCCCGGACGCGGACGAGGGAACGAGACAGGCGCGTCCGTCCCGCCACGAATGACATGATCGGCATAGGCTTCGACACGGGAGCGTGGTCCGTCCGGGACCGCCCGATATGAGAGCGCCGATCCGGATGAGTCGTCCCGCGCGGGAAGGCGGCCCCTCCTCGGGCCGCCCGCGTGAGAACGCGGCCACCGAGGGAAGGAGACCGCCGTGAACGCCCCCTTGGAAGCGCCGCCGCAACCGGCGTCCGCGCCGCCCCCGCGCAGGGGCGCGCGCCTGCTCGTCGGGCTGCTCGTCACCGTCGTCCTGCTCGTCGTGGGTGCCCGTCTGGCCTGGTCGTGGCTGAATCCGTTCGGTGAGAACACCGTCGACCGCAGTCAGCCCGCGCTACTCGAATCCATCCACAACCTCAGCCGCTTCGAGGCGGCCACCGGCAACTTCCAGGTCGTCGTGGACCTGGAGAAGGACGCCCCCTTCCTGCCCGACGCCATCAAGGGCAGCCGTACCCTCTTCGTCGGCGCGGGCGGGGTGGACGCCTACGTCGACTTCGGCGGCCTGGCCTCGGGCGCGCTGACCGTCTCCCCCGACCGCAGGCAGGTCACGGTACGGCTGCCGCACGCCCAGCTGGAGAAGCCCAACCTCGACAACAGGCGCTCCTACGTCTACGCGCAGGAGCGCGGTCTCTTCGACCGGGTCCAGGACTTCCTGTCCTCCTCCCCCGGCGACCAGCAGGAGCTCTACGTGCTGGCCGAGAAGAAGATCGCGGATGCGGCGCAGGCCAGTGACCTGCGCACCCGTGCCGACCAGAACACCAAGGTCATGCTTCAGGGCATGCTCGGCGGGCTCGGCTTCGAGAAGGTCACCGTCGACTTCGCCGCCCGGCCCTGAGCCCGCCCAACCCTGAGCCCGTCCGGCCCTGAACCGTCCGGCTCCGAACGGCCCGGCCCTGATCGGTGTTCCGGTCAGGGCCTTCGATCTGCCGGCGCCGGTCGGCCGGCAGCGGTCAGTCGATGCCGGTCAGTCGATGGCGGCCAGCAGTTCGTCGGCCGCGCGGTAGGGGTCGAGCCCCTCGTCGAGCACCCGGCGGGCCAGCGCGTCCAGACGCCGGTCGCCGTGCAGGTGCGCGAAGCGTGAGCGGAGGGTGGCCAGCGCGATCGCCTCGATCTCGTCCCTGGCCCTGGCCTGACGTCTGCGCCCGAGCTCGCCCGACTCCTCAAGGTGGGCCCAGTGCGCGTCGAGGGCGCCGACCACGTCCTGCGCCCCCTCGCCCCGGTAGGCGACGGTCGGCACGATCGGCGGCTTCCAGTCCCGTGCGATCAGGGCGATCATGTTGCGCAGTTCCCTGATGGCCGCCTGAGCGCCGTCACGGTCGGCCTTGTTGACCACGAACACGTCGGCGATCTCCAGGATGCCCGCCTTGGCCGCCTGCACGCCGTCCCCCATGCCCGGGGCGAGCAGCACGATGGTGGTGTCGGCCAGCGAGGCGATGTCCACCTCCGCCTGGCCGACCCCGACGGTCTCGACCAGGATGACCTCGCACCCGGCGGCCTCCAGGACACGCAGTGCCTGGGGGGTCGCCCATGACAGACCGCCCAGGTGTCCCCGGCTCGCCATCGAGCGGATGAACACCTCGGGGTCGGTCGCGTGGTCCTGCATCCGCACCCGGTCGCCGAGCAGGGCGCCGCCGGTGAACGGCGAGGACGGGTCGACGGCGAGCACGCCGACCCTTCTGCCCTGCTCGCGGAAGGCCCGCACCAGCATCCCGGTCGAGGTCGACTTGCCCACGCCGGGAGAGCCGGTCAGCCCGATGATCCTGGCCTTGACCGGACGATCCGCGCAGAGCCTGGCCATGATCTCTCTGAGCAGGGGCGAGCCGTTCTCCACCAGGGAGATCAGCCTTGCGACCGCGCGAGGCTGCCCGGCCCGTGCCCGCGCGACCAGATCGGAGACGTCGGCCTGCGGGGGGTGCCCGTTCCCCGTGGCCGCGGGCCGCTCGCGGGTCACCGGCCCCGGGTCTCGCACCGTCACGCCGAGGGGACCCGGATGATCAGGGCGTCACCCTGGCCACCGCCGCCGCACAGACCCGCCGCGCCGAGGCCGCCGCCACGGCGCCTGAGCTCGTGGGCGAGGGCCAGCACGATGCGGGCTCCCGAGGCCCCGATCGGGTGACCGACGGCGATGCCGCCGCCGTTGACGTTGATCTTGTCGAGCGGGACGCCGAGTTCCTTGGCCGACTGCAGGACGACCTGGGCGAAGGCCTCGTTGATCTCCAGCAGGTCGAGGTCGTCGACGGAGAGCCCCTGCTTGCCCAGGGCGTGCCTGATGGCGTTGGCCGGCTGGGACTGCAGGGAGTTGTCCGGGCCCGCGACGTTGCCGTGCGCGCCGATCTCGGCCAGCCAGTCGAGCCCGAGTTCCTCGGCCTTGGCCTTGGACATCACGACGACCGCGCAGGCGCCGTCGGAGATCTGCGAGGCGGAGCCCGCGGTGATCGTGCCGTTCTTGCCGAAGGCGGGGCGCAACCGGGCCAGAACCTCGACGGTGGTGTCGGCGCGCACGCCCTCGTCGGCGGCGAAGACCACCGGCTCGCCCTTACGCTGCGGGATCGTCACCGGGACGATCTCGTCGTCGAGCACACCGTTCTTGATCGCCGCGGCGGCCAGCTCGTGCGAACGGGCGGAGAAGGCGTCCTGCTCCTCACGGGTCAGGCCGAGGCGCTCGTTGTGCCGCTCGGTCGACTCGCCCATGGACACCTGGTCGTAGGCGTCGGTGAGGCCGTCGTGCGCCATCGAGTCCACGATGCCCGCCTCGCCGTACTTCACCCCTCTGCGCAGGCCGGGCAGCAGGTGGGGGGCGTTCGACATGGACTCCATGCCGCCCGCGACCACGACGTCGAACTCGCCCGCCCTGATGAGCTGGTCGGCGAGGGCGATGGCGTCGAGGCCGGACAGGCAGACCTTGTTGATCGTCAGCGACGGCACGGTCATCGGGATTCCGGCCTTGACGGCGGCCTGACGGGCGGGGATCTGTCCCGCTCCGGCCTGCAGGACCTGGCCCATGATCACGTACTGCACGGCCTCGGGAGCGACGCCTGAACGCTCCAGCGCGGCCTTGATGGCGATGCCGCCGAGCTCGACGGCCGAAAGACCGGACAGCGAGCCGAGCAGCCGCCCGATGGGGGTACGAGCTCCGGCGACGATGACGGAACCAGACATAGCAGGGCCTCCCTGGCGGGGCTTGGGACGACTTTGCCACCATACCCATGGGTACCCGAGTAGCCGCCATGGAGGTTGGACATATGTTCATGCGTATCGATCATGTGGGAATCGCCTGCCACGACCTTGAGGAGAAGATCACATTCTTCGAGCGGACCTTCGAGTTGACCGTGGTCGCCCGCGAGATCAACGAGGAGCAGGGCGTCAAGGAGGCGATGCTGCACATCGCCGACGGCAACGGGGGCGGGTCGTACATCCAGCTCCTCGAACCGCTCGGCCCCGACACACCCGTCGGGAAGTTCCTCGCCAAGCGGGGTGAGGGAGTCCATCACGTGGCCTTCGGGGTCCCGGACGTCGCCGAGGCGATGCGGGAGATCGGCGACCGGGGCGTGAGGCTTCTCGACGAGGCCCCCCGGCACGGCACGATGGGTTCCTCCATCGCTTTCCTGCATCCCAAGGATGTCGGCGGAATGCTCACCGAACTCGTTCAGGCGCCAAAGCACTAAAGGCGAGCCATGTCAAATGTAAGAAACGTTCGTACGTAACAAGTCGCGCAGAAAGCCAGAGGAGACCGACAACTCGGCGACTCCAGAGTACGCTGGCCTACCACCGGACGTGTGGATCCCCGCCACGGCTCCGCCTCGGATGTCCGAACAATCCCCCGTCCGGCCCGTGTAGCCGCCTCGACAACCCAGGATCGAGCCTCCATGCAGTCCGACATCGACGCCCAGCTCAACAATTTCTTCGAAGACGCCCCCGCTCGGGAATTCGACGTGGTGCTCCGAGGCTATGACCGGCACCAGGTCCACGACCATCTGAAGCAAGTCGACAACGAACTGCGCCAGACCAGGGAACAGCTCCAGGGCCTGCAACGAGAACTCGCCGACTCCCAGCGTCAGCTTCAGGAGCAGGAGCGTCCGACCTACTCGGGGCTGGGCGCCCGTATCGAGCAGCTGCTGCGTCTGGCCGAGGAGCAGGCGACCGAGCTGGTCCAGGCCGCTCGTTCAGAGGCGAACGAGATCAAGGCCGCGTCCAAGGTCGAGGCCGCGGACCTGCGTGCCGCCGCGGAGAACGAGGCGGCGGAGAAGCGCGCCCTCGCCACCCGCGAGGCCGACGACATGCGCACCACCGCCGAGCGGGACGCCGAGGAGATCCGCTCGACCGCTCGCCGTGAGGCCGACGAGCTGACCGCCACCACCGAGCGCGAGGTCGCCAAGCTCAGGGCGACCGCCGACCACGAGGTCGCGGAGAAGCGCGCGGACGCCGAGCGTGAGATCGCCAAGCTGCGCACCACCACCGAGCGCGAGGTCGCCCAGCTGCGCGCCTCGACCAAGCGTGAGCGCGACGAGATCCTGACCACCGCCAAGCGTCAGGCCGACGAGATGCGCGCCCAGGCCCAGCGGGTCCTTGAGGAGTCCGAGGCCAAGCGCGCCCAGGACGAGGCCGAGTTCGAGATCCAGCTCGCCTCCCGCCGTGAGGAGGCCGAGCGCCAGGAGGCCGAGCGCCACGCCACCGCCCAGGCCAACACCCAGAAGCTGGTCTCCGAGGCCGAGCAGCGCGCGGCGACCGCCGAGCAGCGCGCGACCAAGGCGACCCAGCAGGCCGAGCAGACCCGCCGCGAGGCCGACACCCACGCCAAGCAGCTGCTCGCCAACGCCCGCAAGAACGCCGACCAGCTCGTGGCGGACGCCAAGTCCAGCGCCGAGTCGATCGTCTCCGAGGCCAAGTCCGAGGCCGAGCGCAGCCGTACGGTCGCCCAGCGCCAGGTCGACGAGCTGACCCGCCAGCGCGACAGCATCACCAGCCACCTCGCGCAGCTGCGCCAGCTGCTCGGCGGCGCGCCGCTGCCCGCGGCCGACCCCGAGCCCGCGATCGCCGCGGCGCCGCCCAAGCCGGCCATCCCGGCCTCCAACGGCAGCGAGAAGCCGCTCGCGGCCGCCGCGAAGTCGCCCGCCAAGGACGACGACGCGGAGTGGTGGCAGGAGTAGCCCCCGCCTGGCGAGGCGTCACGACGGCTACATATGACGGTTACGGGAGAGCCTGGCGACCTTGACGGTCGCTAGGCTCTCTTGTCACGTTCCCCGCCGTCCCCCACCGCCAGGAGCATCAGTGTCCGAAGCGTCCCAGCCGCCCCAGGCGTCTCCGGCGCCTCAGCCGCCCCAGGCGGCCGACGCCGCCCGGCCCGCCGTGCCGAAGGCCAGGCCCGAGTTCGCCGAGCCGTACGGCAAGCCGGGCGAACCGCTGACGAGGAACCCGTTCCTGATCGGGCTGACCGGGGGCCTGGGAGTGCTGACGGCCTGGGCGCTGGCCCAGGCGCTGATCACGGCGCGCAGCGTGATCGTACTGGTCGTCGTGGCGATGTTCCTCGCCGTCGGGCTCAACCCGGCGGTCGAGGCGTTGCAGCGGCGCGGAATGCCCCGCCGGGGGGCGATCTCGATCGTCTTCGGCGGGGTGATCCTGTTCTTCGTGCTGTTCGGTCTGGCGATCGTCCCGCCGGTGAGCCGGGAGGCGGCCTCCTTCGTCAGCGCGGTGCCCGGCTACGTCAGGGAGTTGCTGGCCAACCCGACGCTCAGGACGCTGGACAGCGACTACCAGATCCTCACCAGGATCGGCGACTACGTCACCAGCGGCGGCCTGGCCCAGACCGTGGCCGGGGGTCTGGTCGGTGCCGGCGCCGTGGTGTTCGACGCGTTCTTCTCCGGCTTCACGCTGCTGGTGCTGACGCTGTACTTCCTCGGCTCGCTGCCCTCGATCAAGGACTACCTCTTCCGGCTCGTGCCGACCAGCCGCAGGGAGCGGACCAGGGCGCTGGGCGACGAGATCCTCGACGGCATCGGCGGTTACGTGGCCGGGAACCTGCTGATCTCGGTGATCGCCGGGGTGACCACCTGGGTGTTCCTCGCGGTGCTGAACATGCCCTACGCGCTGGCCCTCGCCCTGGTCGTGGCGGTCGCGGACCTGATCCCGCTGGTCGGGGCGACGATCGGCGCCGTGCTGGTGACGCTGGTCGCGCTGCTGCAGTCCTGGACGCTCGGCGTGGCCTGCGGGGTCTTCTTCCTGATCTACCAGCAGGTCGAGAACTATCTGATCTATCCGCGCGTCATGAAGCGCTCGGTCGACGTGGCCCCCGCGGTCACCGTGATCGCCGCGTTGTTCGGCGGCGCGCTGATGGGCATCGTCGGGGCGCTGCTGGCCATCCCGGTGGCCGCGGCGATCGCGTTGATCATCCGTGAGGTGGTGCTTCCCCGGCAAGCCCGGCTGTGAAGGCGGCCACGGCGCCGTTGAACGCCTCCGGCTGTTCGAGCGCGCTCAGGTGCCCGGCCCGCTCGATCACGGCCAGCCGCCCGTCGGGTACGGCCTCGACCATCGCCCGCGCGTCGGCGACCGGGGTGGTCTCGTCCTCCTCCCCCACGAGCACCAGGGCGGGGACCGTGAGCCCGCGCAGGGTGTCGAAGGAGTCGGGACGGCCCGCCATGGCCCGCTGCGCCCAGGCGACCGCCCCCGGCGGGGCCGACTCGATCAGGGCGCGCACCCGGCCGAAGACCATCGCCCTGCTGCGCGCGGTCGTCCTGCCGACCATCGCGGGCATGATCTCCCCGGCCAGGAAGGACGAGCCCTCCGCGAGCACGGTCGTGGCGACGCGTTCGCGGTACGCCCTGGCCTCCTCGGTGTCGGCGCTCGCCTTGGTGTCGGCGAGCACCACTCCGAGCAGCCGGTCGGGGTGGCGCCTGCACATGGCCATCGTCACGTAGCCGCCCATGGACTGGCCGACGACGACGGCCCTGTCGATCCCCCGGTGGTCGAGCAGGCGCGCCACGTCGTCGGCCATCACGTCGACGGAGGGCTCCTGGTCACCGAGCGGGGAGCCGCCGAAGCCGCGCAGGTCGGGGGTGATGACCTCGCAGGAGGAGGACAGCCCCTCCCGCTGGGTCAGCCACATGGCCGAGGAGAGCGGGAAGGCGTGCAGCAGGACGACCGGGAGTCCCTGCCCGGCTGATCGCGTGTACATGAGCACGTTGTCCACCGTAGCCCCGCCGTCCGCGATTCGGGACCCTATCCCTCGCCGGGCATCTCGTGGGGCACCTCGTGGGGCAGCGGATGGGCCGCCGGGTTGACGCGCCGTACGATCTCGTTCAGGACGATCCGCACGTACGGCTCGCCGACCCACAGGTGTTTGGCGCCCTCGACCCCGACGACCTCGGCCTGTGGCACCCGCGCGAAGCGGGCCTTGGCCTCCTGCGGCCTCAGGTAGTCGTCGAACTCGGGGACCAGCGCCGTCAGCGGACGGCCGAAGGCCGCCCAGGCGTCGAGGTCGGCGTCGGTCGCCCGGCGCAGCGGCGGAGAGAGCAGGACGGCCCCCGTCACCAGCGGGTCGCGGCCCCATTTGAGCGTCAGCTCGGTGCCGAAGGACCAGCCGACCAGCCAGACGTTCGGCAGGTCGTGGAACTCCGCGTACTCCAGCGCCGCGGCGACGTCGAAGCGCTCCTCCTCGCCGTCGCCGAAGACTCCTTCCGAGGCGCCGCGCTCGGAGGAGGTGCCGCGCGTGTTGAACCGCAGCACGGCCAGGTCCGCCAGCGCGGGCAGCCGGTTGGCGGCCTTGCGGTACAGGTGGCTGTCCATCATGCCGCCGTGCGTGGGCAGCGGGTGCAGGCAGACCAGCGTCGCGACCGGCGGCCTTCCCGGGGGAAGGGCCAGCTCTCCGACGAGCCTCAGCCCGTCGCCGGTGTGCAGCTCGATCGGCTCCCTGCGCGCGGGCAGCACCGTCGAGGACCTGATCTCCATGTCTGTTCCGTGTCTCCTCACCGGCGGCTGGAGCGCCGCCGTTTTTCCGTACCCGGCCCGGTGTTCGGTGCCGGGTCTCAGTATCGGCTCCGGCCTGGACCGCGCCGTATCCGGTTGCGCCAGCACGCGGTGTGCCAGTGCCTGCGTTCCTGCTCTCCGCCCCGCCAGGCGGGCCAGCTCACCAGGTGCGGAACGCCCGGCCTGAGTTCCTGGTCACAGCCGGGGCACCGGTAGACCTTGTCCGCGCCCGCGCCGGTGACCCGGCGCACGAACCAGTCGCCGTCCGGCCACTCCTCGACCTGGTCGACGCCGGGCACCGAGGAGCCGACGGGGCGTGCGGGGGTTCCTCGGCCGCCGCCCCGGTCGAAGGGGTCGATCCTGCGGGCTCTGCGGGGGCTCATGACAGGCCGCGAATGCTTCGCACGCCGGCCGTGACGAGCTGGTCGAGCAGCGGCGCGGGGGCGAAGGCCGGGTCGCGGTACTCGGCGTAGAGGGCGCGCAGTCCGTCGCGGACGGTTTCCAGGCCCAGCGTGTCGATCATCTCGAACGGCCCCGCCGGGTATCCGCAGCCGAGTCGCATGGCCGCGTCGATGTCCTCGGTTCCGGCGTAGCCCGAGTCGTACATCCGCACGGCGTCGTTGAGGTACGGGTACAGCAGGGCGTCCACGACGAACTCGGCCCGGTCCTTGCAGTGCACCGGGACCCGGCCGACGATCTTGGTCAGGCCCTCGACGGCGCATGTCGCCTCCGGCGAGGTGAGCACGGTCGAGGCGACCTCGGCGAGCCTGTCCCCGACCAGGTGCAGGCCGACCAGGCGCCTGGGGTGCGGCAGCCGCGCGGCCAGTTCGATCACGGGGGTGTGTGACAACGCGATGATCACGTCGGCGGCCTCCACCGCGCCCTCCAGGGTGTCCTCCGCGTCGTTCGCCGTGACCGTCTCCAGGGCGGTCGTCTTGAACCCGGCGTCGCCGAGCCTGGCCGCGAACTCCCGCGCGCCCTCACCGAGCACCGCGACGGAGCTGACCGTGGGCTTGCCCGACGCCGGAGGGGTGGGAACGGCCTGCCCGTCGTAGAAGCCCGCGCCCGTCTTACGGCCGAGCAGGCCCGCGGTGACCAGCTCCCGCAGGATCGGCGCGGGGGCGTGGCGGCGGTCACGTGTCTCCTGGAACAGCACGCACATCACCTCGTAGGAGGTGTCCAGGCCGATCAGGTCGAGCAGCGCGAAGGGGCCCATCGGCACGCCGACGCCGAGTTTCATCGCGGCGTCGATGCCGTCGCGGGTGGCCAGGCCGTTCTCCAGCAGGACGGCGGCGTGGTTGAGGTAGGTCAGCAGCAGCCGGTTGACCACGAACCCGGCGCGGTCGCCGACGCTCACCGGCGTCTTGCCGAGCCGTCGTGCCAGGGAGGCGATCTCGTCGGCCAGGCCGTCCTCGGTGACCACCGTGTGGACCACCTCGACCAGCCTCATGACCGGCGCGGGGTTGAAGAAGTGCATGCCGACGACGCGTCCCGGCCTGCCGGTCGTGGCCGCGATCTCGGTGACGGAGAGGGAGGAGGTGTTGGTCGCGAGCACCGCGGAAGGCTTGCAGATCCGGTCCAGGTCGGTGAACAGGACCCGCTTGAAGTCCATGACCTCGGGGATGGCCTCGATGACGAGGTCGGCGTCCGCGAGGTCGTCCAGCGAGGTCGTCAGGGTGATCCGGCCGAGGATCTCGGCCCGCTCCGCCTCGCTCAGCCTGCCCTTGGCCAGGGCCCGTCCGGTCGAGTCCTCCAGGTTGCCCCGGCCTCGCCCGAGCGCGTCGGGATCGGCCTCGACGCCGATCACCCTGAGCCCCGCGCGGGCGAAGACCTCCGCGATCCCCGCCCCCATCGTGCCGAGCCCGACGACTCCGACCTTCTCAAAGCTCCGCGTCATGCCGCCAGTCTCCCAGAGCCCATCACCTCCCCCCAAAACCAACCCGACCGGTCGCCCGGGAGCTAGGAGCGGGCGTCCTCCTTGGAGCGTGTGATGGCGCGCCGCGCGGCCTGGGGGTCGTCGAAGGCGACCAGGAACCGGGTCACCTCCAGTTCGTCACCGTCCTTCTGCCGCACCCGGACGGCCTCGTTCAGATCTATCACCGCCGTTGTCGCGTTTCCCGGCGAGAAGACAAGTGCCTGCGGCGTCTCACGGCTTCTCCGGTATCCGTATCCCTTGTTTAGCCGATGTGAGACCTCGACACTTCGCACGATTTCAACGGGCACCTCGACCTCGGCACCGAGAGGGCTTCTCAGAAAGAGCACGCCTTCCTTCAGTTCGTGTCTCCTGGTCGCGGTGAGCGCCGCGAGTCCGAGCAGATAGAACGCGTTCGAAACCACCCAGAACACTTGCAGCGGCCGGAGGCGTTCGGGAATCCTCGGAGAGATGATGACCTCTACCAGCAGGTCTGTCACCACACTGGCCATGAGGAACATTCTCACAGTCGCCGCGTACGACAACGCCCCACCCGGGCGGCTCTTTCCCGTTCCCCAGGAAAAGAGTGCGCGCGTCATTTCCGGTGTGATCGTCCAGGATCGCCATACCCCCCGAAACAAATTCCGCACGATCTCCATACTTCATGTTATATCAGCCCATCGACAAACCATCTGAACACCGGGCTCTCCATACGGACCGTTAGACGAACGTTCCGGCAGTGTGATTTCCCGGATTTCCAGAAAGGCGGCAACGGCCGTACATCGCCTGGAAAAGCGGGCCGTACCACGGCGTGTGCGCCGATCCGGGTTCGAGGGCGGGCGGCTGGGTCTAGGCTTGGGTGTCATGCGTCTGGTCATCGCGCGGTGCAGCGTGGATTACGTGGGAAAGCTCACCGCTCATCTTCCGATGGCGCCCAGGCTCATCCTGATCAAAGCCGACAGCTCGGTGTCGATCCATGCGGACGACCGGGCGTTCAAGCCGCTGAACTGGATGAACCCGCCCTGCAAGCTCCGCGAGGAGGAGGGTACCTGGACGGTCACGCACGGCAAGACCGGGGAGAAGCTCGTCCTGACGATGGAGGAGATCCTGCACGACTCCAGCCATGAGCTGGGGGTCGACCCCGGGCTGGTCAAGGACGGGGTCGAGGCCCACCTGCAGGAGCTGCTGGCCGAGCACATCACCACGCTGGGCGCGGGCTGGACGCTGGTCCGCCGCGAGTACATGACGGCGATCGGCCCGGTGGACATCCTCTGCCGTGACCACACCGGCGCCTCGGTCGCCGTCGAGCTCAAGCGCCGGGCGAACATCGACGCCGTGGAGCAGCTGACCCGCTATCTGGAGCTGATGAACCGCGACCCGCTGCTCGCGCCCGTCAGCGGGATCCTGGCCGCCCAGGCCATCGTGCCGCAGGCCAGGACCCTGGCCGAGGACCGCGGCATCCGCTGTGTGACCCTCGACTACGACGAGCTGCGCGGCATCGAGCGCACCGACACCCTGTTCTGAGGCCGCTGTCCTCCGTTCGGAGGACAGCGGCGTTCCACCGGTCGTGGGTGCCGCCGAAGCCGTACGGGGCGGACGCTTGAGGCATGAATACGGCGGTGAAGGTACGTGGCCTGACCAAACGGTACGGCGACGTGCAGGCGGTCGGGGGCATCGACCTCGACATCCACGCGGGCGAGGTGTTCGCGATCCTCGGCCCGAACGGCGCGGGCAAGTCGACCACGGTTGAGATCCTCGAAGGACACCGGACCAGGGACGCGGGCGAGGTCAGCGTTCTGGGCGCCGACCCCGGCAGGCCGACCCGGGACTGGCGCTCCCGGATCGGGATCGTGTTGCAGACGGCCAACGACATGACCGAGGCGACGGTCGGGGAGACCGTACGGCACTTCGCCGGGTACTACCCGGCTCCGCGCGACCCGGACCAGGTCATCGAGCGGGTGGGCCTGACGGACAGCGCGGGCAAGCGCGTCCGGCAGCTCTCCGGAGGGCAGCGGCGGCGGCTGGACGTGGCGCTCGGGGTGATCGGCGATCCGGAGCTGCTCTTCCTCGACGAGCCGACCACCGGGTTCGACCCGGAGGCCAGGCGGCGGTTCTGGGAGCTGATCCGGGACCTGGCGGGCCAGGGGACCACGATCGTGCTGACCACCCACTACCTGGACGAGGCCGAGGCGCTGGCCGGCCGGGTCGCCGTGGTCTCCGGCGGCCGGGTCGTCGCCGAGGGCGAACCCGCGACGCTGGGCGGGCGGGCGAACGCCAAGGCCAGGGTGGGCTGGTCGGACGGGGGCGAGCGGCGCACGCTGGAGACGGACACCCCGACCAGGACCGTGCTCGAACTGACCCGGCGCTTCGACGGGGAGGTTCCCGAACTCACCGTGACCAGGCCGACCCTGGAGGAGATCTACCTCCGGCTCGTCACCCCCTCCGAGGTGACCTCATGAGCCGGACGATCACCCGTGTCCCCGTTCGGAGACCGTCCGCGGCACTACTGGGGCTGTCGCGGGCGGCCTTCGAGACCAGGATGTTCTTCCGCGAGCGGGACGCGGTCATCTTCACCTTCTCCCTCCCGATCGTCCTGCTGGCGATCTTCGGGGCGATCTTCAGCGGTTTCGTCGAGGGGACCGGCATCAGCGTCGCCCAGCTGTACGTGGCGGGGCTGATCGGTTCGGCGGCGATGACGGGCTTCCAGAACCTCGGCATCGGCATCGCGATCGACCGTGACGACGGCACGCTCAAGCGACTCGCGGGCACGCCTCTGCCGCGTTCCTCCTACTTCGTCGGCAGGGCGTTGCACACGCTGTTCCTCTCGCTGTGCCAGGTGGTGCTGCTGCTGGCCATCGGGGTGCTGGCGTTCGGGCTCGACCTGCCCACCCGGGTCTCGGCCTGGGTGACCTTCTGCTGGGTCTTCGTGCTCGGCGTGCTGGCCTCGGCGCTGCTGGGCGTGGCGGCCAGCAGTCTGCCGCGCTCGGGCCGGAGCGCGACGGCGGTGATCGCCATGCCGTTCGTGGTGCTGCAGTTCATCTCCGGGGTGTTCATCCCGGTCAGCCAGCTGCCCTCCTGGCTGGTGAACGTCGCCTCGGTGCTTCCGTTGAAGTGGATGTGCCAGGGCTTCCGCTCGGTCTTCATCGGTGACGCCGGGGCCACACTTGAGGTCGCCGGATCGTACGAGCTGGACCGGGTCGCCATGGTCCTGGGAGCCTGGGTCGTCGGAGGACTGGTGCTGTGCCTGCTGACGTTCCGGTGGAAGAGCCGCCGCGACGGATGACCCCTGAGGAACGGCCCCGCCCGGGCGACGACCCGGCGGGGCCGAACGCGTGGGAGTCGTCGCCGGCCGTCTGGGAGATCCTGCTGGTCCCGGCGATTCTGCTGCCGGTCGTGTTCGTCGTCACCGGCGGCATGACCGTGCCCGGGAAGGCGGTCGCGGCGGGTTGCCTGCTCGCCGTGCTGCCGCTCTATCTCCTGCTCGGCCGTCCGGCGATGACGGCCGACGACCTGCGGCGCGGGACGGTCTACATCGCGGTGCTGGTCGTCCTGTACTGCGTCGCCGTCTCCGTGGCCCCGATCTCGACACTCGCCCTGTTCGGGCTGTGCCCGCAGTGCTTCGTCATCCATCCGGCCAGGACGGCCATGATCCCGGTGGCCGTGCTGAGCGTGGCCCACATCCCGCGTCACCTGCTCCTCGACGACCCCGTGGGATACGAGCTTCTGACGGTCACCGTCATCGTGATCCTGTTCTCCGCGGTCTTCGGCGTGTGGTCGGAGCGGGTGACCGAGCGCAGCGCGGAGCGGGCCGCCCTCATCAGGGAGCTGGTCGGCAGCCGCGCCGAGGTGGCCAGACTGTCCGCGGAACGGGGGGCGATGGCCGAGCGGGAACGGCTGGCCGGGGAGATCCACGACACCCTGGCCCAGGGCTTCACCAGCATCATCATGCTGGTGCAGGCCGCTCAGGCGCAGCCGGACCCGGCTCGCCACCTGCGGCTGGCCGTACGGACGGCCAGGGAGAACCTGGCCGAGGCCCGCGCGCTGATCGCCGCGCTCGGCCCGGCCCCGCTCGACGGCTCGACGCTGGAGGAGGCGCTGGGGCGGCTGGCCGAACGCCTGGGCGAGGAGGCGGGCCTCGCCACGGCGTTCACCGTCCACGGCCGGTCGCGTCCGCTGCCGCCCGCCGTCGAGGTGGTGCTCCTGCGCGTGGCCCAGGAGGCGCTGGCGAACGTGCGCAGGCACTCCAGGGCCGGGCGGGCCGACGTCGGCATGGTCTACGGCCCGGAGACGGTCACGCTGGAGGTCCGTGACGACGGCGCGGGTTTCGAGCCTCCGGTCATCGAGGGGTACGGCCTGCGCGGCATGCGCGCCCGGGTCGAACAGGTCGGCGGTCGCCTGCTGGTGCACGGCGCGCGCGGAACCGGGACCACACTCACCGCCGAGGTGCCGGGATGACGCCCGCCCCCGGGGAACGGCACGCCTACCACCGCATGGACGGCTGGGAGCGGCTCTATCTCCTCGACCTCATCGTCTCCGTCGCCTTCGTCCTCCTCGACGACGTGCTCACCGTCGCCTGGAAGGCGGTCGTGCTGTGCCTGCTGGGCGGTTGCACGGCGGCCTACGTGTTCCTGGGCAGGCGCGTCCCCGGGGGACCGTACGGCACGAACGGGCGCGCCTACGTGGCGCTGTCGGTCGTGCTCTTCACCCCGGTCTCGGTGCTCTGCCCGCCGACCCGTTTCCTGCTGTTCGCCTTCGGGCCGCAGTACTACATCCTGCTGCCGAAGCGGCAGGCGATGCTCGCGACCGTGGCTCTGAACGTGGCTCCCGTGCTGTGCCTGCCCCTGCTGCCCTCCAGCGGGGAGGATTTGCTCACGCTGCCCGTCATCGGGTTGCTCTCGCTGGCCTCGAACCTGGTCTTCGGACCCTGGATCCAGGACGTCGTCGAGCAGAGCAAGGGACGCGCCCTCCTCATCGAGGAGCTGGAGAACAGCCGCGCCGAGGTGGCCAGGCTCTCGGCGGAGCAGGGGGCGGCGGCCGAGCGGGAACGGCTGGCCGGGGAGATCCACGACACCCTGGCCCAGGGCTTCACCAGCATCATCATGTTGCTGCAGCAGCCGGACGAGCGGCGGATCGGGCTGGCCGTACGGACGGCGAGGGAGAACCTGGCCGAGGCCCGCGCGCTGATCGCCGCGCTCGGCCCGGCGCCGCTCGACGGCTCGACGCTGGAGGAGGCGCTGGGGCGGATGATCTCCCGGTTCGGTGAGGAGCTGGCCGTCACCGCCTCGTTCGGGGTGAGCGGCGAGTCTCGGCCGATGTGGACCGGGGCCGAGGTCGTCCTGCTGCGCGCGGCGCAGGAGGCGCTGGCGAACGTCCGCAAGCACGCCCGCGCCTCGGCCGTCGCGGTGACGCTGGACCACCTTCCCTCCGCGGCCCGGCTGACCGTCCGCGACGACGGCGTGGGGTTCGGGCCCTCGGCCGCCGACGGGTACGGTCTGCGCGGCATGCGCGCGCGGGCCGAGCAGGTGGGAGGGTCTCTGTCACTGACGGCCGCCGCAGGTGGAGGCACCACCCTGGAGATCACCGTCCCCGTTTCCCCCGGCGACGCTCAGACGAGGAGTTTGACGAGTGCTGCGACTGATGATCGTCGATGACCACCCCGTGGTCCGTGAGGGCCTGCGGGGCATGCTCGAGGCGGCACCGGAGATCACCGTGGTCGGGGAGGCCGCCTCCGGGGACGAGGCGGTGGCGCGGGCCGTGCAACTGCGGCCCGAGGTGATCCTGATGGACCTGCGGATGCCGAACGGCGACGGGGTCAGCGCGACCTCGCGCATCCTGGCCGCACTGCCGCGGAGCCGGGTGATCGTGCTGACCACCTACGAGACGGACCAGGACATCCTGCGGGCGGTCGAGGCCGGGGCGGCCGGTTACCTGCTGAAGGACACCTCGCGGGCCGACCTGCTGGCCGCGATCGTCTCCGCCGCGCGCGGGGAGACCGTGCTGTCGCCGTCCGTGGCGACCCGGCTGGTGACCAGGATGCGCGCTCCGGTGGCCGAGACCCTGTCGCCGCGCGAGGCCGAGGTGCTGGCGCTGGTGGCCGAGGGGTTCACCAACGCCGAGATCGGCCGGGCGCTGTTCATCAGCGAGACCACGGTGAAGACCCACCTGCTGCGGATCTTCGGCAAGCTGGGGGTTTCCGACCGCACGGCCGCCGTCACCACCGCTCTGGACCGTGGGCTCCTCGTCCGCTGAGGCCCTTCACGGACATGGGTGACTTGACTGCCCAGTCAGGCTCGTGACCTTCTTGCATGAAGTGTGCAAGCAACAGGACACTTACTCTTCCGCAAAAAGGATCTTGCACCCATAATGGGGGATTCCGGGGGCCAGGATCATGAGGTGGAAGTGATAAAACGAGCATTTGTCAACCCCACGTCAAGGCGGGGTGCTTGACATGAACGGCCGGCCCTACCGGGGAATGTCAGCGGAGGAACGTCTCGCCGAACGACGGGAACGTTTGATCTGCGCGGCGTACATCCTCTATTCCGACCCCGGATTCCCAGAGACGACGATCGAGAGGCTGTGCGCCACGGCGCGCATCTCCAACCGCGCGTTCTACGAATGTTTCTCCGGGCGCACCGAACTCATGCAGGCACTGCACGAGAGGTGCGTCCAGGAGGCCGTCTCGGCGGTGGCGAAGGCCGTCGAGGAGGCCCCCGACACCCTGCTCGGCAGGGTCGAGGCGGGCATCACGGAGTACATCAACTTCGTCACCGAGGACAGGAGACGCGCCCGGATCATGCATCTGGAGGTGCGCAGGGCGGGCGACTGCCTCACCACCTCACGGCAGCAGGCCGTACGGGCCTTCGCGAGGATCGTCGCAGCCGGCGCCCTCGGTCCGCCGGACACGGTCGGGGTCAACCGGCACCTGCTCACGCTGGGCATGATCGGCGCCGTCCACGAACTGCTCATCGAGTGGGTGCTGGCCGAGGACCCGCCCCCGGTCTCCGACCTGGTCGGTACGGCCGTGCACATCTTCCACCGGTCGTTCGCGACATGACCGCCAGGTGACCCCACCCGTCCCCCTCGTCCCGGCCGTCCCCGGGACGTGGGGGGTCAGGCGACCGCGGCCATGGGCACCTCGACGATGAGCACCCGGTTGAGGCGGGTCACCGCCAGCACCCGCATGACTCGGACGGGCACCCCTCTCAGCACCAGACGGCGCCCGGTCTCAAGCGCCCGGCGGTGCGTGCCGACCAGCACGCCCAGGCCGGTGGCGTCGATCATCTCAAGTCCGGAGAGATCGACGATCAGATCACCGTCACCGGAGTCGACCGCGGTGTGCAATCGCGGGCGCACCACGGCGACGGTGCCCACGTCGAGGCGGTTGCCCACCACGACCACCTGCGCCCCGGGCTTTCCAATGGCGCGCATACCCCCTCCTCAGACCGACCTTGGCGCCACCTCGGTCGGCCGGCCACGTGTCATCGGGCCAGGTGAAAGCCCTGTCCCAAGACCGGGCTTTCTGCCGTCATGAGGAGCCATTGCCCCCTTCTGGGAGAAAGATGCTGTTCATAACCAACCTTTTTCCTGCGCGACACGGATCGCGGTGATCCGGTTGGTCGCGCCGAGCTTGGTGATGGAGCTGGACAGGTAGTTGCGCACCGTCCCCTCGGTGAGGTGCAGCGAGGCCGCGATCTGGGCGACCGTCGCCCCCTGGGAGGCCAGGGACAGGGCGTCGCGCTCGCGTTCGGTGAGCGGGTTCTCCCCCGCCATCATCGCCGAGGCGGCCATCTCGGGGTCGAGATATCGCCCGCCCGCGTGGATCTTGCGGATCGCCGCCGCCAGTTCCTCGGCCGAGGCGTCCTTGGGGACGAATCCGCGTACCCCGGCGGCCAGCGCCCTCCTGAGGTAGCCCGGCCGCCCGAAGCTGGTCAGGATCAGCACGGCGTGACCGGGCAGCGTCTCGGCCACGCTCAGCCCGTCCATCCCCGGCATCTCGATGTCCAGCACCACCACGTCCGGACTGTGATCCTGTACGGCCTGCGCCACCAGGTCGCCCCTGGACACCTCGGCGACCACCTCGATGTCCGGCTCCAGGCCGAGCAGCGTGGCGATCGCCCTGCGGATCAGGTGCGCGTCGTCGGCCAGCAGAACCCGGATCATCGTGCCCCCTCCAGCGGGACCGTGGCCCGCAGCCTGAACTCCCCCGCGCCCTCGCCCGCTCCCGCGGTGAGGACTCCGCCCATCGCCGTCACCCGCTCCGACATGCCCGTCAGCCCGGTACCGCCGCGCCCGCCCGGCCCGGTGGCGCCGTCGTTGGTCATCTCCAGCACCGCCGTACCCTCCCGCAGGGTGATCGCGATCCGGCAGCGGGTCGCCGAGCTGTGCCTGAGCACGTTGGTCGTGCCCTCCCTGATGACCCAGGCCAGCAGTGTGGCCAGCTCCTCGGGGACCTCCTCGTCCGGGAGTTCGAGGGAGCAGCCGATGCCGCCCGCCTCAAGCACGGACGTCATGCTGCGCAGCTCGGCGTCGAAGTCGACCGTGCGATAGCCGCGCACCGCCGTACGGATCTCCTTGAGCGCCTCGCGTGCCAGCGCGCGCACCTCACCCATCTCCCCGGCGGCCCGTTCGGCGTCCACGGCCGACAACTTGACGGCGACCTCGCTCTTGAGCGCGATCGCGGACAGGCTGTGCCCGACCAGGTCGTGCAGGTCACGGGAGAAGCGCAGCCGCTCCTCGGTCACCGCCAGCCTGGCCATGGCCTCCTTGCCCTCCTCCGCCGTTCTGACCACCTTCCAGAACCAGAGCTGGAAGCGGTTGGCCCACGGCATGAACATGGCCATCGCGAGGAAGGACGCTATCGCGAGGACGGAGGTGTCATCGAGCCCGAGACGCCCGCTGGGCACGACGAGCACCGCGACGGCCGCCGCGCCGACGGACACGGCGATCGCCCCTCTCCTGTCCAGCAGCAGGGCCGCACCCGAGGACCAGGCGACGGCCAGAAGCCCGAGGGACCACAGCTCACCGTGCAGGGACACCAACATGACCAGGACGAGCGCGCCGGAGACGACGATCTCGCGGGTCGCCCTGGCCCCGGCGATCGAGGCTCTGACCATCTGCACGTACAGGATGCTGAAGGCGGCCGTCCCCGCCAGGTCGAAGATCGTCAGAGGGGCCAGGAGGTGTCCGCCCTGCGTGGTGAACCTCACGAAGGTGCCGAGCCAGGCGAAGGCCACGCCGATCAGCAGCGTGCCGACGGTCGACCTGCGCAGCCGCTCGACGCTCGTACGCCCGGGATGGCACCACAGCGACATCCGCAGCTTGCCGAGGACGGTCTTCCAGGACGGACGTCCGGGCTCTCCGGAGAACGCCGGCGAGGCGGGAGGCATGTCGCCTCCCGCCTCCCCTGTGTCACTTTTTGTCTGCATCTCGCGGTAGACGTTATCCGTGCCGAGGTTCCCACCGGAACAGCCATCCGGCCAACAGGGCTGTCACCCCGATCCAGACGATCAGGATTCCGAAGGAGGGCAGCGCCCCTGTCCACTGCTCCAGCACACTCAGCGCCTTGCCACTGCCGGAGTAGTGGTCGGAGCCGAGGAAGGCGCTGCGCATGATCTTCACGATCGGGGTGATCGGGAGCAGGTTGGAGATCGTCCCCAGCAGGCCGGGCAGCGCGTTCGTCGGGAAGGCGACCGGCGAGCCGATCATCAGGAGCATGAGGATCGGGAGCACCGTGATCTGGGCCATCTCGGCGTTGGGGGTCAGACCGGAGCAGGCGGCGGCGAGCAGCCCGAACACCGCCACGCCCAGGACCGCGGCCAGGAGCATCAGCGGCACGTTGACCGGGGTCGCCCCCTCGGTGCGCTGGATCCAGATCCCCAGCAGGACGACCTGACCGAAGAAGAGAGCGAGCGCACCGAGGGCGCTTCCCGCCAGAACCGCCGCCGCAGAAGGCTGGCCCCCGCGCAGCCGCTTGAGCACCAGTTCCTCACGACGGGCCGTCAATGAGTTGACCAGGTTGACGAAGACCGCGAACCCCATCATCAGGCCCGGCATTCCGGTCAGCACGAAGAGCTTGGCGGGCACCCCCTCGATGGTCGCGCCCCCCTGGGTCTGGGTGAACAACCAGGCCATCAGCAGCGGCATCAGCAGCACGGTGAACAGGATGGTGGTGTTCCTGAAGATCAAGGTCAGGTCGATCTTGGCCAGCCGTACGGCGTGCAGGGCGTCGGTTCTCATGGTCTGTCGTTGCCTTTCGGCCGTCGGGCGGCCTGTCGTTTCCCCGCGGATCACTCCGCCGTCCATCCGGATGGTCTCCGGTCTTACGCCGTCTCCCCGAGGACCCGCATGAAGGCGTCCTCCAGGGTTCCCCGGCGTACGGTCAGCCGCTCCAGGACCTCGCCCCGGCTGTCGGCCCAGGCCAGCAGCGGTGAGAGGGCGGCGTGCGCGCGGACCTGGACCTGATCGCCGGTCAGCGTGTAGGCGACCTCGGTGCCGTCGCCCGTGTAGGTGAGCACCGGCGCCGCGCCGTCCAGGAAGGGCAGCTCGTCGTAGGAGCGGGAGGCCCCGCCGAGCCGGAAGGAGATGGTGTCGCCGGAGCCCGCGACGACTTCCTCGACCGTTCCGTAGGTGTGGATCCGCCCCTCATGCATGATCGCCAGGCGGCCGGCGAGGCGCTCTGCCTCCTCCAGGTAGTGCGTGGTGAGCAGCACGCTCGTGCCGCGTTCCCGCAGGTCCTCGATCACCCGCCACGTGGTACGGCGCGCCTCGGGGTCCATACCGGTGGTCGGCTCGTCGAGGAAGAGCAGCTCCGGGGCGGACAGTACGGCCAGCGCGAGGTCGAGCCTGCGCTTCTGACCGCCGGAGAGCTGCTTGACCCTGGTCCTGGCCTTGCTCTCCAGGCCGACCAGCTCAAGCGCGCCCATGGTCTGCCGGTCGACCCCCTTCGTCCAGCCCGTGATGGACAGGCGTCCCGGCATCTCGGTGCCGGACAGGGTCACGGGGCGTCCCGCGTCCTCGCTCAGCCCCTTCCACAGCCCGACGGTCTCGGCGACCGTGAGGTCCCCCAGGAAGCCACCCTCCTGCAGCATGATCCCGATACGGGGACGCAGGCTGCGGCGCTGCCTGATCGGGTCGAGGCCGAGGACCCTGACGCTCCCCTCGGTGGCGGGCGTGAAGCCCCCCAGGACCTCCATGGTGGTCGTCTTGCCCGCGCCGTTCGTGCCGAGCAGGGCGAAGATCTCACCCCTGGCGACGGTGAAGGAGACGCCGCGCACCGCCTCGAAGTCGCCGTACTTCTGCCGGAGCCCGCCGACCTCGATCACGTTTTCGAGGCCGACGGTTCCGATCTCCGCCGTGTCCGCGAGCTGTGGTGTTCTCATGGCGATAATCCTGCTATTTCCGCCTTTCACCAGGTAGTCGCCGATATCACCACACCGACAGAGAGATGTCAGTCGGCGGAGCTGACAAATGTCATCCGGACCGAGGCGGCAGCGCCGGACGACGCCGGGACGGACGCCGCGAGAGGTCGGGAGCCTTCGCCGCCGGCCGTTCCTCAAGCGCGGCCAGCGCCAGCCGTACCGCCTCCTCTATCTGCGGATCCCGGCCCCGCGCCCAGTCACCGGGGGTGATCTCCACCTCGACGTCGGGATCGACGCCGTAGTTCTCGACCCCCCAGCCGAGCTCGTCGAACCAGAAGGCGTACCTCGCCACGGTGATGTAGGAGCCGTCCACCAGGCGGTGGTCTCCCTCCGTGCCGATGACTCCGCCCCAGGTCCGGGTGCCGACCACGGGACCGAGCTTGTGGATCTTGAAGGCCGCCGTGACGATGTCGCCGTCCGACCCCGCGTTGTAGTCGGTGACCGCGACCAACGGGCCACGCGGGGCGTCCTCCGGATAGGTGACCGGGTTCAGGCCCCTGGGCAGGTCCCAGGCGATGATCCGGCGGATCAGCTTCTCGATGATCAGCTCGGAGGTGTGGCCGCCCCGGTTGCCGCGCAGGTCGACCACCAGTGCCTCCCTGGTCATCTCCCTGCGCAGATCACGGTGGAACTGCGCCC
The DNA here is from genome assembly GCF_042893955.1 of Streptosporangium sp. NPDC001559. Taxonomy (NCBI): domain Bacteria; kingdom Bacillati; phylum Actinomycetota; class Actinomycetes; order Streptosporangiales; family Streptosporangiaceae; genus Streptosporangium; species Streptosporangium sp. NPDC001559. The sequence goes on from NZ_JBIAVG010000001.1 coordinate 199,790, forward strand.
AGCCCTCCGCGACCATGTCCGGGACGTGCAGATAACCGACCCTGCCTGCCCCCAGCTCACGGACGTGCGTCCTGCGCTCGGTGACCCAGTCCTGGTAACGCAGACGCCGGTCGTCGCGCAACGGGGTGACGACGACCCTCCGCCCGCCGCCCAGGGTCAGCTCGACCGGTTTGTCCGCCGCCCCGATCAGCAACGGCGCCGGGCCCTGTGGGGGCACCGGACGACCGTCCACGGCCAGCAGCGTCTCCCCCGGCGTGATCCCCGCCCCCGGTACGGCCAGCGGCGAGCGTGCGTGCACGTCCGAGGACTCGCCGGGCAGCACCCGGTCTATCCGCCAGCGGCCCTCCTCGTCCCGGGACAGGTCGGCGCCGAGCAGACCCACCGGCTCGGAGACCCGGTGCCCCCACGGAGCCGCGTAGACGTAACAGTGCGAGGTTCCCAGCTCCCCCATGACCTCCCACAGCAGGTCCGCGAAGTCGTCCTGGGTCGCCAGACGCTCGACCAGCGGCCGGTACTCGTCGAGCACGGCCTCCCACTCCACCTCCGCCAGGTCCTCGACCCAGAAGTCGGCCCTGACCCTGCGGCCCATCTCGGTGTAGGCGTGCCGCCACAGGGCGACCGGGTCGGCGGTGACGCGGATACGCGACAGGTCGACGGTCGTGTCCTCACCGTTCTTGCCTGTGACCGGCCGGACCGTGAGGGTCCCCTTGTCCGAGACGACGAGTTGGGTGCCGTCCCCGCTCACCGCGTACCAGTCGAGCTTGTCGACCACCTCCTCGCACTTGCGCTTGACCAGGTCGAAACGGTCGAGCGCGGCCCTGGGAGCCTCACCGCCGACCTTGTCCCGGTCCTCACCCAGCTCGCCCGCCAGCGGCTCACGCAGCCAGACGATGCCGTCCTTGACCGCGCTGAGCGCCGAGTAACGCCCCTCGGGCACCGGTACCTGCACCACCCTGGAGGCGATGCCGTCGAGATCGACGGTGAACGGGAGGTCGCCGTCCTTGTCGTCCTCCGGATCCGTCAGGGGCCGCCCCTCCCCGCTCGGCGCGAACGGCGACGGCGTCGCCGCGGCCAGCGGCACCAGGTACGGCCGGTAGCCGAACGGGAAGGACATGTCGAAGGAGTGCGCGTCGTAGACGGGGTCGAAGCCCCTGCGCGACAGGAACGCCAGATACCTCCCGGCGAAGGCGGGCGAGACGTCGACGAACCGCCCGTCGGTGACGTCGGTGACGACCCGGTCGGCCATCCTCGCCAGCCTGATCCGCCGCAGCGGGGTCGCGTCCGGGTGCGACCACGCCAGCCATGCGGAGTCCGGAGACCAGGTCAGCCCGCTGATCTCGCCGTTCGCCCTCGACAGCTCGACGACCTCCCCCGAGGCCACGTCGACCAGGAGCAGCCCGCCGTCCCTGGCCGCGACCGCGATCGTGTTCGCGTCGGGCGCCACGGCCAGGTCACCGACCTCGCCCAGCCGCCCGGCGGCGATCCTGCGGGTCTCCCCGCCGCCAGCCGGGCCGATCTCCAGCCCCTGACGCTCCCCGTCGTCGAAGACCCACACCACCCGGTCCGCGCCCAGGAGCCGAGGCGTGCCGGCGGCCAGACCCGTGCTGAGCTGCCGCGCGGGCCCGTCCCGGTGGGTGAGCCAGTGCACCGTCCCCTGGACCTCGACCGCGCTCGCCTGCCCGGTCGCGTCCACCGCCAGGTCGTGCAACCGCCACCCCGGGTTGACCTGGTACGGCTGCCGCCCCCTCGGCGGCGAACCGAGCGTCACGTCGAGTTTGCGCGGCGAGCCGTCGAGATCGTCGAGCAGGTAGACGTCCCCCGCGTTCTGGTAGACGATCCTGGTCCCGTCAGTGGTCGCGTGACGGGCGTAGAAGACGTCATGGTCGGTGTGACGGCGCAGTCCGGTGCCGTCGAGCTCGCAGGAGTAGAGGTTGCCGACGCCCTCGTGGTCGGAGAGGAAGACCAGCCGCCCCCCGACCAGCATCGGGTTGGCGAAGGTACCTCTCACCTCTGGCAGGACCCGTTCGAACTCGTCCGACAGGCCGCGCCGTACCCACAGGCGGCCCGCCGTACCGCCTCGGTAACGCTTCCAGACGGCGGGATCGCGGGAGAGCGAGGCGGTGAGCAACGCGACCGTCGCCCCCGCCTCCCCCGATCCCCCGCCGTCCCCCGTGGCCGCCAGGTCGAAGACCGGCCCGTACGGCAGCCGCTCGACGTGACCGTCGCCGAGCGCGTAGGCCCAGTTCCGCCAGACGAACGGCTCGCCGGTCGCGCTGATCGCGAGGATCCTGCCGTCCGGAGTCCAGCCGCGGGTGCGGGTTCTGGGGTCGTTCCAGTAGGTCAGCCTCTCCGCCGACCCGGACTCAAGGTCGGCGAGGTGCACCTCGGGGTGGCCGTCGCGGACACTCGTCCACGCGACCCTGGTCGCATCGGGAGAGAGCCGGGGATGCGAGGCCGGCGCCCTGTCCGAGGTCAGGCGCCAGGCCCTGCCGCCTTCGGCGGGAGCGGTCCAGACGTCGTCGTCGGCGACGAAGGTCAGAGTCTCCCGGGAGATGTGCGGGAAACGCAGGTAAAAACCGGAAACCATCGGTAAATCATATTGTCAGCTATCTAACTAATCAGGAGTAATTCTGCGCAAGATACGCTGAGTCTCATGACTCGAGCTGACAGAGACAACCCGGTGGTGCTCTCCAAGATCTACACGCGCACCGGCGACGACGGCACGACGGCACTCGGCGACATGAGCCGCACCCGCAAGACCGACTCCCGGCTCGCCGCCTACGCCGACGTGGAGGAGGCCAACGCCGCGATCGGCGTCGCCCTGGCCGTGGGCACCCTCGACGAGGACGTCACCGCGGTCCTGGCCCGGGTGCAGAACGAACTGTTCGACCTCGGCGCCGACCTCTCCACGCCGATCACGGAGAACCCCGAGTTCCCCCCGCTGCGCGTCGAACCCTCCTACGTCGAGTGGCTCGAAGCCAGGTGCGACGAGTTCAACGAACGGCTCAAGCCGCTGCGCAGCTTCATCCTGCCCGGCGGCACCCTCGCCGTGGCCCAGCTCCACGTCGCACGGACCGTGGCCCGGCGCGCGGAACGGACCGTCTGGGCCGCTCTTGAGGAGCACGACGACGTCAACCCGCTGACCGCGAAGTACCTCAACCGCCTCAGCGACCTGCTGTTCATCCTGTGCCGCGTCGCCGCCGAGGGCGATGAGATCCTGTGGAAGCCGGGGGGTACGCGATAACACTTGCGCCGCCTTCGGCGTCGCGGGCTTGGGCGCTCCGAGTCGGCGCTTTCCCTCGTCACTGTGTCTCTTTGCTCCGCCTGGCGGCGTCGCGGGGCTTGGGCGCCTCCGAGTCGGTGCTTTCCCTCGTCACTCCGTCGCTTCGCTCCTGCGTTCCTCAGTCCAAGCACCGACGCGCCCAAGCCGGACACCTCTCACGCACAGCACCGGGAAAGCACAGCTCTGCCCCTCTGCACCGCCTTCGGCAGTACGGTCTTGGACGCCCAGGGTCGGTGTCTCCCTCGTCACTCCATCGCTGCGCTCCTGCGTTCCTCAGTCCAAGCACCGACGCGCCCAGGCCGGAGGCCCCTCACACTTGGCGTCGGGAAAGCCGGAGAGCAGACCCTCAGATCGGCGCCGGGGTGTCCGGGACGGAACTCCTCATGCCTGGAGTCGAGAGCCTGAGGGGCTGAAGTGGGAGGGGCGGTACCCCCGGTTCCCGTGCGGGGGTGCTTGTCTGTGTCGCCGGTCGGGCGGAGCCGGGTGCTCTCTGCAAAGACGTGATGAGCGCCAAAAGCTCATTTTTCGTGTGTTGGTTGGCTGTCGCCATGGGGTGAGGACGCTTCGCTGGAAGGTTTACGGATCGTGATCGAGATGGGTCATTATGCCCGGGAATGAGCCTTCTCGGAGGTTCACCGAAAGGCCCGCGACGGCCGAATCCGGAACGGTGAAATCTGTTTGGAGCCGAAAGAGAAGGAGAAGAAGGGCGGCTTTCTCACAATTGAGAAACAAGAGCCCGGCGCCTACGGCAATGGCCTTCACCTGGCGGTTTCCCGAGAGGCCGCCCCACGGGCACGGCCGCCACGGAGGGATCGATGGATACACCTCCGGGGTTTCCATGAACGGCGCGAGCGACCGACAAGTCGGGCTTTGACGTCGTCGCCGACCATCATCCCCGCAACGGCAAAATGTCAGGACTTGTCCTCTTATAGGCGGGTGACACTCATCGCCGAGTGGACGGGGTCCGCCGACGCGAGTCCCCACGGAACGCCCCTCCGGCGCCCCGTCACGCACGGATCGGCCGGAACGTTCCCACCACCCGGCCACCGGCGGGAACCGGCGACGGCCCGGCTGGACGGGTTCGAACCCACAGGCCGGTGGGACGTGCGGCAGCGGAGATCCACCCGGTTCGGACGCCGGGCCCGCCCCGGTCGAGATCTTCTCAGCCCCCAGCCCGACCCGTCACCGCCCAAGCCGGGACCCCAACCCCGGAGCGCGAATCCCTTGCACATACCGTGACCCCGCCCCTTCCCCGTCCGAGCCGAAACCTCCGCCCGGAGCGGGGTTCCATTCTCAGCGCGTTATGGCCGCCGTGCCGCCGTCCGCGCACGGACCGGGCGCAGCGCGCCAAGCCGAGGAGGCGGCATGGGTCGCGACCTCCCATTCCTTGGACGCGCCTCACCACACATGCGCAGCGTGGACGGGTGGCGACGGAGGGTTCCGGTGGTCGTTACTTACCGTTTACCTTGACATACGAAAATGCTATGCCTTTACGAGGCTTGTCAATCTATCTGTTGCATGTCACCTTTAGTGCAGCCCTGGCCGGCCACGGGCTCCTGCTAGTCCCTTCCCCCCTTTGTGGGACTTGTGAGAGGAGTCATCCGTAGTGAGGTCTAAGACAAGGTTGGGGGGCGTCGCCGTACTGGCGGCAGCCGCCCTGGCCACATCCGCGCTCACGAGCGCGACCGGCGCGTACGCCCAGCCGAACGGCACCGGCCCTTCGGCCACCGCGAACTCCGATGGCGCCTACGCCCCGCCGGACGCCCAGAGCAGTGAGCGTGCGATCGCCACCGCGGACAGAGCGCTGGTGGCGCAGTCCCAGGCACTGCACAAGGCTCCAGAAGACAGCTTCGTCCGCGAGAAGACCGTCGTGGGCACCTTCGGTCTCCAGTACGTGCACTACAAGCGCAGCTACCGGGGCCTTCCCGTCTACGGCGGCGACGTGATCGTCGCCACCGACCGGACGGGCGAGCAGGCACGGGACGTCGTCTCCGGGCAGCAGGCCACGCTCAACCTGGACACCACCCCCGTCGTCAGCGCGGACGCGGCCTCGGCCACCGCCCGCGGCCAGCTCACCACCGTCGCGACCGCCTCCGCGCCGGTGCTCGTCGTCCACGCGGCGACCGAGACCCCGGCGCTGGCCTGGGAGGTCGGGATCACCGGACGCTCGGGCGACGCCGAGAGTGTTCTTCACGTGTACGTCGACGCGCGCACCGGCGCCGTCATCGACAAGGTGGACGAGGTCAAGGAGGGAACCGGCAACAGCTACTACAACGGCAACCCGGTCACCATCCAGACCTCGGGCTCGGGTGGCTCCTACTCTCTGACCGACGGCACCAGGCCCGGCCTGAAGTGTGGTGGCCAGAACGGCGCCGCCTACACCAAGAGCTCCGACTCCTGGGGTAACGGCTCCGGCACCAACCTGGAGACCGCCTGCGTCGACGCCCTCTACGCGGCCCAGAAGGAATGGGACCTGCTGAAGAACTGGCTCGGCCGCAACGGCTTCAACGGCAGCGGCGGCGCCTTCCCGGCTCGTGTCGGCCTGAACCAGGTCAACGCCTTCTGGAACGGCTCCTACACCAACTTCGGCCACAACCAGTCGAACAGCCGGCAGGCCACCCCGATCGACGTGGTCGCCCACGAGTACGGCCACGCCATCTTCCAGTTCTCCGGCTCCGGCGGCTCCGGCAGCGGTAACGAGGCTGGCGGCCTGAACGAGTCCACCGGTGACATCTTCGGAGCCCTCACCGAGGCCTACGCCAACAACGCCTACGACCCGCCGGACTACACCGTCGGCGAGGAGGTCGACCTGGTCGGCAGCGGCCCGATCCGCTACATGTACAAGCCGAGCACCAACGGTGACCCGAACTGCTACAGCTCCTCCATCCCCAGCACCGAGGTGCACAAGGCCGCAGGTCCGCAGAACCACTGGTTCTACCTGCTCGCCGAGGGCACCAACCCCGGTGGCGGCAAGCCCGCGAGCCCGGTCTGCTCCGGCCCGTCGAGCCTGACCGGCATCGGCGTCCAGAAGGCCGGACGGATCTTCCAGGGCGGCCTCAACCTCAAGACCGTCCCCTGGACGCACGGCAAGGCGCGCGTGGCGACCCTGAAGGCCGCCAAGTCCCTCTACACGTGCGCCGAGTTCAACGCGGTCAAGGCCGCCTGGAGCGCGATCAGTGTCGGCGCGCAGAGTGGTGAGCCCACCTGCCCGTGACAGGCGCCGGGTGTGTGCGGCGGTGATCCCGCCGGCACGCGCGAGGCCCGTCGGCTCCCGTCATCGGGCGAACCCCCGGCACCCTCATCGGCGAATCGCCTCCGGGCGAAAGCCGCCGCCGGCTCGATGACGGCGTCTGGACCCGGTTGGACGGCACCGTATGAGTGACATACCCGCACCGTCACTCATGGGACGTCCCCGGGGCCGCGTTCTCCCCTGAGAACGCCGGATGGCCCGGACCACACCAGGTCCGGGCCATCTTCCATGCCGGGGTGGGCCGCCCTCGCTCAGGAGGGTCAGGCCACGTCGAGATGGGCGCTGGGCGGAGCGGACTCCAGCCAGGCGACGAAGCCGGTCAACGCCCGGTATCCCATCGCGAGCTCGAACGCCACACGCTCGTTGCGGCACTCCAGCGCCGTCACACCTTCGATGAAGCCGTAGAACTCGTCCGAGCCGATCCTGCGTCGTCCAGAAATGACAAGGCCGCGCCTCACGATCACGTGGCGCGGCCTTGGAAGCAGACCTATGAGCGGAATCCAGTTGAGGTGACCGTCGGCATAGCGGGCCACACCGACCCGCCAGCCTCGTTCTCCCGACATCGGACGCAGGCAACACAGCACCGAACCCCGGGATCGGGTCAGGATCAGTACGCGGGAGGCGAGGAGGGCGGCCAGCAGCGCCACGACGATGAGTACGTCCAGCACCACCATGTCTCCGCCCCCAACAACCGGTACCGCGCTCAGAAGCAGAATTTATCCGACTTCTTCGCCCGCCGCGCGCAACCTTGCCCTGGCGCGCTTGACCTCGATCGCGGCGTCGGCGTCCTCCTGGTTGGCATCGATGGATGCCTGGGCCCGCTGGAGGGCGTCCTTGGCGGCGGCGACGTCCACCTCGGAGCCGAGTTCGGCCAGCTCGGCCAGGATCGACACCTCGTTGTCCGCCACCGAGAGGAAGCCTCCGTGGACCGCGGCGACGAGGTCGGGCTCGCCACCGCCGCGCTTGACCGTCAGCACGCCGCCCTCAACGAGGACGCCGAGCACGGGCGCGTGCTTAGGCATGATACCGATCTCGCCGTCAATGGTCTTGGCAATCACCATGTCGGCCTCGCCCGACCAGATCTCACGCTCCGGCGAGACAACGCCTACTCGCAGCTTCGCCACTTTCCTGAGTTCCTTTCGAACCAGGCACCGGTACGGCCGGGCCGTACCGGTGCCGATGGCGACTAGCGGGCGAGTTCCTTGGCCTTGGCGATGGCCTGCTCGATGCCACCGACCATGAAGAACGCCTGCTCGGGCAGGTGGTCGTACTCACCGGCGCACAGACCCTTGAACGAGGCGATCGTCTCGTCCAGCGGCACGAACTCACCCGGCTGACCGGTGAACGCCTCGGCGGCGTACATCGGGTGCGACAGGAAGCGCTCGATACGGCGGGCCCGGTTGACGGTGACCTTGTCCTCTTCGGAGAGCTCGTCGATACCCAGGATCGCGATGATGTCCTGCAGTTCCTTGTACTTCTGCAGGATCCGCTTGGTCTCCTGGGCCACGCGGTAGTGCTCCTCGCCGAGGATCAGCGGGTCGAGGATCCGCGAGGTGGAGTCGAGCGGGTCCACCGCGGGGTAGATGCCCTTCTCCGAGATCGGCCGGGACAGAACGGTCTGCGCGTCGAGGTGCGCGAACGCGTTGTGCGGGGCCGGGTCGGTGATGTCGTCCGCGGGGACGTAGATCGCCTGCATCGAGGTGATCGAGTGACCGCGGGTCGAGGTGATGCGCTCCTGGAGAACACCCATCTCGTCGGCCAGGGTCGGCTGGTAACCCACCGCGGACGGCATACGGCCGAGCAGGGTGGAGACCTCGGAACCGGCCTGGGTGAACCGGAAGATGTTGTCGATGAACAGAAGCACGTCCTGCTTCTGCACGTCACGGAAGTACTCCGCCATGGTGAGGGCGGAGAGCGCGACGCGCAGACGGGTGCCCGGGGGCTCGTCCATCTGGCCGAAGACGAGGGCGGTGTCCTTGAGGACGTTCGCCTCCTCCATCTCCAGCCAGAGGTCGTTACCCTCACGGGTGCGCTCGCCGACGCCCGCGAACACCGAGGTGCCCGAGAACTTCAGCGCGACTCGGCGGATCATCTCCTGGATCAGAACGGTCTTGCCGACACCGGCGCCACCGAACAGACCGATCTTTCCACCCTTGACGTACGGGGTGAGCAGGTCGATGACCTTGATGCCGGTGGGCAGCATCTCGGTGCGCGACTCAAGGGAGTCGAAGGAGGGCGAGGGACGGTGGATGCCCCAGCGCTCCTCGATCTTCAGCGACGCGGTCGGCACGTCCAGGGACTCGCCCAGGGTGCTCCACACGTGGCCCTTGACGACGTCGCCGACCGGCACGGAGATGGCGGCACCGGTGTCGGTCACCGGAGCGCCACGGGTCACACCGTCGGTGGGCTGCATGGAGATGGCGCGGACCAGGTTGTCACCCAGGTGCTGGGCGACCTCCAGGGTCAGGGTCTTGGTCTCCCCCGCGAGGAGGACGTCGACCTTCAGCGCGTTGTAGATATCGGGCATCGCCTCGACGGGGAACTCCACGTCGACGACGGGACCGGTGACCCGCGCGACGCGGCCCACGCCGGTCTCAACAGTCTGTGCAGTCATTTCACTCTTTCCCCGCTGCGGCGTCAGCCAGCGCGTTGGCGCCACCGACGATCTCGCTGATTTCCTGGGTGATCTCGGCCTGGCGAGCCTGGTTCATCTGCATGGTGAACACACGGATCAGCTCGTTGGCGTTGTCGGTCGCCGACTTCATGGCCCGGCGACGCGAGGCGTGCTCGGAGGCGGCCGACTGGAGCAGCGCGCTGAAGATACGCGATTCCACGTAACGCGGCAGCAGCGTGTCGAGTACGGCGCCCGCGGTGGGCTCGAACTCGAAGTACGGCAGCGGCGTCTCCGGCTTCGCGGTGGTCTCCTCGATCTCAAGCGGGAGGATCCGCCTGACCGCGACCTCCTGCGTGAGCATCGAGACGAACCCGGTCGAGACGATGTGGATCTCGTCCACCCCGTCCTGCGCCGAGAACGCCTCGATCAGCGTGTCCGCGATCTGCTTGGCGTGGCCGTAGGACGGGCTGTCGGAGAAGCCGTCCCACTTCCCGCCCATCTCGCGACCGCGGAAGGTGTGCCAGGCGATGCCCTTACGACCGACCACGAAGGGAACCGGCGTGATGCCCTTGCCCTTCAGCAGCGTGCCGAGGGCCTCGGCCTCACGCAGGATGTTGGCGTTGAAGCCACCGCAGAACCCGCGGTCACTGGTGACGATGAGCACGGCCGCCTTGGCGGGCCGCTCCTTCGACACCGTCAGCGGGTGGTCGACGCTGCTGGTGTTGCTGACGACGCCCGTGACGGCGCGGGTGATCTCACGCTCGTACGGCACGGCCGCCTGCATACGCTGCTGCGCCTTGACGATGCGCGACGAGGCGATGAGCTCCTGGGCGCGGGTGATCTTCGCCGTGGACCTGACCGACTTGATCCGCCGCCGCAGCAGTCTTAGCTGGGCACCCATCGGCTACTTCTTCTCGGCAGAGCGGACGTGCTTGGTGATCTTCTCCTGGCCGACCTCGTCCGCGGACAGCGCGGCGACCGGCTCCTCGTTGACCAGCAGCTCGCCCGACGAGGTCTCGAAGGTCTTCTTGAACTCGGTGATGCCGTCCTTGAGGGCGGTCACCGTGTCGTCGGAGAGGTCCTTCGTCTCGCGGATGCTGTCGAAGACGCCCTTCTTCTCCCTGGAGACGTAGTCCAGGAACTCCGCCTCGAAGCGGCGGATGTCCTCGACGGGGACGTCGTCCAGCTCGCCCGTGGTGCCGGCCCAGACCGAGACGACCTGCTTCTCGATGGGGAAGGGGGCGTACTGCGGCTGCTTGAGCAGCTCGACCAGGCGCTGGCCGCGCTCCAGCTGGGCGCGGGAGGCCGCGTCCAGGTCGGAGGCGAAGGAGGCGAAGGCCTCCAGGTCACGGAACTGCGACAGCGACAGACGCAGCGTGCCCGCGACCTTGCGCATCGCCTTGATCTGCGCGGAGCCACCGACTCGGGAGACGGAGACACCGACGTTGATGGCCGGACGCACACCCGAGTTGAACAGGTCGGTCTCGAGGAAGCACTGACCGTCGGTGATGGAGATGACGTTGGTCGGGATGAACGCCGAGACGTCGTTGCCCTTGGTCTCGATGATCGGCAGACCGGTCATCGAGCCCGCGCCCATCTCCTTCGACAGCTTCGCGCAGCGCTCCAGCAGACGGGAGTGCAAGTAGAAGACGTCGCCGGGGAAGGCCTCACGGCCCGGCGGTCGGCGCAGCAGCAGGGAGACGGCGCGGTAGGCGTCGGCCTGCTTGGTCAGGTCGTCGAAGACGATGAGGACGTGCTTGCCCTGGTACATCCAGTGCTGGCCGATGGCCGAGCCGGTGTAGGGGGCGAGGTACTTGTAACCGGCGGGGTCGGAGGCCGGGGCGGCGACGATGGTGGTGTACTCCATCGCGCCCGCCTCCTCAAGGCGGCCCTTGACCTGCGCGATCGTGGAGCCCTTCTGGCCGACGGCGACGTAGACGCAGCGAACCTGCTTCTCGGGGTCGCCGGAGAGCCAGTTCTCCCGCTGGTTGAGGATGGTGTCCACGGCGATGGCGGTCTTGCCGGTGCCACGGTCACCGATGATCAGCTGACGCTGGCCGCGGCCGATCGGCGTCATGGCGTCAACCGCCTTGAGGCCGGTCTGCAGCGGCTCCTTGACCGGCTGGCGCTGAACGACCGACGGGGCCTGGAGCTCAAGGGCGCGCAGGCCCTCGGACTCGATGGCGCCCTTGCCGTCCAGCGGAACACCCAGCGGGTCGACCACTCGGCCGAGGAAGGCGTCGCCGACCGGCACGGACAGGACCTCGCCCGTCCTGCGGACCGACTGGCCCTCCTCGATCTTGCTGAAGTCGCCCAGAACAACGACACCGATCTCCCGGACGTCCAGGTTCAGTGCCAGGCCGCGCGTGCCGTCCTCGAACTCAAGCAGCTCGTTCGCCATCGCCGAGGGAAGGCCGGAGACATGGGCGATACCGTCGCCGCAGTCGACGACGGTCCCGATCTCCTCGCGCGCGGCGCCTTCCGGCTCGTACGCCTGGACGAAGCGCTCAAGCGCGTCCCGGATCTCGTCCGGCCGGATCGTAAGCTCCGCCATCTCTCTTCAGTCTCCCTATTCGCCTAGCCGGCCAACCGGCGGCGGACTTCTTCGATTCGTCCCGCGATCGTGGTGTCGATGAGGTCGTCCCCGATCCGCACCGAGAACCCTCCGAGCACTCGCGGGTCCACCTCGACGTTCAGGTGAACGTCGCGGCCGTACGAGGTGCGGAGCCACGTGGCGAGACGCCGCTTCTGCTCCTCGGAAAGCTCGACCGCGCTGCGCACCACCGCGACGAGGCGCTGCCTCTGGGCGGCGACCAGGCTGCCGAACTCGTCCAGCCCTCTGTCCAGGCTACGTCCTCGCGGATGCAGCACAAGCTGCGTGACCAGACGGAGCGTGGTGGGGGCGACCTTGCCGTCGAGCAGGGAGCCGAGCAGCTCCTGCTTGGCCTGTCCGGTGACGGCGGGGTCGGCCAGGACGCGCTGCAGATCCAGGTTCGAGGCGACGATGCGCCCGAACCTGAACAGTTCGTCCTCGACGTCGTCGAGCTTGCTCTGCGCCTCGGCCTCGGCCGAGGCGGCGACGACGCCGAGCCGCTCAAGGGCGTCGGCCAGGTCTCCGGAGCCGGACCACCTGACGGAGACGGCCTGGATGACCGTCTCCAGGGCGGCACCGCTGACCTTGCCCTCCAGCAGAACCCGTACGGCCTGGGCCTTCTGGGACGCCGGACGGGCCGGGTCGGACATATAGCGCCGGAGTCCGTGCTCACGGTCGAACAGGTCGGCGACCGCGAAAAGCTCGTCGGCCAGCTGGCCGAGGTCGGCGCTTCCCGCGACGGCGTTGAAGCGCTCTTCGACCTCGGCCAGCGAAGCCCTGCTCAGACCTCGCATCAGCGAACCGCCGCGCTGCTGCCGGCCTCAAGCTCCTCGAGGAACCGGTCGACGGTACGGCGCTGGCGCGCCTCGTCCTGGAGGGACTCACCGACGATACGACCGGCGAGGTCGACCGACAGGCGGCCGATCTCCGTGCGAAGCTGGGCGAACGCCTGCTGGCGGTCGGCCTCGATCTGGGCGTGCGCGGCCTCGATGAGACGACGGGCCTCGGCCTGCGCCTCCTCGCGGAGCTCGGCCTTGATCTGCGCGCCCTGCTCCCGGGCCTCTTCACGCAGGCGGGACGCCTCGTGACGAGCCTCGGCCAGCTGGTCGCGGTACTGCTTGAGGGCCCGCTGCGCCTCTTCCTGAGCGTCGGCGGCTCGCTTCAGGCCGCCCTCGATCGCGTCGACGCGCTCGGCCAGGGTCTTCTGGATACGGGGAACCAGGAGACGCCCGACGATGAAGAGGACGACCAGGAACGCGAACCCGCCGACGACCATCTCGGCCACGTTGGGCACAAGCGGATTGCTTGCTTCCTCTGCCGCTAGGAGATACATGGGTGCTGCCTTCCGTCAGAGCGGGGTGGTGTTTCTCAGGTCCGGAAGACGAACGCGAGCGCGATACCGATCAGCGCGAGCGCCTCGGCGAACACGAAGCCCAGGATCATGTTCTGGCGGATCAGGCCGTAGGCCTCGGGCTGGCGGGCGATGGCCTGCACACCCTGACCGAAGATGATGCCGATGCCGACGCCGGGGCCGATCGCTGCGAGGCCGTAACCGATGGAACCGAGGTTGCCGGTCACGTCGGCGAGCAGACCACTCATGGGTTGGTTTCCTTTTCTATCGACCAGTGGAGTGTCCACCGGGGTTCTCTGGCGGTGAGAGGGAAAAGTCTTAGTGCGCGGCGTGCAGGGCGTCGTTGATGAACATGGCGGTCAGCAACGCGAACACGTAGGCCTGCAGCGCCTGGATGAACAGCTCGAAGGCCGTCAGCAGGATCGTCATGACGACGCCGAGCACGCCGACCGGAGCCCCGAGCGGGGTCAGCTGGACGAACAGGAAGTGCCAGCCGACCTCGGAGAACAGGCCGATGATCAGGTGACCGGCCATCATGGTGGCGAACAACCGGATCGCGTGCGTGATGTGGCGCAGGAAGAACGTGGAGATGAGCTCGATCGGCGCGACCAGGAAGTAGATCCAGGTCGGCAGGCCGGGCGGGAACATCACGTTCGTGAAGAACTTGATGGGGCCCTGGTTCTTGATGCCCAGGTACATCACCAGCACCCACACCCCGATCGCGAGGACCGCGGGGTAACCGATGCGTGACATCACCGGGAACTGGATGAAGATGATGGAGCCGAACAGGTTCATGATCCACACGAAGAGGAACATGGTGAACAGCAGCGGCATCCACCGGTCGCTGTCCCTGCCGAGGTTCGGCCTGGCGATCTGCTCGCGGACGAACTCGTAGGCGAGTTCGCCGACGTTCTGCACGCCCCTGGGCACCAGCTTGGGCCGGGAGAAGGCGGCGAAGGCGAAGGCTATGACCAGCAATCCGCCGATGAAGGCGAGGAGAGCGGGCTTGTTGAACCAGGCCTGACCTTCGACGAGCGGCGGCCAGTCGAATATGCCGAGCCCCGGAGCATGGAACTCCTCGGAGGCGAGAGGCGTCAGCGCGGCGCTCACTCGGCGTTCCCTTCGTCGTGATGATTGGTCAAGAGGGTGTCATCCGGCTGCCGCGCCGTATGCAGGCCGGCCGGACGAGGAGGGTGAAGATGGTGAGGAGACCAGGGCTCGATGGCTCCGAAGGACGTTCCTCTACCTTCGTCTATCGCGCATGTTTATCGCGCACGCGACAATAGCAGGCGGGGCTCTGACTAGTCATACCGGGCCAGCCTCCAGGGTTCTCTCTCCCGGGAGGGCCGACCGTGACCGGTCCCGCCTCGTCTGCCATGACGAGCTTAGGGGACGGGCTGCGAAGATCGCGACTTGTCATCGCTTGCTCCCGAACTGGCCGGGCACCGTCGCGTCGGGGTCGACGTAGAGGATCCGGAGTTTCAGGAAGCCGCGCGCCTCACCGGCCGTCCAGCAGATCGTGCACGCGATGACCGTCAGGGCGAAGGCCATCGGGCTCCACACGGTGGTGTCCTCGAAGGCGGTCAGCAGCACCACCAGCGCGAGGATCTTGGTGAAGAAGACGCCCATCGCGGCGGCCATCATCATCGTGGGTGAGATCCGGGCCGCGTAAACGACGGCCAGCAGGCCGATCGTGAAGAAGGCGCCGACCACGAGGACGCCTATGCCCGCTCCCAGTGCCCCCTTGCCGCCCGAGAGGACCGCGGAGACGACAACGGCGACCAGCCCCAGTAGCGCCGTGGGGATCGCGGCGGCTTTGAGAACTTGGAGATCGTTGGCCTGCATCGGTGCTCCAGGTACGGTTATCAAGCGAGCAATTGCTACGGCGCAGGATGCGTTCATGACGCCTGCCTGCTAGTGAAAGCTATCACAAGCTCTCGAAGGCCGCCTTTACCTGCCGTTTCAAGTAAACGATCAAGAAGTGTCCGGCGGCCGGACCCGGCACGACCCGGCGCCCTCCGAGGCGGCCGGGCGCGCCCTCCACAGGAAAGCCGCATTCGGCCGCGCCGGGCCATCGGCGCCCCTGACGGTTCACCCGACCCCCGCGGACCGGTGGATACAGGCCGCCGATCCCGGTGAACGAGCATACCTTTTCCGACTCCCGCGGTTCGCAATCGATTTCACCGCGCCATTAACCAGGGAAAAAGAACTGTTTTCCCTTAATGCCTCTCATGCGCCACATCAAACGAATACGAGCTCTGTCTGACCGGGATCGAACACGGCCTTCCGAGCCAGGAGTAAAGGAGGCACCCGGAGCAGGGATTCGTTATACGGAGTCATGACCTTACCCCGGATTTCACCGTGGACGCCGGTGCGGGCCCCTCCCCGCTCCCGTGGCGTACGGCACCGCCCGCCCCTGATCAGCGATCTCTGCACGGCCCTCCACCTCTGCCGCGGGGAGCGACTCGCATCCCTCGGGAGAGAGCATCCCGCCCGGGACGGACGACGGCGTCGAAGAACGCATCCGAATTGCGGCTTTCATGCCTCCCATCGACCCCACGCGGAGATCACTCCAGCAACAATCCAGACTTCACCTCGCATATGGCGACAATCCCATCGAAGGGATCCCCTACCCCGCCCACCGAAACACGATGGACCGACCGCTGTTCACGAAGAAAGAGATCACTTCTCGGTGTTCGCTCTGTTCTTCCCCTGCCGGGAATCCGTGTCCGATATCCCGCCACCGGACGTGCGCGGGGGTCACCGCCGTCCCCGTCACCGGGACGGCCGCTGGCCCGCACCCCGTGCCCTCCGGGAGGGCTTCACAGGGCTTCGCAGAGGCTTCACAGGGGCCCCACACACCCCGGAAGGGGCACGGGGAGACACCGGCCCCAGCCGTACAGTGACGGATCACACACGGCGGGGACGCCGGACGACCTCAGGGCAGCGTCTCGGGGTTGGAGAAACCGGGGCCGGGGAGCGCCGACAGCACGGCCGTGTCCTCACCCACGCCGGGCACCTGGGGAGCGGGCGGGTAGGCCACCGGGGCTCCCAGTGCGGCCATGGGGGCACCGGGAGGGCCGGGGGGATACGGAGGCTGAGCGGGGAACGGCTGTGCCGGGTGGACGGAGGACGACTCCGCGTCCGAACGCACGTGGCGGCCTCCCCCCGCGTTCCTGCGCGCACGCCAGCTCGGCAGCGCCATCACCACCAGCACCACGACCGCCAGCAGGAAGGTCAGCAGGAACAGCACAAGCGGGAGCCCCTCCACGGCCATCGCCACGACGGTGAAGGCGAACAGGATCGTCCACGCGTACATGATCAGCACCGTGCGCCGGTGCGAGTGGCCGATGTCCAGCAGCCGGTGGTGCAGGTGGCCCCGGTCGGGCGCGAAGGGCGACAGACCGTTCGAGGTGCGCCGGATCACCGCCATGATCAGGTCGAGCAGCGGAAGCACCAGGATGGCGACGGGCACCAGCAGCGGCAGGATGACCGGGAAGCGGTTGATGGTGGTCGAGTCGAGCGGCGTGATGGTGATCATCGTGGAGGACAGGACCAGCCCGAGCAGCATCGCCCCGGTGTCACCCATGAAGATCTTCGCCGGATGGAAATTGTGCGGCAGGAAGCCCAGACAGACACCGATCAGCACCGAGGCGATGACCGCCGTGACGTTGATGCTGGTGTTGCCGTAGTAACTGGACAGGACGACGGAGTAGACCCATGTGGCCATCGCGGCGATACCGACGATCCCGGCGGCGAGCCCGTCGAGCCCGTCGACGAAGTTCACCGCGTTGATCGCGACGACCACGACCAGGATCGTGATCAACGGGCGGAGCGTCGAGTCGAGACCGAACGGCCCGCCCATGGCGTTGGGCAGCGGAAGCCACGGCAGGGTGACGTCGAAGGCCACCAGGACGCCCGCGGCGCCGATCTGCCCGGCCAGCTTGACCAGCGCGCTCATCCCCCACCAGTCGTCGAGGAAGCCGGTGAGCGTGATCAGGCCGCCCGCCGCGATCAGTGCGATCGCGGTGTTGCCGCCCGCGAAGGTCTCCTCCCCCAGCTTGCCTCCCGCGTACGGCAGGCTGCTCGCGATCAGCAGGCCGGCGACGAGTCCGCCGTACATGGCCAGGCCGCCGAGTCTGGGGGTCGGGACGGTGTGCACGTCACGGTCACGGACCTCCGGCATCGCGCCGATGCGGATGGCGAACACGCGGACCAGTGGGACCAGCAGGTACGTGGCCGCCGCCGCGACCAGTGCCATGAGTAGGTATTCGCGCACGGACCTAGTTTCTCTGATAGTCGGGCCATCTGTGACCGGAAACCGTGACAGAACGCCTCATAGTTCCCTGGCATATGTCTGGTGGGCGTGTGCCAGCTCCCTCGCCCGCTCTCTGGTCTCCGCCACGGCGGCCGGATCCTTGACGACCCGCGCCACCATCGAGGCGATCTCCTTCATCTCCTCGGCTCCCATCCCCTGGGTGGTGACGCAGGGGGTGCCGACCCGGATTCCCGAGGTCACCGTGGGCGGTTCCGGATCGTAGGGGATCGCGTTGCGGTTGAGCGTGATGCCCGCGGAGGCGCACCGCTGTTCGGCGAGGGCGCCGGAGACCCCCGTGTCCCGCAGGTCGACCAGGGCGAGATGACTGTCGGTGCCCCCGGAGACAGGCCGCATGCCCTCGGCGGCCAATCCGTCGGTCAACGTCTGGGCGTTGGCGACCACCTGACGGGTGTACTCGGCGAACTCGGGACTGAGCGCCTCCCCGAAGGCGACGGCCTTGGCCGCGATCGCGTGCATGAGCGGGCCGCCCTGGGTGAACGGGAAGACCGCGCGGTCGATCCTGCCCGCCAGTTCCTCGGTGCACATGATCCCGCCACCCCTCGGCCCGCGCAGCGCCTTGTGCGTGGTGAAGGTCGCCACATCCGCGTACGGCACGGCGGACGGCATGGCCCCTCCGGCCATCAGCCCCACGGTGTGCGCGATGTCGGCGAGCAGCCAGGCCCCGACCTCGTCCGCGATGCCCCTGAAGGCCGCGAAGTCGATCCGCCGCGGATAGGCCGTGGCACCACAGATGATCATCTTGGGCTGGTGCCGCAGTGCCAGCTCCCTGACCTCGTCGTAGTCGATCAGCTCGGTGTCCCTGCGCACGCCGTACGCCACGACGCCGAACCAGCGGCCGGAGAAGTTGACCCGGGAGCCGTGGGTGAGGTGGCCGCCGTGCGGCAGCGCCATGGCCAGCACGGTGTCGCCCGGCTGGAGCAGTGCCGCGTAGGCCGCCAGGTTGGCCGAGGTGCCGGAGTGGGGCTGCACGTTGACGTGGTCCGCGCCGAACAGTCGTCTGGCCCTCTCGACCGCGAGGCGCTCGGCGCGGTCGACGACCTCGCACCCCGCGTAGTAGCGCCTGCCGGGATAGCCCTCGGCGTACTTGTTGGTCAGCGTCGACCCGAGCGCGGCGAGCACGGCGGGCGAGGCGAAGTTCTCGCTGGCGATGAGCTGAACACCGTCGCGGGCCCGTTCGAGCTCGTCGACGAGGACCTGCGCTATCTCGGGATCTTGTCTCTGCAGGAGGCCGAAGTCGGGCCCGTAGTACGGCTCAGCACCCATGGTTCACATCCCGGGGATGACGACTCACCCCACTGTATGCCTGTCCGCCGTCTACGCCCCACGCCAGGGGAGCGTTTCCCCGTGGGCGCAGGCCCGTGGGCGCCTCACGAGAAGGCGTGCGGTGCCCCCGCGTTGACGGGTATCCACCTGGGCGTGTCGGCCGCCTGATCACTGATGGAGGTCAAGATCGCCTGCCGGTAGAGGCCGAGCCGGGTGCGCCACTCGGCCATATCCTCCACGTAGCGTCCGGAGACGGGGGCGTCCCAGACGTCCTTGCTCCTGGCCATCTGATAGGCCTTGTCCAGGCTTGAGGTCAACGCGTCAAGCTCTGGCAGCACCTGCCGCCACATCATGACCAGCCGCTGGTAGTCGGGATTGAACTCCCAGGAGACGGCCATGTCCGGTGTGGGCAGTCCCGGGCTCCCGGAGACGGGCGGGGTCTCCCCCGGCTGCAACGGCTGTGGGGCGGGCGGGTCGACGAACATCACAGACTCCTCACGTTCACTTCACCGCACCGGGACCGGACGGCGTGGACGGCCGTGACGGGTCCTCCCGCAGGACGGCCCCCCGCGAGTCACCCTGTCCGGCGCTCGTGGACTTCCACGTCCCTTCTTCCTCCCAGTCGTCACCGTAGAACCCGTCGGCCCCTCCCTTGCCGCCTGCCCCGTCGGCTTCCTTGGCCCACTGCGCGAGCACCCCGTCCTTCGGGTCCGCGGAGTGGGCCACCGGATGAACGGACCCGGTGTTGACGATCGTCTTGTGAGCGCCGTCGGAGGCCACGTGGGTCGCGGTGGGGTGCGTCCCGGTCGCCTGGGTACCCGCCGCGTGGGTGTTCACCGCGTGAGTACCCGTGGCATGGGTGCTCGTCGCTTGAGTTCCGGCCGCGTGGGTGCCCGTCTGCTCCGTCGTACCGCCGTCGTAGAAGGCGCCGACGGCCTGAGTGCTCGTGTTCTGGGGGGCGGGGTCGAGGGCCTGTTCGACGGTGTCGGGGATGGGCAGGGCCGGTTTGGCCGACGGCGACGCTTCGTACGGATCCGCCTTGCCCGCCTGGTGGGAGTCCGCACCACCGGGGCCATCGGGGCCATCGGGGCCACTGTGGAGACCGGGGTTGCCGTCGCCTCCCTGCGGAACGGAGCCCGCGTCTCCTGTCTGGAGGCCGGAGGTCTGCGGGGCCGTACCACCAGGGTCCGGGTTTCCGTCCGCCGCGTCGAGAAGCGGGACGTCCTCTATGTGGTCGAGCAGCGTGTTGACCTGCTCCGCGGTGGGCGATTCGAGGGGGATCTGCAGTACCTTCGCCCCGTCCACCTCCACGACCTTCGCCTTGCTTCCGCCGGCCTGGTCGACGTCGTCGGGATGGTCCTTCTGCGGGGTGTCGAGGATGTCGACCTTCCCGTCGCTCCTGGGCGAACGCTCGTCGCCCTTCGAACCGGCGTCGGGCTTGGCGTCCGAGGAGGAATCGTCCCCGGCGTCCTCGTAGGACCCATAGGGAGAGTCCCCGTCCCTCGGGGAACGCTCGTCACCCTTGGAACCGGCGTCAGGCTTGGCGTCCGAGGAGGAGTCACTCTCTCCCAAAGACCGCTCGTCGCTCTCCGAACCGACGTCCTCATAGGAACCGTAGGGGGAATCCCCACCCCTGGGAGACCGCTCGTCACCCTTGGAACCGGCATCGGGCTTGGCGTCCGAGTCCGTACGACCACCGGAAGAGGACGAATGCCCGTCTCCGGACGGACGTTCACCGCCCTTTGAAGGGTTGTCCGGCTTCGTGTCGGAACGCCCGTCTCCTGAAGGCGAACGCTCATCGCCCTTGGAACCCGCGTCGTGTTTGGCGTCGGGACCCGGATGCCCGTCCCTCGGCGAACGCTCGTCACCCTTGGAACCCGCGTCGTGCTTCGCGTCAGGTTTGGCGTCGTGCTTGGTGTCGGGGCCAGGATGCCCGTCCCTCGGGGAACGCTCGTCACCCTTGGAACCGGCGTCGGGCTTGGCGTCGGAGTCCGTACGACCACCGGAAGAGGACGAATGTCCCTCTCTGGGGGATCGCTCGTCCCCCTTGGAGCCCGCATCGGGCTTGGGGTCGGATTTGGTGTCGGAACCCGAATGCCCGTCCTTCGGTCCCGCGTCCGGCTTGTGCTTCTGGTCGTCGTCCGGCCGTACGGCGGGCTTGAGGTCCTCCGTCTTGGGGGCGGCCGGCTTCGCGTGATCCTTCGCGTCGGCGCCCTTGGCGTCCGTCTCCTTGGAGGCCTCGCCCCTGGCGTCCGCGACCCCGGACGTCTTCTCCTTGTGGTCTTCGGTCTTCTCACCGCTCGACACCGGTTGTCCCGCCGGGGAGCCGCCCTCCTGCTTGACCCTCTTCTCCAGGAGTTCGACCCGGGAGGAGACGTCTCGGACCATGATGTCGCATGACTCCGCGACCTGGACGGGGCGGTGTGTGGACTGCGCGGACAGCCCCGCGGCGCTCATCATGCGAGCGACCCGGCCCTCCGTCGTCCGCATGCGCTCCGCCGCCTGTCGGACCTCGGACAGCAGATCACGGACCAGCTTGGGGTCCATTCCGTCTAACTTGCCCATGGACGTCTCCCGGAAGTGTCGGCCACCTCAAGGTACCGGCGGGGCAGCCCGGCGTCACGATCATAATCAGACTGTATGGATCACGATATGGAGCGCGGATCCACCGTTCAGTCGCGGGAATCCGGCTTCGCGCCGGTCTCCTGCCTCGCCTCGGCCCCGGCTTCGGGCTTCGCCTCCGGCGCCGGGTCGGGCTTGGCCTCCGGCTTCGGTGCCGTGTCAGGTTCGAGGTCCGGTTCTGGGTCCCCGTCCGTGGCCACGTAGCCGACCACGCCGCGCAGCCGTCCCACCGGGATGGCGCCCCTGCGCAGCAGCCTGGGCACCGCCGTGGTCAGGTCGAGGATCGTGGAGGGAATGTTGTCCTCGGTCGGGCCGCCGTCGAGGTAGACCCCGACGGAGTCGCCCAGCTGCGCCTCGGCGTCGGCGGCCGTGGTCGCCGCGGGGGCTCCGGAGCGGTTGGCGCTGGAGACCGCGAGCGGACCGGTCTGCTTGAGGAGTTCGAGGGCCAGGGGGTGCTGCGGCATCCTGATGGCCACGGTGCCCTTGGTGTCGCCCAGGTCCCAGGAAAGCGACCGGTTGGCACGGCAGATCAGCGTGAGCGGGCCGGGCCAGAAGGCGTCGATGAGGTCCTGGCCGTACGGGCCGAGGCTGTCCACCAGGGCCGTGGCCGCGCGGACGGTTCCGACCAGCACCGGCGGGGGCATGTCGCGCCCGCGCCCCTTCGCCTCCAGCAGCTTCGTGACGGCCGGCGGGATGAAGGCGTCAACCCCGACCCCGTAGACGGTGTCGGTCGGGAAGACTATGAGCTCGTACTTCGGGATGGCTATTACCGCGTCGGCCAGCCCCATAGCCCGCTGATCAGGGTCTGAGCAGTCATAACGTCGACTCACGGCAAACCATCCTATTCTTGCCTACTCTTGGCCGAAACGGGCGGTAACGAAGCGGTCCCTGCGGGTCAGGTCTTGGCGGCTACGCACATCACGCCAGCCGTTGTCCTCGGGGAAGAGCAGATATACCGCGGTTCCCTGCTCGTCGGCGTGCTCGACGGCGACGAACCCGCCGGGGCGCAGCAGCCGCCTCGCGGTCCGCTCGACGGCCCTGACCTCGTCGAGGCCGTCGCTGCCCGAGCCGTACAGCGCGCGGCGCGGGTCGTAGTCACGCACTTCGGGATCCCTGGGGATCGCACCCGGCGGAATGTACGGCGGGTTGGAGATGACCAGGTCGACCTGCCCGTTGAGTTCGGGCAGCGCGTCGGCCAGGTCTTCGGGGTGCAGGTGGACCCGGCCCTGGCCGTGTTCGAGGATGTTGCGCTTGGCCCAGCGGTAGGCGTCGGGATCGACCTCGACGGCGTGCACGATGGCCAGCGCGATCTCCTGCGCGATGGACAGCGCGATGGCGCCGGAGCCCGTGCCGAGGTCGACGACCACCGGCGAGGCGACGTCCATCTCCCGCAGGCGCTCGATCGCCCATCCCGCGACGACCTCGGTCTCCGGGCGCGGGACGAACACCCCGGGCCCCACCTCGAGGGACAGGTAGCGGAAGTAGGCGCGGCCGGTGATGTGCTGGAGCGGCTCGCGGGCCTCACGCCGGGCGATGCCCTCCCAGAACAGCGCGTCGAAATCCGCGTCCGTCACGTTGTGCAGCTCGCTGCGCCGTACTCCGTGGACAAAGGCGGCGATCTCCTCGGCGTCCGTGCGTGGCGACGGCACACCTGCCTCGGCGAGCCGGGCGGTGGCGAGGGCGATCTCGTCCAGCAGAAAGGTCATGGGCGCGTTCTATGAGTGGTCTGCGAGCTTCTCCGCCATCTCGGCGTCGAGCAGGGACTGAATCACAGCCGTGAGGTCGCCGTCCAGCACCTGGTCGAGGTTGTAAGCCTTGAAGCCGACGCGGTGATCGGAGATGCGGTTCTCGGGGAAGTTGTAGGTGCGGATGCGCTCGGAGCGGTCGACGGTGCGGATCTGGGACTTGCGCTCGGCCATGGCGGCGGCGTTGGCCTCCTCCTCCGCGATGGCCTGGAGACGGGCGCGCAGGATGCGCATGGCCGACTCCTTGTTCTGCAGCTGGCTCTTCTCGTTCTGGCAGGAGGCGACGACACCGGTCGGGATGTGCGTGATCCGTACGGCGGAGTCGGTGGTGTTGACGCTCTGGCCGCCAGGGCCGCTGGAACGGTAGACGTCGATCCTGAGGTCGTTCGGGTCGACCTGGACGTCGACCTCCTCGGCCTCCGGGTAGACGAGGACGCCCGCGGCGCTGGTGTGGATGCGCCCCTGCGACTCGGTCACCGGCACCCGCTGGACCCGGTGCACACCGCCCTCGAACTTCAGCTTCGACCACACGCCGTCGTCGCCCCTGGCCTTGACCGCCACGGTGACGTCCTTGTATCCGCCCAGGTCGGAATGGGTGGCGTCGATCAGCTCGGTCTTCCAGCCGACCCGCTCCGCGTACCTGAGGTACATCCGCAGGAGGTCTCCGGCGAACAGCGCCGACTCCTCACCGCCCTCGCCCGCCTTGATCTCCATGATGATGTCCTTGTCATCGTTGGGATCACGCGGGATCAGCAGGTGCCTGAGCTTCTCCTCAAGCTCGGGGACACGAGCCTCGAGCTCCTTGGCCTCCTCGGCGAACGCCTCGTCCTCCGAGGCCAGCTCCCTGGCGGTCTCCAGGTCGTTGTGGACCCCCTGGAGCTCGCGGTAGGTGTTGACGATGGGAGTCAGCTCGGCGTAGCGCCTGCCGAACGTACGCGCCTGCGTGGGGTTGGCGTGCACGGTGGGATCGGCGAGCTTGAGTTCCAGCTCGGCGTACTCACTGAGCAGCTCGTCGAGATTCACCGTGCGTCCTCCTCGAAGTCCTGACGAAACCTGCCTCATCACCACGAACGCCGACCCGGGGTACTCCTCGCGGGCGAGGAGCGTTCCGGGCCGGCGTCGGGATGAGAGCTACTGGCCCGTGGTCTTCTTGCCGAAGCGCTTCTCGAAGCGCGCCACCCGGCCGCCGGTGTCCAGGATCTTCTGCTTGCCCGTGTAGAACGGGTGGCAGGCGGAGCACACGTCGGCGTGGATCGCGCCGGACTTCGCGGTGCTGCGGGTGGTGAAGGTGTTACCACAGGTGCAGGTCACCTCGGTGGTGACGTACTCCGGGTGAATGTCGGGCTTCATGTCCTTCGGTTCCTCTCCAATGCGCGGTCGCCGGGTCGCCACTGTCTTTCGCCTGTTCGAGGCTTACGCGCTGGGCACACCGAGGTGCGCGCGGGCGGGAACCGGAACCGCTGCGGTTCGGCTACCAGTGTGCCAGATGCTCCAACCATCCCAGGCCACGGGACATTCCCGGGGGCCATGATCGGGTTCGTGTGGACGGGTCCCATTCGTACCACTAGGCTCCGGTGCCCAAACCGTAACTTTTACCACTATCTTCACCCGAGTTAGGGGCCCAAAGATGAGGAACGGAATGCGGTTGCTTCTGGCGACCGCGACGGGGGCAGCCGTCTTCGCCAGCGGTACGGTCACAGCCCTCGCTTCCCAGTCCGCCCAGTCCAGCGCCCGTGCGGACACCCGCTGCGCCGGCTCCGCCGAGTTCTCCAAGGTGGAGTGGACCGAGGCGTTCGTCCCCCTCAAGGACAACAACGACGTCACCGTCACGGTCACCCTCAAGAACCCCTTCAAGAAGGGCGCCGACGGGAAGTGGACGAAGGACCAGGACAACAAGGCCGTACGGGACATCACCGCCCTCGGTGGGGAGATCGTCAAGACCGGGGCGACCACCGGTACGAAGGTTGACCTCGACCTTCCCGTCACCCCCACCATCACCGCGGACAACGAGCAGTCGGCCGCCCTCGGCGAGGCCAAGGTGACCGGTAAGTTCACCGTCACCAAGGACGACAAGGACGGCAAGTGGCTGCTCAAGCTCAACCCCGTCCGCGGTAGCGCGCAGCCGTGTGTCGAGGAGATCGCGGTCGGCCCGCAGCTCAAACTCGCGGGCGCCTCGGTGACCGACCCGGTCGTCGTCACCACGAACGACGACACCAAGGTCGCCGTCAAGGCCACCGTCCTCGGCGGCGCCACCTCGGTCTCCGCCCACCTCTACAGCAACGACGGCAACGACTCCGTCGACCTCAACCTCGACAAGGGCAACTCCGCCAACTCGTGGTACCAGGACACCTGGTTCGACAGTGACTTCAACACCGGCTCCTGGACCCTCGACGTAACCGTCACGCGCGGCAGCGAGAGCATCAAGTACGAGCGGGCCGACGTCTTCACCGTCCAGCTCAAGAAGGCCAAGAAGAAGAAGGCCAAGACCAAGATCTCCTTCGACGTCAACGCGAACAAGGTCCGCAAGGGCAAGACGGTCCGCTTCTACGGCGCCGCCTACCGGGGCAGCTCGGCCTACTCCGGCAAGGGCGTCGAGCTCTACTACCGCAAGAAGGGCTCCACCAAGTGGGTGTTCTTCGCCATCGCCAAGGCCAACCGCAGCGGTAAGTACAGCAAGGTCGTCAAGCCCAAGGCCGACGCCTACTGGCGCGCCGTGGTCACCGGCAACAGCACCACCTCCGGGTCCACCTCCGGTTACGAGTTCGTGGACGTCCGCTGACCACGAGCCTCACGTCACCTGTACCGCTCGCGTCCCCAACCCCGGGCGCAAGCCGTACAGAGGACTGACCGATCGACGAGGACCGGAAGCGCCCGGCGGCACGGACCGCCGGGCGCTTCGCCGTTCCCGGCCGGGAACACCTCACAACCCCAGATACGCCAGTACGGCCAGCACCCTGCGGTGGTCGCCGGGGGCGGGGTCGAGGCCGAGCTTGGTGAAGATGCCGGAGACGTGCTTCTCGACGGCCCCCGCCGTGACCGCCAGCCGGACGGCTATCGCCGAGTTCGAGCGGCCCTGCGCCATCAGGGCCAGGACCTCGCGCTCCCGTCCGCTCAGGGAGCCCAGCGGACCGCCCGTGTGGTGGCGGTCGAGGAGCCGGTCGATCACCTCGGGGTCGAGGACCGTCCCTCCTCCCGCGACCCGGCGTACGGCGTCGAGGAAGTCGGTCACGTCCGCGACCCGCTCCTTGAGCAGGTAGCCGAACGGTGCGGCGCCCCCACCGGCCAGTTCGGCCGCGTAACGCTCCTCGACGTACTGCGACAGCACCAGGACCGGCAGGGCGGGCCTCAGCGCGCGGGCTTCGAGGGCCGCGCGCAGCCCCTCGTCCCGATGGGTCGGCGGCATCCGAACGTCCACGATCGCCAGGTCGGGATCGTGCTCGGCGACCGCGGCCACCAGTGACGGGCCGTCGCCGACCGCCGCGACGGTCTCGATCCCGCCGTCATCGAGGAGCCTGGCCAGGCCCTCCCGGAGCAACACGGAGTCCTCGGCGATCACCACGCGCATGGTCCAAGTGTTCACCAGTCGCAGGGGAGTTCGGCGCGGATCACGGTCGGGCCGCCCGGTGGGCTGTCCACTCCGAGGACGCCGTCAACGGTCGCCGCCCGGTCCGCCAGGCCCGCCAGCCCTCCTCCCGGACGGGCGAGCGCGCCGCCGGAGCCGTTGTCGCGGACCTCGACGGACATCCGCCGGTCGCGCAGGCCGACCCGGACCGAGGCCTCGGTCGCCCCCGAGTGCTTGGCGATGTTGGTCAGCGCCTCGGCCACCACGAAGTAGGCGACGCTCTCCACGGCCGCCGGAGGACGTTCGGCCATCTCCACCGAAACGGCGACCCGCACGGGCGCCCTGGCCGCCAGCGCGGACAGGGCGGCGTCGAGGCCCCGGTCGGTGAGGATCGCCGGATGGATGCCCCGCGCCAGGTCGCGCAGTTCGGCGATGGCGGCCTTGGCCCCCTCGTGGGCCTGGGCGAGCAACCGCCTGGCGGTCTCCGGGTCACTGTCCAGTTTGACCTGGGCGCGCCCCAGATCCATGGCCACCGACAGCAGCCGCTGCTGGGCGCCGTCATGCAGGTCACGCTCGATCCTGCGCCGCTCGGCCTCGGCCGCGTCCGCGCCGCGTGCCCTGCTGGCGCGCAGCCGGACCGGGCCGGCGACCTTCTCTCCCGGGCCGAGCAGCGCCACGGCCAGCAGCCCGTGCAGCCGCGCCATCCCCCGCGTCGCGTACAGCGCCGCGACGAGCACCCCGAGCCCCGCCGGGACACACGCCAGCGCCCCGGCCGGGCCGTCGACCGTCAGCTCACCGACGATCCTCACCTCCGTCACCCCGTACAGCACCAGCGACGGCGTGACGAGCAGGGCGAGCGCCACGGCCCACAGGGCGGCCGAGACGACGAACTCCACCAGGCCGACCAGCGGTAACAGCAGCAGGTACAGCAGGTCCTTCCAGGTCGCGGGGTCGGCGAGCGCCCCTCCGCAGCGCAGCAGCGGGTTGCCGCCCCCGCCGGGCCGGTAGGGGTCGGGGATCCTGACGCCGAAGGCCAGCCCGACGAGACGGCGTTCGAGCATCGCCGCGCCACGCCAGGCCACCATGGTCAGCGCGAGCAGCGGCGCCCCGACCCAGGCGACCGCCAGGGTCAGCGAGAACGGGATCACCGAGACCAGCACGGCGAAACAGACCAGGCCGTGGAACACGCTCCCCAGGAGGTACGGCAGCGCCCGCCAGGTCATCGGGTCGACGAACATGCCCAGCGGGCCGTTGGGACCCAGCGGGACGCGCAGTCTCAGCGGTGTCCGCGCCGTGGGCGCCGTCCCGGCCGTCATGCGCGCCTCCCCACGCCCTGTCCCACTGTGTCTTTCAGTGCCCTTCGAGTGCCCTTCGAATGCCCTTCGAATGCCCTCGGTGCGCCCTCGATGTGCCTTCCCGAGGTATGGATATCCCGGGGAGACGGATCTCACAAGGGCCGGACAACGGCGAACGCCCCGGCCGTGGGGGCCGGGGCGTTCACCGTACGGGACGGGTGGGTCAGTCGCGGTCGGAGCTGACGGTCGTCGTCCTGACCTGGAGGAGGAACTCCGCGTTGGACTTGGTCTCCTTCATCTTCTCCAGGAGAAGCTCCAGAGCCTGCTGCATGTCCAGCGCGTGCAGCACACGACGCAGCTTCCAGATGATCTGGAGCTCGTCCTTGCCCAGGAGGATCTCCTCCTTGCGGGTGCCGGACGCGTCGACGTCGACCGCGGGGAAGATGCGCTTGTCCGCGAGCTGACGGTTGAGCTTGAGCTCCAGGTTTCCTGTGCCCTTGAACTCCTCGAAGATGACCTCGTCCATCTTGGAGCCGGTCTCGACCAGCGCCGTGGCGAGGATCGTCAGCGAGCCGCCGTTCTCGATGTTGCGGGCGGCACCGAAGAAGCGCTTCGGCGGGTAGAGCGCGGTCGAGTCGACACCACCGGACAGGATGCGTCCCGAGGCCGGGGCCGCCAGGTTGTAGGCGCGGCCGAGGCGGGTGATGGAGTCGAGGAGCACGACGACGTCGTGACCCAGCTCGACCAGGCGCTTGGCCCGCTCGATGGCGAGTTCGGCGACCGTGGTGTGGTCCTCAGCGGGACGGTCGAAGGTCGAGTGGATGACCTCGCCCTTCACCGACCGCTGCATGTCGGTGACCTCTTCCGGACGCTCGTCGACCAGGACGACCATCAGGTGGCACTCGGGGTTGTTCCTGGTGATCGCGTTGGCGATGGCCTGCAGGACCATGGTCTTGCCCGCCTTGGGCGGGGAGACGATGAGACCGCGCTGGCCCTTGCCGATCGGGGCGACCAGGTCGATGATCCTGGTGGTCAGGATGTTCGGCTCGGTCTCCAGGCGCAGCCGCTCCTGCGGATAGAGCGGGATGAGCTTGTTGAAGTCGGGCCGCTGCCGCGCCTGCTCCGGGTCCATGCCGTTGACGGTGTCGAGGCGGACGAGGGCGTTGAACTTCTCGCGGCGCTCGCCGTCGCGGGGCTGACGCACCGCGCCGGTGATGACGTCACCCTTGCGCAGGCCGTTGCGGCGGATCTGGGCGAGTGAGACGTAGACGTCGTTGGCGCCCGGCAGGTAGCCGCTGGTCCGCACGAAGGCGTAGTTGTCGAGGATGTCCAGGATGCCGGCGATCGGGATCAGGACGTCGTCGTCACCGACCACGGGCTCGTTGCTGTCGAAGCGGTCACGCCCACGGCGGTTGCGCTCCCTGAACCGGCCACGACGCCCGCGACGGTCGTCGTCGTCGCCCACACCGTGCTGGTCGTTGCGGTCCTGCGGGCCGCGGTTCTGCTGGTTCCTGTCGTTGCGGTCACCGCGGTCGTTCGACCGCTCACCCCGGTCGTTACCGCGGTCATTCGACCGCTCGCCGCGGTCGTTGCGGTCACCGCGGTCGTTCGACCGCTCCCCGCGGTTCTGACCCGCGTCGGCGGCGCGCTGGTCGGGACGGCCCTCGCCGCGCTCACGCCTGTCGTTGCCGCGCTCACCGCGCTCACCGCGGTCGCCGTTGCGCCGACGGTCGCCGCGCTCACGGCGGCTCTCGCCGCGCTCGGGGCGAGTCTCCGCCTGAACCGGCTCGGCCTGCTGCTCAACGACGGGAGCCGCGGCGGCGGGCTCGGCGGCGACGGGAGCGGGGGCCTGCTGGACGACGGGAGCGGGCTGCGCCTGCTCGACGACCGGCTCCGCGGCCACCGGGGCGGCGGCGCGGGAACGTTCCCTCCGGCTGCGGGCCGGACGCTCGGCGACCGGCTCGGCCACGGGGGCCGAAGCGGCGGCGGGAGCGGGAGCCGCAGAGGCCTCCTTGGCCGCGACGGGAGCCGGGGCGCTCTCTGTGGCTACGCCCTGCTTCTCCTGGATCGCCGCGATGAGTTGGCTCTTGCGCATCCGCCCGGTCCCGCTGATGCCGAGGCCGGACGCGATGGCCTGCAGCTCAGGCAGCACCATGGCGGACAGGCCGGTGCCGGAGCGACGGCGCGGCTTGGCCGCGGCGCGGGTGGGGGTGTCGCCGGCCGCCGGCGATGCACCGGCGGCGTCGGAGAGGAGTTCGGTGGTGTCGCTCACTAATGGGTCCTTCCCAGGGGTCGGGCGTGGCCATGATCAGCCAATCGTCCCGGTGGTGCGATCGACCCGGTGGGACAGACCGGGTCGGGTTGCACGTCGCGATCCTCGACGGCCCTTGGGGACCGCCGCCACTGTCGGGGAAGGGCACATCCATGCCGTCACCATCGAGATTCGCCGACGGTGGGGCTTGGAGGACACCCCCCGGATTGCTACCGGCAACCAGATGTCGAGGTAGTTCGAACGCGCATGTCCCCTCAAACGCCGCCTCTCGTTGCCCCAACCGAATGTGGAGCATTCGGAGGCGACGGATTCGGGGAGGCCACTGCGGCCCTCATGCCCCACGGTGTGGGAAATGAGACAGCGATGTGTGGCTGACAAGCACGCACCCAACAAGGGGGCACCTGGTGCGGCTACCAGCCTAACATCACCAGCGCACACAGCTATTCCCTGAAGGTCGAAGAGGTATCAGCGTGTCTCGGGAGAGACAACACGGGCACCGCGGGTTTCGACATCCAGTGGCTGGATGAGCCAATCCGTACCCACTTCCGGTGCGATCAAATCCTGCGTATCCACCGTGGAAAACGCAAGAATTGTGGGACCCGCTCCCGAGACCACGGCGGGGACCCCGATGCCGCGCAGACGTTGTACCAGATCCGCCGTGCGCGGCATCGCAGGCGCGCGGTAGTCCTGGTGCAGCCGGTCCTCGGTCGCGGCGAGCAGCAGCTCCCGCTCGGGCCTGACGGTCAGCGCCGCCACGAGAAGCGCGGCCCGCCCCGCGTTCGCGGACGCGTCCGCGTGCGGCACGCTCTCGGGAAGGAGTCCCCTCGCGACCTCCGTCGAGAGGCGTTGCCGGGGAACGATGGCCACGGGCCGGATGTCGGCGTGCGGAACCAGTTTCAGCATATGCGGCGTGTTCGACCGGTCCGTCCAGGCGACGGTCAGGCCGCCCGCCAGGCAGGGGGCCACGTTGTCGGGGTGCCCCTCGATCTCGGTGGCCAGGGCGAAGACGTCGTCGTCGCTGAGAGGGGACGTGCCCGCGAGCGCCCTGGCGGCCAGGACGCCCGCGCAGATCGCCGCGGAGGAGGAGCCCAGGCCCCGGGCGTGCGGAATGCGGTTGAGACAGTTCAGCCGGATGCCGTGCGGCTGCGGCAGGCCCATCCGCTCGAAGGTCGTGCGCATCGTCCTGACGATGAGGTGCCCCTCACCCTGGTCCAGCTCACCGGCTCCCTCTCCCGAGACGGCGATCTCCACCGTCCCGGTACGGGAACCGTCCGGGGTGAACAGACTCGCCTCGACCTCGTCGTAGAGGCCGAGGGCGAGTCCCAGGGTGTCGAACCCCGGCCCGAGGTTGGCCGATGTCGCCGGGACCCGGACGGTGACCTTGGTGCGTTCGGTCATCGAGAATCTGGGGCGCGAGCCCCTGGCGTGGCCATGGGCGTGGAAGGCCCCTCCTCCTATCTGCCTGCTGTCCGCCTGACGCGGGACGGTCTGCCTGATGCTTCGGGAGTGCGCGCGAAGAGCCGCGGCGGCGGGGCCGCCGCGGCACGCGGGTCGGAGAGGTGCCCTGCGGACGGACGGTTCAGGCGAGTTCCAGCGCCTGGGCCGCGGCGTGGGCGTCGACCGAGATCGTCAGCGGGGTCGGCGCCCCGGAGATCGCCCAGTCGGGGTCCTTGAGGCCGTTGCCGGTGACCGTGCAGACGATCCGCTGGCCGGGGTCGACCAGGCCCTGAGAGTGGGCCTGCAGCAGACCCGCGACGCTGGCGGCGGAGGCCAGCTCGACGAAGACGCCCTCCTCCTGGGCCAGCAGCTTGTAGGCGGCGGCGATCTGACGGTCGGTCACGGCCTGGATGACGCCGCCCGAGTCGTCACGGGCCGCCTCGGCGAGCTGCCAGGAGGCGGGGTTGCCGATGCGGATCGCGGTGGCGATCGTGTGCGGGTGGAGCACCGGGGCGCCGTTGACGATCGGCGCGGAGCCGCTGGCCTGGAAGCCGAACATGCGCGGGCTCCTGGTCGCGACGCCGTCCTTGGCGTATTCGGTGTAGCCCATCCAGTAGGCCGAGATGTTGCCCGCGTTGCCGACCGGGATGCAGTGGATGTCCGGGGCGTCGCCGAGGGCGTCCACGATCTCGAAGGCGGCGGTCTTCTGGCCCTGGAGCCGGAACGGGTTGACCGAGTTGACCAGCGCGATCGGGTAGCTCTCGGAGAGCTTCCTGGTCATGTCGAGACAGTCGTCGAAGGAGCCCTCGACCTGGATCAGCTTGGCCCCGTGGACGAGCGCCTGCGCCAGCTTGCCCATCGCGATCTTGCCGCGGGGCACGAGCACGGCGCAGGTCAGGCCCGCGCGGACGGCGTAGGCGGCGGCCGAGGCGCTGGTGTTGCCCGTCGAGGCGCAGATGACGGCCTTCGCGCCCTCCTCGACGGCCTTGCTGATGGCCATGGTCATGCCACGGTCCTTGAAGCTGCCGGTCGGGTTGGCACCCTCGACCTTGAGGTAGACGTCGCAGCCGGTCAGCGCCGAGACCCGGTGCGCCGGAACGAGCGGCGTGCCGCCCTCCAGCAGCGTGACGACGGGCGTCGCCGTGCTGACCGGAAGTCGGTCACGGTACTCCTCGATGAGGCCACGCCACGCCCTGCTCATCATTGCTCCTCCCGCGCGTTCCCAGCACGCGCGTTCTACCTGCGGTGTTAGGCAGCAAGTCTACGGGTAATGGGATCTGAACCGGGATCTGCCGTCCACCAACTGGACACCTCAAGCGTCTCCCCAGGAAACGCTCAGGAAGCGTGGGTAGTGTCATCGGGTCCTGAGAAGCGGGAACGCAGACAAGGAGCGGCGGAACATGGCGGGCGGAGTGGCGACCGGACGGCCCCCGATCCGACACAACGACTACTCCCCCCTCGATCCGCCGCCACTGGGCGACTGGGCTCCCTCCCTGTCGGTCAGCGTGGTCGTCCCCGCGTACGGCGGGCAGCACGCGCTCGACCTCACCCTCGCCTCCCTGGCCGCGCAGACCTACCCCGGTCACCTCATGGAGGTGATCGTGGTCGACGACGGCAGCGATCCACCGCTGCGCCTGCCGGACATCGCCCCCGAGGGCGCCAGGATCGTCTCCTCCGCCTCGGACGGCTGGGGCATCGCGCACGCGCTCAACACCGGCGCCGCCGTGGCCGAGGGGCGGATCATCCAGCGGCTCGACGCCGACATGGTCGTCTGGCCCGAGCACATCGAGGCGCTGGCCCGCTGGCACCACCTGAGCGACTACCTGGTCACCATCGGCGCCAAGAGGTTCGTCGAGGAGCCGCCCCCGGACCTCTCCCCCGAGGGGCTCTACGAGCACGCGCGCGCGGGCTCCCTCGGCGAGGTCCTCGACCTGTCGAACGCGCTGGCCAGTTCGACGGAGCAGACGATCTCCCGGACCGACGGCCTGCGCAGCAGCCGCAACCCCTACCACGTGTGCACGGGGCCGACGGTCTCGATGCGGCGGGAGACCTTCCACGCCGTGGGCGGGGTCGATCCCGGCGTGCTCAGGGGTGAGGACACCGAGTTCGCCTACCGGCTGGCCACCCACGGGGTGGTCTTCGTCCCGGACATGGCGGCCAGGGCCGCGCACCTGGGGCTTCCCGCGCAGCGGGTCGACCGGGACCGGACGGTCAGGGCCGTCGCCCCCTACCTGGCCCACCGGGTTCCGCTCCGCCGTGACCTGCGCAAGGACGGGGGCAGACGGTGGCTGGTGCCGTACGTGGAGGTGGTCCTCCACGTCGACGGGGACGAGAGGCGGGTGCGGGCCGCGGTGAGCGCCGCGCTCGAAGGTTCGGTCTCCGACGTCCAGGTCACCCTGGTCGCGCCCTGGTCGCGTCTGTCGCCCGGACGGCACTCGGTGCTCGGCGACCCGTCGTTCGAGCTGCGCGTGATGCGGGAGCACTTCGCCCACGACGAGCGGATCAGGCTGGCCGACGAGGTCGTCCCGACTCCGGGGCCGACGCCGTTCCGCTACACGGGGCCGGTCTCGGTCCCGCTCGGCAGGGAGACGCTGGAGCGGATGATCGCCGCGGTCCAGGAGGACCGGTCGGGCATGCTCGTCGTCGATCTCGGTGAGGACGGGTCGGCGACGCTGGAACGGGCGGAGGCGCTGGGCAGGGCCAGGCTGCTCGGCGCGGACGACGTCGTCACCTCGATCAAGGCCACCCACGGCGTACGGCACGGCACGAAGGCGGAGTTCTGGCCCGCTCCCCGGCGTCAGGCGCCCAGGCCGTCCCCGGCCAAGACCACCAAGCCCTGCGCGAACCAGTCCTCCGCCTCCAGGGCCACCCGGTCCCTGCGTTCCAGGCTGGGAGCGGCCTTCAGGGAACTGCGGGCCTGACGGCGGAGGTCTCGTCCTGCCCCTCCTGCGGGCGAGGGACGACGCGCCGCCGTACGGCCAGGCCGAAGGCGACGACGAGCAGGCCCGCGACACCCGCGACCGCGAACGGCGCCGCGGGCCGCCAGGAGCCGAAGAGCATCCCGCCGACCGTGGAGATGACGAGGATGCCCACGGCACCGCAGAGCGTCTGCACGCCGTAGGCGGAGGCGCGCACCGCCGGGGGGACCTGCTGGGCCAGCAGCGGGCCCGCGCTGACGATGGCGGCGATCTCGCCGAGGCCGATGAGCGCGGCCACGGCCATCATGCCCGGGCCGAGCGGGTCGTCGACCAGCAGTGTGGACAGGTAGGCGACGGCGGCCAGGGCCTGGGCGACCAGGACGGCGTCCTGGCGGCGCAGCCGGTCGCCGAGCCAGCCGAACAGCGGAGCCCCGAGGGTGGCGACCGTCTGCGCGACGCCGACCACGGCCCCGCCCCTGGCCAGGGCCTCAGCGGTGGACATGTCGCCCTCTCTGACGCCGTGGACGACGACCCACAGCGGCAGGAACGCCGCGACGACGGACAGGTCGGCGCGGGCCACGAAGGAGGCCGCGTACGACAGCGCCACCCCGGGGTCGCGGGCGAGCGTGAACCCCTCCCTGACCAGGCGGACCAGTGGGATGCGCGCCGAGGTGGCGTCCACCCTGATCCTGGAGACGGTGGTCCACATCAGCGCGGCGACGGCCAGAACGATCACGGCGACGATCAGGAACGAGTAGCGGGCCGCGTCGACCGTGGCCTCCCTGCCTCCGTCCCCGCCGAGGTTCCTCTCGATGATCGCGGGCAGGCGGACCAGGCCGAGGACGGCCACCATGGCGCCCAGCCCGCTGAACAGGCCGATCAGCCCGTAGGACTTGCCGCGTGAGCGGTCGCGGACGTAGTCGATGGCGACCGTGGCGAGCATCCCGTTGAGGGCCGCCACGCCCAGGGCGAAGACGACCCTGAGCACGACGAGCACGGTCACGTTGCCCGCGTAGGGGAACAGCAGGCTGGACAGGCCGCACAGCGCGAACCCGGTCACCACGACGGGCCGTCTGCCGAAGCGGTCGGCGAGCGCGCCGTACCAGGGGAGGCTGAGGATCATCGCGATCTCGGCGGCGGCGGCCAGCAGGGCGACCACCCTGCCCTGGTCGGCTCCCTGGCCGTCGAGCACACCGAGCAGCAGGAGCGGCTGGGCGGCGGGCAGGAATGTGATGATCATGGTCGCGGCGAACGCCATGACCATGGACGCCACCAGGTTGCCTGGGCTGATGCCGTCGGACAGGTGAAGCCCGGCGAAACGGCGCGGGGGGAGGGCGGCCATGCGGCGATCTTGCCAGCCGCCTGATCACTTCTCCAGCATTACCACTCGATATGATCACGACAATTCCGGAAATATTTCCACCGGGGAGCAGCACGTGACCGATCAGGCACTAAAAGGCATCAACACCCAGATACCTAACGTTGCACGCATGTACGACTACTATCTGGGCGGTAAGGACAACTTTCCCGCTGACCGGGAGGCGGCGGAACGGGCCCTGACGGTCGTCCCCGAGATCAGGTACAGCGCCAGGTCGAACCGTGCCTTCCTGCGCCGCACGGTCGACTTCGTCGCCAGGACGGGCATCGACCAGTTCCTCGACCTCGGAGCCGGGCTGCCCACCCAGAACAACGTCCACCAGGTCGCCCCCGGCGCCAAGGTCGTCTACGTCGACAACGACCCGACCGTGCTGGTCCACGGCAGGGCGATCCTCGGCAAGAACGAGAACGTGACCATCGTCGAGGGGGACGTGCGCCGCCCCCGCGAGATCCTGGAGCACCCGGACGTCCGCGCGGCGATCGACTTCGACAGGCCGGTCGGTGTCCTGCTCCTGGCGATCATGCACTTCGTGCCCGACGAGGACGACCCCTGCGGGGTCCTCGCGACGTTCCGCGAGGCCATGGCCCCCGGCAGCCACCTGGTCATGTCACACGTCGCCATCGACGCCAGGCCCGCGGCGGCCGACGGGGTCACCAAGGTCTACGACCGGGCCTCCTCACCGTTCGTGGCCAGGACCAGCAAGGAGATCGTCCGGCTGTTCGAGGGCTTCGACGTGGTCGAGCCCGGCATCGTCAACCTGCCCGAGTGGCGCCCCGCCCCCGGGGACACCGTGCCGTACAAGGGGATCGGGTCCTACTTCCTGGGCGGGGTCGGGGTGGTCAACGGCGACGGGTGATCGCCCGCTTCACCGAGGACAGCAGGCCGTACTGGACGACCTTCCTGGCCGCGGCCAGTTCCTTGCGCAGGGTGCCGACCTCGCGCCGCAGCTCGACGGCGCTCCTTCGCCAGCGGCCCGCCTCCTCGCGCCACCGGGTCACCTGGGCGCGCAACCGCTCGGCCTCCTTGGTGAGGCGGGCGATCTCGGCCTGCGCCTCCGACCTGGCCCGGTAGACCCCCCTGCGCCCGGCCGGGGTCCTGGCCTCCCGCAGGAAGCCGTAGGTCTCCCCGTCCGCCCAGAAGGTGCCGAAGGTGTCCTGGACCGCGTCGTCGAGCGGCTCGCCGTCGGCGACCACGATGGCCGCGCGGGCGAAGGCCGCGGTCCGCTCCAGCCTGGCGACGGTGAGCCCCCGCTCCGCGTCTTCCGCCAGGAGCACGCTGACCAGGCCGTATCCCCCGTCCGTCGCCAGGTCGAGCAGCCTGGCGAGGGTGTCCTCCCCCGGTGTCCACCCGGCGGGCAGCCGCAGCCGGTATGGCACCGCCCCCCACGACGACTCCTCCGGCCGTCCCGGCCGTCCCGGGGACGACGAGGTGAACCGTACCCGGCCCTCGTGCGCGTAGTGGCCGAGGATCAGCGTCAGATCGAGGTGGGGGTCGCGCAGCGGGGCACGGCCCTCGACGCCCGCGTGCTCCCAGGGGCCGGGGACGGTGACCGCGACGTCGGGCACGGTGCCCGCCAGCACGGCGTCCACACTCGCCCTGACCTCGTCGTAGCCGGGGTCGCCGTCACTCTCGACGACCACCTCCAGGTAGGGCACCTTCCACTGCCGCGCCGGGTGGGAGCGCAGCCAGCGGTAGGCCGGAATCCGGTCGGCGACGAAGGCGTGACTGACCCGGTCGATCGGCGCCTTGTCACGCATCCGCATGGTCGGCCCCAGATGAAAGGCGCGGGCCAGCGGCTCGGGCACGAAGACCGCGCCCGCCTGGGCGAGCCGGTAGCCCATCTCGGTGTCCTGGCCGAGGACGAGATCGGTGTCCATGGGGCCCGCCTCGGCCAGCAACGCGGCGTTGACCGAGGTCGCGCCACCGACGTGCAGGCTGAAGGCCCGGCTGCGGCCGTCGGTCAGGCCCGAGGTGCGTTCGACGAGGTCGACCAGCCAGGCGTGCGGCTCGGCGGGCTCGAACAGCTCGGCCAGGTCCGGCGCCTCGGCCACCTCCCGCGCCGTGGGCAGCGACACGGGCGTGAAACGCAGCCGCCCCGTCACCACGAGGTACGGCGCCGCGTGGTGCCAGCGCATGTGCGCCTCGACGGCCCGCCGGTCCAGGACCACGTCGGAGTCGAGCCAGTGGACCACGTCGCCGGTCGCGGCCCGCAGTCCGGCGTTTCGCGCGTGCGCCCTGCCCGGGACCGGGCAGGCGATCAGCCGGGTGCCCGCGGGCCTCAGCTCGGGCAGGCGCAGCGGCGGGTCGCTGCCGTTGTCGACCACGAGGACCTCGGTCAGGTCCGAGGGGTAGGTCTGGCCCGCGAGACCGGCGAGCACCAGGTCGAGCTTGTCCTGGCCGCCGTAGGCCGGCACGACCACGCTGACCCGCAGCGACGGGGTCCAGGCCCCCAGCTCCGGCGGGGTGAGGCTCCGGTAGTCGTTGCCCACGACCCGCGCGATCACGAGGCCTCCAGGATCAGGCTCGGCCTGAAGCCGCGCCACTGGTACGACGCGACACGCAGGAAGTGGGCCAGCGGCAGCCGCCAAGTGTGCTCGGCGCTCACCGAGCGTCGCAGCACGTAGCCGAGGCCGTGGGTGCGGTAGATCCGTGCCCCCTCGGCGTGCGCGGCCTTCAGGAAGGCCGCGTCGACCCCGCGCGGCAGGGCCGGGAAGCCCCCGGTCCGTATGAACAGGTCTCTGCCGCTCAGGATCGTGCCGCCCGCGACGTGGTCGGACCAGATCTCGCTGGTGTAGTCGGTGCGGCGGACCGTGACGCCCAGGGGCTCCAGGTGGAAGAACTCGGCGGCGGTGCCCACGATGTCGGCGCCCGAGTACGCCCTGGCCAGCAGAAGGTCGGCCAGGTGCTCGGGACCGTACCAGTCGTCGTCGTCCCACTTGGCGACGTACTCTCCCGACGCTCCGGCCGCCGTCAGGTTGAGCACCTCGCCGAAGGGCACGGCCGCGGGCGCCTCGGTCACCCTGACCGGCAGGCCGCTGTCCTCGATCGCGCGCCGTACCTCGGGGTGGTCGGCCGGGACGCCGTGCAGGCCGAGCAGGACCTCGGTCTCGACCCGGCGCTGGGCGGCGATCTGGGCGAGCGCCCCGCCGAGCAGGTGCGGGCGCATGGTGGACATCACGACGCTGACGGACGGGGTGCCCCGGGAGGGGACGCCCAGCAGGGACAGGCCGTGGCGGCGCAGCCGTACGCTGTGCTCCTCCCTGCGCAGGGCGGTCACCGAGTGCGGCGCCGGGTTCTCCTCCGGCTCTCCCGGGGTCCAGGCCGCCAGCAGGCGGGCCAGGCCGGGCTCGGCCCACCCGGGCGAGGCGGCGGCGCGCAGCGGGACCCCGGCGGCGGCGAGCGCGACGAGCGCGTCCGTGGGGACCTCCTGAGCGGGCCAGCCGACGTTCAGGCCGAGCAGCGGCCTGAGCCTGTCGATCTCGGCGGCCTCCGGGCGCTCCCCGACGGGCTCACCCGCCGCGAGCCATCCGGAGCCGGACCACGTCAGCTCGGCCATCCCCTCCTTCGCCGTCCGCAGGAAGCCCGCCGGGGTCGCGGAGAGGACCGGAACGGGCCCTGATGCGGGCAGGGACGTGGAAAGGGCGGGGGAGGGCACCGACGAAGGATATCGAGGCCGGGAGATCACTTCCTAGCGCGTTCCAAGGTTGACACGGGCACTCACCGACAGTCACTCACAGCATTCACCCAGGTCACAAAAACCTTGAGGTTTACCGTTTATCGCTATATCCACCCATGTGGAGTGGATAGCCTCGAACACTCCCCCCGACAGAACAGGCAACGAACGACAGAGCGGCACGGAAGGTAAGCGCGGATGTCCACGCCCCGAAAATTGACGCTACTGACGACGATCGCGGTCCCGCTGGTCGTGATCGCGCTGACCCTGCTCACGGTCCTCGGCGCGGTCCCGGTCGTGGGCGCCCTCGGGCTCGCCGCGGCCGTGGCGGTGCTGGCCGCCCAGGCGCTGACCCTCATCACCCTGCGCAGGACCGATGGGAAGGCCCAGCGCGTCGACAACCGGGTCAAGCGGCAGGAGGCGGAGCTGGCCAAGGTCAGGACGGCCGTCGAACGGCTGGACGGACGGCTCGACGAGATCGTCTCCCTGCTCAGGCAGGAGAGCGGCAGGCACGAGGAGGACCTGCGGGCGATCCTGGTCTCCCTGGGCGAGGACCGGCTGACGGCCGTTCCCCGGCGCAGGGAGATGGAGGAGCTGGTCAGCGAACTGCTCCCCAAGCTCGCCGCGGCCGAGGCCGGGCCCTGGCGGGCCAGGCCAGAGGGCGCGGCGTGAGTGAGGCCCGAGAGCGCCGGGAGGCGGGTTCCGGTACGGCCGGCCCGTCCCTGGACGGAGAGGACGGCGCGCTCAGGACGGGCGGGGAGGACGGCACGGGACAGGTCGCCGTTCCCCCCGCCCGGAACACCGGAGGGGTTCCGAGGGTCAGGCACAACGACTACGGCTCGCTGACCCCGCCGGAACCCGGCCACTGGGAACCCCGGCTCGGGGTGAGCGTGGTGATCGCCGCCTACGACTGCCAGGAGTCCCTCGACCGCACGCTCGCCTCCCTCGCCGCCCAGAGCTACCCGGCCCATCTCACGGAGGTGGTCGTCGCCGACGACGGCAGCGAACCGCCGTTGCGGATCGACGGCCCCGCCCCGGCCCGCACCCGGATCGTCCGGGTGCCCGAGGGCCGCTGGGGACGCGGCTGGGCGCGCCAGACCGGTGCCGCGTCGGCGACCGGGGACGTCCTGCTCTGGGTGGACGCCGACGTGGTCCTCGACCGGGAGCACGTGGAGGCGCACATGCGCTGGCACCACCTGGCCCCGTACACGGTCGTGCTCGGCGACATCCGCTTCACCCCCGAGCCGTCCGGGGACGCGCCGGGGCCCAAGGAGGTCCTCGCGGCCGTACGGCGGGGACGGGCCGAGGACCTCTTCCCCGTCTCCGCCCCGCACGCCTGGCGGGCCGAGCGGTTCGCCGAGACCCGGCGGTTGCGGGAGGCCGGTTCACGGGCCCACCTGCTCCACTCGGGGGCCGCGACCTCGCTCCCGCTGGCGCTGCTGCGCGCCGCCGGAGGGGTGAACACCGCGCTGAACATGGGTGAGGACACCGACCTGGGCTTCCGGCTGGCGCAGGCGGGGGCGGTCTTCATCCCCGACCCGCGCGCCACGGCCTGGCACCTCGGTCCCTCGACGGTCATGACCAGGGAGAAGGATGTGCACCGGCACAACTGGTCGGTGCTGCCCGACCTCATCCCCGACCTGCGCTGGCTGCGCGCCCACCCGCGCAGGACCTGGCTGGTGCCGTACGTGCGCGTCGTCGTGGACGCGGCCGGGGCCACCTACGAGGAGGTCAGGACGAGCGTGGACGCCGCGCTCGCGGGCACCCTCGCCGACGTCGCCGTCACCGTGACCGGGCCGTGGTCGGCCCTGCCCCGGGGACGTCGTTCCTCCCTCGACGAGCCGCTGCTCGACCTTCGCCTGGTGCGCAACCTGTACGGCGGCGAGCCGCGCGTCTCCTTCGCCGAGACCGTCCCCGAGGCGGCCCCCGTCCCCTTTCGCCTCACCTGCCCCGCCGGATGGGCCCTCGGCCCCGACACCCTCGCCAGACTGGTCGAACACGCGGAGAGCGAGGGGTACGGCCTGCTGAGCGTGGTGCTCGACGAGCGGGAGAACGGGGTCACGGCGGCCAGGCTCGAACGCACCTCGGCCTTCGCCAGGGCGGCGCTCGTCGCCGGGGACGACCCGGACGACCTGGTGCACGAGATGTTCGGCTCCCTCTGGGTTGGCGGGGAGGAGTTCGGCTTCACCCCCGCCGACCGGCCCCGGCCCGTCGCCGGGGACACCGCCAGATGGCGGGCGGAGGCGGCCAGGTGGCAGCGCGAGGCCGAACGCCTTGAGAGCGAGGTGCGGAGCCTGCGCCGGGAGGCGCAGGAGGCGCGCGAGCGGGCCGAACAGGCCGGGAGCGAACGGCGGCGCGGCCCGATCGGCGAGATCATCGCGACCGTCCGGCACAGGAGGGCGGGCTGATGTCGTTCCTGACCGACCTGCTCGGCGGCCGGGACGCGCGGGGCCTGCTGGTCTGCCACGCCGGGTTCGACACCCTCGAAAACCTGGAGCCGTACCGGGTGACGGACCTCGACGGCGACCTCGGCGGGCTGCCCGGAGCCCAGGACAGCGTGACAGAGGTCCTCATCGTCGCCAGGACGCCGACCGACGTCCGCAGGGCCGCGGCGCTGCAGTCCCTGCTCCCCTCGGCCTCACGGGTCACGGTCGCCGTCGAGGAGGCCCCGTACTGGTACACCGCGCCGGTGATCTCCCCCGTCCCCGCGCACCGCTGGCGGTCGCTGACCGAACTGCGGGTGCACCGTCCCGCGAAGGACGCCTGGGCGGTCGAGGCGAGGTTCGCCAAGCCCACGCCCGCAGGCCGTACGCTCGCCGCGACCGCCAGGGCGTTCGGCGGGCACGGGATGGTCGCGGTCGCGGCCCCGGTCGCCGGGCTGGCGGGCCCCGGAGCCGCCCACTGGCGTCCCGGCGATCCCAACGCCGCCCCCGCCGAGGTGACGGGCCCGGTCCCCGAGCGGTTCGGCGCCGCGGGAGCCGACCTGGTCCTGCGCGTCACCGATGAGGAGCCGCCCTCCTGGGAGGGCGCGGGAACCCCGATCGACCGCCCGGCCGCCGCGCTGATGAGCTGGGAACGGCTCGGCCGCCCGGGAGGGGCGGGCATCCTGCGCAGCGGCCTGGGAGACCTGTCGGAGCCCAGGACCATCCCGCCGGT
Source organism: Streptosporangium sp. NPDC001559 (assembly GCF_042893955.1). Taxonomy (NCBI): domain Bacteria; kingdom Bacillati; phylum Actinomycetota; class Actinomycetes; order Streptosporangiales; family Streptosporangiaceae; genus Streptosporangium; species Streptosporangium sp. NPDC001559. The sequence goes on from NZ_JBIAVG010000001.1 coordinate 242,541, forward strand.
CGACGACCGTTCGGTCAACCCGATGGGCTTCGTCACCGTGCCGTCGCTCAGCATGGCCGACCTGTCCGTCGAGTCGGGCCGCTGGGCGATCACCTGTGAGGGCCGCACGCTCACCGTCCTCGGCGCGTCCGGCTGCGTGACCGACGTGGACGTCACCAGGATCAGGCGGGTCAGAGGGGTGCGCGTGGACTGGCGGCGGGGCCACAGCGGGCCGGTCGCCGCGCTGCGGGTCGTCACCGGGCTCGCCGCCGCCGGGGTTCCGCTGGTCTGCGAGACCGTGCCCCCGTGGGCGGGCGCGCTCGGCCGGGACCTCGCCGAGCTGATCACCTCCGCCGACGAGACCGCGCTCGCCGACGACCTGACGCGTGAGGAGCACAGCGTACGGCTGCGCAGGCGGGCGCTGCGCGTCCACGGCGTACGGGCCCGCTGGGAGCAGCTCGGCGCCCCCGCCTCCCCCGTCCCGCCGGTCTCGGTGCTGCTGGCGACCCGGCGTCCCGAGATGGTGCGTTTCGCGTTCGAGCAGCTGTCCAGGCAGCGCGGAGCCGAGTTCGAGGTGATCCTCGCCCTGCACGGCATCCCCTCCGGACATCCGGACGTGGTGGAGGCGGCGGCGTCCTTCGCCAGGCCGCTCACCGTGTTCGAGGCGGACCGGGCGAGCGTGTTCGGCACGGTGCTCAACGAGGCCGCGGCCAGGGCGTCGGGGGCGTTCCTGCTGAAGATGGACGACGACGACTGGTACGGCCCCGACTTCGTCTCCGACCTGCTGCTGGCCTACTCCTACTCGGGGGCCGAGGTGGTCGGCATGGTGCCCGAGTTCGTCTACCTCGCCTCGATCGGGGTGACCGTCCACCGGGAACAGGTCACCGAGCAGATCACCAACTTCATCGCGGGAGGGACCATCCTCACCGAGCGTTCGGCCTTCCACGCGGTGGGGGGCTTCCGCCCGCTTCCCGGCACGATCGACGCCCAGTTCCAGCACGCCGTACAGGGCGCGGGCGGGCAGATCTACCGCACCCAGGGGCTGGGATACGTGCTGCGGCGCGGCAACGCCGCGGGACACACCTGGCGGGAGCCCATCGGCACGTTCCTGCGCAGGAACAAACGCCAGTGGCGCGGCTTCCGGCCGAGCGCGCTGATGGAACTGCCCGTGGAGGCGGGATGACCACGCGGATCCCCGGCAACGACTACGGGGTGCTGGAGCCGCCCGCGCCCGGCGCGTGGCGGCCGCGCATGGCGGTGAGCGTGGTGATCCCCGCCAGGGGCGGACAGGACAGGCTCGACCTCACGCTGGCCGCCCTGGCCGCCCAGACCTACCCCGCCCACCTGCTTGAGGTGGTCGTCGTGGACGACGGAAGCGTTCCCCCGCTCCGTGTCCCCGGGATCGCCCCGGAACGCACCAGGATCGTCCGCTCCCCCCAGGGCAGGCGGGGCATCGCGGGCGCCATGGAGACCGGTGCGGCCGTCGCCGACGGCGAGGTGGTCCACAGGATGGACGCCGACATCGTCCCCTACCGCGAACACGTCGAGGCGCACATGCGCTGGCACCACCTGGCCGACTACCTGGTGGTCCTCGGGAGGCTGCGCTTCACCGCCGCGACGGGCCCCCTCCCGGCTCCGTCCCAGGTCAGCGGAGCCGTCGCGGACGGCGGCGCCCACGGCCTCTTCGTGGAGGACCCCGAGCACGGGCACGACTGGATCGACGAGCTCGTCGCGGCCCACCGCGGCCTCCGCGACGCGCCGAGCCCCCTGCTGCACCGCGTCCACGTGGGGGCGACGGTCTCGTTGCCCGCCGCCCTGCTGAAGGAGGCCGGCGGGCTGGACACCTCCCTGGTGCTCGGCGAGGACACCGAGCTGGGCTACCGGCTCACCCAGACCGGCGCGGTCTTCGTCCCCGACGCCGAGGCCGTGTGCTGGCACCTGGGCACCACGACGGCGATGCGCAGGCCCGCCGAGGTCAGACGGCACAACGAGCCGTTCATCGCCGACCGTGTGCCGTACCGGCGCAATCTGCGCTCCGACCCGGGCCGCCAGTGGCTGGTGCCGTACGTCGAGGTGGTCGTGGACGTGGCGAACGCCCCCTTCGAGGACGTCAGGGCGAGTGTGGACGGCGCGCTGGCGAGCACCCTGTCCGACGTGAGCGTCGTGCTGACCGGCCCGTGGGCCCTGCTCGACGCGCGTCCGCCCGGCGAGGAGGGCCGGGCGCCGCTGGACGACCCGCTGCTCGACCTGCGGCTGGTGCGCGGGCAGTACGCGGGCGACGGCCGGGTGCGCCTGGCCGAGCGCGTCCCCGCGACCTCCTTTCCCGCTCCCTTCAGGCTCACCTGCCCCCCGGGGTGGGTACCGGGGGCCGAGAGCCTGGCCATGCTGGTCGAGCAGGCCGACAAGGACGACGAGGGACTGCTGCTCGTCGCGCTCGACGAGAACGAGACCGGTGTCGTCACCGCGCGTCTCGAACGGACCTCGGCCGTCGCCAGGGCGCTGCGCGTCGCGGCCGAGGGCGAGTCCCCGGACGACGTGATCGCCGACCTGTACGGCGCGACCTGGCTGGACGCCGAGACCTGGCGGTTCCGGCCCGCCTCACGCGCCTATCCGGCCTGGGCCTCGGCCCGTAACAGGGAGGCCGTGCGCTGGCGCGCGGAGGCGGAGAGACACGGGCGGGAGGCCGAGCGCGCCAAACAGCAGGTCGCCGCGCTCAAGACCGAGCTACGCGCGCTGCGCGCCCAGGCGGCCAAGGGCGACCGCGCCACCGCCCGATGGAAGGAGAAGGCCGAGCAGCGCCGCCTCGAAGCCGTGGCCCTGCGCAGGGAACGGGACCGCTCCCTGCTGCGCCGTGCGGCCCGCAGGCTGCGGGGTCTCGCCGAGGGCGGGCGCTGACCTCGCGCCTTCCCCTGCTTTCCCCTTGACACGCCTGGCTTTCCCCTTGGCATGCCCGAAACGGCGCCATGGTGACACCACCACGGACTTGCCATGACGCCATCATGGCGTCATAGTGGCGTCATGGACCTGACGCCCTACGTCGATCACCTGCGCCGCGAGCTCACGGTCGTCGCGGAGACAGGTGGCGAGGAGGTGCGCGCCGCCGCCAGGCAGCTCACCTCCGCCCTTGAGTCGACCACCAGGCTCGTCCTGCTTGAGGCGCTGTCCACCGCCGCCGACGAGATCAGCCGCGACCTCGCCCCCGGCTCCGTCGAGGTACGGCTGCGCAGGCGCGACCCCGACTTCGTGGTGACACCTCCCCCGGTGGCCAGGCCGTTCGAGGAGGAGGGCTTCGAGGCCGGGGCGCCCACCGCCCAGGGTCCCGCCCAGACCTCGCCCGAGGCGGAGGACGGCGGCACGACACGCCTTTCCCTGCGGGTCCCCGAGCACCTCAAGCCGCGCATCGAGGAGGCGGCGGGCAAGGAGGGGCTGTCGGTCAACGCCTGGCTGGTCCGCGCCGTCTCCGCCGCCCTGGAGGCCGGGGCCCGCCCCTCGCCGCCTCCCCGGGTCTCCCAGCGGGGCGAACGGCGCTACACCGGCTGGGTGCGGTAGCCGACCGTCAGGAAGAGAGCGCCATGCCCACCTTCGACACCCCGGAACCGATCTTCGTCGTCATCGACATCGGGGCGGGCCACATCCGGCTCAACGCCGCCGAACGCGCGGACACGGTCGTCGACGTGCGGCCCGCCGACGAGCACGGCGGCGCCGACATCAGGGCCGCCGAGCAGACCCGGGTCGAGTACGACCAGGGCAGGCTCCTGGTCAAGGCCCCCAAGACCAGGATCGGCTCGCTGCTCGGGTGGGACGGCTCGGTCAGGGTCGTCATCGACCTGCCAGAGGGCTCCCGCGTCGACGTCAACGCCATGGCCGACCTCCACTGCGAGGGGCGGCTCGGCGAGTCCACGCTGCGCACGGTCTCCGGCGACATCTGGCTCGGCCAGACCGGCGAGCTGCGGCTGAACACCGCCGACGGCGACATCACGGTGATCCGCTCCGTCGGGCGCACCGAGGTCACCACCTCCAACGGTGAGATCAGGATCGGCGAGATCGACGGCCCCGCGATGGTCAGGACCGCCAACGGCGGCATCACCATCGGCGAGGTCACCGGCGACCTGCGGCTGAACACGGCCTACGGCGACATCACCGTGGGCCGCGCGCTGGGCGGCGTCGACGCCAGGACGGTCTCCGGAGACATCCGCATCGGTGAGGCCGTACGCGGGTCGGTGGTCCTGGAGACCTCCTACGGCAAGCTGAAGGTCGGCATCCGGGAGGGAACCGCCGCCTGGCTCGACCTGAGCACGCCCTACGGCAGCGTGCGCAACACCCTGGAGGCCGTGGACGGCCCCGCCCCCTCTGACGAGACCGTCGAGGTGCGTGCCCGCACCCACTACGGCGACGTCGTGATCCACCGCTCCTGAAAGTCCTGAAAGTCCTGAAAGTCCTGAAAGTCCTGAAAGTCCTGAAAGGCGAAACGAGGGACAGAATGCATAATTTCGCGATCTCGGCGTCCGGGCTGCGCGTGTCGTTCGGCGACAGGACCGTCCTGGACGGCGTCGACCTTGAGGTCCCCTCGGGGACGGTCTTCGCGCTGCTCGGCGCCGAGGGCTCGGGCAAGACCACGGTGATCCGGATCCTGTCCGGGGTGACCGGGGCCGACGAAGGCCTGGTGCGGATCGCAGGGGAGCACGTGGGCCGCCGCTCCCCCCTGGACGACTCGCTCACCGGTGAGGACAACCTGCTCACGGTCGCACGACGGCGCGGGCTCGACCACGCCGAGGCCGCGCGGTGCGCCGCCGACCTGCTCGGCCGCCTCGGTCTCACAGAGGTCTCAGGAATGACCTCAGGAATACCGGTCGCCGCCTACTCCGGCGGCATGCGGCACCGGCTCGGCATCGCGACGGCCCTGGTCGGCTCCCCCGAGGTGGTCCTCCTCGACGAGCCGACCGGCGGGCTCGACCCGAGTGGCCGCCGTGCCGTACGGCGGGTTCTGCGTGATCTCGCCGCGGAGGGCGTCACGGTCTTCCTGACGACGCGGCACCCACGGGACGCGGGCGAGCTGGCCGACCGGGTCGCGGTCCTGTCCCAGGGCAGGATCGTCGCCGAGGGAACCCCACGGGAGCTGGGGCACCTGGCCTCCTGCGGCCACGCCCACCTGCGCTTCGCCGACGCCGAGGAGCTCGAATGGGCCGTGCGCGTCCTGGGCGGCGTGCCCGGCGACGACGAGGCGTTCACCCTGCGGGTCCCGAACGACGGCAGTGTCGGCTCCCTGCGTGCCCTGCTCGACAGGATCGACCACCAGTTGCTCGCCGTGGACGGGCTCTCGGTCCACGCCCCCGACCCCGACGACGTCTTCCTCACACTCACCCGTCCCGTGACGGGCTGACGGGCCCGCCGTAAGGTCAGCCGCGGGCGCCGACCGCGTCCCGCAGCGTCATGACGACCGTGCCACGGCGTTCGCGGGCCGCCAGCCACGCCAGGAAGCCGTCCAGAACCTTCGACGACACCGAGTAGACGCCGCAGTCGTCGCAGACCCGGTGGAACACCAGCGGAAGAACGCCGCCACCGGCCCGTTCCGCGTTGAGGACCAGCTGTCTCAGCTGCCGCAGCGAGGTGTCCTCACGGACGGAGCCCGGGGTGCGGATGCCGTACCGGTCCCGGGGGCGCCGGGGTTCGGTCTCCGGGCAGCCGGGGCAGCCCCACTGTCTCAGGCCGCCGACCGTGCGGGCGGCGTCGTAGCCGCATCCCCGCGCGACCTTCTTGGCCTGGGCGTCGACCGCGCCGAAGGGGTAGGCGAGGGTGACGGGACGCAGCCCCCAGGCGAGCAGTCTCCTGCGGTCGTCGCAGATCTGCCTGCGCTGCTCGGCACGGGTCAGCTCGTCCAGCCGGACGTGGGTCAGGGTGTGGCCGCCGACCTCGTGCCCCGCCTCGGCCAGCGCGACGACCTGCTTACGGGTCAGCTTGCCCGCGCGGCCGGCGGTCGCGGAGTTGACGTAGAACGTTCCCCGCATCCCTCTGCGCTCCAGCAGGCGCGCCGCCGCCACGTGGGTGGCGTCCCCGTCGTCGAAGGTCAGCGAGACGACGGTCCTGACCTTCCCGGCGGTCTCGGCGGTCTCGGCCCTGGCGGGAAGCGCCCCGGCCAGTACGGCCAGCGCGACCGCCGACGCGCCCAGCCGGTACGCGATCCTCACGACAGGCCGCCCTCCCCTATGACGGAGACGCCCTCCCCACCACCGGGAAGGGCGCTCTTCTGCCTCGTCAGGAGGCGTCCTCACCCTCGACACGCATGACGCTCACCACGTCACGGACGATGTCCATCTCCCGCAGGCCCTCGATGGTCGCCGAGAGGGCCGCGTCACTGGCCCGGTGGGTGACCAGGACGAGCTGGGCGTCGTCGCCGTGCCCCTCCTGCCGAACGGTCTGGATGGAGACGTCCTGCTTGGCGAACATGTCGGCGACCCGGGCGAGGACACCCGGCTTGTCGGCGACGTCCAGGGAGACGTGGTAGCGCGTGACGGTCTCGCCCATCGCGTGCGCGCCCAGGTCGGCGTAGGTGGACTCCTCCGGGCCCCTGGTCCCGGCCAGGCGGTTGCGCCCGACGGCCACGAGGTCGCCGAGCACCGCGCTCGCGGTGGGGGCCCCACCGGCGCCCGCGCCGTAGAACATCAGCTGCCCCGCCGAGCGCGCCTCGACGAAGACCGCGTTGTAGGCCTCGCGCACCCCGGCCAGCGGGTGCGTCCTGGGGATCATGGCCGGGTGCACCCGGACGCCGAAGGAACGCCCGTCGTCGGAACGGGAGCAGATCGCCAGCAGCTTGATGACGTAGCCCATGGCCTTGGCGCTGGCCACGTCGGCCGCGGTGATCTCGGTGATGCCCTCGCGGTGCACGTCGGCGGCCGTCACCCGGCTGTGGAAGGCGATCCCGGCCAGGATGGCGGCCTTGGCCGCGGCGTCGAAGCCCTCCACGTCGGCCGTGGGGTCGGCCTCGGCGTAACCGAGCGCCTGGGCCTCCTCAAGCGCGTCGGAGAAGGAGGCGCCCGAGGAGTCCATCTTGTCGAGGATGTAGTTCGTCGTGCCGTTGACGATGCCCAGCACCCGGTGCACGTGGTCACCGGCGAGCGACTCGCGCAGCGGCCTGAGCAGCGGGATCGCGCCCGCGACGGCCGCCTCGTAGTACAGGTCGGCGTTGTTGGCCTTGGCCGCGGCGTGGATGGTCGCGCCGTCCTCGGCCAGCAGGGCCTTGTTCGCCGAGACGACCGACTTGCCGCTGTTCATCGCGGCCAGGATGAGCGATCTGGCCGGTTCGATGCCGCCGATCACCTCGACCACGATGTCCACGTCGTCACGGGTGACCAGGGCCTCGGCGTCGGTGGTGAACAGCGCGGGGTCCACGTCGGTGTCCCGCCTGCGGCCCATGCGCCGTACGGCGACGCCCGCCACCTCAAGCGGTGCCCCGATACGTGCCGCCAGGTCGTCGGCCTGCTCGTGCATCAGCCGGATCACCTGGGAACCGACGACGCCGCATCCGAGGAGGGCAACTTTCAGAGCCATGCGGCCGCACTCCTCTTCTCGTTTCCGGATCGTTTCACGCTTGTCCCCTCAGGAGGTCGTCCTCGGTCTCGCGGCGGACGATCACGCGGGACTCCCCGGCCCTGACCGCGGCGACGGCGGGCTTGGGGAGGTAGTTGTAGTTGTTGGCGAGCGAGCGGCAGTAGGCGCCGGTGCCCGCGACGGCGATCAGGTCTCCGGTGGCCAGGTCTCCCGGCAGCCACAGGTCACGCACGACCATGTCACCGCTCTCGCAGTGCTTGCCGACCAGGCGGGAGAGCATCGGCTCGGCCGTGCTCTCGCGCGAGGCGAGCCGCGCGGTGTACTCCGCCCCGTAGAGCGCGGTGCGGATGTTGTCGCTCATGCCGCCGTCGACGCTGACGTAGGTCCGCAGCCCCTCGACGTCCTTGATCGTGCCGACCTCGTAGAGGGTCACGCCCGCCCGGCCCGCGATGGCGCGGCCGGGCTCGACGGTCAGCTTGGGGACGGGCAGCCCCGCGGCATGGGCGACCTTGGTCACGATCTCCCGCAGGCCGTCGGCGATCTCCTTGACGTCGGGGGCGACGTCGCCCTCGACGTAGGGGATGCCGTAGCCGCCGCCGAGGTCGAGCTCGGGCAGGACGACGCCGTGCTCCTCCTTGATCTGCACCAGGAGTGTGGCCAGGCGGCGCGCGGCCACCTCGAACCCTGCGGTGTCGGTGATCTGGGACCCGATGTGGGAGTGCAGGCCGACCAGTTCGAGCTGGGGCAGGGCGAGGATGCGCCTGGCCGCCTCGGCCGCGGCTCCGCTGCTCAGCGAGAAGCCGAACTTCTGGTCGTCGTGCGCGGTGGCGATGAACTCGTGGGTGTGCGCCTCGACGCCGACGGTCACCCTGATCATGACCTGGGGACGCCTGCCGTGCTTGTCGGCGAGGAAGCCGAGGCGGGCGATCTCCTCGAAGGAGTCGGCCACGATGTGCCCGACGCCGACCTCGACGGCCTTCTCCAGCTCGGCCAGGGACTTGTTGTTGCCGTGCATCGTGATCCGCTCGGGCGGGAAGCCGACGCTCAGCGCGACGGCCAGCTCACCGGCGCTGCACACGTCGAGGCCGAGGCCCTCCTGCATGATCCAGCGGGCGACCTCGCGGCACAGGAACGCCTTGCCCGCGTAGTGGACCTCGCCTCCGGCGAACGCCTCCCGGTAGTCGCGGCAGCGGGAGCGGAAGTCCTCCTCGTCCACCACGTAGAGCGGGCTGCCGTGCCGTGCCACCAGATCCCTGACGTCCGCGCCGCCGATCGTCACCGAACCGTCGACGCGGCCGGCCGTTCGCGGCCAGATCGTGGGGTCGAGCGTGTTCAGGTCGGCGGGTACGTGGGGAGGGCGGTCCTCGGGCAGCACTTCGGCGTGCCGGTCACCGGCGGGATGGGCGAATCGACTCACCCTATCGAGGCTATCGGACCCGGTGATCCCCATGGGACGCGTGCCCACGTATCGAGACGTGATCATCCTAAAAACCGCGTATTTTTCACGGTTTCTAGGGGTATAGGAGGATATTTTTGTGCTCGTGGACGGTTCCGCCGTCAGGACACCTGTCTGGCGGGGGCGACCCAGGTGTCACAGGAGGCCGCCGTTCCCTTGCGCTCCCCTCGCTTCATCCATGCGACGGAGTGGGCCCATGAGCCGTGCGTGCGCAGAATCGCCGCCAGTTCCTCGGCCCTCCCTGGCTCCGCCTCCAGTCCGATGTAGGACGTGTACGTCTTCCGCGCGGATTCCAGCTCCTCCGGCAGCACGGTGCGCAGCGTCACCGCGGCCAGGCAGCCGGCCTGCAGTTCGAGGCGGCGAAGAATGTCGTCGTCGATAGGCCGCGTCATCCACCTGTCGGTGATCGCGCCGGTGAACTGCGCGTGGTGGGCGTACTCGTGCGCGAACACGAACCAGGGCGTCGGCTCCCCGTCCGTGATCATCACGTTGACCACGTTCTTCCCGTAGCAGTAGAGCCCGCCCCACTCGAAGGCGAGCGACGCGCAGGCCGCCTCCTCCGGGGTGCGGATCAGGCGTATCTCGGGTTTGACGTAGTCGACCCCGACCTTCGCCAATGTGTCCGTCCACATGCGGTCAAGGCAGAGCGCCAGTGCCCGCAACGCCGGTTCGGGCTCGGCACCGGTTCTCAGGGACTCCGGCAGGTCGCACCGGGCGTCCACGGGGCCGAGTCCCCGGTAGGACTTGTGGGAGACCCTCAGCCACGCGGGCCGGGTCGGCGTCGCCGTGGGTGTCGCCGTGGGTTTCGTGACCACGGCCGCCGCCCGTGCGGTCTCGTCTGGTCTTTCCAGGTTGGTAATGATGTAGACGGCACCGGCGACGATCACCAGGACGATGAGGACCACCGGCACCCACCCGACGATGCCCCGACGCCGTGATCCGGTTCCCACCCGTCCCCCTTATGGTCTTCCTGAACTACCGGATTTATCACAATCTGTCGGGAACTGTCTCGCCGACTGCGGCCAACGCCTCGGTCAGCACCTCTCGTACGACCTGCGCCAGCCGTACCCGGGCCGCGTGCAGCGCCGTGGGCTCCTCGTCCCCGACGGGCAGCGCCGGGGCGTGCTCGAAGGCGTCGTGGTAGGCCAGGGCGAGCTGCTCGGCGTAGGCGGCCCAGCCGGGATCACGGCTGCCGCGCCTGCCGTACAGCTCGGCGAGCAGCCTGAGCACCGCCCTGTCCTGCCGCCCGTCCAGCAGCTCGGGCAGGAACGGACCCCCGACCCCCAGCTCACCCGCCCAACGCTGTACGGCCGCCGCCCTGACGCAGGCGTATCTGACCGTGAACCCCGGGTTCCGCCACGTCCTGGGGAAGTCGGGCCACGGCGACCCCGTTCCCGGGGAGGGAGCCACCGCCCCGGCGGCCCCGATCTCGGTCAGCAGTTCCCCGGGGACCGTGACCACGATCTCCAGGAAGCCGCCGGGCCGTACCCGGACCTCGGCGACCCCCGGCAGGGCCCGCACCCGCGCCGCCAGCGCCTCGGGCTCCTCCCGCCCCCGAAGCGCCGCCGCGGAGACGTACAGCGCCTCCTTCTCCCACGTCCCCCGGGGTACGGGCGGCGCCCCGAGCACCTCACCGAGCTGACCAACCGTCACGCCCGGCAGCCTAAGGCCCCGAACGGCTCAGGGCTGGACGACAGCCCGGCGGAACGGCAGGGCCAGCAGGAGCGCGGTCGCGACCAGGGCGCCGCTGGCCCAGACGGGGCCCGTTCCCACGGAGCCGGTGGTCAGAGTGGCCGCGGCGAGGGCAGGACCGGCGACGGCTCCGAGGTTGAGGGCGGCGGTGGCGTAGGACCCCGCCATGGTGGGCGCCCCGGGGGCCTCGTGGATCACCCGCGCGATCAACGTGCTCCCGAGGCCGAAGGAGAGCGCCCCCTGGACGAAGGCCAGGACCAGCAGGGCGGTCGGGTCGGCGGCGGTGAGCCCGAGGACGACCCAGCCGACGAGCAGCGACGACCCGGCGGCCGCGACGACCAGGCCGGGCCGCCGGTCGGACAGCCGCCCGGCGACGGTGACGCCGACGAAGGAACCCAGGCCGAACAGCACCAGCACGACGGAGACCCAAAGCGGGCCGAGCCCGGCGACACCGGTGACGATCGGGGCCAGGAAGGTGAAGGTGCCGAAGGTCGCGGCGTTGACCAGCGCGCCCAGCGACAGGACCAGCACCAGCCTGGGGCGTCGTAGTTCGGCGAGCTCTCGGCGCAGGTCGGGAACCGGCCCGTCAGGCCGCGCCGTACCCGAGGGGACGCCGAAGGCCACACCGAGCGCCGAGGGTACGCACAGCGCCGCAACCACCCAGAAGGTGGCACGCCAGCCGAGCAGCGTCCCCAGCAGAGCTCCTCCCGGGACCCCGGCAACGGTCGCGATCGTGATGCCGCCCAACAGGACGGCCAGGGCCCGGCCCCTCCGGTCGGCGGGCACCATCCCGGTGGCCGTGGTGAGCGCGATCGCCAGGAAGCCCGCGTCGGCGAGCGCCGCGAGGAACCGGGTGACGAACAGGACCGCGAAATCACCGGTGAGGGCACCGGCGACGTGCGTGACCAGGAACAGGCCGAGGAGGCACAGCAGGCCGGCCCGCCGTGGCCACCGGCGCGCGAGTCCCGCCATGAGCGGGGCGCCCACCACCATCCCGGCGGCGAAGGCCGGGGTGAGCAGTCCCGCCGTCGCGACCGGGACGCCGAGGTCGGCGGCGATGTCCGGCAGCAGACCGGCGAGCATGAATTCGGACGTGCCCATGGCGAAGATCGCCATGGAGAGCAGGTAGACGGGCAGAGGCATCGAGGAACCCCGGGGTGATGAGAGATCGGATGGGACGTCTCGTCACCGCGGTCAGCGGCCCGGCCGCTCCTGTCACCACCGCCGCACGGCGGGACAGGGTCTTGAGTGGTTCAGGGGGCTGACGGGTGACCGAAAGCCCCCGTCCTGGATGCCTCAGGGCTCGACATGAAAGGCACGATACCCGAGCACACCGGTTCCATCCCCGCGAAAACCCATCGGGCGCTCAACGACGTGTCGCCGCCGAAGCCCTGTCGTCGTCAACCTGTACGGCGACCACGGGGCATGTCGAGCACCATGGACGAGTCGCCGAAGTCTGCAACGATCTTGAGCTGGCCGCCGAGTGCCATCACGTAGGCGGCCAGCGTGGCCACCTCGCTGATCACACCGCTCTCGATCTGTGAGACGCGAGCCTGGGACACTCCCATCGCCCGGGCGACGTCCTCCTGCCGCAGTCCGAACTTATGTCTCGCCTCAGCCAGCTGGTAGGCGCGTTGGCGGACCACAAGTTCGTCGCGGAACCGGGCGACCTCCTGCTCATCCTCAGGGCGGACGAGCTCGGCACGCAGTTCCTCCCACGTTGTCCGATCACTCACCGTTTCTCCTCCTCAAGGTATCGAGCGAAGCGGTCCTCCGCCGCCTTGATCGCCGTGTCGTACCAGCTGTTCCAGTCGCCGGCCTTGTCTCCGGCCACGAGAAAAACGGCCTGGCGCCAGGGGTCGAAGACGAACAGGATCCGCACCTCACTCCGCCCCCTGGAGCCGGGCCTCAGCTCTTTGAGGTTGCGAAGGGCCGATCCTTGGAGCGTGTCCACCAGGGGACGCCCCAACCCGGGCCCCTCTTCGGCGACCCTGTCCAAAGCGGCGGCGATCAGCAACAACGTCCGCCTGTCCGTCTTCCGCAACTCATGAAGCCAGTCCCGCACCTCAGAGACGATGACTATCTGCCAATGCACCCCAGCATAATAGATTTCTTATGTCGCCCCAAGTGCGTGTTTGGCAACTCAGAGTATTCGAATGGCCACGATCCCCTCTCGGACGACGCCAGGCCGTACGGTTCAGGCCAGGGCGTGGGGTTCCGGGGGGCCGTAGTCGACGAGCTGGGCGGAGCCGAGGAGCCAGCGATCACGGTCGCGCATGCGGACGTAGCCGAAGCGGTCGGCGGAGAAGACCTTCACCCCGTCCGTACGGCACTGCCGCATCAGCACCTCGTCCCACCCCTCCGAGACGTCGGCGAACCCGATCCCGCGCAGTACGGCCCGGCGGGCCAGCAGGGTGGCTCCCGCGACCTCGGGCAGGTAGGAGTACTCGGCGGACGGCTGGCGCAGCACCGTCGCGGCGACGTCACGCAGGTGGGCGTAGTAGGCGGCCTTGCCGACGATGTCGGCGGTGGTGAACAGGAAGGCGCGGGCCAGGTCGGTCAGGTAGTGCTCGCCGTACACGTCCTGGGCGTCCATGACCGCGACCAGGTCGCCCTGGCACAGGTCGAGGGCCCGGTTCAGCATGGTGCCCGTGGTCAGCTCGGGGTCGCCGGGACGGACCACGACCTCGACCCCGGTTGGCATGGCGTCGCGGGCCCGCTTCAGGGCGTCCTCGGCGTCGGAGAGCAGGACGAGCTGGATGACGCCCTTCTGCGGCACGACCTGGGCGAGGGTGTGGTCGAGGTCGCCCCTGTCGATCATGATCACCGAGATGTTCAGGGTGGCGCGGGCACTGGGCAGGCCGACGACACCGAGCAGGTCGTCCACCTTCTGGCTCATCGTGCCCGAGGCGTAGGCCTGGCGCAGTGCCGCGTGCGCCCTGCGGGCCTCGGCGCCGGTGTCGGGTGTGGCGCCGAGCGGGAGGGGCTCGGCGGGCTGCGCGGGCGCCGCCAAGGGCGAGGCGGCGATCGGCGTGCCGCAGGCGGCCAGCTCGGCCATCCGCCACGGGTCGGTGCCCGGCGGGCAGTCGACGGCCTTCGGCCAACGGTAGGAGGTGAGCACGTCGGGATAGGACAGGTGCGCCGGGAGCAGCTCCTCCAGGGTCAGCACCCGGTCGAAGCGGTCTCCGGCCAGCGGCAGCGGGTTGTGCACGCGGGGCTGCACGGCGAAGGGCAGCAGGCCGAGCGAGGGGGTGCGACGGCCCGGTTCCGGCTCACAGGAGGCCAGGGCCGCCCCCCATTCGCCCACGCTTCTGGGCAGTGCGGTGACGATGTGCTCGAACAGCGAGGCCGCGGCGGAGAAGGCGGCCACCTCGCCCCCGGTGTGCCAGAAGACGGTGCGGATGCCCCGCTCGGCGCACCAGGCCAGCAGCGCGCGCAGCCCCTCACCGGCCCCGGCGAGCTCCTCGGCCCAGGGGCCGGTGGTGACCGACTCGACCAGCAGCAGGTGCGGCACCTCGGCGGCCAGCACCCTGGCGAAGTCGCGCGGGGTGAAGCCGGTGCTCTGGCGCCACTCGTAGCGCAGCAGCGCCTCCGCGTGCGGCTCGGCCACGACGGCGACGGTCAGGTGCGGGCGGGTGTTCGGGCCCGTCGGCACGCGGAAGGGCTTGAGCTTGACCGAGGCGCCGCCGACCGTCCTGGTCGAGGTGGTCGCCTGGAAGGAGGCGCCGGGGACCGGCTTGCCGGTGGCCCGCTGCGGGATCGGCTGCCGTTTGGGCGCCGCGGGGCGCTTGGCGGGCTTGGCTGCTCCGCGCAGCCCGCGGGCCAGCCGTACCGGGTTGCTCTTGCCGGTCCTGATCGCATCGCCGAGCCTGGACCAGCGGGCCACCTGCACCGAGGACAGCTTCCACTTGGCCACCTCGGCCTGGTAGCGCTGCTCGGCCAGGTCCTTGCGGAGCTTCTCCTCTGCCGCCTGGACCTTCTGAAGCCGTTCCTCGGCCTCGTCCAGCCGCTCCTGGAGACCTCGTACCTCGGCCGTCGCGTCCTGTGCCTCGGCCAGCCTGGCCTCCGCCGCGGCGAGCAGCCTGGCCAGCTCAGCGGCCCGCTCTCCTTGGGCCATGGCCTCCCGCAACGCCAGCCGGGTGCTTTCCAATTGCTCGTCCGCCACGCCGTCCTCCGTTTTCTGAGCCGGGCAAAGGATACCCTTTGCTCAATCGCGACACAGAGGAGTCAGCACGGTGCAGTGGCCGACGTTCAATGTGAGGCCGTACGTCTGCGGCGGCATCGGTCACCTCGACGAGGCCGCCCTTGAGACGCTGCGGAGCGCGGGACCGCGGGTCAGGCCCGCTCTGCGGACGCCGGAGGCCGCGCTGTTCAGCTCCGCGCCGCTGCCGCCGTACCGGCGGGACGAGCGGACGTGGGCCTTCGCCTGGGGCGAGCGCAGGCCGGTCGGGGCGGGGTCGTGGATCTCCGTGGCCGAGGAGTTCGAGACGCCCGGGCTGATGGACGACGGCGAGCGGATCGTCCTGCACGCGGGCGGGCTCGGGCTGGTCGACGTCTACTACGTCATGCGCGGGGACACGGTCTACTTCTCCTCGCTGCTCGAACCGCTGCTGTCGCTGGCGCGCACGCCGTACGAGGTGAACTGGGACGCCTGGGCCTCGATCATCAAGCTGACCTTCCCGCTGCGGGACGACACTCCCTACGCCGAGGTCAAGCGGCTGGCGGGGGCCGGCGCGCTGGTCTTCGAGAGGGCCACAGGGCGGGTCTCGACCCGCAGGGAGCTCCCCAGGTGGCTGCGGGAGGAGCCGCTGGACGCCGGGCACACGGCCGGGGAGATCCTGGAGATCCTGCACGACGTCTACAAGGAGTTCGACGGGCGGCCCCTGCTGGTGCCGGTCAGCGGCGGCTACGACTCGCGGCTGCTGTGCTCGGTGGCGGTGACCAGGGGCGCCGACGTCGAGTCGTGGACGACCAGCCCGGACGACGGCACCGACACCGACATCCCCTTCGCCCAGGCGATCACCCGTGAGCTGGGCGTGCCGCACCGGGTGATCGAGCAGGACCCGGCCGCCTACCCCGGGGACGCGCTGGCGGTCGCGCGGCGCCTTGAGTTCCTCACCCCGCACCACGCCTGGTACTCCCCCTTCGCCAGGGAGGTGCACCGGGCGGGGCGCACCCTGGTCGACGGGCTCGCCGGAGGCCCGCTGCTGAAGAACTTCATGGTCAGCGGGGCCGCCCTGGAGGCCTCCTCGCAGGCCGAGCGCAAGGCCGCGCTGCTCGGTTCGCTGGCGCTCGGCACCCCGTCGGTGCCGTTCCTGGCCGAGGAGGCCGCGGACTGGATCGCCTCCTCGGTCGGGGCCGCGTTCACCCAGGCGACCTCGATGCTGAACGGCCACCGGGCGGAGCTGCCGCTGTCCGTCCTGCACACCAGGACGGCGCGGGGCATCGCCCGTTCCCCGGTCAACCTGGTCGGCCCCGAGGTCTCCTTCGTGGCTCCGTTCATGCACCCGGCCTTCTTCGACGCCGCGCTCTCGGTCGGCGTGGCCCGCAAGGCCCGGGGCGCCTTCTACCGGGAGCTGCTGCACGCGGCCAACCCCCGGGTCGCCGCCCTGCCCTCGACCAACGTGGTCAAGCAGCCGCTGCGCCGGGTGCCGCTGCGTTCGGCCGCCGCCCCCGCCAGGGAGTACGGCCACCGCATGCTGAGCCGGGTCGCGGAGCTGGTGCCCACACTGCTTTCGGAGCAGCTGCACGCCGTGGTCGCCGAGGGACCGGACGCCCTGGCTCGGTTCAACGGGTGGAACGACCGGTTCTGGGTGCGGAGCCTGGTGCTGTTCGGAGCGTGGCTGGGCGACTACGAGAACCGGCTGACCGAACTCACGCCACCCTGGTCTTGATCCCCTTTATGTAGATTTTACGGCCCCTTGTGTTTTTAAGGTAAAAATTCATGCCTTTTGATGGCATATCCAGGCGAGGGGATCGTCCGACCTTTACATGACTCTCGGTGAGCGTCCGAATCCACCACCGGAGCGGGGCGCGGGAGGGGTCGGAAGCCGGTTTTCTTCCTCGAAAACCCGGTGTGCAAGGGCATGTGGCACCTCCGGCGGAACCGTACAGGGCGCGAGTCGTCCACCGAGGTCAGGCCCTGATCATCGCGTTCTTCACACCGGGGAACACTGGGTGAGCGGACGATTACGCGCCGGCGACGCTAAGTTGACGGGATTCCGCGTCCCCCCGGGGAGAGGTACCTCTTTGGGAGGGCTTCGCAGCACTCACACGGCTGGTAGTCTTCGGCCCAGAAAGCGCCACAACGGATGGCACCGAACCACGAATTCGGTCCGCCGGGGCATGGAGCACGTGGGGATGACGGCTCCTCCCAGCGCAGTCATCAAACATCATGAGCCGGACACTCCGGTGACTTCGTCCTGCCCTTTCTCACTGTGAGCGAGAACACGATGAATGCATCCCCCTGCCCGGATTCCGTGCCCGAGGATTTCGTCTCGGCCGATCCGCAGTGGTACAAGCGAGCGGTCTTCTACGAGGTGCTCGTCCGTGGGTTCAAGGACTCCAACGGCGACGGCACCGGGGACCTGCGTGGTTTGATCGAGAAACTGGACTACCTCCAGTGGCTCGGCGTGGACTGTTTGTGGCTGCTGCCTCTCTACGAGTCGCCGTTGCGCGACGGGGGCTATGACATCTCCGACTACATGAAGATCCTTCCGGACTTCGGGGACCTCGGAGACTTCATCCAGCTCATCGAGGAGGCGCACCGGCGCGGGCTGCGCATCATCACCGACCTGGTGATGAACCACACCAGTGACAAGCACCCCTGGTTCCAGGCCTCACGCCACGACCCGGAGGGCCCCTACGGGGACTTCTACGTCTGGGCCGACGAGCCGACCGGCTACCCCGACGCCCCGATCATCTTCATCGGCGCCGAGGAGTCCAACTGGACCTACGACCCGGTCCGCAAGCAGTACTACTGGCACCGGTTCTTCCACCACCAGCCCGACCTGAACTACGACAACCCCGCGGTTCAGGAGGCCATGCTGGAGGTGCTGCGCTTCTGGCTCGACCTGGGCATCGACGGCTTCCGGCTGGACGCGGTGCCGTACCTGTTCGAGCGTGAGGGCACCGCCTGTTCCGGGCTGCCGGAAACCCACGCCTACCTGAAGAAGGTCCGCGCCGAGGTCGACCGGCTCTTCCCCGACCGGGTGCTGCTGGCCGAGGCCAACGGCTGGCCGGAGGACGTCGTCGAGTACTTCGGCGACCCCTCTGTCGGCGGCGACGAGTGCCACATGGCCTTCCACTTCCCGCTCATGCCGCGCATCTTCATGGCCGTACGGCGCGGCAGCCGCGAGCCGATCTCCGAGATCATGTCCAGGACCCCGAAGCTCCCCGACACCGCGCAGTGGGGCATCTTCCTGCGCAACCACGACGAGCTCACCCTGGAGACGGTCACCGAGGAGGAGCGCGACTACATGCACGCCGAGTACGCCAAGGACCCGCGGATGCGGGCCTACCTCGGCATCCGGCGCCGCCTGGCCCCGCTCCTGGAGAACCACAGGGACCAGATCGAGCTGTTCACCGCGCTGCTGCTGTCGCTGCCCGGCTCCCCCGTCATGTACTACGGCGACGAGATCGGCATGGGCGACAACATCTGGCTTGAGGACCGTGACGCGGTCCGCACCCCGATGCAGTGGAGCCCCGACCGCAACGCGGGCTTCTCGACCGCCGACCCGGGACGGCTCTACCTGCCCGCCGTCATGGACCCGATCTACGGCTACCAGGCGGTCAACGTCGAGGCGCAGCAGAACAACCCCGCCTCCCTGCTGCACTTCACCAAGCGGATGCTGGAGATCCGCCGCAACCACCCGGTCTTCGGCACCGGCGTCTACAACGAGCTGTGGTCGAGCAACCCCGCGGTGCTGTCCTACATTCGCGAGGACGGCGACGACGTCATGTTGTGCGTCAACAACCTGTCGAAGTACCCCCAGCCCGTCGAGCTTGATCTGCGTCGTTTCGAGGGCATGACGCCGGTCGAGGCCAGGGGCGGCGTGCCGTTCCCTGTCGTCGGGGAGCTCCCCTACCTGCTGACCCTGCCGGGCCACGGGTTCTACTGGTTCTCCCTGCAGGGGTGACCCCGCCCCTGTGAGGCGCTGTGAGGCGCGTCCCGTGCCCGCCGTCCGGTGATCCCGGGCGGCGGGCGTCGGCATTTCAGCGGGCCGTGACGGGCACCCGGGCGCGGGCCGCTTTTCTCGCGGGGATCAGCGCGACGAGCAGCGCCGCCCCGATCGCGGCCAGCACCGCCAGGACCAGGGTGAACGCGGAGGGCGTACGGCCGATACCCGCCCCGACGCCGCTGCTGTGCCCCTGAAGGTCGATCAGGCCGCCGACGACCGAGACCCCGGCGGCGGTTCCCGCGACGACGCCCAGCACGACGAGCAGGCCGGTCCCGGTGACCAGGGTCGCGGCGACCTGCCTCGGGGTCAGGCCCATCGCCTTGAGGACCGCCAGGTCGAGCGCGTGGTCGCGCAGTCCCAGGGCGCTGGCGGTCAGCAGATTGGCCAGGCCGAGCAGCGCGAGCACGGCGATCAGCGCCACGATCACCCCGCGGATGACCGAGAGCCGCTCGGCGGGGTTGACCACCCGTCGTGCCTCCAGCGCCTCACCCGAGGCCGCCAGCAGCCGTGCCCTGACCGTCGCCGGGTCGGCCCCTTTCCTCAGCACCAGGCTGTGGAGCTGCGGCGGCACGGCGTCCTTGGCCGCCAGGCTGTCCAGCCCCAGGGAGAGCACCTCGCCGTCCTGCTCGGGTTCGATCACCCGGCCGACGATGTGCACGATCAGCGGTGTGCCGCCGACGGTCATCCTGACGCGGTCGCCGATGCGCACCCCCATCAGGTCGAGCAGCCCCTGCCCGGCCACGGCCTCTCCCCTGGCGGCGAACATCCGCCCCTCGACCACGGAGAAGGGGTACGGATCCGCCGAGGTGCCGACGGCGCGCACGAGCACGCTCCTGGTCTGCTCGGGTTCGAGGGCGGAGACCTCGCTGCCCGGATAGACGGCCGCGACGTCCGGGTCGGCCCTGGCCAGCCTGGCGACGTCCTCGGCCGGCAGCCGGTCCGAGCGGACGGTGAGGGCCGCGGCCTGGCCGACCCGTTCCGGGTGGCTCAGGAAGTCGTCCAGGGTGGCCCAGCAGCCGAGCCCGACCACGATCATCATCATCGGGACCGCGAGGCCGAAGATGCTCAGGAACGCGGGTGCCCGCCTGCTGAAGGCGTCCCGGGTGCCGAGCACCAGGGCGGGCGGCAGCCGTACGAGGAGGGCGAGCCTGGCCATGCGCGACAGGCGGCCCCGCAGCGGCGCGGCCGGGGCGGCGGGGATGGGCGCGGTACGGCCGCCGCGCCAGGCGGGCAGAGCCACCGCGACGAGGACGACCACGGCGGTGCCCGCGGTGATGGCCAGCAGGGGCATCGGGGAGAGCGGCAGGATCGGCACGCCCCGCAGCGCGAAGGAGGAGGCGAGCTGCCCGCAGACAAGTCCGGCGGCGATGCCGATCATGCCGAGGGCGCCGTGCTCGGCCATGAGCAGGCCGAAGATCTGGCCCCTGGTGTAGCCGAGGGACTTGAGGGTGGCCAGGTCGCGGATCTGGCCGAGCACCCGGCCGCCGGCGGCGTTCGCGATGGCCAGGGCGGCGGCGACCATGCCGACGCCGCCGAACAGCGCCAGCAGCAGGCCGAGCAGCCGGTTGTCCAGCTCCATCGAGGCGCGCACCTCACGCCAGGTGGACATGCGCTGGATCTGCCCGCCCAGCAGGGTGACCGCGCCGTGCACGACCGGCAGGGTGTCCTCGCCGTCGGCGAGCCTGAGCCCGGTGACCATCTCGCTGCGGCCGGGCGCGGGCTCGATCTTGACGAGGGTCGTGCCGAGGGTCCAGGCGAGGCCGGGCGTCGTCTCCGGGTAGAAGCCCTGGTCGGCCGTGTCCGCCAGGCCGACCACGTTCAGCGGGTGCAGCGCCCCGTTGAGGGCCGTCACGGTGAACGAGGAGCCGACCCGCAGGCCGAGAGCCTCGGCGAAGGACCGTTCGACGACCACCCCGTCGTCGTCCCCCTGGCGCAGCCATCGTCCCGCGCGGACCAGCGGCACGGCCACGTCCGGCGGCCTGGCCTCCATCCCGCGCAGCGTGACCGGCGTCCGCCTGCCGTTCATGGTGAGCATCACCGGCGCCGCCCGGTACGGCCCGGCGACCCTGGCCACCCCCTGGAGGCGTGCCAGCTCCGCCACCTGGGGGGCGTCCCTGGTGTGGATCCACACGTGGGCGCCCTTGGACTCGGTGAACAGGCCCCGCCAGGGGTTGGTCCCGTCCTCAAGGAGGGTCGCCGCGGTGATCAGGGCGGTGACGATCCCGGCGACGGCGAGCACGGTCAGCAGCGCCTGCCCCCGTCGTGCCCTCAGATCGGCCCTGACCCATCTGGCCGAGGCCCGCAGGGTGCTCACGTGGCCGCTCCGCTCGGGGGTGTGTTCGGGAACAACGCGGGCTATCCCCGCAGCTCGACGACGTCGCCCGCCGTACCCCTCGGGCGGCGGCGGGCGGTTCCCAGGGCTCCGTCGTCGACGATCTCGCCGTCGAGCAGGGTGATCACCCGATCGGCCAGGCTGGCGACCCGGGCGTCGTGGGTGACCAGGACGATGCTCTGCCCGTCGCGGTGGACCTGGCCGAGCAGGCGCAGGACGTCGCGGGTGTTGCGGCTGTCGAGGTTGCCGGTCGGCTCGTCGGCCAGCAGCAGGCTCGGCTTGTTGGCCAGCGCGCGGGCCAGCGCGACCCGCTGCTGCTCACCGCCGGCGAGCTGGGCGGGTGAGGCGTCGGCGCGGTCGGTCAGTCCGAGCTCGCCGAGCAGGTGTTCCCTGCGCTCCCTGGCGTCGCGGGCCGAGGCCCCGGCCAGGAGCGCGGGCAGCTCGACGTTGTCGGCCACGGTCATGTTGGCGACCAGGTTGAAGAACTGGAAGACGAAGCCGATCTTCCGGCGTCTGAGCAACGCCCACGCGCTCTCGCTCATGGTGTCCGCCCGCTTGCCGTCCAGCCAGATCTCCCCGCTGGTGCGAGGGTCGAGGCCGCCGAGCATGTGCACCAGGGTCGACTTGCCCGAGCCGGAGGGACCGGTGATCGCGACGAACTGTCCCGGCTCGACCACCAGGTCGACCCCGCGCACCGCGGGCACCGGCACGGCGCCGTTCTGGTAGATCTTGACCAGATTGACCGTACGGACGACCGGGGGGTGGCTCACGAAAGGTCCTCCTGACATCGTTCGAGCCAGTCGAGGTCGGCCTGCAGGTGCAGCATGGCCCCCTCGATCAGCAGGAGTGCGACGTAGTCCTCCCGGTCTGTCCGGTCGGCGAGTTCGTTGAGGTCGCGCATGAGCCCGAGATAGTGGCGTCGCTGACGGTTGATCAACGCCATCCGGTCGGCGATGCCGGTCATGGGGGCCAGGACGAGCTTCATGAAGAACTCGTCGCGGACCCTGGGGCCCTCGGTCGGCTCCTCGACCCACGCGTCCAGGGCGTCCCGGCCCGCGGCGGTCAGATAGTACACCTTCTTGTTCGGCCGGTTCGACTGCTCGACGTCCACGGCGCGGATCAGGCCGTCCTTCTCAAGGCGGCCGAGCGTGACGTAGATCTGCCCGATGTTCGGCGACGGGTAAGCCCGGCCGAAGATCTGCTCAAGCGCCTGTTTCAGCTCGTATCCGTGGGCAGGTTCCTTCGCGAGGAGCGCCAGCAGCGACTGTCTCACCCCCCACCTCCTCGACATGCTCGTTACCTGAGCGTTACGGGACTATCCGTTGACGTCCACATTAACGCTGTGCATAACATGCATGCATCTACCTAACATGTATGTAGCCGCCAGGAAACAGGGAGGCAATCGTGCGCCACCTCCTTCTCGTCACTCTCGTCGTCGTTCTGGTGACGGGGTGTTCGGGAGCGGTCGCGCAGGACGCCGACCGTTCCGGTGGCAGCGGCCCGTTCACCTTCGTGACGGGCCGTGACACCACCGGTTATCTGCGACCGCTGATCGACCGGTGGAACCAGACGCACCCGGCGGAGCAGGCGACGCTCCTGGAGCTTCCCGAGGCCGCCGACGAGCAACGCGCGCAGATGGTCGCCAACCTGCAGGCCAAGAGCGACCGCTACGACGTGCTCGGTCTGGACGTGGTCTGGACGGCGGAGTTCGCCGACGCCGGGTGGATCGTGCCGCTCGAACGCGGCATGTTCCCGCTGGACAGGTTCCTGCCGTCCGTCACGGACACCGCCGTTTACCGGGGCAAGCTCTGGGCCGTGCCGTACACCAGCAACGCCGGGCTGCTCTACTACCGCAAGGACCTGCTGGCCAAGGAGGGCTTCACTCCGCCCACGACCTGGGCGGAGCTGCGCAGGCAGGCCCGCGCGCTGCACGACAGGTACGGCATCGGCGGCTACGCCGGGCAGTTCCTCGCCTACGAGGGGCTGACCGTCAACTTCGCCGAGGCCGTGCAGTCGGCGGGTGGGCAGATCCTCAACCGCGACGGCACCCAGGTCACGATGGACACCGCCAAGGCCACGACCGGGCTCGACTTCCTGGTCGACGGCCTTCGTGAGGGCTGGATCCCCCGCGAGTCCCTCTCCTACAAGGAGGAGGAGTCACGGCTGGCCTTCCAGGAGGGCCGCCTGGCCTTCTCCCGCAACTGGCCCCACGCCTACGGCCCGGCGACGACCTCGCCGATCGGCCGCAGGTTCGGGGTGACCCGGCTGCCCGGCCTCAACGGGCCCGGCTCCAGCTCGCTTGGCGGGATCAACCTCGCCATCAGCGCCTACTCCAAGCGGCAGAAGTCCGCCCTGGAGTTCATCCGCTACTTCACCGGACTTGAGAACGAACGCCGGGTGCTCGCCGACGGGTCCTTCCCCCCCGTCTGGGCCGAGCTCTACGACGACCCCGCTCTGATCAAGCGCTTCCCCTACCTGCCGGTGCTCAAGGACAGCCTGCTGTCCGCGCGGCCCAGGCCGACGAGCGCCAACTACAACCAGCTGAGCCTGGTGATCGCCAGTGCGGTCTCCAACGCGCTCACCCCGCCCTTCGACGAGGACAGCGGCGACGTCGTCACCTCGATGAAGGGTCAGCTCGACGAGATCATCCGGGCTCGATGACGGGGGTCACCCCTCCGTTCCGCGAGTCGTCATCCCTTTCCTTCCCCCTTGTTTCTGTCTCTTTCCGTCTCTCTCCGTTCTCGGCGGACGCTCGTGGGCATCCCCACCGCGCGGCGTCCGCCGTACCTCACGCCTCACCTCACCACCCCAGGACCGGGGACAGGCGGTCCCCCCGCACCGATCGCCTGTCCCCCCATCTCCGTTCCGTCAGCACAGGAGGTTCGCCAGAATGCGTAAGACCATCGCCACGGTGACGTTGACGGGCCTGGCGCTCGCGCTCGCCGCGTGCGGCAGCCAGGACAACGCGTCCTCGACGCCCGCCCCGGGCGACAGCGCCCCGGCCTCCTCGGCCGCAGCGGGAGCCAAGACCCTGGACGGCGTGACCATCGAGGTCGCCGCCAAGTGGACGGGCCAGGAGCAGGAGAACTTCCAGCAGGTGCTCAAGGCGTTCGAGGCCAAGACCGGCGCCAAGGTCACCTACGCCTCGACCGGTGAGGACACCGGCGCCTACCTCGGCCCGCGCATCCAGGGCGGCAGCCCGCCGGACATCGCGATCCTGCCCCAGCCCGGCCTCGTCCAGCAGTACGCCAAGGAGAAGGCCCTCAAGCCGCTCACCGCCGAGGTCCAGAAGCAGATCGACGACAACTACACCCCGTACTGGAAGGAACTCGGCTCCGCCGACGGCCAGGTCTACGGCGTGCTGGTCAAGGCCGCGCACAAGTCGCTCGTCTGGTACCGCGACCAGGCGTTCCAGGACGCGGGCGCCCAGCCCCCCGCCACCTGGGACGACCTCGTCAAGACGGCCCAGACCGTCGCCGACTCCGGCACCGCCCCGTTCGCCCTCTGCGGCGCCTCCGGCTGGACGCTGACCGACCTGTTCGAGAACGTCTACCTCTCGACCGCCGGGCCGGACAACTACACCAAGCTCTCCAAGCACGAGATCCCGTGGACCGACGCCACCGTGACCACCGCGCTTGAGAAGATCGCGCAGATCGTCGGCAAGAAGGAGTTCCTGCTCGGCGGGCCCTCCGGCGCCCTGCAGACCGACTTCCCGACCTGCGCGACCCAGGTGTACGGCCAGGACAAGGCGGCGATGGTCATCGAGGCCGACTTCGTGGCCACCTCCGCCGAGCAGTCGGGCGCCAAGCTGGGCGAGGAGGCCAAGTACTTCCCCTTCCCCAAGGCCGGTGACACCGAGCCGGTCGTGCTCGGCGGCGACATCGCCGTGGCGCTGAAGGACTCCAAGGGGGGCATGGCCCTGCTTGAGTTCCTCGCCTCGAAGGAGGGCGGCGAGATCTGGGCCAAGCTGCCGGGCTACCTGTCACCCAACCGCAACGTCTCGCCGGACAACTACCCCGCCGAGCTGACCAAGAAGCTCGCCCAGACGATCATCTCCGCCGGTGAGGCGGTCCGTTACGACATGTCCGACCTCGCGCCGAGCGCGTTCGGCGGCACCGAGGGCAAGGGCGAGTGGAAGCTCCTGCAGGACTTCGTCCGCGACCCCTCCGACATCAAGGGGACCCAGACCAAGCTTGAGGACGAGGCCAAGAAGGCCTGGAAGTAGGGGGACCGGCCGTGACCAACCGGTTGGACGGCCCGCAGGGCCCGCGGGAGGGCGAGGGCGCCTCCCCCGGGCCCGGGCCCGGCCCCGCGACCCCGCAGGGCCAAGCGGACGATCCCCCGCCGTCCGCCACCGCGCCGGAGACGGCCGGGGCGGCAGCGGGGGCCACGACGGCGGGAGCCGCGGCCCGGGGGTCTGCGGCTCCCGCTCCTCCCCCGAACTCCCCGAATCCCTCGAATCCCACGAATCCCCCGGCCCGCCGGGGAAGGCTCGGCCCCTCCCCGACGCTGGCGCTGGTGTTCCTGCTTCCCGCCGCGGTCGTCCTCGGCGCGCTGGTGATCTATCCGATCGTCTACTCGATCTTCCGCAGCCTCTTCGACGCCACCGGGGACACCTTCGTCGGCGCCGGGAACTACGCCACGATCTTCAGTGACTCCTCGACGCTGACCACGATCAGGAACAACCTGATCTGGGTCGTGTTCGCCCCCGCCATGGTCACCGCGATCGGCCTGATCTTCGCGGTGCTGACCGAGCGGATCCGCTGGGCCACCGCGTTCAAGCTGGTCGTCTTCATGCCGATGGCCGTCTCCCTGATGGCCTCCGGCGTCATCTTCAGGCTCGTCTACGAGCAGGACCCCGACCGGGGCGTGGCCAACGCCGTGATCACCTCGGTCCAGGGAGTCTTCGGCCCCTCCCACGGCTATCCCGACGCCAGGCCGAGGGAGAACGACGCGGCGCCGGTCGTCCCGCGCGACGGCGCGGTCGTGACCAGGCAGACCGTCAAGCCGGGTCAGGCCGTACAGATGCCGCTGGTGGGCGTCAAGCCCGCGACGCTCGCCTCCGCCTCGGCGGCCAAGGCGGCGCGGCCGGTGCCCGGCGAGCTGACCGGCACCGTGTGGGTCGACTTCACCCAGGGCGGCGGCGGCACGCTCAACCAGGTCGACGGCACGGAGAAGGCGCTGGCCGGGGTGACGGTCGAGGCGGTGCGCGGCGACGCGGTCGCGGCGACGGCGACCACCGAGGCCGACGGGACCTTCCGATTCGCCGGCCTGCCCCAGGGCGACTATCTCCTGCGGCTGCCGCCGTCGAACTTCCAGGAGCCCTTCAACGGCATCTCCTGGCTCGGGCCGACCCTGATCACGCCGGCCATCATCGGGGCGTTCATCTGGGTGTGGGCCGGGTTCGCCATGGTGCTGATCGCGGCCGGGCTCGCGTCCATCCCGCGTGACGCGCTTGAGGCGGCCCGCATCGACGGGGCGACCGAGTGGCAGGTGTTCCGCAAGATCACCGTTCCGCTGCTCTCCCCCGTGCTGCTGGTCGTGTTCGTCACCATGATCATCAATACGCTCAAGGTCTTCGACCTGGTCTTCGTGATCGCCCCGGGCTCCGTGCAGCCGCAGGCGAACGTGATCGCGCTTGAGATGTGGCGGGTCTCGTTCGGCGGCGGAGGCAACCAGGGACTGGGCAGCGCGCTGGCCATCTTCCTGCTGATCCTGGTCCTGCCGTTCATGATCATCAACATCCGCCGGTTCAGAAGGGACAACCAGTGACGACCCCCGCGCTGGGCGCGCCGAGTCGCGGCCCCCTCGGCAGGGCCGTCGACCGGATCGGCGGCGGCCTGCTCCAGGCCCTGATGGTGGTGATCGGCCTGTTCTGGCTGGTTCCCACACTCGGCCTGTTCGTGGTCTCGATCAGGAACGAGACCGCCAACAACTCGACCGGCTGGTGGACGGCCCTGACCAGGCCGGCCGAGCTGACCCTCAGGAACTACTCGGACCTGCTGGCGACCGGCTTCACCTCCTCGTTCTGGAACACCGTCCTCATCACCGTCCCGACGACCGTCCTGGTGATCGGCATCGCCGCCATGGCGGCCTACGCCTTCGCCTGGATGGAGTTCCGGGGCAGGGACACCCTGTTCCTGGTGGTGGTCGGTCTGCTGGTCGTGCCGGTCCAGATCGCGCTGATCCCGATCGCGAAGCTGTACGGCACGCTCGGCATCTTCGGCTCCATCGCCGGGGTCGTGCTCTTCCACACGGCCTTCGGCCTGCCGTTCGCGATCTTCCTGCTGCGCAACTTCTTCGCGGGCATCCCGCGCTCGCTGCTCGAAGCGGCGCGGATGGACGGCGCGGGCGAGTGGAAGATCTTCTCGACCGTGGTGTTCCCGCTGGCCAAACCCGCGGTGGCCTCGCTGGGAATCTTCCAGTTCCTCTGGGTGTGGAACGACCTGCTCGTCGCCCTGGTCTTCGCCGACACCGGCAACCAGCCGATGACCAAGGCCCTTCAATCTCAGATGCGGCAGTTCGGCACCAATATCGACATCCTTGCCCCCGGCGCCTTTTTGTCGCTGATAATCCCGTTAATCCTGTTCTTCGCATTCCAACGGTATTTCGTGCAGGGCATGATGGCGGGCTCCGTGAAATAACGACAGGGGCAGGTCAGGTACGGCTCGCGTGATTCGTCACGCGAGCCGTACCTGGTCTCAAAACTCGATAGGGTTTTCGGCATGGCCGCACGTCCTTTGAACGAAGTCGTGGAAGCCGGGTGGGCGCAGGCCCTGGAACCCGTCGCTGACAAGATCGCCGAGCTGGGTGACTTCCTCCGCCAGGAGGTCGCGGAAGGCAGGCAGTACCTCCCCGCGGGAGCCAACGTGCTCCGTGCCTTCCAGCAGCCCTTCGACCAGGTGAAGGTGCTGATCGTCGGGCAGGACCCCTACCCGACCCCGGGACACCCCATCGGCCTGAGCTTCTCGGTCGCCGCCGACGTGCGCCCGATCCCCGGCAGCCTCCGCAACATCTACAAGGAGCTGACCGAGGACCTCGGCCTGCCGATGCCGAGCAACGGTGACCTGACCCCCTGGACCGACCAGGGCGTCCTGCTGCTCAACAGGGTCCTCACCGTCATGCCCGGCAAGCCCGCCTCGCACCGCGGCAAGGGCTGGGAGGAGGTCACCGAACAGGCCATCAAGGCCCTCGTCGCCCGCGATCAGCCCCTGGTCTCGATCCTGTGGGGCCGCGACGCCCGCTCCCTGCGCCCGATGCTCGGCTCGACCCCGGCCATCGAGTCGGCCCACCCGAGCCCGCTGTCGGCTCGCAGCGGCTTCTTCGGCTCCCGCCCCTTCAGCCGCGCCAACGACCTGCTGCAGCAGCAGGGCGCGGCACCGGTCGAATGGAAGCTGCCGTAGTCTGATCGTCCCTTGTCGGGGCACTAGGATTCCACCATGAGTGATGAATCGGGCACCGAACGCTATCTGCGTCTGACGATCGAGCTGACCGTTGAGGTGCAGGACCTCGCCGGGCTCCAGGAAGCCGCGCTGAAGGAGATCAACCACCCCGACGCCGACCTGGACGACGACGAGCGCAGGGAACAGGCGGAGATGGTCTCCGCCGACGAGACGGGGGCCACGGCCCTGCAGTGGCTCATCGAGCCGGACCACGTTCTGGGCCTGATCGAGCACGTGGAGCAGGTCGAGCCCCGCGAGGCCGTGCTGGGGGTCGAACCCTCAGACGGCCCCTCGGACGAAGAAGACGACCACGACCACCACGGCCACGGCCACGACCACTGAGATCAGTCGTCGACCTCGAAGCCGTCCCCGAAGGCCCAGAGCTGGCCCTCCAGATCGAAGGCCATGTAGATCCTGGTGCCCTCGGGGGTGGTCTCGGGCTCGACCACGATCTCGGCGCCCCGCGCCACGGCCTGCTCGTAATGGGCCTCAAGATCCTCGACGACGACGAACACGCCCTGGCTGACCGCGGGCAGGTCGAGGGCACTGCGCAGGTAGGGCTCGCCGGGCCGTACCGAGGCGAGCACGATCACCGCGTCCCCCAGAGTGAGCCGGGCGTATCCCACGCCCCCGTGAGAGCCGGGCACCGTGACCGACGGCCGGAAGCCGAAGACCTTGCCCAGCCATTCGATGGCGCCCGGGGCGTCCTGGTAACGAAGGAACGGAACCACACTGGGGTTCGACATGCTGCCCTCCACCGAGACGATGCGATGTCTTAAGCCCAGAGCTTGTCACCGTTGGCCGGTCGCGTCAGCATGTCCGCCACACCTTCCGCCCCGGCCTCCGATTCTCAGGGCCCCGCGCCCATGAGGGTTCTCAGCCCGCGAGGAGCTCCTCCCTGCGGGCGATGAGCAGGTCGCGCTGACGCGCCAGCTCGGCGTGGTTGGTGGTCAGGGTCGCGACCGTCTCCTGCACCCATTGGGCGATCTCGGCGACCGCCTCGCCGGTACGGGAGATCTTCTGGTGCTTGATCGCGTCCACGATGATGTTGTCGAAGAACATGTCGGCGAACCAGCGGGTGTCCACCTCGGGCATCTGGGGGTTGACGTGCACCCCGACGTCGGCCAGCTCCCTGGAGAAGACGTCCAGCGCCCGCTGCGCGTGCCAGGCCGCCTCATCGGCGTTGCGCAGGTGGCCGTTCTCCACCATGTCGGCGAAGCCTCCGCCGCCACTCAGCATGTCCCAGC
Organism: Streptosporangium sp. NPDC001559; assembly: GCF_042893955.1. Classification (NCBI taxonomy): domain Bacteria; kingdom Bacillati; phylum Actinomycetota; class Actinomycetes; order Streptosporangiales; family Streptosporangiaceae; genus Streptosporangium; species Streptosporangium sp. NPDC001559. Next base: position 272,414 of record NZ_JBIAVG010000001.1, read on the forward strand.
GGGAGGCGCCCCGGGCGCTGCCGAGACTGTGCAGGACCTGACCCACGGCCTGGATCGCGCCGCCCCCCGCCTGGCGCGCCTCCTCGTGCTCGCGCAGCCCGGCGTCGGTGTCGGCGAGCCGCCGGGAGATGTCGGTGAGCTCCCTGCCCTTCGGGTCGCCCGACTCGACCAGCATGCGCTCCTTGCGTTCGAGCAGCGCCGCGTACTCCTCGCGCGCCGTGCCCACCTCGGCGAGACCGCTCTCCACGGCCGCCATGTCCGTCTCCAGCCACCCCAGGCGGCCGCGCTGCCCGTCAAGGCGCTGCCGTACGGCCTGCGCCTCGGCCCGCTCCTTGGCGAGCCGCTCCTCCTTCGAACCGGCGAGCCCCGCCAGGAACGCCGTGAAGCCGCCCGCCTCCAGCCGGGAGACGTCCTCCTCCTCCTCGGCGAGCCGTTCCTCAAGTTCCGCGAGCAGCCGCCCGACCTCGTCGAGTTGCAGGGCCAGTCCCTGACGCTGGGCCGTCAGCCGCTCAAGACGCCGTACCCGCTCGCGGGCCGCGCGCAGGTCGTCGTCGATGCCGTCGAAGATCATCACATCAGTGCGACGTACGGCACGGACGAATTGTTCCGCTCCCGACATATCAACACTTGCGGTCAGGGCCGAAACACGGCCCGCGACCTCACTCCACGGCCACCAGGGGTGGCGGGTAGCCCTTGACCCCGCCGGGCAGACACCAGGGCCGGTGAACCGCCCCGTCCGGTACGGCCCGCAACTCGGGCACGTGACGGCGGACGTACTCCCCCGTCGGGTCGAACCGTCTCGCCTGCCTGAGCGGGTTGACGACCCGGTTGGGCCTGGTGTCGTTGCCCGTCCCCGCGACCCACTGCCAGTTGCCGTAGTTGTCGGGTACGTCCCCGTCGAGCAGCAGCGAGAAGAAGTGCTCCGCGCCCACTCTCCAGTCCACACCCAGCCTCCTGACCAGGAACGACGCGGTGACCATCCGGGCGCGGCCGTGCATCCAGCCTTCGGCGAGCAGCTGCCGCATGCCCGCGTCCACGATCGGCACGCCGGTCCTGCCCTCCCGCCAGGCCCTCGCCGCCTCCTCGTCGTGGCGCCGGCGGTGCCCGCGCGGCCGGTAGTCGTCCCGCGTGATGCCCGGGAAGGCCCGCGTGACCTGGTGGAAGAAGTCGCGCCAGCAGAGCTGCCTGACGAGGTCGTCACCGGGCCGCCGCGATTCGAGCTCAAGGGGCGACAGGCAGCCGAAACGCAGGTAGGGGCTGAGCCGTGAGGTACGGTCGCCCGCGAGGTCGTCGCGCCTGTCGGTGTAGTTCTCCGCGTCGTACCTGAGCCAGGTGTTCATCCGCTCCCTGGCGGCCCGCTCCCCACCGGGGAAAGGCCCTCCTGAGCCGGATTCGGGCAGGGTCCCGGCATCGAGTCCCTCGGGGAGAACGACCTCGCGCGGGGCGTCCAGCAGCCGCCTGCGGCCGTGCTCCGCCCAGACCCGCCAGTAGGGCGTGAACACCCGGTAGTGGTCACCGCCGCCGGAGGGCCGCAGGGCGCCGGGAGACACGATCGTGACACCGGGGAAGGTCAGGAAGGCCGTCCGCGCGCGCTCGCACTCCTCGGCGAGCCTCCGCTGCCTGCGCGAGGCCAGGGCGCTGACGTCCTCGCTGACGTGTACGGCCCCGGCACCGACCTGACGCGCCAGACGCATCGTCTCGGTGACGGTGTCGCCCCGCCGGACCACCAGGTCACCCCCTCGTTCGCGCAGGGATCGGCGCAGGTCGGCCAGGCTCTCGGCGAGGAAGGCCGCTCTGCCGCCCTGCCGTACGGCGGGGTCGAGCACGAACAGCGGCACCACCCGGCTCGCTGCGGCGCACGCCTCCGCCAGCGCCGGATGGTCACGTACCCGCAGGTCACGGGTGAAGAGGACGATGACGGTCTCGATCACATGGGGACCTTCGTCACCGCGCCCCGCGTGGTTGCATCCGGCCGGGGCCGGGTGTCCGAAGGGATCGTCAGGGGGACGAGACTGGCAGGCTGTAGACCGGTACGGGAGAGGCCCGTGGATGGGGTGAGACGGTGACGGACGAGCAGGAGCCGGGATATGGCATCGGGGCCGTCGCCCGCAGGCTCGGGGTGCCCGCCCCGACCCTGCGCACCTGGAACCTGCGCTACGGCCTCGGCCCGAGCCGCCGCAGCCCCGGTGGGCACCGCCGCTACGACTCCGCCGATCTGCGCCGCCTTGAGGAGATGAACCGGCTGATCAGGCAGGGGGTTCCGGCGGCCGACGCCGCCAGGCGGGTCCTGCGCCCCGGCGCCCTGCCCCGCCAGACGCCGGAGCCCGCGCCGGTCCCTGTCCCTGCCTCGGTCCCTGGCTCGGTCCCGGGTTCGGGTTCGGGTTCGGGTTCGGAAGGGGAGGTCGTGATCCCGACGGTGGCGATGCTGGTGCGGGCCGCGACCGCGTTGGACAGCGGGGGTGTCTCCGACTGGATCGACGCGGCGCTGGCCAGGCACGGCGTCGAGTGGACCTGGCACACCCTGGTGCTGCCGGTCTTCGAGGCCATCTGCAGGCGGCAGGCGGAGACCGGAGCGGGCATCGAGATCGAGCACCTGTTCTCAGAACGGCTGCTCGGCGCGCTGACCCGGATCGGCTGTCCCCCCGCCCGGCCGGTCAACGACCGTCCCGTGCTGCTGGCCTGCGCGGAGAACGAGCTGCACAGCATGCCGGTCCACGCGCTGGCCGCCGCGCTGTCCCTGGACGGCGTCCAGACGCGGGTGCTCGGTGCGCGGACGCCGTACCCGGCGCTGGGTGACGCGATGCGCCGTCTCGGCCCTGCGGTGGTCTTCGTCTGGTCCCAGATCCCCGAGACCGGGGATCCCGCGCCGCTCGCCTCGCTGCCTCCGCTGCGCCCGACGAGCCGCCTCATCGTGGGCGGCGAGGGCTGGCGGGAGGGGCTGCCCGCCTCGGTTCTGCGGGTCTCCTCCTTCACCGAGGCGCTCACCCGCGTTCACGCCGCGCTGCGCTGACCTGCGCGAACCGCTTGCCTTCATTCACGCCGGAGAGTATGAATAAGTTTTGAGTAGCTTTTTTCGGCAAGGGGGGCACCATGACAGACACCCTGAACGTCCGGTTCGCCGAGGGTGACGACGCGGCCCTGGCCGAGTGCCTTCACACGCACGGCTCACTCGTGCGCTCCTACCTGCGGCGCTTCGTCGCCTTCCAGGACGTCGAGGACCTCCAGCAGGTCGTGTTCACCGAGGTCTGGCGGTCACGGCACCGCTTCGACCCGGCCCGCAGCCTTCCCGCCTGGCTGCTCGGCATCGCGCACAACCGGGCGGTCGACCACCTGCGGGTGCGCACGCTGCGGACGGTCCCGCTCGACGCGGTCGCCGACCCCGCGGGCCAGGACGGCAGGGCTCACGGGGAGGCCCTGGCCGAGCGCGACGAGGTACGGCGGGCGCTGGCCGAACTGCCCGCCCCGCAGCGCCAGGCCATCGAGCTGGCCTACTACGGCGACCTCACCCAGCGGGAGATCGCCGAACGGCTGAGCGTTCCGCTCGGCACCGTCAAGGCCCGTACGGCTCGCGGCCTGCGCCGCCTTTCGGCCCTGCTCACCCCCGCGGCGGCGTGACCGTCATCGGGCGGCGGGCCAGCGGCCGGTCGCCTTGGCGGCCTCGATCGCGGCGTGACCCGCCGGGCGCATCCGGCCCGCGACCGTCAGCGCCTCGGCCTTGGCGACGTTGATCTCCGACCAGGGGCTGCGGCGGGCACGCGGCGAGTAACGCTGCAGGTAGTAGTCGCCGTCGAACGCCCTGCGGTGGCTGTCGATCCAGCCGTGGCACAACGCCTCGTCCAGGGCCTCGTCCAGGGTGACGGTGGTGGCGTTGCCGCTCTTCTTGGCGATCATCAGCCAGACGTCGCGGGCGCTGTCGTGGTGCTCGGTGAGCCAGGCCTTCCAGGCTGCGGCGTCGTCCAGGATCAGGGCGTTCTCGGTCATCGCGGTCAGCCCTTCCGGCTCTCGAGGACGTTCATGTAGTGGTTGTTGATCATGATGCCGAGGATGTTGCCGAACGGGTCGCGCACCGAGGCGGTGACGAACCCGGGGCCGCGCTCGGTCGGCTTGTCGAACGGGACGGCCCCCATCTCCAGCAGCCGCTCCCAGGTCGCCTCCAGGTCGTCCACGGCCCAGTAGACGATCGCCCCGCCGCTCTCGGCGCTCCAGCCCTGCGGGGCGAAACGCGCGTCGATGACGCCCAGCTCGTGCTGGTAGTCGCCCACCCGGAACTCCACGTAGACCGGCTCGCCCTGCTCCGGCCGCTGGAAGTAGGCCTCCGTCCCGAGGAGCTCGGCGTACCAGTCACGGGCGGCGGCGACGTCGTGGGCGTAGAAGCTGATGGTGGTGAGTCCGCGAAGCATGTCCTGCTGCCTTCCGCTCGGTGGCTTGTGAGATCAATCCTGCCAGGCAAAGTGCTCACCGAATGATCACTTTTATCGGCGGTCCTCTTTGGTGCAGCCAGCGTTGAGAAGAGCGCTGATGCCGCTCTCGCGGTAGCGACGCCACCTGCTGGGGGTTCGCCCCGAGGGGACGCGGCCGGTAAGCGCCCAGCGGTCGACGGTCTTGACGCCGAAGATCCGGACCGCCGTGCCGAGGCGAGGAGCCTGTCAGCGGCGTCCGGGGCGACGGCCTTGAGTGGGGGCGTGGAAGGCGCCGCAGGAGTTCACCGCCACCGGCCGGAATCCTTCGTCAAGGGCATGGAGAACGGCCCTTCCAGCTCACGGAGTCGACGCCTGAGCGCACCCGATGTCACGGCAGTGAGCGGGTGAGCCACACCACCTCACCGTTTTCCTCCGTGGAAAGGTGATCCCGCTCGAACCCGAGCTTCTCCAGGACGCGGAGCGAGGGCGTGTTCCACGAGCCGACGGTCGACCAGAGCCGTTTCCGCCCGGTCGCCACCGCCGCGTCGAGCACCGCCCTGGCCGCCTCGGTCGCGTACCCGCGCCCGTGCACACGCTGGAACAGCTCATACGCGATCTCGGGCTCCTCGACGGTGCAACGACCGACGATCAGCCCGCAGTAGCCGATGAAGTCGCCCTCCACCCGGCGCCGGATGGGCAGCAGCGCGATCCCCGTCGTCGCCGTCGCGGTGAGCTGCTTCGCGATGATCGCCCGGACGTGTTCGACCGTGGGCGTCCCCTTGCCGCGTTCGGTGTGCAGGTCCCGAAGCTCGTCGGCATCCGACTCGGCCCACGGCCGCATCGTCAACCGCTCGGTCTCCAGATGGAACGCCATCGTCTCGTACCCGGTCATGGCCCCACTCTGCCTCCCGTGGCCACCGGACACCACCGTGCCCGACCCTAGGAGTCGATCTCCCAGAGGAGCGCACCCTCCTCCTCCAGGCCGGTAAGGATCTTCACCAGGGGATTCTGGGCGTCGGCACCTGGCGGGAGATCGACCGAGAGATAGGTGCCCTGCAACCACTCGTGAGCCAGCCCAGTGGCCGCGACTTCGCCATGAAGAAGCTCGTGGAACCGGTCACGGTGAGGGTGCTCCCGGACCAGAGCGACCCGCAGGGTGCTGTGCCCCGACTTCTCGACCACGGCCGACACCAGGTGCCGGTCGTCGATGGTCACGACGTCGCGATGGCAGATGCCGTAGGTGAAGAACGGCAGACACGTGATCTCGAACCGGTCAGGGGCCACTCGGCGGGTCCACAGCTGTTCGCGCCAGCCGTCCACGCGCTCGGAAAGGTCCGCGTGGATCAGGTAGTCGCTGAGGTCACGGCCGATCGGATCGTCGTGCGCGATGACGGTGATGACGCACCTTCCAGGTGAGAGCCGTTGATGTCAGATGTCGGCCGCAGGGTCACTCAACCCCGGACGACTGGAGTACGGCCAGCGATCTGGCGGGGAGAAGGAGGTCGGGGCCGGTCAGGGTGGTGGTCGGGTCGAGGGCCAGGAGGATGTGGCCGGGGCCGGTCGGCAGGGTGAGGGGGACGGGGCCGAGGTTGGCCGCGATCCGCAGGGCGCCGCGCCGTACGAGGAGCCAGTCGTCGCCGTGGGAGACGGCGGTCCGGTCGAGCCGGGGGTCGGTCAGCTCGGGGTGGGCACGGCGCAGCGCGATCAGGGCCCGGTACCAGTCGAGATGGGCCCGGTGGGCGTCGTCGTCGAGTTCGCTCCAGTCGAGTTTGGAGCGCAGGAACGTCAGCTCCTCGCCGGGGTCGGGGGCCTTGTCCGCCCAGTCGTCGTAGCCGTGGCCGACGAACTCCCGGCGCCGCCGTTCCCCCTCGCCCTCGCGCAGCTGAGGCTCGACGTGGTCGGTGAAGAACAGGAACGGGGTGCGGGCCCCCCACTCCTCGCCCATGAACAGCATCGGGGTGAACGGGGAGGTCAGCAGCAGCCCGGCGGCCAGCCGCAGGGCCTCCGGCGGCATCCGGTCGCCCGTCGCGCGGTTGCCGATCTGGTCGTGGTTCTGCGCGCTGCAGACGAAGCGGTGGGCGGACAGGTGCCCGGCCGGGCGGCCGTGGGAACGGCCCCTGAAGGAGGAGTAGGTGCCGTCGTGGTAGTACCCCGAGGTCAGCACCTTGGCCAGGGTCGCCGTGACGGCACCGGCGAAGTCGGCGTAGTAGCCGTGCCGTTCTCCGGTCACCGCCACGTGCAGCGCGTGGTGGACGTCGTCGTTCCAGGCCGCGGCCAGGCCGTACCCTCCGGCCTCGCGGGGGGTCATCAGCCGGGGGTCGTTGAGGTCGGACTCGGCGATCAGCGTCAACGGCCTGCCGACGGCCGTGGAGAGGGCCTCGACCTCGACGGCCATCTCCTCAAGCAGGTGCACGGCCCGGGAGTCGTGCAGGGCGTGCACGGCGTCCAGGCGCAGGCCGTCCACGTGGTAGTCGCGCAGCCACTGCAGGGCGTTGCCCACGAAGTAGCGGCGCACCTCGTCGGAGCCGGGGCCGTCCAGGTTGACCGCCTGCCCCCAGAAGGAGGCGGCCGAGGGGTTGAAGTAGGGGCCGAAGGGCGCCAGGAAGTTGCCCGAGGGCCCCAAGTGGTTGTGAACGACGTCCAGGATCACCCCGAGCCCCCGCCGGTGGCAGGCGTCGACGAAGCGCTTGAACCCGTCGGGTCCGCCGTAGTTCTCGGTCACGGCCCACAGGTCGACCCCGTCGTAGCCCCAGTTGCGCGTACCGGGCACCGGGGGGACCGGCATGACCTCGACGAAGTCGACGCCGAGTTCGGCCAGGTGCGGGAGCCTGTCGATCGCCGCGTCGAAGGTCCCCTCGGGGGTGAAGGCCCCGACGTGCAGCTCGTAGATCACCGAACCGGGCAGGGCGCGCCCGCGCCACAGGTCGTCGCCCCACTCGAACCTGTCGTGCTCGTAGACCCGGCTCGGCCCGAAGATCCCCTCCGGCTGCCTGCGTGACCTCGGGTCGGGCAGTCCGGGACCGCCGTCGAGGCTGAAGCGGTAGTCGGTGCCGTGGCCCGCGCCCGGCACCCGGGCCGACCACCAGCCGCCCGTGCCCAGGGCCATCGGGTGGCGCACTCCGTCGATCTCCACGTCCACCGAGGACGCCTGCGGCGCCCAGACCTCGAACACGGGCTACTCCCTCTCAAGAAGCGCGACCGGGAAGACGGAAAGCAGGTGGGCCAGCGGGACACGCCCGGTGTGGCGGGCGCCGGACAGCAGGTCGAGCCATCTGCCGTGCGGCAGGGTGATCGTCTCACCGCCCCAGCCGCCGCGCGCGGCCAGGCCGACCGGCAGCCGGGTCGCGACCGCCACCGCCCTGTCCCCCCGCGCGAAGGCGACGGCGTGCTCCCCCGCCTCGACCGGCAGGTACGGCAGCGCCGGGTCGAGGCGTTTGCGCAGCCGCAGCGCCTGGGTGGTGACCAGCAGCTTGTCCTCGTCCCACGAACCGCTCATGGGCCCGCTTCCGGTCACGGCCAGCAGCGCGCGACGGCGGGCGAAGTCGACCGGGCGACGGTTGTCCGGATCGACCAGCGAGAAGTCGGTGATCTCGTTGCCCCAGTAGAGGTCGGGCACGCCGGGCAGCATGAGCTGCACGAGTTTCTGGCCGAGGGAGTTGGACCTGGCGTACGGCTCGATCATGGCGGTGAACTCGGCGACCGAGGGGCCGCACTCGCCGACGGCCCGCATGACGAAGTCACGGATGCCCCGCTCGTAGGCGGGATCCGGGGCCGCCCACGAGATCGCCGTCTTGGCCTCGCGGGCCGCCTTGAACAGGTAGTCGAAGAACCTGCCCGGCTCGATCGGCCAGGCGGCCATCAGGTTCTGCCAGGCGAGATAGTCGAGCGCCGGGTCGAAGGAGACCTTCGCCGACCACTCCCCCACCGCCCGCGCCCACTCCTGCGGCATCTCGGAGAGTACGGCCAGCCGCGCCCGCACGTCCTCCGAGCGTTTGGTGTCGTGGGTGGACAACGTCGTCATGGTTCCGGGGGACATCTCCCCGCAGAAGGCGTGGAAGTCCCCGACGTCTCCGCCGAACCGGTCGGGCTCGCCGCCGACCTCGTTCAGGCAGGCCAGCGGGTACCACCGGTAGAGCGCGGTGTCCTCGACGCCCTTGGCCATCACGGGGCCGCAGGTCTGCTGGAAGCGGACGACGGCGTCGGCGGGGCCGTACAGGACCCTGTTCACGACCTCGGCGACCGGGGCGCCCTCGGGCAGCCTGGCGGCGGCGGCCCGCCCCGCCGCCTCGACGATCGCCACCGACCGCTCGGGGACAGGCTCACCCGGTACGGCGTAGGCCCGGTAGACCGGCATCGCGACGAGCAGTTCGGCCAGCGCCGTACGGTCGGAGCCGACGACCGCGTGCAGCCGGTCGAGTTCGGCGCCGAGGAACAGGTCGATGACCTCCCGTTTCGCACGGCCGACCACGGCGGCGTACTCGCGGGGCATGCCGGTGCGCTCGACGAACAGGTCGGTCAGCGGCTCCTGCCCGGCCGGGTCGACGAACAGGCCGGTGATCCGGTTGAGCACCTCGTAACCGGTCGTGCCGTCGCAGTCCCAGTCGGCGGGCAGCCGTTCCTCCCCCACCAGGATCTTCTCGGCGACCGTCCACACCCCGCAGGCCTCGCGGAGCCTGGCGAGGTAGCCGCGCGGGTCGGCCAGGCCGTCCGGATGGTCGACCCGCAGACCGTGGACGATCCCGTCGCGGACCAGCCCCACGATCACCTCGTGGGTGGCGTCGAAGACCTCCTGGTCCTCCACGCGCAGCCCGATCAGCGAGGAGACGTCGAAGAAACGCCGGTAGCCGGGGCCGCGACGCCAGTCGACCAGCCGGTAGTGGGTGTCGGGCAGCGGGAACTCGTGGTCGTGGTAGCGCAGCACGGAGCCGTCGGCGTGCGGCTCGACCTCGTCGCCGAGGACCGGCATGTCCACCCGGCCGCCGCCGCCCGCCCAGTCGATGTCGAACCACCGCGCGTACGGCGAGGCCGGGCCGTCCCTGAGCACCGACCACAGCTGCCGGTTGCCCGACTCGGGGACCGGGACCGTCATGTGGTTGGGCACGATGTCGACCACGACGCCCAGGCCGTGCGCGGTCAGCCGCTCCGACAGCGCCCGCAGCCCCTCAAGGCCGCCGAACTCCTCCCTGATCCGGGAGTGGTCGGTCACGTCGTAGCCGTGACGGGAGCGCGAGGTCGCCTGCAGGATCGGGGAGAGGTAGACGTGGCTCACCCCCAGGTCGCGCAGGTAGGGGGCCAGCTCCGCGACCTCGGCGAAGCCGAAGTCCGGGGTGAGCTGGAGCCGGTAGGTGGACAGCGGCGGGCCGAAGTCCCGCCCCGCGTTCTCCCTTCGCCCGTCAGACACGCCGCAACACCCGTACCGACCTGCCGGTCACCGGCACCTCCTCACCCGCTCTGCAGACCCTGGTGTCGACGATGATGGGCATCGCCGTGTCGATCTCCGTCACCCACATGTCGCCGTGGTCCTTGGGGATCGTGAACTCGATGACGTCGTGGTGGGCGTTGAACAGCAGCAGGAACGAGTCGTCGACGATCCGCCGTCCCCTCCGGTCCGGCTCGGTGATCGCGTCGCCGTTCAGGAAGACCGCCAGCGACTTGGCGTAGCCCACGTTCCAGTCGGCGTCGGTCATCCGCTCCCCTCTCGGGGTGAACCAGGCGATGTCGCTGAGATTGTCGCCGGAGCCCCGTACCGGGCGGCCGTAGAAGAAGCGGCGCCTGCGGAAGACGGGGTGCCCGGCGCGGAGCCTGGCCAGGCGCCGGGTGAACTCCAGCAGCAGCCAGTTCTCCCTGACGTCGGACCAGTCGACCCAGCTCAGCTCGTTGTCCTGGCAGTAGACGTTGTTGTTGCCCAGCTGGGTACGGCCGAGCTCGTCGCCGTGGGAGATCATCGGCACGCCCTGGGACAGGAACAGCGTCGTCAGGAAGTTGCGTTTCTGCTGCTCGCGCAGCGACTCGATCGCCAGCGAAGCGGGCCCCTCCGTGCCGCAGTTCCACGAGCGGTTGTCGTCGGTGCCGTCCCGGTTGTCCTCGCCGTTGGCCTCGTTGTGCTTGCGGTCGTAGGAGACGAGGTCCTGCATGGTGAAGCCGTCGTGGCAGGTGACGAAGTTGATCGAGGCGGCGGGCCTGCGGCTGTCGTCCTGGTAGAGGTCGCTGGAGCCGGTCAGCCGGGAGGCGAACTCGGGCAGGGAGGCGGGCTCACCGCGCCACAGGTCGCGGATCGTGTCGCGGTACATGCCGTTCCACTCGGTCCACCTGGCGGGGAAGTTGCCCACCTGGTAGCCGCCCGGCCCGACGTCCCAGGGTTCGGCGATCAGCTTGACCTGCGAGAGCACCGGGTCCTGCTGGACGAGGTCGAAGAAGGCGCTCAGCCGGTCGACCTCGTGCAGTTCCCTGGCCAGGGTGGCCGCCAGGTCGAACCTGAAGCCGTCCACGTGCATCTCGATGACCCAGTACCGCAGCGAGTCCATGATCAACTGGAGGACGTGCGGGGAACGCATGAACAGGCTGTTGCCGGTCCCCGTCGTGTCCATGTAGTAGCGCCTGTCGTCGTCCACCAGCCGGTAGTAGCCGGGGTTGTCGATCCCCCGCATGCTCAGCGTCGGCCCCAGGTGGTTGCCCTCGGCGGTGTGGTTGTAGACCACGTCGAGGATGACCTCGATGTTCGCCTCGTGCAGCGCCTTGACCATGGCCTTGAACTCCAGCACCTGCCCGCCGCGCTGCCCGGTGCTCGAATAGGCGTTGTGCGGGGCGAAGAACCCGATGCTGTTGTAACCCCAGTAGTTCGTCAGGCCGCGCTCGGCCAGGACGTGGTCGGTGACGAACTGGTGGACCGGCATCAGCTCGATCGCCGTGACCCCGAGGGAGGTCAGATGGTCGATGATCTCCGGATGGCCGATGGCCGCGTAGGTGCCCCGGATCCGCTCGGGGATCTTCGGGTGGTTCACGGTCAGGCCCTTGACGTGCGCCTCGTAGATGACCGTGTCGTGGTACGGCGTCGCGGGCGGCCGGTCGTGCCCCCACCCGAAGAACGGGTTGATCACGACGGACCGGGGGACGAACGGGGCCGAGTCCGCGTCGTTGCGCAGGTCAGGGTCCCCGAAGCGGTAGCCGTACACGGCCTCGTCCCAGCGCATCTCCCCTTCGATGGCCTTGGCGTAGGGGTCGAGCAGCAGCTTGGCGGGGTTACAGCGCACGCCCCTCGCGGGGTCGTAGGGGCCGTGCACGCGGTAGCCGTACCGTTGCCCCGGGCCGATGCCCGGCAGGTAGCCGTGCCAGACGTAGCCCTCGCACTCGGTGAAGGGGACCCGTGTCTCGTTGTCCTCCTCGTCGAACAGGCACAGTTCGACCCGCTCGGCGACCTCGGTGAAGAGCGCGAAGTTTGTCCCCGCGCCGTCGTAGGTGGCCCCGAGGGGATAGGGGTCACCGGGCCAGATCTCGATCATCACACCGCCCTTCAGCGGTGGGAAGACATGCCCCATGTTTCCCCTGTCATGCGTGGCGGTGCCCCGGCGTGAGCCTTGGCGCGGCGAAACCGGCATGACATGGGAGTATTCCTGGCCCTCAGGCGGGAGGACAGGACCGCGCCCGGCGATTCGCGGCCCGTCGGAGGGCTCGCCCGCCTACCCGCCCGTCCTCGCCTCCCCCACCGGCTCGGCCAGCCTGGCCTCCAGGTCGCGCAGCGCGGGCTCGTAACGGGTCAGCCGGGCACGGGTGACCAGGTCCCGCGCCGCCCCCAGGTGGTCGTGGGCGCCCCGGACGTCTCCGTCGAGCAGGGCCAGCCGCCCCAGGCACAGGTCCGTCACCGACCAGCCGAGCAGTCTGCCCGCGTTGGGGGCGAGCAGGCCGTACAGGACACGTCCCGCCGCCCGCTCGCCCAGCGCGGCGCAGGCCTCGCTGAGGGCGTCGGGAACGAACCGGTAGGCCAGGTCGGGGCCGGCGGCCGCGAAGCCGTCGTCGGCGAGGACCGCGAAGACGGCGCGTGCCCGTTCGGTCTCACCCAGGTCGATCAGGGCCAGGCAGCGCAGGGTAAGCCAGGGCCGCTGCCCCGGGCGCAGGGCGAGCATCTCGTCGGCGACGGCGAGCGCCCCGCCCGCGTCCCCTTGCGCCCGCAGCGCCAGGAAGCGGAACACCCCGCGCCGCAGCCCGGCGTCGTCCCTGCCCAGCGCCCCCTCCGGGTAGGCGGCGGCGGACTCCTCGGCCGCGGTGAGGGCCGCCTCCGCGCGCCCGCACAGCCAGGCGTACACGGCCCGCTGCCAGGCGGCCAGGCTCACCGTCGAGGGGAGCCTGAGGCGTTCGGCCGTCTCGGTGAGCCAGGCCAGCAGTTCGGGGGCCCGTTCGGTCCTGCCCTGGGTGAGCAGCTCGACGTAGGCGGTCTCCCTGCCGACCCACTCGACGGCCAGGTCGCCGATGCGGTGGCCGATCTCGGTGATCTCGTCGATGACCGCCTGCCTGCGGTCGTGGTCGTGGTCGGTCCTGGACAGCAGTTCCTGGACGATCAGCGTCCTGGCCAGCGTCCTGTCGTCGCCGAGCCTGCGGGCCAGCCGTACGGCCTGCAGCGCGGTCCGCGTGCTCTCCTCGACGGGCCTGGTCGTCGCACCGGTCAGCGCGGCGGCGGCCAGGAGCTGGGCCCGCCAGGGTGAGTCGGCGGCCAGCCCGGAGGCCAGGACCCGCTCGATCCGTTCGGCGAGCCGGTCGATGCCGGTCGTCTCCTCGTACATGGCCAGGGAGATCGGGTCGGTGAACCCCAGCACCGCCCTGGCCAGCCTGCTGTCGTCGCCGAGCCCCTCGGCGATCTCCGCCGCCGCCTCAAGGGAGGCGTGGGCCGCCACGCTCATCCCGGCGGCGCCCTGCGCCTCGGCCAGGTCGAGCAGCAGGTCGCAGCGGAGCGCGTCGTCGGACCTGGGCAGGGCGCCGACCAGCGCGATCGCCTGCTCCAGGTTCTCCACCGCGTCCTCGTGGGCGAACTGCGCCGTGGCCTGCGCCGCGGCGCGCCGGGTGTAGCCGATCGCCTTGCCGGTCGTGGCGGCGGTGAGCAGACTCTGCCGGTAGTGGTGGGCGATCTCCGTCAGACGCGCCCCGCCACGGGCCTCCAGCACCTCGGCGATCCGGGCGTGCAGGCGTCTGCGGCGCAGCGGGGGCAGCGCCTCGCGCAGCACGTCGCGGACGATGTCGTGGACGAAACGGCAGGCGGGCCCCCGCCCCTCGGTCAGCAGCCCCGCGCCGACGGCGGCGTCCACGATGTCGAGCACCCGCTCGACGGACAGGCCGGTCACCTGGGTCAGGACGTCGGCGACCACCTGGTCGCCGAGCAGCGCCGCGGTGGTCAGCACCTCCTCCGTCTCCGGGGGCAGGCCCGTCATCCGGCCGCGCACGACGTCGGAGAGCGCCGCCGGGGTCTCCCCGAGCCGCAGGACCTCCCCCAGGAAGAACGGGTTGCCCGCGGTCAGCCTGCCCATCTCCCCGGCCAGGCCGGGGTCGGCGCCGGCCCGGCCGAGGTACTCGCCGATCTCCGCCTCGCCGAGCCCCCGCAGCGGGAGCCTGCGCACGTACGGCAGCCGCGCCAGGGCGGCCAGGGCGTGTTCGAGCGCGCCGCCGGGCCGTACCTCGGTGTCGCGGTAGGTGGCGACCACGGTCAGCTTGGGGCACAGCCGCGTCGAGGCGAGGAATTCGAGCAGCCGCAGCGAGGAGGCGTCGGCCCACTGGAGGTCGTCGAGGACGACCAGGACCCTGCCGTGCTCGTTGAACAACTCGGCGAAGGCCTCGTAGAGCTCGAAGCGGTCGCCTCCCGAGGGACCGGCCTTGCCGCCCTGCCCGCCGGTCAGCTCCTGCGCGGCCTGCGTCCAGGGCCAGAAGGGCGGCGCTCCGGTGCCGTCCCAGCAACGGCCCCACACCACCCGGTTCCCCTCGGCCCGCGCGGTCCGCGCCGCCTGTTCGGCCAGGCTCGTCTTGCCGATGCCCGGCTCCCCGGCCAGCAGCACCACCCGGTACGGCCCGCCCGTGACCGCGGCGTCGAGCACCTCCGCCTCGGCGTCCCTGCCGATGAGCCGGGTCTCCCGGGAGTCCTCAGCGGGCCGGGGCGGAGCCGGTGCGACCTGGACGCGGGGGGTCAGGGACGGGTCCTGGGCGAGGATGCGCCGTTCCATCTCCCTTGAGCGGGGATCGGGGTCGAGGCCGAGCTCGTCGGCGAGCATGTCGCGTCCCCTGGCCAGCACGGCGAGCGCGTCGGCCTGCCGTCCCGCCTGGTAGAGGGCGTGCGCGCCGAGCACGTGCAGGCGTTCCCTGAACGGGTTGGCGGCGACCAGGCGTGTCAGGGTGCCCGTCAGCTCCGCCCCCAGGCCGAGCGCGAGTTCGCACTCGGCGAGGTCCTCCTGCAGGGTCAGTCTCTGCTCGCCCAGGTGGGCGGCCTCCCGGGTGGCCCACGAGGCCTCGGCGAAGTCGGCCAGCGGCTCCCCGCGCCACTCGGCCAGCGCCAGCCGCAGCCTCCCCGCCGCGGCCTCGTGCTCGCCCGCGGCGGCCAGGCGCCTGCCCTCGGCCGCGTGCCCTCGTACCCTGGTCAGGTCGAGGTCCCGCGCCGGGATGTCGAGGGCGTAGCCGCCCGGCCTGCTGACCAGGACCGTGGGCCGCGTGGCACGGATCCTGCCGGGTTCGAGGACCCGGCGGAGCTTGGAGATGTAGGCCTGGAGGGTGTTGAGCGCCCTGGGCGGCGGCTCGCCCTCCCAAAGCTCCTCCATCATCGCGGCCGCCCCGACGGGCCTGGGCGCGGCCAGCATGCACAGCGCCAGGACGGCACGCTGCTGGTGGGGACCGATGTCCAGCGGCGTCCCGTCACCGGTGATCACGCTGACCGGTCCCAGCACACGAAAGTCCATCAGGCACCTCGCTCACGAATTCGGCAGATGGTAACCCACGATGGACGCGGACCGTAAAGTCGTGGTCGCGCGAACGTCATCACTCGGGCCTCCCCAGGAGGAGCTTCACGGTAGGCTCTGCGTCCACACGAGTGGAGGACGCGCGGGATGACCGGATTCAAGAAGTTCCTGATGAGGGGCAACCTCGTCGAGCTCGCCGTGGCCGTGGTCATCGGCGCGACGTTCAGCGGCCTGGTCCAGGCCCTGGTCAAGGACCTCATCACCCCGCTGATCGCGGCGGTCACCGGCGGTAACGAGCCGGACTTCTCCGACTACGTCTTCACGGTCAACGGCGCCAAGTTCATGTACGGCGACTTCGTCAACCAGCTGCTGAGCTTCCTGATCATCGCCTCGGTCGTCTACTGGCTGGTCGTGCTGCCGATGAGCAGGGTGATCGCCTACTTCGACAGGAACAAGGAGTCGACGGAGAAGAAGTGCCCCGAGTGCCTCAGCGACATCCCCGTCGCCGCCAGGCGCTGCGCCTTCTGCACCGCGGTGCTGGAGGACTCCGGGGCCACGGCCGCCTCCTGAGCGCCGTCCCCCGTCGTCCGCGAGACGATGGGGTCATGAGTTTCGAACTGGCCGTCTGGCACGAACCCGAGCCGATCACCGCCGAACGCGCGGCCGAGGTCCTGCGGGCGCTGCGCGAGGGCGACGCCCAGGCCGTACGGCCTCATCCCGGCGTGGCCGAGTTCACCGTCGCGTTCGCCACCGCGTTCCCCGAGGTCGTGATCCCCGAAGACTCCCAGGCGTACGCCCTGCTCACCGTGGACCTCGAACGCTCCGACGAGGTCGCGGGCGAGGCATTCGCCCTGGCCCGTGAGTGCGGGCTGGTCTGTTACGACCCGCAGCGCGGACTGGTGCACAACCTGGCCCCGCTGGGCGCCTACCCCGGCATGCAGCTGCGCACCGGGGACGGCATGATCGTCGTCGATCCCGACTTGCGACTCGTCGGGGACGCGGTCGCCACGATGTCGCCGCGGAACCCGTTCACGGCGCTGGTCGTCTTCGGTGAGCACTTCGTCCAGTCGTCGCCGGAGATCACCGGATACGAGCTGGAGTACAAGGACAGCGTGCGGGACGTGATGGTCCGCACCCACGTCCCGGAGATCGGCGCGGTGCGGGAGGCCTTCGTCGAGTACGCCGAGGGGGGCCGTTCCTTCCTGGAACGTCACGACTGGCGCCGGGTCTAGCGGTCGGGCGGGGCCGTACGGGGAGAGGGCTGTGCACGGGCCGCCCCGGGGATGCGGGGGGCGCCGGAAAACCGGCCGTTGGCTCATCGTTCACCGCCCCCACCAGCCTTTTCACGAAATAGACGACGTCAGGCGGAAAAAGGCGACAATGCGGTGATGGCGAGGAAAAACAGTGATTTGTAAGCTGTGTCAGTAATATCGGTAAACCTCGGAGAATCCGAGAAGACACCGGCGGGAGCACCACGACCCAACCTTCCAGGAGCCCCCCGTGACCATCAAACGAGCCGCCTCGTACGCCCTGCTCGCCGCGCTGACCGTCACCTCCTCGGTCGCCACAACCGCCCCGTCGAGCGCGGACACGGCCGGCCACGCCGCGTTCGCCCTGACCAGCGCCGCCTTCACCGAGGGCGGGACGATCCCGAAGGTCCACGAGTGCACCAGCGGCGGCAACGACCCGCGCCAGCACAACGAGTCCCCGCCGCTGACATGGGCGGGCGCGCCCACCGCCGCGCGCAGCTACGCGCTCGTCATGCGCGACCTCGACAACAACAACCTCATCCACTGGGTCATCTACGACATCCCGGTGAGCGTGACCTCGCTCCCGCAGAACGTCGACCACGTCTACCGGCCCGCGGTCCCCTCGGGGGCCAGGCAGGTCTACTACCGCGGCAGCGCCAGCCTGTACGGCTATCAGGGCCCCTGCTCACCCAGGACCGTCAACACCTACGAGTTCGTGATCTACGCGCTCAACAGGGCGAGCCTGACCGAGCTGACCACGAGCTCCTCGACGACGACCGCGGCCAGGGTCATCGCCAACGCGTCGCTGGGGTCGGCCAGACTGACCGGGGAGTCCTGAGCACTCCGTCAGCAGCCGCAGTCACAACTGCAGCCGTCCCCGCAGCAGCCGTCGCCGCCGCAGCAGTCACAGCAGCTTCCGCAGTCGCCGCAGTTCCCGCAGCAGTCGCAGCCGCTGGCGTCGCACCGCTCACCGCACGACTTGTACCGGTCCTCGTCCCACGGGGGCCGGTACAGGCCACAGGTGCAGCAGGCCATCGCCGCGCACATCATCGACAGCAGGCCGCCGGGGTCGGGCTTGAGCCTCGGGTCGCCGGGCCGGTCGTGGTGCGGGGTCTTCGGGTCCTTGTGACCCGGTCTCCCCCGCTGCCCGGCCAGGGCGAAGGTCCGTTCGACGGAGCGGGCGGTCTCCTTGACCAGCAGCGCCCTGACCAGGGTCCGCCGTTCCAGGTCGAGTTCGGCGACCGCGAGGCGCAGCCCGAGCAACGCGTCGTCGCAGTGACGCCGGGCCTCGGCCAGGCCGGTCCCCGAGGCGACCAGCGGGTTGTAGGCACCCCGGGCACGGTCCTCGGCCAGGTCCTCGACCGCGTCGAGCAGGTGGGCTAGACGGCCGAAGTGGCGTCCCGCCTCCCGCAGCGCCTCCTGGTTGTGCGGCTTTTCGGTGAGCAGGGCGGTGTGCCCGAAGGCGGCGGCGACGGCCTCCTCGGTCGGGGCGGTCAGTTCGAGCAGCCGCAACCCCGGCACACCCTCCAGCCTGGTCTGCTCCGCCACCGCCCTGACCAGGACCTCGGGGTCGAAGCCGACCGCGACGGCCGTACCCGAGCCCGCCGCGGACCAGCGGGTGGCGACCCGGCCCGCGACGGCCGCGACCGGCCTGCGCGCGTAGGCGCCGTCCCCGTCCGCGACGTGATCCCCGATCTTGCCCGCGGCCAGGATCAGCGAGACCGCCGCCGCGAGCCGTACCCCCTCCTGGGCCTCGACGACGTCGGCGCCCTTGAAGCCGCGCAGCGCGCACGCCGCGGCCCTGCGGTGCGGGGAGGAGGAGACGGCCTGGGCCTCGGTGAGCACCGAGACGAGCAGGCCGTCGTAGTTGGTGACCAGCCGGGAGAGGTGGCCGTGCTCGTCACGCAGGGCCAGGCAGAGCCCGCACAGGTGCGCCATCCACTCCTTGAACAACCCGTTGCACATCCCGTGGCGGCACGGACGGACGATTCCGAACATCTGCTTCCCTCTGTCACACGGCCGCCGTCGCACGGCACGCGAGCCACCGCCCTACCCCCCCGGTGGACAGGCGCTCCGGCGATAAGGATGCCCCATTTGGCCGTCTTGTGGGGATATATCGCACCAGGCGCGGACATGGTCACCCATTCCCCCGCCCGGCGGCGCGACAGAAGGCCCCTACACCCGCCTCCAGCAGCCTTCAGCGGCCCCGGCGCGCCCGATGTGATCCATCGAGACCCGGGGCCGTTCCGGCGGCTCGTAGGGCGACTCAGCCCCGGGTGTCGGCGAGCAGGGCCTTGAGCACGAGGTTCGGGTGGTCGCGCAGCACGCCGCGCATCCGCCACTCGTCGCTGAACAGCGCGAGCAGCTCTCCGTCGATCGCCCGGGTGAAGACCTCGACACCCCGCTGACGGGCCAGGATGGGCGCCGACTCGGCGTCGGTGATCCGGGCCAGGCTGTAATCGAGCCGGTCCATGACGATCTCGGTGTTGAACTCCCCGGCCAGGCGGTGCTTGACCACGTCGAACTGCATCGGGCCGACCGCGGCGAGCACCGGCGACTGGTCGCCTCTGATGTCGGAGCGCAGGACCTGGACGACGCCCTCGGCCTCCATCTGGTCGATGCCCTTGCGGAACTGCTTGGCCCTGCTCGAATCACGGCAACGGGCGGTCCAGAAGTGCTCGGGCGCGAAGCTGGGGATCTTGGGGAACTCCACGGGGACGCCGTCGTAGAGCGTGTCCCCCGGGCGCAGGGCGGTGGCGTTCACCAGGCCGACCACGTCGCCGGGGAAGGCCTCGTCGATGGTGGCGCGCTCCTGGCCGAACACCGACTGGGCGTATTTGGTCGCGAAGGGACGGCCCGTCGCCGCGTGGGTCAGCACCATGCCGCGCTCGAAGCGCCCTGAGCAGACCCGGACGAAGGCGATCCGGTCGCGGTGCGAGGGGTCCATGTTGGCCTGCACCTTGAAGACCAGGCCGGAGAACGGCTTGTCGAGCGGGCGGGGGTCGTCCTTGACGTCAGGGCGGGGCGCCGGGGCCGGGGCGATGTCCACCATGGCGTCGAGCAGGCGGCCGACGCCGAAGTTGTTCAGCGCGGCACCGAACAGGACCGGGGTCGACTCGTGGGCCTCGAAGGCCTTCTGGTCGTGGTCGGAGCCGATCGCCGACAGCAGGTCGGCCTCGTCCCTGGCCCGCTCCCAGTCCTCACCGAGCTCGGCCGTCGCCAGCTCGGGGGTCAGCAGGGTCTCGATGGCCTTGGTCGCCCCACCGGGGGTCCGGGTGTAGCGGACCGCCTGCTCGGCGACGCGGTCGATCACCCCGTGGAAGAAGCCGCCGGTGCCGATCGGCCAGGTGATGGGAGTCGGCCGCAGGCCGGTCTTCTCCTGGATCTCGTCGAGCAGCTCAAGGGCCTCCCGGCCGGGACGGTCCCACTTGTTGACGAACGTGATGACCGGGATGCGCCGGTGGCGGCAGACCTCGAACAGCTTCAGGGTCTGCGGCTCCATGCCCTTGGCCGCGTCGAGCAGCATGACCGCGCAGTCGACGGCGGCCAGCACCCGGTAGGTGTCCTCGGAGAAGTCGGCGTGGCCCGGGGTGTCGACCAGGTTGAACATGTGGCCGCGGTACTCGAACCGCAGGGCCGCCGAGGTGATGGAGATGCCCCTGGCCTTCTCCATGTCCATCCAGTCGGAGGTGACGCCACGCCTGCCGGCCTTGCCGTGCACGGCACCGGCCTCACTGATCGCCGAGGCGTGCAGCGCGAGCGCCTCCGTCATCGTGGACTTTCCCGCGTCGGGGTGGCTGATCACCGCGAACGTACGGCGCCGCCCCGCCTCCTGCGTGACCGCGGTCATTTCCTCAGCTCCTCGCCGTCCGGGGTGGTGGGGCTCCCGGCAACGTGTGCGGGGAGCCGAAACAGCTTACGCGCCGCGGTGACCCCCAAAGGAAGTGACGACACTTCCACAGGCCGCTTGCGCCACCATGGTGTTAAGTGGATTGTGGAACATCTCGGTTCGACCGTGCCGATTCCACCGCCCGAAAGCGACCCGCTCGTGCAACTCGACCTTCCAGTGGTGTGCAGATGATCACGCTCCGCTACACAGCCGGTTCCGACGTCGGCCGGGTCCGCCAGGGCAACGAGGACGCCGGGTACGCCGGCGCCCGGCTGCTCGCCGTCGCCGACGGCATGGGCGGCCACGTGGGCGGGGAGGTCGCCAGTTCGGCGGCGATCGCCGCGGTCGCCTACCTGGACCACGAGTGTTCCGCCGACCTGGCGGCCGCGGCCGAGGCCGGGATACGCAGGGCCAACCAGCGCCTGCGGGAGCTCGTCGAGCAGGACCCGTCCCTCACCGGGATGGGCACGACGCTGACGATGATGCTCTGGGACGGCCCCCGGGTGGCTCTGGCCCACATCGGCGACTCCCGGGCCTACCTGCTGCGCAACGGCGACCTCTACCAGATCACCTACGACCACACCCTGGTGCAGACGCTGCTCGACGACGGCCGGATCACCCCGGAGGAGGCCGCCAGGCACCCGCACCGGTCGATCCTGCTGCAGGTCCTCGACGGCGGCGAAAACGCCGACCCCGACCTGTCGCTGCGGGACGCCGAGGTCGGCGACCGCTACCTGCTGTGCTCTGACGGCCTGTCCGGGGTCGTCGAGGCCGAACGGCTGCGCCACGTGCTGGCCGAGGTCGACGACCTCTCCGAGGTGACGCGGCAGCTCATCGACCTGGCCTGCGAGGCGGGCGGCCCGGACAACATCACCTGTGTGGTGGCCGAGGTCGTCGAGGGACCCGGCTCCGACGAACCGGTCGTCGTCGGCTCGGCGATCCCCTCCTGACGGCCTTCCGAGGGTTCTGGTCGCGGCGCGGGGCAGGCGCTATCGTCGGTGCTCAGCGTTCCCGCAACGATCGTCACCCCGAAGGGATGTCCGTCGTGTACAAGGAGTTCGCCATCGAGGCGATCGTGTGGCTCATCCCCGTCGTGATCCTCGTCGGGCTGGCCATCATGATCACGCGGCCCGCCTGAGACCCCGAGGCCGGGGCGCGCAAGGCCCGCCGCCCCGGTTCTCACCCCTGCGACTACGCTGTTGGTGCCGATCAGCCTCCCACCGGGCCGGGCGGACACGTGTCAACCAGCGGACGGTGCCGCCATCGCGGCCATCGTGCCGAGCGATCTCAGGGGATTAGGGAACAGTGAAGCTCCTCCACTCAGGGAAGGTCCGCGACGTCTACGAGGACCGGGGTGACATCGTCCTGGTCGCCTCCGACCGGGTCTCGGTCTACGACGTGATCCTGCCCACGCCCATCCCCGACAAGGGAAGGATCCTCACCCAGCTCTCGCTGTGGTGGTTCGAGCAGCTCGCCGACGTCGTGCCCAACCACGTCATCTCCGCCACCGAGGTGCCCGACGAGTTCGAGGGCCGGGCCGTACGGTGCAGGCGGCTGGAGATGGTGCAGGTCGAGTGCATCGCCAGGGGTTACCTCACCGGCTCGGGCCTGAAGGAGTACCAGGCGACCGGCGCGATCTCCGGGGTCGAGCTGCCGCCCGGCCTGGTCGAGGGCTCCAGACTCCCCGAGCCGATCTTCACGCCGACCACGAAGGCGCCGCTCGGGCAGCACGACGAGTTCATCACCTTCGACGAGGTGGTGGCCCGGGAGGGCGCGGAGACCGCGCGGGAGCTGCGCCGGATCACCCTTGAGATCTACCGGCGCGGCGCGGAGCTGGCGCGCGAGCGCGGTGTGATCATCGCGGACACGAAGATCGAGCTCGGCCGGGACGCCGAGGGCACGCTGGTGCTCGGCGACGAGGTGCTCACCTCGGACTCCTCGCGGTTCTGGCCCGCCGACCAGTGGGAGCCGGGACGCCCGCAGTTCTCCTATGACAAGCAGTTCGTCCGCGACTGGGCGGCGAACAGCGGCTGGGACAAGAAGGGGCCCGCCCCCGAGGTGCCCGAGGAGGTCGTCGAGATCACCAGGGCCCGCTACATCGAGGCCTACGAGCGCATCACCGGCAGGACCTGGTAGTTCCAGGTCCGGTACGGCGGGCCGGCCTCCGATCCGCCCGCCGTACCGATCACAGGGACAGTCTTCGCTCCGCCGCGGCGCCGACGACGAACCGGTTCGCGGAGACGGGGTGGGCGCCGAAGTCGGCCACGACACAGGTGATGTTGTCGGGCCCGCCACCCCGGTTGGCCAGGTCGATGAGCCATCTGGCCGCCTCGTCGGGGTCGCCGATGTCGGTCAGCGTGTTGAACAGGGTCTCCGGGCCGACCACGGCGGTCAGGCCGTCCGAGCACAGCAGGTAGCGGTCGCCGACCTTGGCCTCGCGCAACGACAGGTCGAGCTCGCCGTCCCCGGTGCCCTCGAGGACCCGTAGCACCATGGAGCGGCGTGGGTGCTCGGCCGCCTGCTCCGGAGTGATCCGCCCGTCGTCGACCAGCGACTGGACCAGTGTGTGGTCGTGGGTGATCTGGTAGAGGGCGCCCTCACGCAGCATGTAGGCGCGGGAGTCGCCGACGTGGGCCAGCGCGAAGGAGGCGCCGTCCCAGAGCATGGCGGTGAATGTGGTTCCCATCCCCCGCAGGGTGGGATCCTGCTCGCTCCTCTCCCTCAGCGCGTGGTTGACGTCCCGCGCGGTGTTCTTGATGGTGGTCACCAGATCGACGCCACTCTGCGGGAGACTGTCGTCCAGTGCCGCCAGGGCCGTGACGGCCAGGGAGCTGGCGACCTCCCCGCCGGCGTGACCGCCCATGCCGTCCGCTATGGCCAGCAGGCGCGCGCTCGCGTAGCCCGAGTCCTCGTTCGCCTCGCGGCGGACGCCGACATCCGAGCGGGCGGCATAGCGCAGTGCCGGTGCTTCGTTCAGTGCCATGAAGGCAGTAAATCATTGGTTGAAGCACTTCACAAGCAAAGCTGTTGTAGACCGCTGCGGCACAGTGAACTACTCTGGCCCAGTATGGAGGAGAGCCAGGAGATCACGGTGAACGCGGGCGACATCGCCCGGCTCGCCTCCGTCGGCCGTGCCGCGGTCAGCAACTGGCGCCGCCGCCACGACGACTTCCCCCAGCCGGTCGGCGGAACCACCTCCAGCCCGCTCTACTCCCTGCCCGAGATCGCCGCGTGGTTGCGCCGTAACGGCAAGACCTTCGAGGTCTCCCTCGGTGACCTGGTCTGGCAGCGGCTGCGCACCTCGGCCGACGACCTACGCCTCGGCGACCTGGTCGGCGGCGCCGGGGCCTTCCTGCTGTTCCTGCACCGCGAGCCCCGGGCCTGGCGTGAGCAGGGCAGACGCGCCCTGTCCCGGATCTCCGAGGTGACCGCCGACCTGCCCGGCACCCCGGCACGCGTCGACGACCCCGCGCTGCTGCGCCTGGTCGCCGAACTGGCCGCCGAGCTCGGGCCGCTGCCCGCCTTCGAGTTCCTCTGCGAGCGCTACGTCGAGGCCCATTCCCGCAGGCTCGCGGTCACCAGGGACGACGTCGCCGCGCTCATGCACAGGCTGGCCGTACAGGACGGCGGAACGGTGCTGGACCCGGCCTGCGGGGTCGGGACCCTTCTGCTGCACGCGGAGAGCGCCCTCGGCCAGGAGATCAACGAGACGAACGCGCTGCTCACCGCGGTCAGGCTGTTGCTGCGGGGGACGAAGGCGCGGATCGTCGCGGGTGACTCGCTCCGCGAGGACGGCCTGTCGGACGAGCCCGCCGACGCCGTGGTCTGCGACCCGCCGTTCAACGAGCGCGCCTGGGGTTACGAGGAGCTCACCGGCGACCCCCGCTGGGAGTACGGCCTGCCGCCGCGCGGGGAGTCCGAACTGGCCTGGGTGCAGCACTGCCTCGCCCGCGTACGGCCCGGCGGCCTGGTGGCGATCCTGATGCCCGCCGCCGCGGCGAGCCGCCGTCCCGGCAAGCGGATCAGGGGCAACCTGCTGCGCGCCGGGGCGCTGCGGGCGGTGGTCACGCTGGGCGCGGGCGGGCCCGACCTGTGGCTGCTGCGCCGTCCCGACGGGGAGCGGCCCCCCTCCCAGCTCCTGGTGGTCGACGCCAGCGAGAACCTGTCGGTCGTCGAACCCGCCTGGCGGGCCTACTGCGACGACCCAGAGGCCGAGATGACCGGCGAGAGCCGTACGGTGCGGATCATCGACCTGCTCGACGACGAGGTGGACCTCAGCCTGGCGCGCGTCCGCCCCCAGCAGGGCGGCCCCGACTTCCTGCGTGACTTCACCGGGGCGCTCGACCGCTTCAGGGGCACCTCGGCGAGGCTCTCCGGCGCGCCCTTCGCCCTCGAACCGCTCACCGAACGGCAGGACCTGCCGACGACCACCGTGGGCGAGCTGGTCAAGGCGGGCCTGATCACGATCCTGCAGGCCCCGCCGAAGATGTCCGTCGAGAAGGGCCCGCTGCCGGTACTGACCGCGGAGGACGCCGCCCTGGGCACCGCCCCCTCCGGCAGGACGGTCCCTGACCCCGCGCCGGTCATGGTCACGCCGGGAGACGTCGTGACGACCGTCATGGGCGCGGTGCGGGTGATCACGCGCGGCGGGGCCGCGCTCGGCCCGCAGCTCACGCTCTACCGGGTCGATCCCGGGCGGCTCGACGCGGACTTCCTCGCCGGTTTCCTCCGTTCGGCGGACGCGGCGCGAATCCACCCCAGCTCAAGTCGCCTCGACGTACGGCGGGCCAGGGTGCCGATGCTCCCCCTGGCCGAGCAGCGCCGTTACGGCGTCGCCTTCCGTGAGCTGTTCGCCCTTGAGGACAGATTGCGCGAGACGGCGGCGCTGGGGGAAACCTTGATCCGGTTAGGCTTTGACGGACTGGTCGACGGTCATCTGCGGCCGTGCGACCAAGGAGTGTGATGTTCCGCGGGCTTGGAGGACCGGATGGTCATCGGCGACCGGTACGTGCTCGACGACCTCCCGCTCGGCCAGGGCGGCATGAGCGCCGTCTACGCGGGGCACGACAGGCATCTCGACCGCAGGGTCGCCGTGAAGTTCCTGCGGCTCGTCACGGGTCCCGACGAGGAGATGAAGCGGCGCTTCCTGCGTGAGGCGCGCATCCTGGCCAGGCTGGAGCATCCGGGCGCGCCCGTCCTGTACGACTTCGGCACCTTCGACCACCGGTTGTTCCAGGTGATGCAGTTCATCGCGGGCGTCACCGTGGCCGACCTGCTCAGCGAGCACGGCCCGCTGCCGGTTCCCTGGGCCGCCACGATAGCCGCGCAGGCCTGCGCGGTGCTGGTCGCGGCCCACGCGCTGAGCATCTACCACCGCGACCTCAAGCCGACCAATCTGATGCTCTGCCCCGACGGAAGCGTCAAGGTGCTGGACTTCGGGCTGGCCGTGCTCCGTGAGACCGGTTCGGCCCAGTTCACCCGGGTGGGGCAGATCCTCGGGACACCCGCCTACATGGCCCCCGAGCAGATCCAGAGCGGGATCGTCGGGCCCCGCAGCGACCTGTACGCCCTGGGCTGTGTGATCCACGAGATGCTGACGGGCGAGCAGCTGTTCACCGGCCCGACGGAGTACGCCGTGTTCGAGCGCCAGGTGAAGGAGCGCCCGCCCCCCGTCGGCGGCGTCCCCGCCGAGCTGAACCGGCTGATCCAGGACCTGCTGGAGAAGGACCCCGAACGGCGTCCCTCCGGGGCCGACGTCCTCTACGAGCGGCTGCAGCCCTTCGCCGTGAACCCGCCGATGCTGCCCGGCTTCCTCAACCCGCCCTCGATGCCCAGCCCGGGGCGGATGTACGCCAGGATGGTCGGCCGCGTGCTGGCCTGACGTTCAGGGGGCCGCGTCGACCGGCCTGCGGCACACGTACGCGATCCCCGGCGGGATGTTCCGCCAGACGGGCCCGGTGATCAGCACCTCGTCGAAGACCGCGCGCAGCCGCCGGCGCAGCGCCCTCGCCCCGGCGAGCGGCAGCGCGTGCAGGTAGGTCACGGTCGTGAACGCCCCGCCCGGGGCGAGCGCCCCGCTGATCTGGCCGAGGATGCGCTCCTGCACGTCGCCGGGGAAGAACGACCAGGGCAGCGTGCTGACGACCGCGTCCACCCGCTCGACCCCCGCCTTGGCCAGCAGGGCGCCCAGGTCGGCGGCGTCGCCGTACAGGGTCTCCATCCACGGCCTGGTCCTGCGCAGGTGCGCGGCGAGGTCGGGGTCGATCTCGACGGCCAGGTGGCGGGAGCCGGGGGCCAGCCGCGCGTGAATGACCTCGCTGATCGGGCCGGTGCCGGGGCCGAGCTCCACCACGACCGACGCGTTCCCCGTGGGGACCACCGCGCTGAGCGCCCTGCCCAGGACGGGGGAACTCGGCGCGATCGCGCCGACGACGTGCTGTCTGCGCAGCGCGGCCGACATGAAGGCCCGCAGGTCCGGGCGTACGGCTGTCTGGTTCATGGCCCCCATGACACCGTCGCCGGGGTGGTGGCCACAGGACGCCAAAGCCTAGTTTTCCGGGTATATCTGGCTATACCCCTATAAGTGGAGCTGCTCTCCTGGGGGCCTCCGTTCCCGGGGACGTAGTGTCGTCGGATGCAGTCATCGGCGGCGTGGCGGGCCATCACCCGGTGGGACCTGGTGCTGACCTCATGGCCGTGGCGCTCGCTCGCCTACCTGGTCACCGGCGTGCTCGTCGGCGAGGTCGTCCTGGTGGTCTTCCTGCTGGGCCTGTTCACCGGAACCGTCCTGGCCGCGGTGCTGATCGGCGTGCCGCTGCTGCTCGTGCTCGCCCTCGGCGGCATACCCGTGGCCGCGCTCGAACGCCGCAGGCTGCGGATCATCGATCCGGACCCGGCCCCGACCCCGCACCGCGCCGCGGAGTCCTCGGGGGTCGTCGCGTGGCTGCGGCTGCGGCTGCGGGAACAGGCCACCTGGCGGGAGCTCGGCTACCTGGTCCTGATGGTCACGGTGCTGTGGCCGATCGAGTTGCTGGCGGTGACCTTCGGGCTGGGGATGCCCGCCACGATGGTCCTGACCCCCGCCCTGCGCTCGCAGACGGGAGACGTCAGGGTGCTGAGGTTCTGGCTGGTCGACAACGACCTGTCGGCGATGGCCGCGCTCGCCATCGGGTCGCTCTGGCTCCTGCTGGCCCTGTACCCGCTGACGTTGCTCGCCCTGGCCCACGGCGCGCTGGCCAGGGCGATGCTGTCGCCGAAGGAGATCGACGCGGGACGGCGGCTCGCCGAGATCACCCGGTCGAGGACCCGGCTGGTCGCGGCCTTCGAGTCGGAGCGGCGCCGGATCGAACGCGACCTGCACGACGGCGCGCAGCAACGGCTGGTCGCGCTGACCATGACGCTCGGCATGGCCAGGCTGACGGAGGGCGAGGAGACCGCCGAACTGGTCGCGCGGGCCCACGGTCAGGCGAAACTGGCCCTGGCCGAGATCCGCGACCTGATCAGGGGCATCCATCCGCAGATCCTCACCGACCGGGGCCTGCCCGCCGCCGTCGCCGACGTGGCGGACCGGTCGCCGATACCCGTCGACGTCTCGGTCACGCTGCCGCGCCTGCCCGAGGCCGTCGAGTCGGTCGCCTACTTCGTGGTCTCCGAGGCGCTGGCCAACGTGGCCAGGCACAGCGGCGCCGCCCACGCCCGGGTCGAGGGCCGCCTCGACGGCGACCTCCTGGTGGTCGAGGTCGGCGACGACGGCACAGGGGGCGCCGACCCCGCCAGGGGCAGCGGCCTGGCCGGTCTGGCCGACCGCGTCTCCGTCGTCGACGGCAGGCTCATGCTCTCCAGCCCCGTGGGGGGCCCTACCCTGCTACGTGTGGAGATCCCTTGCGTACCGACCGATCCCTCGACATAGTCCTCGCCGAGGACGGCGTCCTGCTGCGTGAGGGGCTCGCCGGGCTGCTGACCCGCTTCGGGCACCGGGTGGTCGCCTCGGTCGGCGACGCCGGCGGCCTCGTCGAGGCGGTGCGGGCGCACACCCCTGACGTCGTGGTCACCGACGTGCGGATGCCGCCCGGCTTCACCGACGAAGGGCTGCGGGCCGCGGTCGCGCTGCGCGCCGCCGACCCCCGCCTGCCCGTCCTGGTGCTGAGCCAGTACGTCGAGCAGACCTACGCGAGCGAGCTGCTCGACTCCGGCGACGGGACCGGGGTCGGCTATCTCCTCAAGGACCGGGTCGGCGACGTCGAGGAGTTCGTGGACGCGCTGCACGGTGTCGCCTCCGGCGGCACGGTCGTCGACCCCGAGGTGGTCAGGCAGCTGCTGCGCCGCCGCCGTGACCCACTCGGCAGGCTCTCCCCGCGTGAGCGGGAGGTGCTGGCCCTGATGGCGGAGGGCCGTTCCAACGCGGCCATCGCCAGGGGGTTGGTGATCTCCGAGGCCGCCGTCGGCAAACACATCGGGAGCATCCTGACCAAGCTCGACCTGCCGCCCGCCGAGGACGACCACCGCAGGGTCCTGGCCGTGGTGACCTACCTGCGCGGTTAACCCGGGCACCCTGTGGACAAACAGGCATATAAAGAATGAATTTTCCAATTAAGTCCGGACTTTAAGGGTCATTGCCGCCTAAAGGGTCAATACAGCTGTTATGGACTCCAACACCGTACTGCTGGGAGTCGTGGTGGCCACCGCCCTGGCCTTCGACTTCACGAACGGATTCCACGACACGGCCAACGCGATGGCGACCTCCATCGCCACCGGCGCCCTGCGCCCCAAGATCGCCGTCGCGCTCTCGGCGATCCTCAACTTCCTCGGAGCCTTCCTCTCCCTGGCCGTCGCGGCGACCATCGCGACCGGCATCGTCGAAGCCGGAGCCATCACCCTCACCGTGGTCTTCGCCGGACTCGTGGGCGGTCTGGCCTGGAACCTCCTCACCTGGTACTTCGGCATCCCCTCCAGCTCCTCCCACGCGCTGATCGGCGGAGTCGTCGGGGCGACGCTGATCGCCGCCGGTCCCTCGGCCGTGAAGGCGGTCGGCATCGTCTCCAAGGTGCTGATCCCCGCCGTCCTGGCGCCGCTGGCCGCCGTCCTGGTCGCGACCATCGGCACCTTCCTGGTCTACGTCATCACCAGGAACGTTCCCGACGACATCCGCGGCAGAGGGTTCAGGATCGGCCAGATCGGGTCGGCCTCACTCGTCTCGCTCGCCCACGGCACCAACGACGCCCAGAAGACCATGGGCATCATCACCCTCGCGCTGATCGCCAACGGCACCCTCGGCAAGGACGCGGGACCGCCGCTGTGGGTGATCGTCTGCAGTGCGAGCGCCATCGCCCTCGGCACCTACCTCGGCGGCTGGCGGATCATCCGTACCCTCGGCAAGGGGCTCACCGAGATCGAGACGCCGCAGGGCTTCGCCGCGGAGGGGTCCTCGGCGGCGGTCATCTTCGCCTCCTCCCATTTCGGCTTCCCGCTGTCCACGACGCACGTGTGCGCCGGATCGGTGATCGGCTCCGGCCTCGGCAAGCGGCTGGCCGAGGTGCGCTGGAACGTGGCCGGTCAGATGGCCACCGCGTGGCTGCTGACGCTGCCCGCCGCCGCCCTGGTCGGCGCCGTCGCGTGGAAGGGCGCCGACCTCATCGGCGGGGCGGGCGGGGTGACCGTCGTCTTCCTGCTCGCGCTGCTCGGCGGCCTCGGCCTCTACCTCGCCTCCCGCCGCAGCACGGTGAACGCCGCCAACGTCAACGACGAGTGGACCGGACGGACCCCCGCCCCGGTGAAGGAGGCCGTGCGGTGAACGCCTACCTCGACTTCGACGCCCTGTGGCGGGTCCTGGTCGCCGCCCTGGCCGGTGGCGCGGGGCTCGTCGCGGTCTTCTCCGTCGCCCTGGCCGGCCTGGCCGCCGCCCGGCCCACCTCGGCCGGAGGCGGCGGACGTCCCCTCGGCTGGGTCGTCGCGGTGGCCGGTTTCCTGGTCGTCGTGACCGGTGTCGCCCTCGGCATCTGGGTGATGCTTCACAAGTGAGTCCTCTCGTACGGCCCGGCCGCGCGGGCCGTGCGGGAGAATGCCGTCCGTGGAGGGACATTGGATCGAGGTCGCCGACCGGGTGCTGGTGCGGCGGCACAGTGAGCTCGACCTGTCCGTCGGGCTGGTCCTCGGCGACGGCGGCTGCCTGGTGGTCGACACGCGGGGCGACGCCCGGCAGGGCGCCGAACTGGCCGCCGAGGTACGGAGGGTCACCCCGGACCCGTGGACGGTGGTGATCACCCACTCGCACTTCGACCACAGCTTCGGCACGGGCGCCTTCCTCGACTGCCCCGTCTGGGCGCACGAGGCCTGCCGTACCGACCTGGTGGCGAACGGGTCCACGGCCAGGGACACCTGGGCGCGGTGGTACCGCGACCAGGGGCGGGACGACGTCGCCGACGACATCGCGGGCACGGAGATCGCGCTGCCCGACCGCCTGGTGAGCTCGGGGGCCGAACTCGTCGCCGGGGGCAGGAGGGTCGTGCTGGCCCACTTCGGCCCCGGTCACTCCGGCAACGACCTCGTGGTCCACGTGCCGGACGCGGACGTGGTCTTCGCCGGTGACCTGGTGGAGAACGGCGCGCCGCCCGACTACGAGGACGCCGCCCCCCTGGCGTGGCCCGCCGCCCTCGACGGGCTGCTCGGGCTGCCCGGGACCACGGCGGCGACGACGGTCGTACCCGGCCACGGCGACCCGGTCGGGCGCGGGTTCGTCGTCGCCCAGCGCGCGGAGATCGCCGCCGTCGCCGACCTCTGCCGCCGGGTCGCCTCGGGCGAGCTGGACCGGGAGCACGCCGTACGGCTGTCGCCCTATCCGCGCGAGACGACCCTCACCGCCCTGGACCGTGTGTCATGAGGGCACGAAGCTGGGGGCCTCCCCGCTGAACTCGCTGTGCACGCGCTCACCGCGCACCCCCATGGCCAGCAGCCGCGCGGTCGTGTGGCGCACCATCTCCGGCGAGCCGCACACGTAGACGTCCCCGTCGGGGATGACCCGGTGGTATTCGAGGGCGTCGACCGCGGTGTGCCTCGGCCAGTGCTCGGGTTCGTCGGAGACGGCCTGGATGATCCGCAGACGCTTGTGCTGCGCCCGCAGGCGCCGCAGGTCGTGCATGTCGTAGGCCTCTGAACTGTGCCGTACGCCGTGGAAGAGGTCGATGGAGGGACGCTCCGGTGACCACGCCGACTCCTCGACGAGCGCCTTGAGCGGGGCGAGGCCGGTGCCGCCCGCCAGGAACACCAGGTGCGGGGTGCGCGCGTCGTTCAGCGAGAACATCCCCCGCGGCGGGCCGATCAGGACGATGTCGCCGGGCTGGGTGTGCCGGACCAGCGCCGTGCTGACCCACCCGCCCGGCACGGCCCGCACGTGGAAGGACAGGCGGTTGTCGTGCCTGGGCGCGTTGGCGATCGAGTACGGCCGCCACACCTTGGGCCACTGCCCGGTCTGCAGGGTGGCGTACTGACCCGCCCTGAAGGGGTAGGGCTGGTCGGGCTCGACGTTGATCACGGCGATGTCGTGGGTGCGCATCTCGTGTGAGACGACCGTGCCGATCCAGGAGGGCGGCGCGTGGACGGCGTCCTGTTCCGCGGCCTGGATCATCACCTCGGAGATGTAGCGGTAGGCGCTCATCCACGCCTCGTCGTAGGCGGGCAGCCAGGCGCCGTGGGCGTTGGCCCGCATCGCGGCCACCAGACAGTGGCCCAGCGCGGGGTAGTGCTCGGGGCGCACGCCGTACTTGCGGTGGTCCCTGGCGAGCTGGCCGAGGTAGTCGCCGAGCGGCTCGCCGTTCTCCAGGCTGAGCACCACCTGGGTCAGCGCCTTGAGCAGACGGTCGCGCTGCACGTCCATCGCGGGCGGGAACAGCTCTCTGATCTGCGGGTACTCAGAGAAGAGCCTGCCGTAGAAGTGCATGGTGACCTTCTCGGCCACGGGGGCGACGAGCAGCCAGCTGTGGCGGATCAGCCCGATGTCGATCATCATGTCGTCACCCGGCCGGCTTCCCCGCCTTTTCCCTTTCCCTCTCGACGGGCCACTCCCTCTCGGCGGGCAGCCCTCTTTCGACGGGCCGCTCTCCACCACGGCCGACGCCGAAGTGGTCCTCCCCCGCCGGTCTGCGCCGCGCTCCGTGCCGGCCTCCGCGTTCCTGCCTGGCCAGCAGCGGGATGTGCTTCGAGCAGTGGATGTAGGCCTCCTCGACCTCGATCCTGACCCAGCGCTCGGCCCTGCGTCCCGGGGCCGTCATGTCCTCGTCGGCCAGACCGTGGCGACGGGCCGCGTCGTAGGCGGTGACGATGGTCGCCGAGCCGTTGACGTGCAGCCCGACGAGTTCCTCGAAGAAGTCGACGAACAGCAGGCTGAGGTGCGGATTCTCCATGATGTTGCCGAGACTGGCGAGCACGCCGTTGCCGCGGAACTCCGGGTAGGCGAGCGTGGTCTCGTCGAGGACCCTGACGAAACCGGGAGGCCCGGCGCGGAAGGTCGTGTCGCAGTTTCCCGACGCGTCGGCGGTACCCACGAAGACCATCTCCTGGCGGGCGACGAACTCCCTCATCCGCGGCGTCAGCCGGTCGGTGACCTGGCGTTCGTAGAACCTCTTCGCCCTGTCGCGGGTGGCGAACAGGAGCTGGAGCACGTGTTCCCCCCTCGAACCGGGGAGGTGGTCCCCGTCGTCCAGGCCGCCGTGCGGCGTGTACTGGTCCATCAACTCGACATCGCTCCCATCCGTCGCGGACCCGTGGTCCGCGACGCGATCTGTGACATGGGCACGCGCCGGTCCTGCCTCCGGCGGGAGCCGCCGGAGGAGGTCTGTGCCCGCTCTGCGCTCACTCCGTGCCCGCTCCTTGCCCACACAGGCGTTGGAGCCTAGACCACAAATCGTGCATGTCTTGAATGTTTACGAAACTTTCCTTCGGCTGTCACATCGGCCACTTCAGCCACAGCCGTCCCCGGTACCCGATGCCCGTACGACCAAACACGGCCTCGCCAACTTCTTCTCCGGTCCCGCCCGGAGCCGGGCCGTCACGCGTGTTTCGCCGAAATTAACAAAAAACGCAGGAGAGAAAAAACAAACAGCTTCTCGACTGCCGGTGACGACTCGGCTACTCTTACTCGCATGACGAAGCGACAGGCCCTGACGCGGCGGCGGCACGTCGATCTCGCCCGCGTCTCCAGCGCCATCTGTCGTCCCCAGTCCTGAGAGTTCTTCCCCCTCTCACCCCCTCCCACCAGGCATTTCCCCCTTTCTCCGCCTGGCGTTCACGGCGTCGCCCCTCTTCCCAACCGTCTCCGGAATTCCCCTTCCAAGCGGTACGGCATCGCATGTGAATTCGTCATGCCGATTTTCCGATCCCCTTTTTCCGTCCGTCGCCAACGGTATTTCCCCATGCCGTGAACGACGGCCACCCGGTTTTCTCCGTCATGCCCTCCCTCCATGTGCCGGGAGCCTTTGGATGTCCGCACCACCCTCCACAGAACCTGTGCGATTCGCCTATTGGGTGCCAAACGTCAGCGGCGGCCTGGTCACCAGCCGGATCGAACAACGCACCGACTGGAGCTACGAGTACAACCGTGACCTGGCCGTCCTCGCCGAGGAGAACGGCTTCGACTACGCCCTGAGCCAGGTCCGCTACATGGCCAGCTACGGCGCCGAGTACCAGCACGAGTCGACCGGCTTCAGCCTGGCCCTGCTGCTGGCCACCCGGCGGCTGAAGGTCATCGCCGCGATCCACCCCGGCCTGTGGCATCCGGGGGTGCTGGCCAAGTTCGGCGCGACCGCCGACCACCTCTCCGGCGGCCGGTTCGCGGTGAACGTCGTCAGCGGCTGGTTCAAGGGCGAGTTCACCGCCCTCGGCGAGCCGTGGCTCGAACACGACGAGCGTTACCGCCGCTCCGAGGAGTTCATCCGCGCCCTGCGCGCCATCTGGACCGAGGACCACGCCGAACTGGCCGGGGACTTCTACCGGATCCGCGACTTCTCCCTCAAGCCGAAGCCGCTGAGTTCCGCGGGCCGTCCGCACCCGGAGATCTTCCAGGGCGGCAACTCCACCGCCGCCCGCGCCATGGCGGGCCGGGTCTCCGACTGGTACTTCAGCAACGGCAGGGACTTCGACGGCGTCGCCGAGCAGCTCACGGACGTGCGCGTCGCCGCCGAGGGCGTGGGACGCCGCCCGCCCCGCTTCGGTCTCAACGGCTTCCTCATCGCCCGCGACACCGAGGCCGAGGCCCGCGAGACCCTCAGGGAGATCGTCGCCAAGGCCGACACCGAGGCCGTGCGCGGCTTCGGCGACGCCGTCAGGCAGGCGGGCCGTTCGACCGCCGACGGCAGGGGGATGTGGCAGGACTCGACCTTCGAGGACCTGGTCCAGTACAACGACGGGTTCCGCACCGGCCTGATCGGCACCCCCGAGCAGGTCGCCGAGCGGATCGTCGCCTACCGGCGGCTCGGCGTCGACC
This sequence comes from Streptosporangium sp. NPDC001559, assembly GCF_042893955.1. Taxonomy (NCBI): domain Bacteria; kingdom Bacillati; phylum Actinomycetota; class Actinomycetes; order Streptosporangiales; family Streptosporangiaceae; genus Streptosporangium; species Streptosporangium sp. NPDC001559. The sequence goes on from NZ_JBIAVG010000001.1 coordinate 307,351, forward strand.
TCCTGTTGCTCGGCTTCCTGCACTACCACGAGGAGGTCGAGTACTTCGGCAGGCGGGTGCTGCCGCTCGTGCGCGAGCTGGAGTCCCGGCTGCCCGGGAAGGAGAGCGAGCCCGCCACGCTCGGCTCCTGACCGCACCACCGGCCCCCCGGAACAACGAACCCACGACCGTCAGCCCGAACGAGAGGTCCGTCATGACCGCCGTCACTCCTTCCGCCTGGCAGACAGAGCCCTTCCCCGACAGCCCGCAAGGCTGGATCGACCGGGCCGCCGAGGTGGCCGCCGTGCTCTCGACCGACGCCGCCGCCCGTGACAAGGCCGCGGCGACGCCGTACGCCGAAGTCCGGTTGCTGAAGGACTCCGGGCTCGTCACCCTGCTCGGGCCCGCCGAGCACGGAGGCGGGGGCCAGAACTGGCCGACCGCCTACCGCGTCGTCCGTGAGATCTCCAAGGCGGACGGCTCCGTCGGCCAGCTGCTCGGCTACCACTACCTGTGGAACTGGGCGGCCAGACTGGTCGGCACCCGTGAGCAGTGGGAGCACGTCGAGGCGGAGGCCGCGCGCAACCGGTGGTTCTTCGGCGGCGCGGTCAACCCGCGCGACAACGATGTCGTCGTCACCGAGGACGGCGACGACCTGGTCTTCACCGGGCGCAAGTCCTTCTCGACGGGCAGCAAGGTCTCCGACGTGACCGTCCTCGAAGGGGTGCTCGACGGGACGCAGACGCACATCTTCGCGATCGTGCCCTCCGACAGCCCGGGGCTGACCTTCCACGACGACTGGGACAACATCGGCCAGCGGCTCACCGAGAGTGGCAGCGTCACCCTCGACGGCGTCCGAACCCCATGGTCCTCGGCGGCCGGTTTCGTGGACCGGGTGTTCCAGCCCCGCGTCTACAACACCCTCAACGTCCCGACCATCCAGCTCGTCTTCGTCAACCTCTACCTCGGCATAGCGGCGGGCGCCCTGGAGACGGCCGCGACCTACACCAGGACCAGGTCCCGTTCCTGGCTGCACGGCGGACACGACAACGCGGTGGACGAGCCGTACGTCATCGACGCCTACGGCGAGCTGACCTCCAGGCTCTGGGCGGCCGAGGCGCTGGCCGACCGGATCGCCGAGGAGGGCGAGAGGCTGCACGGCGACCCGGACGCGGTGACCGAGGCCGCGCGCGGGGAGTTCGAGGTGCGGACCGCGGCGGCCAAGGCCGTGGCGACCGAGGTCTCCCTTGAGGTGACCGGCCGGATCTTCGAGGTCACCGGCGCGCGGGCGACCACGAGCGCCGAGGGCCTGGACCGGTTCTGGCGCAACGTCCGCACCCACACCCTGCACGACCCGGTCGCCTACAAGCGCCGGGAGGTCGGGCGTTTCGTCCTGACGGGCGAGATTCCCGAGCCGACCTGGTACTCCTGACCCCTCCACACCGGTGACCGCGTGTCCGGTCGTGGCCGACACGGACGGCCACGACCGGGCCCGCCCCGGTTCTCCCGTACCGAACCCCCTGGAGACCCCGCCGTGACCGCTCATGTGATCGCCGACGACGCCGAGGCGCTGGAGACGGCAGGGAGGCTGGCCGCCGAGTTCCGCGCGGGCGCCTCCGAGCGGGACTCGGCTAGGAAGCTCCCGCACGCCGAGGTGGAGCGGCTCTCGGCGAGCGGGCTGCTCGGCGTCACCGTTCCCGCCGACCACGGTGGCGCCGACATCCGCCACGAGACACTGGCCGAGGTCTTCCGGTCGCTGGCCTCCGGCGATCCGAGCCTGGCGCAGATCCCGCAGAGCCACTTCGTCTACGTCAACGTCCTGCGCCGTCAGGGCACCCCGGCCCAGCGGGAGTTCTTCTTCGCCGAGGTGCTGGCGGGACGCAGGTTCGGCAACGCCCAGTCGGAGGCGGGCACCAGGCACGTCCAGGACATCCGTACCAGGCTCGTCCCGGAACCGGATGGCTCGTTCCTGCTCAGCGGCGTCAAGCACTACTCGACCGGGGCGCTGTTCGCGCACTGGATCCCGGTGCTCGCCCGCGCCGAGGACGACACGCTCCACGTCGCCTACGTGCCGCGCGAGGCGCGGGGGCTGACCGTCGTCGACGACTGGGACGGCATGGGCCAGCGCACCACGGCGAGCGGGACCGTCAAGCTCGACCGGGTCGAGGTGCCCGCGGACCGGGTGGTGCCGCACCACCTGACCTTCCGGGGGCCGCAGCTGCACGGCGCGGTCGCCCAGCTGCTGCACACCGCCATCGACGTGGGGATCGCCGCCGCGGCCCTGGCCGAGGCCGCCGAGTTCGTCCGCACCAGGAGCAGGCCCTGGTTCGAGAGCGGTCACGAGAGCGCGACCGAGGACCCGCTGCTCATCCAGCGTTTCGGTGAGCTGGGCGTTCAGCTGCGCGCGGCCGAGGCGCTGCTGGCGACGGCCGCCAGGACCGTGGACGCCGCGGGCACACCGGGGGCCGGGCTCACCGAAGGAGGCGCGGCCGAAGCGTCCATCGCGGTGGCCGCCGCCAAGGCCTTCGCCGCGAGCGCCGCGGTCGACATCGGCGGTGCCCTGTTCGAGCTGGCCGGAACCCGCTCCGCGCTGGACGGCCTCAACCTGCACCGTTTCTGGCGGGACGCCAGGACCCACACCCTGCACGACCCGGCCAGGTGGAAGGTGCAGCACATCGGGCGCTACCTGCTCAACGGCACCCTGCCGCCCCGGCACGGCCTGCTCTGACCTTCTCCGGCGCGCTCTCTCTGGACCGTCCTCCGCGGTCACGCGCCGTACAGGATCTTCGTGCTCCGTAATCCCCCCGGCGTCTGGATGGATATGTCCGGACATATAGAAAAACCGAGGGTTGACGGTGTATGTCAGCGCGAGTAGCTTCCCGAATTAAATAAGAAGGTTTCTTGTTTGTTGCTTCCCTGACGAGCGGATTCACCCGCCCGCCGGGAAGGTCACACGCGCGCGCGAACTATCTCGGGGGACACCTTTTTAGCTGCTTCGCCAGAGAGGAAGCACGATGTCCCGTCTCCGTTCATGGAGAGCAGTCGCCGTTGCGGTCATGTACGCGGCCGCAACGGCGGGAATGGCCGCGGTCGGTGCGCCCGCCGCGCACGCCGCGGCATCGCTGACCGCCAAGTTCTCCGCCTCCGACCGCGGTACCTGGTGGCAAGGCACGTACGAGGTGAAGAACGCCGGCGACTCGGCGGCGACCACCTGGACCCTCGAATTCGACCTCAACTCCGGCCAGTCCATCGGCAACTGGTGGAACGGCACGCCGACCATCAACGGCAGCCACGTGACCGTGAAGCCGGGCAGCGGCAACGCCAACGTTCCCGCGGGCGGAAGCACGGGCGGCAACAGCTTCGGCTTCGTCGGCATGGGGCCGACCACCCCGCCGACCAACTGCAAGATCAACGGCAACCCGTGTGAGGGCGGCCCGCCGCCGGACACCCCGCCGACCGCGCCGGGCAAGCCCGTCGCGACGCCGACGACCAACAGCGTCGCCCTGACCTGGGCCGCCTCGACCGACGACAAGGGCGTCGCGGGCTACGACGTCTACCAGGGAACCTCCAAGGTCACCTCGGTGGCGACCACCTCCGCGACGGTGAACGGCCTCACGCCCGACACCGAGTACACCTTCTCCGTCAAGGCGAAGGACACCGCGGGCCAGGAGTCGGTCTCCTCCCCCTCGACCACCGTCCGCACCCTCAAGGACGACACCCCCGACACCGAGGCGCCGACCACCCCCGGCACGCCGACCGTGAGCGGCAGGACGACCACCAGCATCACCCTGCAGTGGGGTGCCTCGACCGACAACAGGGGCGTCACCGCCTACGAGATCTACAACGGTGACTCGTCGGCCTCCACTGTGACGGGGACGCCGCCGAACACGACCACCACGATCAACGGGCTGAGCGCCGACACCGAGTACACCTTCAAGGTCCGCGCCAAGGACGGAGCGGGCAACCAGTCCGGCTTCTCCGGGACCGTCACCGCCCGCACCGACAAGCCGGACACCGAGGCGCCGACCACCCCCGGCACGCCGACCGTGACCGGCAAGACGAACACCAGCATCACCCTGCAGTGGGGCGCTTCGACCGACAACAAGGGCGTCGTCTCCTACGAGGTCTACAACGGCAACTCCTCCGCGACCGTCGTGACCGGGACCCCGCCGGGTACGACCGCGACCGTCAGCGGCCTGACCGAGGACACCGAGTACACCTTCAAGGTCCGCGCGAAGGACGCCGTCGGCAACCAGTCCGACTTCTCCGGAACCGTCACCGGCCGCACCGACAAGCTGCCCACCGACCAGTCGGCCTGCCGGCCCGACGGCCTCTACCAGTCGCCCGGCGTGACCGGCGTGCCGTACTGCACGGTCTACGACAACAACGGGCGCGAGAAGATGGGCGCCGACCACCCGCGCCGCGTGGTGGGCTACTTCACCAGCTGGCGCACCGGCAAGGACGGTTCCCCGTCCTACCTCGCCAAGGACATCCCCTGGGACAAGATCACCCACATCAACTACGCCTTCGCCCACATCGACGGGCAGGGCAAGGTCTCCGTGGGCTCCCCCGGGCCGAACAACCCCTCCATCGGCATGGAGTGGCCGGGCGTCGCCGGGGCCGAGATGGACCCGGCCTACTCCTACAAGGGCCACTTCAACCAGCTCAGCAAGTTCAAGAAGCAGCACCCCAACGTCAAGACCATGCTGTCGATCGGCGGCTGGGCCGAGACCGGTGGCTACATCGACGACAACGGCACCCGGCAGGCCTCCGGCGGCTTCTACACGATGGCCAGCTCGCAGGCGAGCATCAACACCTTCGCCGACTCGGCCGTGAAGTTCATCAAGGACTACGGCTTCGACGGTGTGGACATCGACTACGAGTACGCGACCTCCGCCCCCAACGCCGGTAACCCCGACGACTTCAGCTTCTCCAACCCGCGCCGGGCGACGCTGATGGCGGGCTACGTCAACCTGATGAAGACCCTGCGGCAGAAGCTGGACGCCGCCGCGGCGGCCGACGGCAAGTACTACCTGCTCACCGCGGCGACCACCGCCTCCGGCTGGATCCTGCGCGGCAGCGAGACCTACCAGGTCACCCAGTACCTCGACTACGCCAACATGATGACCTACGACCTGCACGGGGCGTGGAACCACTTCGTCGGCCCGCTGCAGGCCCTCTACGACGACGGCAGCGACGCCGAGATGAAGTACTGGAACGTCTACGGCACCTACAGCGGCATCGGCTACATGAACGGCGACTGGGCCTTCCACCACCTGCGAGGCGCGATGCAGGCGGGCCGGATCAACCTGGGCGTCGGCTACTACAGCCGGGGATGGCAGCGCGTCACCGGAGGCACGGACGGCCTCTGGGGCACCTCCGACCTGCCGGACCAGAACAACTGCCCCGAGGGCACCGGCGGCAAGATCGGTTCCAAGGTGCCGTGTGGTGACGGCGCCATCGGCATCGACAACCTCTGGCACGACCTGGACAAGGCCGGCAAGGAGGTCCCGGCCGGCGTCAACCCGGTCTGGCACTTCAAGAACCTGCAGGAAGGCAAGCAGGGCAGCTACATCACCCAGTACGGCCTCACCCCGGACACCGACCCGACCGACCGCATCTCGGGCACCTACGTCCGCAAGTACTCCTCCTCCATGGTCGCCCCCTGGCTGTGGAACAACGACAAGAAGGTCTACCTGTCCACCGAGGACGACCAGTCCATCCAGGCCAAGGCCGACTACGTGGCCAACAAGGGCATGGGCGGCATCATGATCTGGGAGCTGGCCGGCGACTACAAGTACTACCCCGAGCGTGACGGCGGCAAGGGCGAGTACTTCATCGGCGACACCCTCACCACCAAGATCTACAACACCTTCAAGACGGCCGCGCCGTACGGGAACCTGAAGGCCGGTACCAAGACGATGCCGACCGAGACCCTCAACGTCCAGGCCGATCTGTACGGCTTCGCGGTCGGCGACGCCAACTACCCGATCTCTCCCAAGTTCAAGTTCACCAACAACTCGACGACCACGATCCCCGGCGGAGCCACGATCGAGTTCGACTACGGCACCTCCGCCCCGGCGACCATGACCCAGCAGACGGGCTGGACGCTCTCGGTGGTCTCGACCGGGCACACCGGGCCGAACGTCGGCGGCCTCAAGGGCGACTTCCATCGGATACGGCTGACCGTTCCGACCTGGGAGAGCATCGCCCCGGGGCAGTCGAAGGAGGTCCAGCTCAGATACGACCTTCCCATCGCGACGCCGTCCAACTTCGTCGTGACGTTCGGCGGGAAGTCCTACCGGATGGCCGTCGACAACCCACGGTGATTCCGGCGGTCCCGGTGATCCCTCCGGTGATCCGGGAAGCGCACCCTCTGTGACACGTTCCGCCCGGCCACACGGCCGGGCGGAATGTTTTTGCACCCTTATCCAGCATTATCCAGATTGCTTACCTGTTGAGTCGGCATCCAATAAGACCATTCCACAATCCACATTGCATGCGCACTCAAAAGCGTGGTTCACGGTGATATTGACCGAGCTTTACAACATGAGTGACAATCTGGTAGTAGTTAAAATATTGTTCCGCCTGTTCATATCAGGGAGGACGTGTTGGCTGGGCGCCCAGGTGCAACGAAAGGCGCGACCCGGATCCAACCGAAAAGGAATTCCATCGGAGAAAAGAATCATCACAGGGGTTCCGACGACGCCTACGGAGGCGTCCAGGTGACCCCCGTCGGTCTTCGCATCCCAGCCGAGTTGCCCTACGAACTCTGGGAGAAGGCCGGTTTCCGGATTTCCGCGGTCGCCAACTCTTCCACATGGTGTCTCGGCGACTGGCTCGTCTACGGCCGGTCCCGCTACACCGACAGATACCGAAAAGCCATCGAGGCCATCGGCCTCGACTACCAGACACTTCGCAACTACGCCTGGGTCTCCAGGAGGGTCGATCTCTCCCGCAGACGCGACGGGCTGAGCTTCCAGCACCACGCGGAGGTGGCGTCGCTGCCTCCCGAGGAGCAGGACCACTGGCTCGACCAGGCGCAGCGGAACGGATGGACACGTAACCGGTTGAGGCGGAACCTCGCCGCCCTCCGCCAGGAGAAACCAGAGGCCGAGGGAAAGCGGGTCTCACTCGAACTCAGACTGGGCGCCGACCGCATCGCCCGTTACCAGGAGGTCGCGGGCCAGTCGCAGACCAGCCTCGAATCCTGGATCGTCGAACAACTCGACACCGCGGCCGCCGCGTTTCTCGGCTGAACGGGTCACCCGGGCGGACGACGCCGTCCGTAAATCTCAACAGGGGGCGAACGGCCTTCCCCTCTTGTTCTCCGGCCCGGAGCTCCCGTCATGTCCACGGTCTCTCCAGGCCCGACCGAGCGGGAAAGGACATCGGAAATGAGATCAACGCCGGAAGGAACGACCGGCGAACTCGACTGGGAGGTCTCCGAGGGGAAACCGGTGTCCGCGTGGCTCACCGGCCCCGACGACATCGCCGGGACCTGTGACCGGCTGGCCGCCCTCCTGCCCGAGTTGCGCGCGGCCCTGGCCGAACACGGCGCCGTCCACCTCCGGGGCCTGCCGCTGAAGGGCGTCGATGACTTCGCGAGGGTGCGGGACGTGCTCATCCCCAGGCACACGCCGTACCGGGAGAAGGCGACGCCGCGCAGCGACCTCGGCAGCGGGGTCTTCTCCTCGACCGACCTTCCCCCCTCGCAGCCGATCATGATGCACAACGAGAACAGCTACACCCTGACCTTCCCCGGGCTGCTGCTGTTCGCCTGCCTGACCGCGCCGGAGGAGGGCGGGGCCACGCCGGTCGCCGACTGCAGGAAGGTTCTGCGGAACGTCCCGGCGCCCCTGGCCGAGAAGGTCCGGGCCTCCGGCTGGCTGCTGAGACGCGGCTACTCCGAGCACATCTCGACCGACTGGCGCACCGCCTTCTCCGCGCAGGACAGGGGCGACGTCGAGCGCTACTGCGCCGACAACCTCATCGGCCACCGGTGGCAGGACGACGGGAACCTGCGCACCAGCCAGCTGCGCCCCGGCGTCATCAGGCACCCGCGCAGCGGGGAGGAGGTCTGGTTCAACCACCTGGCCTTCTGGAACGAGTGGTCCCTGGACGAGGAGCTCAGGGAGGTCCTCGTGGAGGAGTTCGGGCGGGACGGCCTGCCGTTCAACACCGCCTTCGGCGACGGCGAACCCCTGACGAGGGACGACCTGGAGGACCTGCGGGCCGCCTACGAGGCGGCGACCGTACGCGAACGGTGGCGCCCCGGTGACCTGCTCATCGTCGACAACGTCCTGACGGCGCACGGCAGGGACCCCTTCCGCGGCGACCGCAGGATCGTGGTGGCGATGGGCGAGCCTGTCGACCTCCTCGACTGCGCGCCGACCGTCCAGCCCGCGGCCGGTCAGCTGTGAGCGGGGAGGACCAGGACCTGCTGAGCCGTTTCTCCGCCGCGGTCCGGCACGCGCCCGACCGGCCCGCGGTGCGTCACGGGGAGACCGTGCTCGACTTCGCCGAACTCGACGCCCGTACGGCCCGGCTCGCGGCGGCGCTGCGCGACCTGGGCGCCGGACCCGGCCACCGGGTCGGGGTGAGCCTGCCCAGGGGCGCCGACCTGGTCGTGGCGCTGCTGGCGGTGTGGCGGGCGGGCGCGGCCTACGTCCCGCTCGACCCCGTCTACCCCGCCGACCGGCTCGCGTTCATGGCCGAGGACGCGGGGACGCGGATTCTGCTCCACACCGGTGAACGTCCCTCGTGGGCGGGTGGAGCGCGTTCCCTCACCCCGGACGCGACCCCGGGGAACGGCGGGGCTCCTGACCTCCCACCCGCCTCGGCCCCGGCGTACGTCATCTACACCTCGGGCTCGACCGGCAGGCCGAAGGGGGTCGAGGTGTCCCGGAGCTCCGTGGCCTCCATGGTCACCGCGCTCGAACGCTTCGGCGCCTACGCCGACCGTCCCCGGGTGGTCGCCTGGAACGCCAGCGTCTCCTTCGACGCCTCCGTTCAGCAGTGGGTCAGGGTGTGCCGGGGAGACACCCTGGTCGTGCTCGGCGAGCAGGACCGCACCGACCCGGCCCGGCTGCGCGCCCTGCTCGACGAGCACGCGGTGACCGACCTCGACCTGACCCCCTCGCACTGGGAGACCCTGCGCGAGGAACTGCTCGCCCCCCGCCCCGACGGGCGCGTACTGCGCCTGTTCCTCGGCGGCGAGGCCGTACCCGAACGGACCTGGCGGGAGATCGCCGGCTCGGGGCACGTGGAGGGGCTGAACCTCTACGGCCCCACGGAGTGCACGGTCAACGTCACCACCGCCTGGATCACCGGCGCCGGGCCGCACATCGGACGGCCGTTGTCCGGCTGCCACGTCCACGTGCTCGACGACGCCCTGCGCCCGGTGCCGCCCGGCGTGACCGGGGAGGTGTACGTCGCGGGCCCCCGCCTGGCCCTCGGCTACGTTGGCAGGCCCGCCCTCACCGCGGAACGGTTCGTCGCCGACCCGTTCTCCGCGCCCGGAGCCCGGATGTACCGCACCGGCGACCTGGCGTCCCGCTCCGAGGACGGCACGCTGCGGTTCGCAGGGCGGGCCGACGGCCAGGTGAAGGTCCGTGGCTTCCGGATCGAGCCCGGCGAGATCGAGCACGCCCTCGGCGCCCACCCTGACGTGGCACGCGCCGTCGTCACGCTCCGCGGTGACCGGCTGGTGGCCCACGTGGTGCCCGTGGAAGGCCGCGAACCCGCGGCCGAACGGCTGCGGGAGCACCTGGCCGCCGGGCTGCCGGAGTTCATGGTGCCCTCCGCCTTCACGCTCGTCGAACGCGTCCCGCTCACCCCGAACGGCAAGCTCGACGTGGCCGCCCTCCCCGAGCCCGTGTGGGCCGCGGGACCCGGGGAAGCGCCGCGGGGCGAGTTCGAGGAGCTGATCGCGGGCGTGTGGTCGGAGGTCCTCGGCCGGGACGGGATCGGCCCCGACGACGACTTCTTCGCCCTCGGCGGCCACTCCCTGATGGCCATCCGGGTGGTCGCGCGGCTGCGCAGGAACCTCGGCGTCGCCGTGCCGACCCGGCAGGTGTACCGGCATCCACGCCTGCGCGACCTGGCCCGCTACGTCGAGTCGCTGCACCGCAACGACTGAGGACCACGAGAGAGGGAGAAGCGTGGACACCATCGTGGTGCGCCCCCGGCACCGGCCCGAGGCGGCGCGGGCGCTCGTCTGCCTGGGCTTCTGCGGCGGCGGCGCGGGCCCCTACCTGGGGTGGGCCGACGTCGTCCCGCAGGACGTGTCCCTGGCCGCGATCTGCTACCCCGGCAGGGAGGGCCGTTTCACCGAGGCGTTCGCCACCGACTGGGACGAACTGGCCGAGGACGCGACCGCCGCCGTGCTCGCCGCCGCCGACCGGCCGTACGTCCTGTTCGGGCACAGCATGGGCGGCTGGATGGCCTTCGACGTCGCCTCCCGGCTCGAACGGCACGGCGGCAGGCCTCCCGAGGCGCTCGTCATCTCCTCGACGAACGCGCCGAGCGGCGGCCTGCGCCCCAGGGACATGTTCCCCGCCCAGGAGGAGACCGACGAGCGGTTGCTGCACTGGATGAGCGTCAACGGCCTGCTGCCCGCGCACGTGCTCGACGACCCTGACCTGAGCGAGATGGCGGTCGAGCTGATGCGCGCCGACATCAAGGTCCGCGACTCCTTCCGTCACCGGGCCGGGACACGCGCCCGGGTGCCCCTGCAGGTGCTCACCGGCGCCGCCGACGACGTCATCGAGCCCGAGGCGACCGAGAGGTGGCGGGAACTGGCCGAGGGCGCCTTCCGGCACGACAGGCTGCCAGGCGGCCACTTCTACACCCCGGACGTCTGGGCGAGGCTGCCCGCGTTCATGGCGCCGTTCGCCGGGGACCCGCCCGGGGTGTGAGCGGTCAGAGCAGGACGGTGCCCAGGGCGCGGGCGGCGGCGAGGTCCGCGCAGCCCGTCAGCAGCATGGCCTCGCGCAGCTCGGCGCGCAGCAGGTCGAGCACCAGCCCGGCCCCCGCCTCGCCGTCCATCGCCAGCCCCCACAGCAGGGGACGGCCGAGCAGCACGCCGGCCGCGCCGTACGCCAGCGCGCGCAGCACGTCGGTGCCGCTCCTGACCCCGCTGTCGAACAGCACCTCGCACCGCCCGGCGACCGCCTCGACGACCCTCGGCAGCGCCACGATGGACGGTACGGCCCCGGCCAGCTGACGACCGCCGTGGTTGGAGACGACCACGGCGCTCACCCCGGCCTCCACGGCCCGTACGGCGTCGCCCGGGTCGAGAACCCCCTTGAGCACGACGGGCAGGCCGGTGTGCTCGCGCAGCCAGGCCAGGTCGTCCCAGCCGAGCGTGTTCTCGAACATGATCCCGGTGTGGGAGGCGACGGCCGACTCGTGCGGCATGGGGAGGTGCGCGGCCGATCCCGTCCCCTCGGGGAGGTTGGCGGCGACGACCGAGGCGGGCAGCGTGAACCCGTTGCGCATGTCGCGCGGTCGCCGCGCGGGCACCGGCACGTCCACGGTCAGCATCAGCGCCGTGCAGCCCGCCCGTTCCGCCCTGGCCAGCAGGTCGAGCACGAGCCCCCGGTCACGCAGCCAGTAGAGCTGGAACCACAGTGGTCCGGCGGCCGCCGCGATCTCCTCGATCGGGACGCTGCTCAGTGTGGCGGCCGTGAACGGGACGCCCGCCTTCCCGGCTGCGCGGGCCATGGCGAGTTCGCCGTCAGGGTGGCACAGCCGCTGGTAGGCCATGGGGGCGACGGCGACCGGCATCGCCGCCGTGCCGTGCAGCAGCCGTCCCGCCGTGTCGGCCCCGTCCGCCGAGGTCAGCACCCTGGGCACCAGGCGCACCCGGTCGAGGCAGGCGCGGTTGGCCGCCTGGGCGGACTCGTCGCCGCCTCCCCCGGCGACGAAGTCCCGGATGTCCGGCGGCAGGAGGTCCCCGGCGAGCCGTTCGACGTCCGCGACGCACACCGCCGCGTCCCCGGCGTTCACCGGCCCTGCCTGTTCCGCTGGATCTCCACCGCGGTGTAGAGGGCGTTGATGTTGCCGCTGCCGAAGGTGCGCGCCCCGGCCCGTTCGATCACCTCGAAGAAGAGGGTGCCGCGCGGGTGGACGCTCCTGGAGAAGATCTGCAGCAGCTGGCCGTCCTGGTCCTGGTCGACGAGGATGCTCAGCTCGCGCAGTTCCCCGATGGAGTGCCTGGCCAGCCGCAGTCGCTCCGGCACCAGGTCGTAGTAGGCGCCGGGGGTGCCCAGGAACTCGATGCCGTTCTCCCGCAGCGTGCCCACCGCCCTGACGATGTCGCCGGTGGTGAAGGCGATGTGCTGGATGCCCGCCCCACCGTGGTCCTTGACGAACTGGTCGATCTGGCCGGGGTCGCGTGACACGTCTGGTTCGATCAGGGTGAGCGTCACCGCGCCGGAACGGCTCTGCACCACCTTCGAGTCCATGGCCTGGCGTCCGACGACGATGCGCTGGGTGAACACCATCTCGAAGTCGAGGGCCGTCTCGTAGAACTCGACCGTGGGGTCGAGCTGCCCGGCCTCCAGGCAGACGGCGAAGTGGTCGACCGTGCCGAGCCCGGCGTGTCCCGCCGGGTGCCGTTCCCCGGTGACCGGGGACAGTCCGGGCAGGACCCGCGGGTCGGTCGTGGGCGGGCGCTGGACGAAGGTGTGCAGGACGTCCGCGAAGCCGACGATCGAGGCGGTGACCACCCCGTCCCGTACGGCCGGCGGTGTCACGGGCCGGGCGCCGCGCCGTACGGCCTCGGTGTAGGCGGCCTCGGCGTCGTAGGTGCGCAGCGCGATGTCGGAGACCCCGTCGCCGTGCCGTTCCACGTAGGCGGCGGCCGGGTGGTCGGCGTCGCCCGCCTGGGTCAGCACCAGCCTGATGTCCTGGCAGCCGAGGGCGACGGTGAGGGCTTCCCCGGTCTCGGGGGCCGCCTCGGATCGTGCGTAGACGGTGAAGCCGTAGCGGTCGACGAAGAGTCTGGTCGTCTCCGCCAGATCGGCGACGGAGAATCCGACGTGGTCGACGGACAGCTCCTCGAAAACTGTCATCTCTTACCTCCCTATGGGGCCTCACAACGCCGGGCGACGAAGCGCGCCAGCCGGTCGAGGCCGATGGTGATCTCGTTGGGCGTCAGATGGCTGAACGACAGTCGGATCTGCGGTCGTGGCAGGCCGTCGCCGTAGAAGTGGTGCATGGGCGTCCACAGGACGCGGTGCTCGCGGGCCGAGTGTTCGAGCAGTTCGTCGTCGGCGGGGAACGGGACGTCGAGGACGATGAAGAAGCCGCCCTCAGGGGTGTTCCAGCTGACGCGGCTCTCCGGTGGGAAGCGCTCGCGCAGCCCGTCGAGCATGTGCCGGAGATTGCCCTGGTAGACCCGGGTCTCCCTGGCGTTCGCCGCGCGCAGGCTGCACCCGTTGGCGAGCAGTTTGCCGCCGATGACGGCCTGGGCGATGGGCGAGGTGTTGACCGTCAGCATGCTCTTGATCTTCGCCAGCTGGTCGGCGAGCAGCCCGGTCCCGGCGCGCTGGTCGGCCACGACGTAGCCGACCCTGGCGCCGGGGATGCCGGTCTTGGCGAACGAGCCGAGGTAGACGACGCGCCCGCCGGGGTCGAGGGCCTTGAGCGTCGGCGCCCGCTCCTCGTCCCCGTGGAAGAGGCCGTACGGATTGTCCTCAAGGATCAGCAGGTCGAGCTCCCCGGCCAGGGCGAGCAGGCGTTCACGGGTGGCGCGGCCGAGGCTGACGCCGGAGGGGTTGGCGAAGTCGGCGACCACGTACAGCGCGCGCGGCCGCATCCCGTCGGCCCTGGCCCGACGGACGGCCGCGACGAGGTCGTCCAGGTCGATCCCCTCCGGGGAGTCGGCGACGGGCAGCAACGGCATGTCGGCCAGCGCCGCGGCGCCCGCCACCCCGACGTAGCACGGGAAGACGCTCAGCAGGGCGTCCCGCCCGTCGCGGCGCAGCGCCCGCAACGTGAGGTAGAGGGCCTCCTGGCAGCCGACCGTGACGACGATCGACTCGGGGTCGACGTCGATGCCCTCGTCCAGCAGGAGGTTCCTGGCGACGAGGTCGTGGATGACCCCCTTGGTGCGGCCGTACTGGAGCATGGTGCGCCTGACCAGGACCTCGTCCCCCAGGCGCTCCATCAGGTGGTCGCGGTAGACGCGCAGGTAGCGGTGGACCTCCTCGATGTCGAAGAAGCCCTCGTAGGGCCGCCCCGCAGCGAAGGAGACCGCGTCGGGGAAGCGGCTGGAGACCTCGTTGAGGAAGTTCATCGACTCGATGACGGGAGAGCCGAGCGAGCCGTGCAGGCCGAGGAGGTCCAGGGCGACCGTGTCGGCGAGACCGGTGTCACGCGTCATGGGAGTCCGCCAGGCTGCGGGGCCGCATGTCGGTCCAGTGCTCCTCCACGTAGGCGACGCAGTCGTCCCGGTGCGCGTCGTCGAGCCGCACCAGCCACCCGCCGGGTACGGCGGTGCCCGCGGGCCACAGTGAGTACTGGCCCTCGTCGTTGACCAGGACCTTGAACAGCCCCGTCTCCTCGTCGAACGGTCCGGGCATCTCAGCCTCCGCTTTCTCTCCCCGCCCTTCGCGGAGAGTCCGTCGTCATGTGGCCGTACCGGTGGGTCGCGCGGCGAGCATGAACCCCGCGCCGAGTACGGCGACCACCCCGCACAGCGCCCAGTGGCCTGCGACGGTGTGCCCGTACAGGAAGCCGCCCGCGGCGGGGCCCGCCGTCTGGGCGACGGTCACCGCGACGCCCTCCGCGCCCTGGTAGCGCCCCCTGAGGTGGCCGGGCGCCAGCAGGCCCGGATAGGCCGTCGCCACCGGCGTGTAGACCATCTCGCCGAGCGTCCACAGCGCCACGGTCGCCACGAGCGCGGCCCGCTCGTCCGCGACCCCGGTCAGCGCGACCCCGGCGCCCAGCAGGACCACCCCGGCCGCGATCACGTACCGGGGTTGGCGGCGTTCGGTGAACCGGACGAGCGGCAGCTCGAACAGCACGATCAGCAGCGCGTTCACCCCGAGCAGCAGGCCGTAGAACTCGGTGCCGAGCCCCTGGTTCCTGACGTGCAGCGGGAGCGTCGCGATCGTCTGCGTGTAGACGTAGGTGGCGGCGGTCATCGACAGCAGGTACAGCACCATCGCCCGGTCGCGGAACACGGTCCGGTAGCCGCCGCCTGCCCCGGCGCCCTCGTGCTCGGGCGGGGCGGGCCTGGTCTCCGGCAGCAGCGTCAGCACCAGCAGCCCGAACAGCAGGCATGTCACCGCGTTGCCGACGAACAGGTAGGTGTAGGACAGCACGCTGAGCAGACCGCCGACCACGCCGCCGATGGCCATCCCGAGGTTCATGGCCAGGCGCAGCAGGGAGACCGCGGCGATCAGGTCGCGGGCGGGCACGGTGTCGACGAGGATCGCGCCCGCCGCCGGACGGTAGAGCTGCGCGAGGAATCCGACGGCCAGCGACAGCGCGACGATGACGCCGATGGTGTCGGCCAGCGGGACGAGCAGGGTGAAGACCGCGGTGCCGAACATCGAGGCGACGATCGTCCACCGTCTGCCGATCAGGTCCGCGATGCTTCCGCCGACCGCGTTGCCGAGGAAGCCGCCGAAGCCGACCGCGCCGAGCGCGAGCCCGGCCAGGAAGGCGGAGTACCCCCGGTGGGTGAGGTACAGGACCAGGAAGACGTTGAGGAAGGCGCCGAACTTGTTGACGAACATGCCCGCGCAGATGATCCAGGCCTCCCTGGGCAGGCCCATGATCCGCCGGGTGAGCGAGGTGGTCGTCGCGGTCATCGCGCGGAGCCACCGAGCGCGCGGAGCCCGTCCGTGCTTCCGTCCGTGTTTCTCTCGGTGTTCCCGTCTTCGTTCCCGTCCGTGTTCCCGCGCTGAAGGCCGCTCCGGCGCTGGGGGCCGCTCCGGCGGTCCGGGTCGGCGACGGCCTGGCGCAGCCGCGTGACGAACCCCTCGACCAGCCGCAGCGCGCTCTCCCGGTCGAACAGGTCGGTGGCGAACTCGGCGAAGCCGTCGAGCGCGCCGGGCGTGCCGTCCGCCTCCCGCCGGGCGATCAGGTCGAAGGTCAGGTCGAACCTGGCCGCCCCGGTCCTGGCCAGCGTCCACTCACCGCGTTCCGGCGGTCCGGCGGTCTCCGGAGTTTCGGGGGTCTCCGGCGTGAGGTCGAGGGCGAGGTCCGGAGCGTCGAGCAGGCCGAGCGTGACCTGGAAGACCGGGTGGCGGGACAGCCCGCGTGCCGGGTTGACCCGTTCGACCACCAGCTCGAAGGGGACGTCCTGGTTGGCCGAGGCGGGCAGCCAGCCGTCGCGCACCCGGCCGAGCAGCTCACGGAAGGTCGGTTCGCCCGAGGTGTCGGTCCGCAGCGCGACCATGTTGACGAAGAAGCCGACCAGCTCGTCGAGCGCCTCTGCCGTACGGCCCGCGGTCGGGCTGCCCACCACGATGTCGTGCCCGCAGCCCAGGTCGGTGAGCAGGTCCGCCAGCGCGGCGTGCAGCGTCATGAACAGCGTGGCCCGGCAGGAGCGCGCGAGGTCCTCAAGCCCCCGGCGCAGCTCGGCGGGGACGGTGAAGGCGACGGCGTCCCCCCGGTTGCCCGAGATCGGCGGCCGGGGCCGGTCCGGCGGCGGCGAGACCTCGTCGGGCAGGCCCGCGAGCCGCCGTTCCCAGTAGCGGAGCTGGGTCGACAGCGTGCTGCCCGGGTCCTTGGCGTCGCCGAGCAGCTCACGGTGCCAGGCGGCGTAGTCGGCGTACTGCAGCGGCAGCGGGGCGAACTCCGGGGCCGTACCCGCCAGCCTGGCCCGGTAGGCCAGGGACAGGTCGCGGCAGAGCGACGTCAGCGACCAGCCGTCGGCCGCGATGTGGTGCAGCACCAGCAGCAGTGTCGTCCCCCGCCCCTGGGACGGACGTAGCAGCGCGCCGCGCAGCGGCAGGTCCTCGGTGATGTCGAAGGGCCTGCGGACCTCGGCCGCGAGCAGCTCCTCCACCTCCGCCTCGGCGCAGACGGTGACCGTCAGCTCGGGTTCGCGCTCCCCGGGGTCCAGGATGCGCTGCCAGGGGCCCTCGTCGTCGTCGTAGTCGTCGGGGAAGACCGTGCGCAGGCTCTCGTGCCTGGTGACGACGTCGGCCATGGCCAGGCGCAGCGCGTCGGCGTCCACCTCGTACGGCAGGCGGAAGACCAGCGGGATGTGGTAGCCGGGGTCGCCCTCCTCCTGGAGCTGGTCGACGAACCACAGCCTGCGCTGGGCGTGGGACAGCGCGATCCGCTCCGGGCGCGGCTTCGGAACGGGCGGAAGGCAGAGGCCCGCGGCGCGGGCCGGTGAGGTGAGGAGGCGTACGGCCAGCTCGGCGACCGTCGGCGCTTCGAAGACCTCCCCCGCCTCGACCCGGAGGCCGAGGGCGGCCTCGGCCCTGGCCGCCAGCCGGGTCGCCGCCAGCGAGTGTCCGCCCAGGTCGAAGAAGCCGTCGTTCACCCCGACCCGTTCGACGCCGAGCACGTCGGCGAACAGGTGGCACAGCAGCTTCTCCGTCTCCGACTCCGGCTCCGCGCCACCAGCGGCACGCGCCGGAGCGGGCAGCGCCCGTATGTCGAGCTTGCCGTTGTTGTTCAGCGGCAGTTCCCCGAGCACGACCAGCGCCGACGGCACCATGTACGGCGGCAGCCGCTCACGCAGGTGGTCCAGCAGGACGTCCGTCCAGGCGTCCTCGGCCTCCCCGGCGTCTCCGGCGTCTCCGGCCTCCCCGGCGTCTCCGGCGGGGACGACGTAGGCGGTCAGGGTCGTGTCGCCGTGCCGGTCGGCGGTGGCGACGACGGCCGCCCGGGACACGTCCTCCCTGCGCGAGAGCTGGTTCTCGATCTCGCCGAGCTCGATCCTGAAGCCACGGACCTTGACCTGGCCGTCGTGCCTGCCGACGAACTCCAGCAGGCCGTCGGGGCGGCGCCGTACGATGTCGCCGGTCCGGTACATCCGGGCGCCGTCACCCGCGAAGGGGTCGGCGACGAACTTCTGGGCGGTGAGACCCGGTCTCGCCCAGTAGCCCCGGGCGACGCCCCGTCCGCCGAGGCACAGCTCGCCCTCGACTCCGTCGGGGACCGGGCGCAGATGTTCGTCGAGCACGTGGACGGTGACGTCCCGCAGGGCCGAGCCGATCGGCACCGGGCTCGGCACGGGTTCCCCGACGGGGTGGTAGGTGGCGAAGACCGTCGCCTCGGTCGGGCCGTAGACGTTGACGACGGAGCCCGGCCCCGAGGCGCGCAGGGTGCGCTCGACCGCCACCGGGGAGGCGGCCTCGCCGCCCATCCACACCTGGCAGCCCCCGGCGAAGGCGTCGGGGTGCTGTTCGGTGAGCACGTTGAAGAAGGAGGTGGTCATGAAGGTGCAGGTGACGGCCTCCTCCGCGATCGTCCGCGCCAGCGCGCGGGCCTCGACGGGGCCGGGCGGGGCGAGCACGACCGTGCCGCCGCGCAGGAGGGGGACCCACATCTGGAACACCGAGGCGTCGAACTCAAGCGGGGAGTGCAGCAGGACCCGTCCCTCAAGGCCCGTCCAGCAGGGGTCGGCGGCGAAGGCGACCAGGTCGCGGTGGCAGATCGCCACGCCCTTCGGCGTCCCCGTCGAACCCGAGGTGTAGATGACGTAGGCGAGCTGCCCGGGGACGACCTGTTTCCGAGCCGTTCGCGGGCCGGGTCCCGACAGGTCGAGATCCTCACCGACGACGGCCACCCGGGTGCCCGGCTCGCAGAAGCCCCGGACGAAGGCCGCGCGTTCCGCCGAGTCGGTGATCACGACGCGGATGCCGCACTCGGTGAGGATCATCCGAAGCCGGGCGGCCGGTGAGCGGGTGTCGAGCGGGACGTAGGCGGCGCCCGACTTCACCGTCCCGACGATCGCCGCGACCACGTCGGGCCCGCGTTCCATGAGGATGCCGATCCGCTGCTCGGAACGAATATCACAGCGTTCCAGAAAATCAACGAAAATGTCGGAGATCTCATCCAGTCTGCGATATGAGAGAACGGTCCCACCCTGCTTGACAGCGGGCCTGTCGCTGTTCTCCTGGACTTGTTCGGCGAAAGCGCCGACTATGGTGCGCGACTCGCCAGACACCGGAGAATCCCCCTTCTCTCACACGCCCGCCATTGAAACACGATGCCGCGCGTCCATGTCAACGCGCCGCCGGAGCGGGTCCGCGCGCCGCCGTGATGTCCCGCCGGCGGGACATCGGCCCTCACCGGAGGCACTCGCTTGACGTCCACCGGCGATCTGGTTCAATCGGTCGAAAGTAACGTGGCAGATAACTCATACAAAAGCTATGCAGGATCACACGGGGAGTGATTTATCCATCCCTCGGCGTACGCATACCGGCCGCGAACACAAAGGGAAAAGGAACTGCATTGCTGAATGAAATTCACGTTCACCGATTCCCCGGGGGAACCGTTTCCTCCGGGTTCGAGGAACTTCTTTCCGCGCGCAGAAAGCGCCTCTCCGAGGACCTCGCGCTCGGGCGTCTTCCGCACCGGAACTTCCCGGTGCTGGCCGTGCTCGCTCCCGTCATGACGCAGGCGGAGGGCGAGATCACCTACCCCGGCGACCCGATGTGCCTGTACGCGGCGCTCTCGGTCGCGGTGCGCAACGCCGTACGGGACGCCGGACACTACAACGACCTGGCTCCGGGGTGGACCCGGTTTCCCGACCCCTCCTACCGCATGTCGGTCGGCGAGGACGGCTACCGGCCGTACACCGACTCGCCGAACACCGACGAGACCGTCTTCGACCCGCGTGTCTGGGACCGGGCGGCACGGGAACGCTGGATAGGCCTGCTGCGCGAGACCCGGCCGAGGGTCGTGCTGATCAGCAGCGTCTCACCGGCCCACCGCTACGCCCTGGACATCGCGGGCCTGGCCAAGGCCGAGATACCCGGCGCCTACGTGATCCTGGGCGGGCGGCACGTCGACGAGACGACCACCTGCGTCCCCGGCGCCGACACGCTCATGATCGCACCGAGCAGCACGCTCGCGGTCATGGACGACGGCAGGGCGCCGCACGTGGTCGACGCGACCGTCTCCGGCGAGGCCTACCACTCGCTCGACCTGCTGATGCGCGCCGTCGCGCTCTCCGTCGACCTGGACACCGGGTGGGTCGCGCCTTCGGCCGTCCGCCCCCGCCTTGAGGACCTGCTGCGACGGGACGGCCCGGCCCCGGGGCGCTCCCTGATCACGCTGACCGGCCAGGACGCCGTACACGCCTACCCCCAGGAAGGGCCCAGGCTCGACCTGACCACGCTGCCCTCGCCGTACGAGGCGTTCGCGATCCGGTCCCGGTTCCCGATCTTCACCGACGGTGCGACCGGCGAGATCCAGCGGACCGCGCACGTGATGGTGTCCAACGCCTGCCCCTACCAGTGCAACTTCTGCTCGGAGACGGCCAAGCTCGCGGGCGGCCTGAAGAAGTTCAGCCAGACACACGCCGGAGTCGAACGTGTGTGCGAATATGTGGGATACGGCGCCGAGGCTCTGTTCTTCGACGACTCGGTCTTCTGGAGCGGCACCTTCCGGGACATCGCCGAGTTCTGCGCCGAGCTCGGCGGCGTCCGCCGCGCCGCCGCCGGGGAGCTGGACGAGGGCCTGCTGCGGTTGCTCGGCGGCGCCGACGGCCTGGCCCGCCTGCGCGGCCTGCAGTGGGGCGCGCAGCTGACCGTGGACGTGCTGGTCGGCCTGCACAGGCCCGAGGAGAGCGCGACGATCCTCGACCTGATGCGCGAGGCGGGATGCACCTACGTCTACATCGGCATCGAGAGCATGTCCACGCAGGTGATGGACCGCATCCACAAGAACCTCCGCCGCGTCGAGGGACGCGACTGGGCGCAGAAGGTGCGCGAGGCGACATCACTGGTGAAGTCACGCGGCCTGCGGGTCGGCACGTCCGTCCTGTTCGGCCTCGACGGGGAGACCCGAGCCAGCATCGACGAGACGATCACGGGGGTGAGCGAGCTGATCGACGAAAGGATCATCGACCTCGCCAGCCCGAACATCCTGACCTACCACCCGGCCACCCCGATCACCCGCATCCACGGCATGGTCGACAAGCTCGACTACCACTCTCCGTGGGTCGACAACCGCAAGCCGTACATCTACTTCGAGGAGGCCTTTCCCGGCGTCGTGTCCGTCACACTGACGGAGGACGACCTCTGGTACATCCACAACGAGACGGAAAGACGCTGGGGAGCCATCCGTAACGACAGCGCGCCGGTGCCGCTCGAACAGGACCCCCGACAGGCTAGGTGACACATCGATGACCCTGGACGCCCTCGACCTCGCCACTCTCTCCCTACGTGACGGGGAGAAATGGGCGTCCGCCCCTGACGGGGTGCTGCCCGCATGGGTCGCGGACATGGACTTCCCCATCTCGCCCGCCGTACGGCGCGCCCTGGTCGAGCGGATCGACACCGACCTCGGCTACCCCGCGTGGTACGACGAGTCGCGCGGCGGGCCACTGGGAGAGGCGTTCGCCGGGCGCATGCTCGGCCGGTTCGGTTTCGCCGCCGACCCCGCGCACGTCAGGCTGTTCACCGACATCAACCAGGCGATGCAGGTCGCGCTGCACTTCGGCACCTCACCCGGTGACCCGGTCGCGTTGCACTCCCCGGTCTGTCCCCCGTTCACCGAGATGCTGACCAAACTGGGCCGCCCGCCGAGGCCCGTGCCGATCCGCCGGCGCGACGGCGACTGGGACCTCGACCTCGACCGGATCTCCGACGAGGTCAGGGGCCGTCACGGGACCCCGTGCCGCGCGCTGTTCCTGGTGAACCCGCACAACCCGACCGGGCGTGTCTTCCGGCGCGACGAGCTTGAGGCCCTGGCCGCGCTCGCCGTCGAACACGACCTGCTGGTGATCTCCGACGAGGCCCACGCCGAGCTGACCTACGACGGATACCGGCACATCCCGTTCGCCGCGGTCTCCGAGGAGGCCGCGGCGCGCACGGTGACGATCACCTCGGGCAGCAAGGCCTTCAACCTGGCCGGGGTCCGCTGCGCCGTCGCGCACATCGGCGCCAAGGAGGTCCGCGACGCCGTGGACGCGCACCGCGGCATCCTGTTCGGCCAGGTGAGCGCCCTCGGGGTGGACGCGCTCAGGGCCGCGTGGACCGACGGGGACCCCTGGTTGAAGACCGTGCGGGACCTGCTGGCGCGCAACCGGCAGCGGGTCGCGGAGCGGCTGCCCGAGGGCGTGGTCTACCGGCTTCCCGAGGCCACCTACCTCGCCTGGCTCGACTGCCGCGCCCTGGACCTCGGCGACGACCCGTCGGCGTTCTTCCTCGAACGGGCCAGGGTCATGCTCTTCAGAGGCCCGGACTTCGGCCCGGAGGGCAGGGGGTTCGCCCGGCTGAACTTCGCCACCTCACCCGCGGTACTCGACGAGATGCTCGACCGGATGCGCGCCGCCGTACCCGGCTGACCGACCTGAGACGAGAAGGGCACCGATGCACGACACCCCCGGTACGGCGCGGCCCCACGACCTCGGCGCCCCGCGTGACTCCCATGGCCCACAGGACTCTCATGATCTGGACGGTTCCCGCGATTCACAGGGTTTCCGTGGCCCTGGTGGTTCCCACGGTCCCCGCGGTCCCCGCGGTCCCCGCGAGGAGATCATGTGCGGGCTGTTCGCCGAGGTGCTGGGGCTGACGGACGTCGGCCCCGAGGACAACTTCTTCAGCCTGGGCGGGCAGTCGCTGCTGGCCACCCGTCTGGTCAAACGGGTCCGTACGGCGCTCGGCGCCTCGGTCGGTGTGCGCGCCCTCTTCCAGGCGCCGACACCGAGAGGGTTGCTCGGCCGTCTCGGCGGACGGGAACGGCCCTCCGTCACGGCGGTCTCCCCCCGTCCCGCGACGGTGCCCGCCTCACCGGGACAGCGGCGTCTGTGGTTCCTCGACCGGTTCGCGGGACCGAGCCCCACCTACAACATGCCGGTCGCCACCGTGGTCCGCGGCACGCTCGACCCGGCGACGCTGGCCGCCGCGCTGCGGGATGTCGCGCTCAGGCACGAGAGCCTGCGGACGGTCTTCGCCGAGGAGGGAGGCGAGCCCGTACAGCGGATCCTGCCCGAGCCCAGAACCGAGGTGGTGCTCACCGAGTGCCCGCCCGCCGAACGCGCGGCGGCGGTGGCCAGGGCGTGTGCCCATGTGTTCGACCTCACGACGGACTCGCCGCTGTACACCGAGGTGATCAGGTCGGAGCCCGGCGAATGCGTGCTCGTGCTGGTACTGCACCACATCGCGGGCGACGGCTGGTCGATCGACCGGCTGGGGGCCGACCTGTCACGCGCGTACGCGGCGCGGTCGACCGGGAAGGCGCCCGGCTGGGAACCGCTACCGGTGCAGTACGCCGACTACGCCCTCTGGCAGCACGAAGCGCTCGCCGGGCAAGGCCCGAGTCGCGGGGTGGAGGGCGAGGCGGCCTCCCTCGTGGAGCAGGACCCACGGCACCGGGCGGCAGGCGGAGCGCCCGCCGGAACCGCCGTCCCCGCGGCCCGGGAAGGCGGAACACCTGACCGGGCCGTCTCTCGCCAGGCGGAAGGCGGCGCGCATCCCTGGGTGGAGAGGCTGCGCGGCCTGCCGGAGGAACTGACGCTGCCCACCGACCGGCCCCGTCCTCCCCGGGCCGACCACCGGTGCGGACG
This sequence comes from Streptosporangium sp. NPDC001559, assembly GCF_042893955.1. NCBI lineage: Bacteria > Bacillati > Actinomycetota > Actinomycetes > Streptosporangiales > Streptosporangiaceae > Streptosporangium > Streptosporangium sp. NPDC001559. The sequence continues at coordinate 331,046 of NZ_JBIAVG010000001.1, forward strand.
CGTGCTCGTCCCGATCGACGCCGAACTCGACCGAGGACTGCACGAACTCGCCCGGCGCCGTCACGCCACGGTCTTCATGGTGGTTCACGCCGCGCTGGCGGGCCTGCTGACCCGTCTCGGCGCGGGCACCGACATCCCGCTGGGCACGGTCGTCGCCGGACGCGGCGACGAGGCGCTCGACGATCTGATCGGATTCTTCGTCAACACCCTGGTGCTACGCGTCGGCACCTCGGGCGACCCGGCGTTCACCGAACTGCTCGACCGGGTCAGGGAGGCGGACCTGGCCGCCTACGCCGACCAGGACGTCCCGTTCGACCACGTCGTCGAGGCCCTCAACCCGAACCGCTCCCCGGCCCGTCACCCGCTGTTCCAGGTGGCGCTGTCCTGGGCCGAGAGCGGCGTTCTCACCCTCGACCTGCCGGAAGCGCGCTGCCTGCCGGGCACCGCGGTCGCCCAGGGGGCCAAGTTCGACCTGGACTTCGCCTTCGAGCGACGGGGCCGGGACGTCGATCTCACGATCACCTACGCGAGTGCCCTGTTCGACGAGCCGACGGTCGCCACGATGGCCGAACGGTTCGTCCGTGTCCTGCGTCAGATCGTCGCCGAACCCGAGACCCGGCTGAGCGCCCTGGAGGTGCTGTCCTCCCGGGAACGCGAACTGATCCTGACCGGCTGGAACGACACCGCCGCGCCCCGCCGGACCGCCTCGGTCGTCGAGGTGTTCGGCGAACGCGCCGCCGCGACCCCCGGCGCGCCCGCCGTCGTCGCCGGCCGTACCCGGCTCACCTATGACGAACTGGACGAACGCGCGGGGCGCCTGGCCGCAGCGCTGATCGCGGCCGGGGTCGGCACCGGCACGACGGTGCCGTTGCTGATGGAGCGTTCCGCGGGCCTGGTCGTCGCGCTGCTGGCCGTACTGAGAGCCGGAGCGGCCTACCTGCCGGTCCACACCGCCTATCCGGTGGCCAGGATGCGGGCCGTCGTCGAGGAGAGCGGCAGCCCGGTGCTGCTGACCGACCAGGTGTACGGCGAGCATGAACTCACCACGGGCCTGCGGACCCTGACGGTGAACCCGGACGGCGGCTTCTCTCCTTTCCCCGCGAGCCTCTCGGAGGGTTCCCCTTCGAAGCCGCTCTCGGTGCGGACGCCGGTGGCGCGCTCGGAGGGCGGCCTTGACGAGGCGCGGCCTGAGGACCTCGCCTACGTCATGTACACCTCCGGCTCTACCGGTGAGCCGAAGGGCATCGGCGTCACCCACCAGGGCGTCGTGGACCTCGCCCTCGACCCGATGTGGGAGGTCGGCCCGCAGGACCGGGTGCTGTTCCACGCCCCGCACGCCTTCGACGCCTCCACCTACGAGATCTGGGTGCCGCTGCTCACCGGGGGCACCGTGGTCGTCGCGCCGCCCGGCGACCTCGACGCCCCGGTGCTCGAACGGCTGATCCGTGAGCACGACGTGTCCCACGTGCACCTCACCGCGGGACTGTTCCGGGTCGTCGCCGAGGACCTCGCCGGCTGTCTCACCGGTGTCCGCGAGGTGCTCACCGGCGGAGACGTCGTCTCTCCCCAGGCCGTGGCCTCGGTGCTCGACGCCTGCCCCGAGACGACCGTGCGGACGCTGTACGGCCCCACCGAGATCACCCTGTGCGCCACCTGGTCGCGCTGGCGGGCCGGGGACGGGCCGGGAACGACCGTCCCCATCGGACGCCCGATGGCCAACACCCGTGTCTACGTGCTGGATGACGCCCTGCGCCCGGTGCCGCCCCACGTGCCGGGTGAGCTGTACCTCGCCGGGGCCGGGCTGGCCCGTGGATACGTCGGGCGTCCCGGCCTGACCTCGGCGCGGTTCGTCGCCTGCCCGTTCGGCGAGGCCGGAGAACGGATGTACCGCACCGGCGACGTCGTCCGATGGGACGAGCAGGGGCGTCTGTTCTTCCTCGGACGTGCCGACGACCAGGTGAAGATCCGTGGTTTCCGCGTCGAACCCGGCGAGGTCGAGGCCGCGCTGGCGAGCGCTCCCGGCGTCAGACAGGCCGTGGTGGTCGTCAGGGAGGACGTCCCCGGCGAGAAACACCTGGTCGGCTACGTCGTGACCTCCCCTGTGCCCCCAGGCTGCGAACCGCAGGAGGCCGCACCGGACGGCGTGCCGGCCGAACCCCTGTCCGGGCACCGGAGTTCGACAGGCACCGCACCGCCCGACACCCCTCGGCCGGGTTCGACGGACGCCGCCCCGATCGACGTCGGCCTGGCGCCGGAACAACCGGACACCGCACCTGAAGGCCAACCGCCCCGACCGAACGCGGCCACGACCCGCACCGGAGGCCTGGGCATGGCGGACGCCGAGTGGTGTCGTGAGCACGTGGCCGGGTTGCTGCCGGAGTACATGGTGCCGTCCGCGGTGGTCGCGCTTGAGGCGTTCCCGGTGACCGCGAACGGGAAGCTGGACCGGCACGCCCTCCCGGCTCCCGTACGGCGGGCGTCGGCGGGCGGCTCCGCGGGCAACCCACGTGAGGCGGTCCTGTGTGAACTGTTCGCCGAGGTGCTCGGGGTGCCCGAGGTCGGCGTGCGCGACAACTTCTTCGACCTGGGCGGCCACTCCCTGCTCGCCATCCGCCTCGTCGGCCGCGTCCGTTCCGTGCTCGGCGCAGAGGTCGGCGTCTCCGCGCTGTTCGCCGACCCGACCGTCGCGGGACTCGCGGAACGCCTCGGCGAGGAGGGCGGCACCGTACCCGCCGTCCTGTCCTACCGTCCCCACGGTGAGCTGTGCCCGATCTTCCTGATCCCCGCGGCGAACGGACTCGGGTGGTGCTACTCGGCGCTGCCCAGGCACATCCCCCGGGGGCATCCGGTGCACGCCCTTCAGGACCCCCGCCTCACCGCCGGACCGGTGCGCCCGATGTCGGTGCCCGAGCTGGCGGCCGTCTACGCGGAGCGGATGCGCGAGATCCAGCCCGCCGGGCCGTACGTCCTGGCGGGCTGGTCCTTCGGAGGTACGGTCGCCCAGCAGATCGCCGTCGATCTGACCGCCACGGGCGAGGAGGTCGCGCTGCTCGTCCTGCTGGACGCCTATCCCGGCGACGTCAGAGGACGCGCGTCCCGCGAATTCGGGACGGGAACCCCGGACCAGACCTTTGAGGCTCCCCGCGAGGGGCCCCTCGCGGGAGCTCTGGAGGAGTCCCTCGCGGAGGCCTCCGGTGAGGCCCTTGACGAGGCTGTTGAAGAGACCCTTGAGGAGGAGGTCGTCCGTACCGCCCTGGACGGCGTCGCCGCGCCCACGGGCTCACGCCGGGAGGCGCTGCGACAGGCGGGAAGCCCGCTCGCCGCCCTGGACGAGGCCGTGATCGACGACCTGGTGTCGATCACCGGGGAGAACACCCACGCGATGACCGCGCACTCCCCTGCGCCCTTCACCGGCCCCACCCTCTGCTTCGACGCCTCCCTCCAAGACATCCGCGCCTCGGACACCTGGCGCCCCTTCCTGCCCGCCCTGACCGTCCACACCGTGGCCTGCGACCACACCTCCGTCGTCAAACCCGAAGCCCTGTCCGAGATCTCCCCCATCCTGGCGAAACACCTGCCCGCCTCCGGGTGAGAACCCGCCGCGCCCCGATCGTCGAGCGTGCTCGTGACCACTCCGGTCGGGACGGACGGATCAGGCGTCCGATGTGCCGCCGATCTCGCCGACCATGTGGGCCGTCTCGAACCTCGGGGCCGGGACGGCTTTCCCCACAGCGGTCTCCTCGTCGGACCGAAGAAAGCGCTGGGCGTCCAGCGCGCTACGCGTCTCCACCTGTCCAGGGGCTCCCACGCTGGTCATGTACGAGCACGCTGTGCGTCCTCCTCCGCCTCAGGGCCCCACACCCGTCGTGTGCGAGCGCGCTGCGCGTTCCTCGTCACCCTCCTCGTCGCCCAAGGTCTCCGGTCAGCAGCCTGGCCGCGGAACGCAACCACCGTGCCCGGCGGGTGCGCCCTCCCGGTCCACGACCCACCGGGCCGTGGCGTCCCAGGTCATCCGGTAGACGGTCATGGTCATCCCTCGGGGAACTCCCGGAGGAGCCCGGGAAGCCCGGTGATCGAATCGATCGTGTGGTCGGCTCCCCCGACGAGGCCGTCCGCCCGCTGGTCGGCGTACTTGCCCGTGCGCACCTGGACGGTCCTCGCCCCTGCGGCGTTCCCTCCGGCGACGTCGGTGGTGGCGTCGTCACCGACGACCAGACACTCGGTGACGTCGACGCCGAGCGTCGCGGCGGCGAGGGCGAAGAAGTCGGTGGACGGCTTACCGAGCACACGGGCCTGGACACCCGCCGCGTACTCCAGCCCCGCCACGACCGCCCCGGTGTCCAGATGGTCACCGTCCGCCCGCTTGAAATAGCGTCCGCGTTGCAGCGCCAGCAGCGCGGCACCGGAGCGCAGAGCGCGGAAGGCCCCGTCCAGCAGGGGGTAACTCAACGTGTCCCGGCAGTCGCCCACCAGTACGTGGGTGAAGGGCGGCTCGTCGACGAGGCAGGGGAAGGACTCCCGCAGGGCCCGCGAGACCACCGCGTACACTCGGGCGTCCGAAGTGGCCGCCACCAGGGACTCGGCGGCCACCACCGGCGTGAACAACTCCTCCCGCTCGATCGGGAGACCGTAACCGGCCAACCGGGCGAGGGTCCGCCCGGCGGGCTCGGAGTCGGTGTTGGTCAGGAACCGGAGCGCGAACCCCTGGTCCCGTAGCTCGGTCAGGGCGGCGACGGCACCGGGAATCGTCTCCCCGTTGGCGTACAGCGTCCCTTCCAGGTCGAGCAGGACGGCACGCACCGGATACTGCGATCTCATCTCATCTCCATAGGGAGTTCGGGTCGCGCGGCCACCGCGTCCTTGAGGAAGGTCCTCCTGGAGCGGTGACCCCGTACTCGCCTCGTGAGGTCCGGTCCAGAACTGGTCCACAGCCAGTGTGGGCGCCAATGAGAACGGGCGAGACCCCATGAGACTGGAGGCTCGCCCGTTCCTGTGCCGTTTCCCCTGTTCAGGGGGTAGATCCGCTGCTTAGGAGTTGGTGCCCCCTGCAAGATTCGAACTTGCGCTCCCGGCTCCGGAGGCCGGTGCTCTATCCCCTGAGCTAAGGGGGCCAACGAGTGAATAGGCTACCAGCATCCTGGAGGGAACCGACACTCGAAACCCGAAGCGGGTGATCTAGGGGGCAGGCAGGCGAGAAGCCCCGGGGGGCGGCTTGGGGTCAAGGTGGAGATCGGACAGGCCGGGGAGAAGATCCCCCTGGGGTGGGGTCAGCTCGCGGGGCGGACGGCGCCCCGGTAGCGGGCGCGGTAGTAGGGCGAGGTGGCGAAGCTCGTCGTCTTGACGACGTCACCACGTCGCGGAGCATGAACCATGCGGCCACCACCGACATAGAGCCCCACATGGGCGGGGTCTCCGCCGCCTCCGCCGAAGAAGACCAGGTCACCGGGGCGGAGGCGGGAGAACGGCACCCTACGGCCCTGCCTGAACTGACTGCCGGTGTAGTGGGTGAGCCTGACCCCCGCCCTCGCCCAGGCGTGCAAGGTGAGCCCCGAGCAGTCGAAGCCGCCGCGGGTCGGCCCTGTGCTCGACCCGCCGCCCCAGACGTAGGGCCTGCCGATCTGGCGTAAGGCCGTAGTCACGGCCATCCGGCCAGGGGACAACGCGACAGCCATCCTCACCGGGGATAAACGGCTCGACCATCGCAAGGCGATCCTGCCGGCCGCCTCACCACGACCTGTGGTCGTCCCGGATCCGCGCGGCTCAGGACCGCCTGGCTCCGGGTTCGTCGTCTCGCCGATCTCACCGTCTCCCCTGGCCATGCCGTTCTCCCCGGCATGGTGACCTGTTCCGTCGCCGGCCTGACCGCCCTTTTCTGCGGCATCGTTCGTCCCGTCGGCTCCAGCGAGCCCGCCCGAAGCCTTCAAGGAAGGCAGAACAGGCGGGGAAGCGACCGGACTCCAGGAGTGAGGGCCGAGGTCCACAGACAGAGGATTCGCTTTCACGGGGGCCATGTGAGCTGCCTGCCCGCGGATGGACGCGTCGGAGCCGTCGGAGCCACCGTCCGGCCCTGCGGAAGCCTCCTGGGAGGTGTCACGGCTCGTAGTGGGCTCCGGTGTCAAGGCGGCCGCCCCTGGTGAAGGCATGGCTTCGGCCGTCTCCGCACGGCAGGCGTCTTGCTCGCCCCTGAACAGGTCCTCAAGGAGGCCTGGCGGACCGCCCATGATGAGCCACCTCGTCCAGCTGTCGGCGGCCTCACGACAGGGGCGGGACACGGATATCCGGGGAGCGACCACGAGTGCCGCCACGAGAACGGTGACGGTGACAAAGGTCGTGATCATGTGTGGCCTCCTGGGGTCGGTGAACGGTCGAAGCCCAGGATCGGAGGAACAGCGGGGACGCCAAGCGACCGAACGCGGTTCTGTGGATAACTTGAGTTATCCACAGAACCGCGTTCGGTAACCGCTTCCGCACGCCGCCGGGTTGAAGATGTTCTCCGACGCCCCGTACGGCGCAGCGTCCCGAACGACCACCCCGAGGGAGAGCCCCGATGATCGACGCCATCCGTGGAGCGCGCGATAGTGACAGCCATCCTGGAGGTGGGAAACCTGACGGAAAACGTCTTCCTGGCCGGTCTCCGCCTGCGGGAACCTGTCGCCCATGAACGGCTCTGTGTACACATCCATCGAAAACCGCGCGGGACACCTCTTCGAGGAGTTAGCCTCACGGCCGTGGGCGAGCCTCTGGGAAAAGTGTTGGTGGTGGATGACGACGAGGTCATCCGACAGCTCATCGCGGTCAATCTGACCCTGGAGGGATTCCAGGTCGAGACGGCCTCCGATGGGCAGGACTGCCTCGATCGGGTGCTGGACGTGCAGCCCGATGTCATCACGCTCGACGTCATGATGCCCAGGCTCGACGGCTGGATGACGGCGACAAGGCTGCGCGGCGACGAGGAGACGAGCCACATCAAGGTGGTGTTGATCACCGCACGGGCCCAGGAGGACGACAAGCGGCGTGGGCTGGGGATCGGTGTCGACGCCTACCTCACCAAGCCGTTCGACCCGTCCGAGCTCATTCAGGTCGTCCGCGACCTGGCCCTGGCCGCCCACGACGGCTGAGCCCGCTCCCCGAACCGCACAAGCCCGCCTGTCGCGGCCGTCCCAGCCGGCTGGCACGACCGACAGTGGTCGTCCAGCGCGTCGGCCAAGATCACGTGCCTCCGGACTTCAGATCGATGCCTGCCCGAGAACACCTCAAGAACCCGCCGCTCACTCAGAAGCCCCGATCTTCTGACCGAGAATCGGCCTCGACGTCGAACGCATAAACCCCCGATGCCGCTCCTCTGAAACCTCCGTGCCTCAGAACCTCGGCGCCGACTCCAGGCAGGCGAATACCGCAGGAAAAGACTCGAAGACGCCACGAGCCCTCTTGACCCGCTCCATCCAGAGCGTATTCTCCGGGCGGGACGCCTCCCGGACGAGAACGTTCCCCTCGGTGAAACGGAGGAGTCGCGCATGAGGTCCGGAATTCACCGCGACATCTGGTTCGGGCGTGCTCTTCTCGTCACCGCGATCGCCGTTCTCGCAGGACCATTGATGACGATTCCCGCCGCGCACGCGGACGGCGACTACACCTGCTCCGACGGAACCCGATACGAGATCTCCCCGGCGCTGGGCTGGAGCATCCTGGCCGGCGACTGCACAGGCTGGGGAGACGGCGGCCCGGCCCAGGTCACGATCACCTCTGGCCCCTACGCCGGGACCTACTCCTGTCATGCGGTGAGGCAGCCCGCCCCACCGGCCGTCTACCTGTTGAGTGCGAGTCGCTGCTGAGCCCTGCCCCCTTTTTACAAAGACAGGTTTTTACAAAAAGACAGATTGACGACAAGGACCGGCCCATCCATCGAAGCCCGTCAAAACCCTCGAAGTCCTGTTCCCACCAAAGCGATATCCCAACGACCCAACGACAAGAAAGCCAAGGACAGGCCTCAGAGAAGGCCCCGCTTACGCGCGAGAGCGGCGGCATGCGTTCGAGAGGAGACACCGAGTTTGCCGAGAATGTTGGAGACGTGCACGCTCACGGTCTTCTGGGCGATGAACAGCCGTTCGCCGATCTCGCGGTTGGGCAGGCCCTCGGCGACCAGGGCGAGCACCTCCTGTTCGCGGCTGGTGAGCAGACCCTGCTGGGCGGTGACGAATCTGGCGCGTTGTCCCAGTTCGGCCAGGGCCTTGGCCAGTGGTTTGGCGCCCAGGGAGTCGGCGGTCTCGACAGCGAGTCGCCACTCCTCAAGCGCGGCGGCGCGATCTCCTGAGGCAAGCAACGCCTCGGCCAGCCGCCACCGCGCACGTGCGGTCTCGTAGACGAAGGCGGGGTCGAAGATCTCGACGACCCGACGCCAGGCCTCGACGTCGAAACGGCCGTTCGCGCGGTGCCACTCGGCCTCGGCTCGTGCCATCCATCCGTGTCCCTCGGTGCCCATCCCTGCCCGGACCACGCCACGGGCGCGGGCGAGCAGTTCGTCGGCCCCTTCGGTGCGGCCAAGGTCGGCCAGTGCCCACAGCGCGACGGCGATGATACGGATCGCCCCGAGGTCGGCGGGGTCGATCGTGTCCAGTACAGCGGTGGCGTGCTCCAGGGCGAGTTCGGGGTCGCCCTGCCAGAGGGCGTGCTCGGCGGCCAGGCCGCGTGACATGTAAGCGACAAGGGGGTCGGACCAGAACGGCCTGAGCCAGGCGAGACGCCGCTCAATCTGAGGCGCCCCCGAGGCGACCTCCACGAACAACGCGAAGGAGGACAGCACGGCTTCGGCGACCCTGCCGACCCTGGCGCCGAACCCGGCGGCCATCTCCGCGGCGCGGGTCCACTCTCCTGAGGAGTAGTGGACGAGCAGCCACAGGAACCGCAGGTCGGTGCCGTAGGTGCTCCACGACAGCCCGGTTCGTTCGGCCAGCCGTACACCGCGCTCGGCTGTCTCGGCCGCGCTTGCCATGAGTCCGCGCTCGTATCGCGTCCGAGCGTGATGGAACAGGGCGCGCAGGTCCATGGCCAGGTCGCCGGAGTCTCGCAGGACGACGGAGTCGAGCAGTTTCTCGGCGCCTTCGATGTCGCCCTCGTATTCGGCGCAGATGGCGAGAACGAGGATCGCTCCCTTCTCCGCGTCGCTCGTCCCGGTGGCCCTGGCCACCTTGAGCGCGCGTTCGGCCAGCACCTTGACCTCGGCCGGTCGTGGTGGCCAGGTGAGTGTGCGGGAGAGCGTGGCCAGTGCCCTGGCCAGGTCGGGACTGTCCGGGGGTGCCGTGTCGACGGCCGCCCTGGCGGCGGCGACCGCGCCCTGGACGTCGTCGGAGTCGTAGAGGTAGTAGGCGAGCCGCTCGTAGATCTCCGCTGAGGGGGTGAGAGAACGCAACTGGGCTATGGCCCGGTGGTTGTCGCCCATGTCGGCCGCGACGGCGGCGGTGCGCAGGGTGAGCCGTACGCGATCGGTCCCGGCGCGCTGTTCGGCGTCCGGGACGCGGTCCCACAGGCCGAGTGCCTGCTCGAAGTGGCGGTGGGCCTCCGCGGGGGCGCCCAGACGTTCGGCCCTGCGTCCCGCCTCCACCGACGCGGACAGGCCTTCGGCGAGGTCGTGGCCTGCGAGGTAGTGGTAGGCGAGTTCGGCCGCCGCTCCCTGACGGGCCGTGAGCAGGCGGGCGAACTCGGAGTGCAGTCTGATCCGCTCGCCGGGCAGCAGGTCGGTGTAGACGGCCTCCTGGAGCAGGGCGTGCCGGAAGGCGTAGCCGTACTCGCCGTCGGGGCGGAGCAGCCCACGCGAGACGATCTCCCGCATGGCCTCGTCGAAGGCCAGGTCGGGGAGGCCGGAGGCCTCCTGGAGAAGGTCGTGGTCGACCCGCCTTCCCGCGACGGCGGCGCCGCGCAGCACCCGCTGAGCCTCGTCGGAGAGCACTTCGGCCCTGGACAGCAACAGGCCCGCGAGGTCGTCGGTCATCGAGGAGCCCTCGGTCACGGCTTCGAGCAGCTCGGCGCCGTAGAACGGGTTGCCCTCGGCTCGTTCGGCGACCTCGTCCATGACCCGGGCGTCGGTGCCGCCGAGGGCCGCGAGATAGTCGGCCATCTCGGCCCGGTCGAGCGGGGTCAGTTCGACGGAGGCCACCGAGGGCAGGAGTCTGAGCTCGGCGAGGACCCGGCGCAGTGGGTGGCGTCGATGCAGGTCGTCGGTCCGGTAGGTGCCGACGAGCAGCACCCGTTCGGTCTGCAGCATCCGGCTGAGGAAGACCAGCAGGTCACGGGTCGAACGGTCGGCCCAGTGCAGGTCTTCGAGCACCAGCAGCATGGGCCGTACGGCCAGGAAGCCGAGCATCGACCCGAACAACCGCTGCTGGGTGAGGCCGGAGGCGCTCTCGGTGCCCGGGTCGGTCCCTCCCGGCAGCAGCCTCCCCAGGACGGGACGGGCGTCGATCTCCGCACGCAGCTCGGCTGGGGCACCGCGCAGGGCGTCGGCCAGCGGGAGGTACGGCAGCGCGTCACCCAGTTCGGCGCACTGCCCGACCAGTACGGCGAAACCGTCCCGTCTGGCCTGCTCGGCGAGCTCCGTGACGAGGCGTGTCTTGCCGATGCCCGCGTCACCGCCGACCAGGGCGACGCCCGCGAGGCCCTCGGAGGCCGCGCGGAGCAGCCCGGCGAGACTGCCCAACTCGGACGACCGTCCGATCAGGACTCCGCTCGAAGCAGTGCCCGAGGCGCCGCCCAGAACACCGTTCGAAGCTCTCTGTCCCACCTGGTGAGTATGCCACCGTATGTCGACAAAGTTGATGGCCCGCTCCCTGGGACCGAAACGCTCTTATGGTTGGGGCATGGTCTCGATGTCCACGTTCCTGGTCTTCGTGGTCGCATCCTCGGCGCTCGTCCTGATTCCGGGGCCGAACCACCTGTACATCGCCGCCCGGAGCATCGCCCAGGGCAGGTCCGGCGGGATCGCGAGCGTGTTCGGCGTCGGGACGGGCACACTGGTGCACATCGCCGCCGCAGCCGCGGGACTGTCCTATGTGATCGCCAGGTCCGCCACGCTCTTCAACGTGATCAAGTGGGCCGGGGTGGCCTACCTGGCCTATCTCGGGCTCAGGGCGCTGGTCCGCAGGCACGAGGAGACCTCCTACGAGGCCCGGCCCCAGCCGCTTCGCGCGATCTTCCTGGAGGGCATGGTGGTCAACCTGCTCAATCCCAAGGTGATCCTGTTCTTCCTGGCCTTCCTTCCGCAGTTCGTGCACCCCGAGGCGGGGTCGGTCCCGTTGCAGGTCGTGGTCCTGGGTGTCACCCTCCTGCTCCTCGGCATGGTCTCGGACATGGTCTACGCGCTGGGGGCGGGGATGCTCGGCGCCAGGCTGCGTGGCCGTTCGAACACGGTCGGCCGCCTCAGCGGAGTGGTCTACCTGGGTCTTGGGGTCGCGACGGCGCTCGCCGGACGCTCGGTCTAAGAACCAAGGCGCCCGATCCGAGAGACCAGACCTCGATCTGAGAGGCCCGACGCCTGATCCGAGGAACCGGACGCTCGGCCTGAGAGATCGGCTCAGCCCGGGAAACCAGGCCCGGCCCGGAGGCACGACCCGGCTCGGGCTAACCGCCCGAACCCACCGGGGAGCACGGCTCGATCTGGGAGCACAGGTCGTCGACGAGGCGGGCCAGGGAGCCGGGGGCCGCCAGCACACCCAGGTGGCCACGCCCGGGGATCAGGATGAGCCTGCCGTTGCGGCAGGCACGCAGGAAGTCGCGCTCGTCGGCCCTGAACGGGTCGCGGGAGCCGTTCACCAGCCACACACGGCCGGGGTAGGCGGCCAGCGCGGCGAGCTGGTCGTGCGCGGAGACGGCCTCGACCACCTGGGGCAGCACCTCGCACGACAACCCCCCGGCGACCATCGCGGCGGCGGAGGGGCCGGGCAGGAAACGGCGGAAGCCGTACTCGCTGATCCGGTTGGCCCGGGAGGGGTTCCTCGCGGCGAGCCCGGCGGCGAACCGGTAGACCCCGAGCATCGACCGGCTGCGGGACGTGCAGCCCATGGCCACCAGGCCCGCGACCTTGTCGGGGAAGCGCTCGGCGGTCGCCATTCCGACGTAGCCGCCCAGGGACAGGCCCGCCACGACGGCTCTGCCGCCGAGTGCGTCGATCGCGGCGGACACCGTGGAGACCGCGTCGTCCATGGAGAACGGCTCTCCCGCGCGGGTGCCGTGACCCGGCAGGTCGACGGCCTTCGCGGGGCGGTCGAGGTGGTCGATGACGGGGTCCCACATGGTCGCGCTGACCCGGATGCCGTGCAGGAAGACGATCGGCTGCATGGAGATCTCCAGACATGTCGAATGAACAACCCCATTGAAACACAACGCACCGTTGCGTTGCTATAGTCGGCGTATGGCACCGCGCAAGGAGCAGCAGATCTTCCAGGCGACGCTCGAACTGCTCACCGTGAGGGGATACGAGGGACTGACCATCGAGGGGGTGGCCGAGCGGTCCGGCGTCAACAAGACCACCATCTACCGCTGGTGGCCCTCCAAGGCGGCCCTGCTCGCCGCCGCGCTCACCCAGGCGGACCTGCTCCTGTTCGACCCTCCGGACACCGGCACCCTCAGGGGAGACCTGGAGGAGCTGGTGCGAGGGATGGCCGCGCTCCTGACCACCTCCCCCAGCTCGGACGTTGCGGTGGCGACGCTGGGCGCGGCCGTGCACCATCCCGAGCTGGCCACGGCGGTCCGGCGGTTCTTCACCGACCGGTTCACCAGGGAGGAGGCGGTCTTCGACCGTGCCCGGCGACGCGGCGAGCTGCCGGAGACGGCCGATCCGCTGCTGATCGTGGACCTGCTCGGGGGCGCGGTGTGGATTCGGACGATCTTCCGCGGCCTTCCCCTCGATGACGACTTCGCCGCCCAGGCGGTGTCGGTCATCCTTGACGGAGCCACCGGAACGCGCTAAAGGGCGAGTTCCCCGGCGATGCCGTCCAGCATCCAGCGCAGGCCCCGCTCGAAGTCCTCGTCCGCCGCGGAGGGGTCGACGGGGCCGGGGGCGATCTCGTTCACCAGGGGCGCGAGATTGGGGAACTCTCCGCTTTCGAGAAGCTCACGTAGATATGGCCGCATGAGGGCCTCACGCTCCTGCGGTGTCCAGGTGTATCCGCTACGCCCCTCCCCCCGCAGCGTCTCCCTGATCACGAACCCCAGCGCGTAGTCGTCGACCGCGGCGATGATCCGCCACTTCCGCTCGGGCGGGATCGGCAGCCCGGAGAGAGCGGCCAGCGACTGCTCCCCGTGCCGCAGGCCGTTCGGGCCGACCTGGGGACGGCTGGCGACGAGATCGACCAGCCAGGGATGGCGCCGGATCGTCTCCCGCGTGCGCCGTACGACGGCCGAGATCGCCTCGCGCCAGTCGGCGGGCAGTTCCCCCTCGACCAGGATCTCCGCGTTGGTCTCGTCGGCCATGAGGTCGAGCAGGTCCTCCTTGCGCCCGATATGGGTGTAGAGGCTCATCGCCCGCGCCCCGAGTTCGGTGGCGATCCTGCGGATGGAGACGGCGTCGAGCCCCTCGGCGTCGGCGACCTCGATCGCGGTCCTCACGATCGCCTCGCGGGTCAGTTTCGGACGGCGCCCGGCCGTCTCACGCGCCCAGACCGGTCCCTGCGCCTGTTCGGATCCCATCCGACGAGTGTACGGCGTAGCGCACGAGCGATACGCTGTACGGAAAACCGATACGCCGTACGGAATGGTGATCCGAATGACCGTCACCCAAGCCCGACCCGACCCCGCCCTGCGCGCCGTCTCCATCACCGTGGTGCTCGGCACGATCATGACCATGCTGGACGCGACCATCGTCAACGTCGCGATCGACGTTCTCGGCCGTGACCTGCGTGTCCCGCTCAGCACCGTCCAGTGGACGGTCACCGGTTACGTGCTCGCACTGTCCATGACGATCCCGGTGACCGGATGGGCCATCGGGCGCTTCGGCGCCAAGACGACCTGGATCGCCTCGCTCGTCATCTTCGGAGCCGGGTCGGTCCTGTGCGGGGCCGCCTGGTCCGTGGGCGCCCTGATCGCCTTCCGCGTACTCCAGGGGATCGGCGGCGGGCTGCTCATGCCGATCGCGCAGACCCTGCTCGCCCGGGCCGCGGGCCCCGAACGGCTGGGCCGGGTGATGGCCGTGATCTCGATCCCGTCGATGCTCGCCCCGGTGCTCGGGCCGTTGCTCGGCGGGGTGCTCGTCGACCACCTGAGCTGGCGGTGGATGTTCTACGTCAACGTCCCGGTGTGCGTGGCCGCCCTACTGCTGGCCGTACGGCTGCTGCCCGGTGACCGGGAGCGCGACACCGGGCGGCTGGACCTGCTCGGCCTGGTGCTGCTGTCCCCCGGGCTGGCCGCGCTGGTCTACGGGCTGTCACAGTTCGGTGAGACGGCGGGCGGCACGCGGGCGGTCCTGGGGCTCGGCCTCGGCGCCGCGCTCGTCACGGCCTTCGTCACCCACTCACTGCGCCGGGGCACCGGCGCCCTGATCGACGTGGGTCTCTTCCGTGACAGAGGGCTGACCACCTCCGCGGCGTCCCTGTTCTTCTACTCCGTCGGGGTCTTCGGCGTGCTGCTGCTGGTGCCGCTGTACTCGCAGAGCGTCCCGGGAACGGGCGTGCTGGACGCGGGCCTCCTGATCGCCCCGATGGGCGTGGGCGCGATCGTCACCATGCCGCTGGCCGGACGGCTCACCGACCGGCTCGGCGCCCGGCTGCCCGGGGTCGCGGGCATCGTGATCGTGCTCGCCGGGACCCTCGCCTGCGCCGTGATCGGCCCGTCGGTCGTCGCGCTCTTCGTGATCGGCCTCGGGCACGGCCTCGTCACCCCGTCGATCATGGCCTCGGCCTACCGCACCCTGCCCAGGGCGGCCGTTCCGGGCGCCGCGACCGCCTCGCAGATCGTGATCAGGGTGGGCAGCGCGCTCGGTGCCGCCGTGACCGCGGTCGTCCTGCAGGCACTGGCCCGTTCGTACGGCACCGCCGCCTTCTCCGGTGGCTTCACCTGGACTCTGGTGATCACCGCCGTGGCCCTGGTGCCCGCCCTGATGATTCCCCGCCACCGGCCGACGTGACAGCGCCGTTGACGGTCAGCCGGACAGGGCCGCGGGGATGCGGTCGAGAATGGGGTACGGCATGAGCCCGTAGGCGTAGAAGTCGACCGCGTCCGCCCCGGCGACCTTGGCGGCCCTGACCTTGGCGGCCAGCCGTTCCGCCGAGTCGGTGTCCGGCATTCCGGGCCGGAGCACCGCCCGCAGCTCCTTGCCCGTGGAACGACGATAGGCGACCACGTCGTCGGCGACGCGTTCGGCGTCACGGGCGTAGGCGAGCACGCCGAGCGAGGGGACCAGGTCGCCCAGGGCGACCAGGTCCACGCCGAGCTGCCAGGAGTCGTGCGCGGACAGCCCCGAAGGGGGAAGACCGTCCATGTAGCCCTTCGCCGCGCCGGTCGCGTCGAGGAAGACGAACCTGGTGCCCTCCGCGGTGACCGCGGCGGAGACCTCGGAGACCAGCGAGGTCACCACCTCGGAGCGGGCCCGCGCGTAGGAGACGACCTCGGGCCCCGCGTAGGCGGTCAGCGCCGCCCTGGTCACCTCGCCCTGCGCGGGCGGGTCTCCGTCGAGGACACCGCCCACGATCCTGGCGCACTCCTCCCTGGCGACCTCCGCGTTGACACCGAGGTCCGCGGCGCGGCGGATGCAGAAGTCGCAGAAGCACAGGCCCAGAAGGAAGACGTCCATCGGCCCGAGCGGCACGAAGCAGCGGTCGTTGTGGTAACCGCAGCCGAAGGTGCCGAAGTGCAGCGCCTCGGCGACCACGCTGTCCACCCCCTGCCTGGCCACGGCCCTGCCGAGCGCCACCGCGTAGCGGCGCACGTCGGGGTTGGAGGGGCACAGCTCGGCGGGCGAACCCCGGTCACCGAAGCAGTTGCGCACGGTGACGTCGGGGTTGGCCAGGCCGAGTGTGGTGTTCTCCAAGAAGACGGTCCAGCCGTGCAGCTTCAGGCCCCGCTCCGCGGTGGCCAGACGCAACGCGGCCAAGGGCTCCTCCTCGGCACCCGCCTGCACTGGCGGGACGAGGCGGAGCTCGTCGAACAGGTCGGCCGGCGGAAGGAAGTGGACGCCGTCGTCACGCACGGTCACCCGGGAGCGGCCGTGCGGGGTGACGTCGCGAGCGCGGTGATAGGCGGCGGCGACGGTCACGCCCGCCACGCCGTACCCGGTGACCCGGTCGAGGACCGCCTCAAGGCCCTCACCCCGTACGTCCTCGATGTAGACGTATAGCGAGCTGTCCAAACCGCCGCCTTCCCACGCAGTCGGTCAGACTCTAACGTGCCTTGTAAGCGACGAAGTCGATCTCGACGAGGATGTCCATCAAGTCGGAGCCGACGGTCGTACGGACCGGGTACGGCTGGGTGAAATACGACTTGTACACCTCGTTGTAGGCGGCGAAGTCCCGCTTCAGGTGCTGCAGGTGGACGGTCGACTTGACCACGTCGTCGAACCCGAGACCGTGGGCCGCCAGGATCGCGCCGAGGTTGCGCATCACCTGGTGGGTCTGCTCGGCCACGTCGGTGCCGACGACCTCACCGGTCTTGGGGTCGAGCGGGCCCGCGCCGGAGGTGTAGACGAAGTCACCGACCACGAGGCCCTGTGAGTACGCCCCGACCGGCGCGGCGCCCTCGTCCGTCCGCAGTTCCTGCTTGCCACTCATGTCACAACTCCTTAGGAGAATCTCTACGACAACGACAGAACGTCAGAAATAGGTCGTGATCAGATCGACGACCGTGTGGTCGTCGTCCACGACCGGGATGACCCGCCACTTGTCGAAGGCGGTGCACGGGTGGGAGATGCCGAAGGAGACCAGGTCTCCGGGCCTCACCGTCAAGCCCGGCGTGAGCCGCAGGATCGCGTGCTGGTCCTGGACCTTGAGCACGGTCGCGCCCTCGACGGCCCCCTTGGGCACCGGCAGCCCCTCGTCGAAGGGGGCGTCCCGCTTGCCGAAGCCCACCACGGCCAGACCGGGTTCGGGCACACTCAGCACGTACGCCCACACCTCAAGCGCCGCCCGCAGTTCCCCCTCGATCCGGTTGTACGGCGTGCGCTCGCGGTAGTAGCCGTCGTCGTGGGAGACGTAGGCGCCGCTGCGCAGTACGACCCTGGCCTGGCAGGTGGCCAGCTCCCTGCCGATCACGTCGAACCACTGGCTGCCGCCGACCGACAGGATCGGGTCGCGTACCCGCAGGTGCTCCAGCGCCTCGACCAGCCTGCCGAGGTAGGCGCGCACCTCCTGCGCGTTCCCCAGTCCGCCCTCGTAGCCCGCGACGCCCACCAGTTCGACGCCGGACGCCTCCTGGGCCGCCGCGGCGACCTCAAGGAAGTCGGAGAGTGTACGGCAGCCCGCCCTGCCGCCCTCGTGTCCCAGCTCGACCAGCACCTGGAACGGCCTGCCGCCCGCGTGCCGGGAGAGTGTCTCGACGCCGGCGACCGAGTCGGCGAAGCAGAGGAACTCGAACGACGGGTCCTGGTCCAGCTGGGCGGCGATCGCGTCGAGGCCCGCGGGGTCGAAGACCTGGTTGGCGATGAGGACGCGTGACACGCCGAACTCGCGCAGGGTCAGCGCCTGGCTCGGGGTCGCGACCGTCAGCGCCCACGCGCCCGCCTCGAGCTGGGCTCTGACCAGCTCCGGCGACATGGTCGTCTTGGCGTGCGGGGCGAGGAGCAACCCGTGGTCGGCGGCGAAACCCGCGAGTGTGGCGATGTTGTGTTCGAGCGCGTCACGGTTGGCCACCATCACGGGGAAGCTGAAGGCCCCCCCGAACAGTGAGGACCCGACCGCCCGACCGGGATCGACGATCCCCTTCACGTGTTACCCCCTTCGCTTCCCTTGCTGGACCCTATCCGTCAGGGTCTGATCGCCCTTCCGGGGGTGGCCCCGGTGAGCGTTCCTCCGGCGAGCACCGCGACTCCGGAGACGAGGACGTCGTCGACACCGGCCGCGGGGACGCGGGGGTCGGCGTAGGTGGCCAGGTCCTGGACGCGGGCGGCGTCGAGAACGACGACGTCGGCCACCTGGCCCGCGCGGATCAGGCCCCTGCCGGTCAGGCCGAAGCGACGGGCGGGGTGGGAGGCGAGATGGACGGCGGCCTGCTCCAGGGTCAGGTCACCGGTGTCGCGGACGTGGTGGCCGAGCATGCGGGCGAAGGCCCCGTAGCCCCTGGGGTGCGGGTGTCCTCCGACGTAGATGCCGTCGGAGCCACCGGTGTGGGCGGGATGCCGCAGGATCGCGCGGACCGACTCCTCCCCTTCCGGTCCCTCGTCGGGGCGGGCCATCACGCACCCCGCCTCAAGGCGGGTCGCGACCAGGATCTCGCGGCAGAACTCACCCGGTTCCGAACCGGCCCGCTCCGCCGCCTCGGGCAGCGTCAGCCCCTCCGCCCACTCGGCCCCCGGGACGTGCGAGAGGGTGATCCTCGGCCAGATCGTCTCGTCCCACTCGATCCGCTCGGACTCCAGCAGGCTGAGCGCCCTGTCCGTGTCGGCGGCCGGAATCCACGACGGCAGCGCGACCATCGCCAGGATCGTGCTGCCCCGCAGGTAGGGATAGGTGTCGAAGGTGACGTCGAGTCCTTCGTCGCGCGCCCGGTCGACCATCGGCAGCAGGGTCGCCGCCGGACCGTGGTAGTGCGAGACGTGCACGGCGGCGCCCGAACGCCTGGCGATGTCGGTCACCTCGGTCATCCCGGTCGTGGCCTTGGCGCCGTAGCCGCGCATGTGCGTGACGTACGGCAGGGCACCGAGGGGCGCGCAGAGCGCGGCCAGCTCGGCGGCGTCCGCGTAGCGTCCCGGGGCGTACTCCAGGCCCGTGGAGAGCCCGGCCGCCCCCTCGGACAGGCCGCGCTCGACCCGGGCGAGCATGGCGGCGAGCTCGTCGGCCGACGCGGCCCGTTCCGCGGCGCCCATCACGTCGTAGCGGATCGTGCCGTGCGGCAGCAGGTAGACGGTGTTGAGCGCGCTCGCCCCGTCGTAGCCCGCCAGCAGCTCCGCCACGCTCAGCGGGCCGTCCGCGTGAGGGTGGGCGCCGTTGACCGCGGCGAAGTAGCGGGTGGCGTAGGCGAAGGCCTCGGGGGTCGAGGTGGGGGCGAAGGACAGGCCGTCCTGACCGAGGACGAAGGTCGTCACGCCCTGGCGCAGCGCGGCGAGCTGCACCTCCGGGTCGAAGACGAGGGCGTCACCGTGGACGTGGCAGTCGATCAGGCCGGGCATGACGTGGCGCCCCGAGGCGTCGACCACCGTCGCGGCCTCCGCCCCCGTCAGTCTGCCGACCGCGGTGATCTCGCTCCCGGTGATCCCGACGTCCGCCAGAAAGGCCGGGGCACCGGTTCCGTCCAACACCCAGCCGTCTCTGATCAGCACATCAAAGGACATGCTCGGATTCAATCATTGAAGAGGGATTCCGTGCATCTTCGAGCGTTCCAGCCGTCCGGGGGTGACTCACCGTGACGCCGGAAGCCGCCAAGGCCCCGGAGCCGATCGGCGAGCCCCCACCGAGATCAGCCGAAATCAGTCGTACGGCCCCCGGGAAGGGGTGGTCGCGCACGCGGGGCCGGAGAGCACCGGGCGCTCGGCCAGCAGGTCCCTGGCCCGCTGGCGGGCGAGGTTCCATCCGTTCCACGGGTCGGGGGTCGCGAGGTCGTTGGCGGCGACCACGTCCCGCAGCACACAGCTGCGCATCGGCTCGGGCAACCGGTCGAGCGCGGGTACGGCCTCCGCCCCGAGGTCGCCAAGATAGGCCTGGTCGAGCCGTTCGACGCCCCGGATGGCGACCTGGGTCTCGGCGACCCGCAGGTCGGGGTTCCACACGGCGAACGCCAGCAGCGCGACCCCGGTCATCATCACCATCGCCCTGGGCAGCCACCCCGCGCGGCCACGCCGGGTGAGCCGTACCGCCCCCGCGGCCAGGACCAGCACGAAGACGGCGCCCAGCCACCAGATCGCCGCCTCGACCGAGGCCCGCAGCCGGGAGAAGCCGTAGGCGTCGACGTAGAGGTCGAGGCGGTGCAGCGCGGAGACCAGGACCACCATGGTCAGCGCGCAGAGCAGGCCGAGCAGCCCGGCCATCAGCCACCTCTCACGCCCCCTGAGATCGACCAGGACCGAGGCCACCGCCACGATGGCCAGCACGAACACGCTGACGATGACGAGCTGGAAGAACCCTGACCTGGCGTACTCGGCGTAGGTCAGTCCCACGGCGGAGACCACCCACCGGGTGCTGCCGAACAGCACGGTCAGCTGCATCCCCACGAACACGGCGAACAGCAGGTTGAGAGCGACCAGCGGAGGCACCCACAGGCTCCGGCCGACGGTGAGCCGCAGCGTGGGAACCCCCGGCTCGGCCACGGGACGCAGACCGACCAGCACCGCCGCGGCGACCAGTACTCCGAAGACCGCGAACAGCACGATCCGCACCGGCATCGACGCCGCCCAGTCCTGCGCCAGCAGAACGCGTTCGACGGCGTCGGCGAAGACCGCGTCCGCCGAGACGAACAGCCCGCCGAACAGCAGCACCAGCACCAGACTCAGCCCGATCCCGACCAGCGCGGGCACCACTCGTCTGCGCAGGGACGCCCCCTTGACCGGCTCCGCGAGGAACCACGGCACGGGCGGCAGCGCGATCAGCACCGAGGCTGCACCCCTGGCCACCCCGAGCCAGCCGCGTCCCGCGCCCGACAGGGCGAGGGCGGCCAGCAGGAACCCGGCCAGCAGGAGCGAGGCGACCAGCCAGTCCGAGTCCCTGAACACCGCGACCGTGACGAGTCCGTACGCGACCACCCCCAGCCCGGCCGACCACGGTGTGATCCGGTGCCGGGCGACCGGCAGAACCGCCACACCCATGGCGACGGCGACGAGCACGAACCCCAGCCCGGCCCGGCTATACGGCAGGGCCAGCGCCGCGACGAGACCGACGCAGGCGCCGGCGGCGAGCATCCAGCGGGGGGTGGCGGGCAGCTCGGGCCTGGGGAACAACGGCGGGGCCACATATCCCCCCGGCGGCCCGCCCGAGGCACTTCCCGGCAGTCCTCCCGAGCCCCCTCCTGGAGAGCCTCCCGAACCCTTTCCCGAAGGACCTCCGAAGGGACTTCCCGAGACGTTCTCCGCGAAAACTCCG
This sequence comes from Streptosporangium sp. NPDC001559, assembly GCF_042893955.1. Classification (NCBI taxonomy): domain Bacteria; kingdom Bacillati; phylum Actinomycetota; class Actinomycetes; order Streptosporangiales; family Streptosporangiaceae; genus Streptosporangium; species Streptosporangium sp. NPDC001559. The sequence goes on from NZ_JBIAVG010000001.1 coordinate 352,249, forward strand.
GGAGAACTTTGTGACATGCCTCCCGGAAGACCTTTCGGCGCGCTGTCCGGGGAACCTCCGGAGACGACTCCCGAGGAGCCCGTCCCCCGCTCACCACCGGGGGTTTCCCGCGTCGCGCCGATCGCCCCCGCGGGCCCGGTCTCTCGCACACCCCACGGCTTGCCGCCGTGTCCCGCCGGCCCGGGTATGACGGGACGCTCCGGCGGGCTTCCCGCGGCCCGGGCGTAGGAGTCGGTGATCCCGAGCACCGTGCCGACGAACCCGCCACCCAGGGTGATCAGGAAACCGGCCAGCGCCCCCAGCAGCGGGCTCATCGAGGCGATGATCAACCCCGCGATCACCCCGCAGACCAGTCCGGCGATTCCTCCGCCGATGAGTCCGGCGAACGCCCCCGCCCAGTTGCGAGGCGGCCGGGACCGACGGGGGATCCCCGGCACCGGCTCCCACGCGGCGGACCGATACGGCCCGCCCACCGCGGGTCTCCGCTCTGAGGACAGATGTGACCCGCCTGCCATCGGCTGCTCACGCGCTGAGGATTCACTCACCACCGGCCTGAGCGCCGAGGACGAGTACGACCCGCCCACCGGCCCCCCGCGCGCTGAGGACTCACTCGCCACCGGCCCGTTCGCCGAGTGCGGGTGCGGTCCGTCCGGGGCCGACGACTCCGCCGCCCCGGGCTCGTTCTTCCGGGAAGGTTCACCGTCCCCTTCGACATACGGCGCGGAACCGGTCGCGTCGGCGCTCTCCCCGGGTCCGGCCGGACCACCCCCGACGACATCGGAGAGCTTCGCGTTCTCACCGGTTCTCCCGGCCCGGTGGGCGGGCCCGTCGGACTTCTCGGACCCCGTGATCCCTGGCGCCCCCGTCCCCTCGGCGGAAGGCACGGCTTTCCCGTCCTCCGGTTGCCCCGCCTCGCCGTGTTTCCGGAGCACCTCAACCCCCGAGCCCCCGGTGGGCTCCGCCGTCTCCGAGCGCCGTGGACCCTCCCCTTCCGCCTCGGCGAGGTTGTCGGGCGTTTCGGATTCCTCGATCTTCCGAAGACCAGATCTCTCGACGGACGCCGTGCCCTGAGGGAGCCGGGCGCCCCCCGTGGCACCGGTAAGGCCGGGGGCGTCAGCCGGGCCGCGCGACGCCCGGGTGAGGGTCGAGGCCGAAGGAACGTCCATCGTGCTCCTTTCCGGAAGGTCGACCACGACACGGCAGCCCCCGCCGTCCTCGACGTGGATGGAGCCGCCGTGCAGCTCGACGATCTCCTTGACGATGGCCAGCCCGAGGCCTGCGCCGCCCACGTCCGCCGCCCGCCCGGCGTCCAGCCGGGAGAAGCGCTCGAACGCCCGGGCCCGGTCCTCCTGCGGGATGCCCGGCCCCTGGTCGGTCACGCGCAGCCGTACGCCGTGCTCCCGTGGGGCGGCTCCGAGCACCACGACCCCGCCCGCGGGGCTGTGCCGTACCGCGTTGTCCAGCAGGTTGGCCAGTACCTGCGCCAGCAGGTCGGGATCGGCGCGGGCGCTCAGGCCCGCGGGTACCTCACAGCGGGCGGTGACGCCCTCCCTGGCGAGTACGGCTTCACGCAACGCCTGTTCGCACAGCGGCCGGAGCTCGACCTCCTCAAGCTCGATCGGCCTGGCCCCGGAGTCGAGACGGGACAGGTCGAGAAGCTGGGCGACCAGTCTGCCGAGCCGTTCCGTCTGGGACAGGGCGGTTCCCAGCGTGACGGGATCGGGCGTCGAGACACCGTCGACCACGTTCTCCAGGACCGCTCTGAGCGCGGTGATCGGTGTGCGCAGCTCGTGGCTGACGTTGGCGACCAGCTCGCGCCGCTGCCGGTCGACCTCGCCGAGGTCGGCCGCCATCGCGTTGAAGGCACGGGCGAGTTCGCCGACCTCGTCACGTGAGGTGGCGGCGACGCGCAGACCGTAGCGGCCCTTGGCGATGGTCTGCGCGGCGGCGGCCATCTCACGCAGCGGTTTGGTCATCCCCCGGGCGAGCAACTGCATCATGACCAGGGCGAACGCGACGGCGACCGCGACACGAACGTTGCGCGGATATCCGGCGTTGATGCCGACCTCGTTGGCGACGAACGCCGCGGCGACGGCCAGCAGCATGACCATGCCGATCTTGACCTTGATCCTGCCGAGGAAGTCGAGGGGTCTCAATGGGGCCCGTCCGTTGGTCGAGTGGTGGCGGTTCGGAGGATTTCCGGTACGGAAAGAGGAACAGGTCAGTTACGGACGAGGGCGTAGCCCACTCCGTGGACGGTCCTGACCACACCGGGGCCGAGTTTGCGGCGCAGCGCGCGCACGTGGCTGTCGACCGTCCGGGTGGCCGCCGCCTCGGAGAACCCCCAGATGTCGGCGAGCAGCCGTTCACGTTCGTACACCTGGCCCGGCCGCTCGGCGAGACGGCACAGCAGGTCGAACTCGGTCCTGGTGAGCTGCGCCTCCGCTCCCCGCACGTAGACCCGCCGCTCCGCGGTGTCGATCTCGACGTCACCGACCCGGATGACCGTGTCCTCGACGGCGAGCTGGGAGGCCCGCTCCACCCGGCGCAGCAGCGCGTGCACTCGCGCGACCAGCTCACGCATGCTGAACGGCTTGGCCATGTAGTCGTCCGCGCCGACCCCGAGACCGACGAGCAGGTCGGTCTCCTCACCCAGTGCGGTCAGCATGAGCACGGGCACCGGCCTGGCGGCCTGCATCCTGCGGCAGACCTCCAGACCGTCGAGGCCGGGCAGCAGCCGGTCGAGCACCACCACGTCGGCCCCGGCCCTGGCGTAGGCCGTGAGCGCCCCCTCCCCGTCACCCACGACCTGGACGTCGAAGCCCTCGGCCGTCAGCCGGTGCCCCACGGCCCGCGCGATCGTCTCGTCGTCCTCCACCACGAGGACACGGCGTTGTTGGGGGGATGTCATGCCTCGCAGCGTAAAGGGGCCGCGTGCAGATCACCTGTGATGAATTGTGAAGGTTTCGCGCACCTCGCCCGGCCTCTGACCGATCCCCCGGCGTCGCGAGCGTCTTGGACATCTCTGTCATCTCCGACATCACGGCCAGAGGGCGCGGGCGTGGCCGGAACTACGTGAGCACCATACGGTGGCCGGTGACGCGGTAACCCAGCCGGGCGAACGAGGCGGCCATGGGGACGTTGCCCAGGTCGGTGTTGTCGTAGACCTGGGGCTCACCCTCCGCGGCGAAGATGTGCAGCGCCTCGGTGACCAGATCGCCGGAGTAGCCGTGGCCACGGTGCGCGGGATCGACCCCGACGTAGCCGACCGTCGCCGAACTGTCGTTACGGGTCGGCATCACGACGCCGACCAGCGCTCCGGACGCGTCGTGGGCCAGGCGCCAGCGGGAGCGCCCGCCGGGATACCCCGCGAGCGCCGTGAGGATCTCTCTCGCCGTCGCCTCGGCCCCCTTCTCGGCGCTGGTGCGCCGGTCCCAGGAGTCGAGACTGGCCCCGGCGACCCTGGCGAGCAGGCCGAGCACGGTCTCGTCGTCGTCGGCCGGGGTGAAGGTGAGACGGGCCGACCTGGGTGGCAGGCCGTACTCGGGAAGCCAGCGCAGGTTGAGCCGTTCGACGGTCCTGCGCCAGCCCAACCGCTCGGCGGCGTCGATCCGGTCGGTCGCGTCCGCCAGCGCGTCCGGCTGCTCCTGCCAGCCGACGGGCAGGAACAGGTGGTATTCGGGCCGGGTGTCCCCTTCGGACATCAGCACCGCGAGGGCGGCCTCCAGCAGGGCGGCGCCCGTCTCGACCCGGTCGTCACCGTGGCCGGGGTCGAACCAGTCGAGAAAGGCCGGACGGTCGGAGCCCTCCGGGGCCCAGAAGGCCGCACGCGCGACCACCTTGTCGCCACGCGACGCGATCCAGACCCACCCCGACCGGTAGCCGAGCTCCTCGAACGGCCGGGGACGCAGGCCGACTCCCGAGGCGGGCACCGGACCGTAGTGGTGGAACAGGGGGAACTCGTCCGCCTGGAGCGGACGGAACAGCAGATCGGACATGTGGAACTCCAGAAAGCATGTGCGCCTCCCGGATCTCAGGCGGTCTGCCACCCAAGACGGGGACGCGTGATCAGATCGGTGGGCATCTGTTCCTCACTCCTTTCTTTTCGAGGGCCGGCCTCCTGAGGACCGGCGGGCAGACGTTAACCGGCCGGGCGACCCGCGCTCAACCGAATAAACCGGCCTCCGAGCGGGGCACAGCCGCCTCCCCGGAACCGTCACCGTGGACGTCACACCGACAGGATGGCCCGATCCGGGAACGGCCATCGGCACCGAATCCCGTTCTGTGGATAACTCCGCACCCCGTGCGCGGCCACCTTTCGTTTCAGCAAGTCCTCATTCATTGGTTCATATGGCGCTAAGTGGCTATGTTGCTGTCCGCGATGGGACGGCGAACGGGGTGGGTGGGATCGACACTCAAGTGCTAGCGGGCCGCTATCGGCTGCTCAATCCCCTCGCCGAGGGCGACACGGGGGCGGTCTGGCTCGCCGCTGACGAGATGCTCCGCCGTGACGTGGCGGTCAAGGAGGTACGGCTCCCGCCGGGCCTCGACCCCGTCCGGCGGCAGGAGGCGTGCGCCTCCGCCCTCAGGGAGGCCAACCTGGCCGCCCGCCTCAAGCACCCCTCGATCGTGACCGTCCACGACGTGGTGATCGAGCACGAGCGTCCCTGGCTCGTCATGGAGCTGTTGTCCGGCGCCTCCCTTGAGGAGACCGTCAGCAGACGGCAGCCGCTTCCTGTGCACCAGGTCGCCAGGGTCGGCGTGGGAATCCTCAGCGCGCTGGCCGCCGCGCACGCCGCCGGGGTCGTGCACCGGGACGTCAAGCCGGGCAACGTCTTCCTCACCCGTACCGGGCGGGCCGTACTGACCGACTTCGGCTTCGCGGCCGTCGAGGGAGAGGAGACGGCCGGACGCACCGGCCAGTTCATCGGCTCCCCCAACTACATCGCCCCGGAACGCCTGCGCGGCGAACGCGGCGGTCCCGCCTCCGACCTGTGGTCGCTGGGCGCGACGCTCTACTTCGCCGTCGAGGGAACGCCCCCGCACCCGGCGGAGAGCCCCGTGGCGGCGATCGGCCGGGTGCTGACCGACCCCGCCAGGCCCCCCGAGCGGGCGGGGCATCTCGGCCCGCTGCTCATGCGGATGCTCGCCCCCAAGGCCGAGGAGCGGCCCTCCTTCGAGGAGGCCGCCCGCATCCTGCAGGAGATCGCCCTCGGCCGCCCCGGCACCGAGGTGGCCGTCGTCTCCTCCGCCCCCGAGCCCCTTCCCGCGGCGGGACCCGAGGCCGCGCCCGTCCTCGCGGGCAACCGCAGGCGCACCCTCGTGTGGGCGGCCGTCGAGGTCACGGCGGTCGTCGCGGTCATCGCGGCGACCACGGGGGTGGCCCACTTCGCCTTCGGCCGTACGGTCCAGCAGGGACCGCCCAGGCTCAGCGAGAAGCCGGGTGCCTTCACCGTCCCGGTGGACCTGTGCGGGCTGATCTCCACGGCCGACGTCAAGAGGCTCCTGCCCGCCGTGAAGGCCCCGGGTAAGCCGACCAACCAGGGAGGCTGCGAGTGGATGAGCCGCGGAATCGGCCTTGACGTCCAGCCCGCTCCCCCCGGCAAACAGTGGGGCAAGAGCCCGCGCCAGGCCCACGAGCTCTTCGTCAACCAGCGCAACGGCACACTGCCCAGCGGACAGATCGGGTGGGGCTGGTCCGAGATCGGGGCGGCCATGCACTCGGCCAGGACCACGGGACCTCTCACGGTCAAGCCCGTGGGGGACGAGGCGTTCGGCTACGACCTGTACGACAACAGGAAGACCGGCAGGCTCGAACAGAGTCACGTGATCCTCCGCGTCGACAACCTGGTCCTCGACGTCACCTACACGGTGGTCGACGGTTCCAAGGACGGTCCCGCGATCCAGGCGGGCGCCCACACCGCAGCGACCTGGGTCGCGCAGGCACTGAACAAGCAGAAAGCGAGAGGATGAACCGTCCAGACGTCCCGGGCTCGCAGGGAAGGCGCTCGGGCAGGCACGCGGTGAACGCGCCCGGTTCCGCGGTGCTCGAACAGTCCTCACTGGAGCAGGTGGTCGAGCGGGCCGGACCGTTGACCCCGCAGCAGGCCGCCACCATCGGCCTGGCCGTACTGGACCAGCTCGTGGCCGTGCACAACCGGGGGATGCTCCACGGTGACGTGCGTCCGGGTTCGGTGCTGGTCGGCCCCCGTGACCAGGTCACTCTCGCCGCGCCCACCCTGCGTTCCCCGGCGTTCACCGCCCCCGAAGGGGTGACGGGGCCCGCGGCCGACCTGTGGTCGCTTGGCGCGACCCTCTACACCGCCGTCGAAGGACGCGCTCCCTCGCCCGGCGGGTCCCTGGACAACGCGGGGATGCTGGGCTCGGTGCTGTTCGCGCTGCTCTCCGGCGACCCCGCCCAGCGGCCCGAGCCCGGGGTGCTGCGCAACACCCTGCTCGACCTGTCCCGCAACGGCGGCCACACCCCGTTGCCGCCGGTCCGCGCGGACGCGGTGCCGCCGCCGTCCCCCTGGGCGGCCTCCACGCCCTTCCCGGTGGATCTCCCGACGATCCCCCCGGCCTCCTCGTATCCCTCGGACCCGTTCTCCTCCGACCCCCTCTCCTCCGGGGCGTTCATCTCAGGACCCTCGGAATCCTTCACCTCGGGCCCTTCGAGGGCGTTCACCTCGGGACCGTCGGGGGCCTTCACCTCGGGTCCTTCGGAGGCGTTCACCTCAGGACCGTCGGGGGCCTTCACCTCGGGCCCTTCGGAGGCGTTCACCTCAGGACCGTCGGGGGCCTTCACCTCGGGCCCTTCGGAGGCGTTCACCTCAGGGCCCTCCGAGGCGTTCACCTCAGGCCCCTTCACCTCGGGCCCGTTCAGCTCGGACCCGTTCTCGTCAGGACCGTCGGGGCCGTCAGGGCCGCCGGGACCGCCGCGATCTCCAGGAACGTCAGGAGCCCAGGGAGCACCGGAACCAACCGGACAATCAGGACCGCCCAGCCCCCAAGAACACCCCCATAACGGTCCCCAGAACGGCCCTGAGAACAGCCGTCAGGCCGAACCACGACCCGGGCCCCAGCCTGAGCCGCTGCCCGAACCGCCGACCCGAGCGGTACGCGACGCGGTACCCGGAGCACCGTCGAAGCCGCTGGCCGAACTGCTGGCCGGGCCACCGCCGGAGTCACCGCCGGAGTTCGAAGGGGCCATCCCCACCTCGCCCTTCCCGAACCAGCCCCAGAACCCGCACCCCCAGCCGCAGACCCCGGCACCACAGCCCCCTGCGCCCCAGATCCAGCAGCCCCAGATCCAGCAGCCCCAGATCCAGCAGGTCCAGCAGGCCCCCGCCCCGCGTGAGCCGGTTCCGGTGGCGCCGATCCAGGAGAGCGCGACGCGACCGCCCACGCCGGCGCGGCGTTCCTCCGGGGTGCTCGTGCCCCGCCCGATCGTCGGGCTGACCGGCGGGTTGCTCCTGGCCATGGCGGTCACCATCGGTGTCCTGCTCTCCCAGCGGATCGGCGCCCCCGTCGAGGCCGAGGCCCGCACCCCCGGTCCCGGCGGCGCCCTGTTCGCCTCCGCGCCCAGGGCGTGCAGCCTGCTGGACGACAAGCAGGCCGCCGAGGTCGTGCCCGGCTTCCGTAGCTCCGAGGTCGAGTTCTCCTCCTGCGACTGGCTCGCCTCGCTCGACCTACACAAACCGGGCGTCGAGAAGTTCGACCTCAGCGTACGGCTGGTCGCCCAGAAGCAGGACGCCTCCGGGGTGGCGCGCGCCAAGCAGTACCTGTCCGGCAAGCGGCAGGACATCCTGGAGAAGATCAAGGTGCTCACCCCCAAGCCCACGACGCCGAAGGACCTCCAGGGGGTCGGTGAGGAGGCCTTCAGCACCGGGGTCTTCAACCAGTACAACCTGTACGGCGGGGCGTACCGGGTCACCGTGGTCCTCCGGATCAGCAACCTGGTCGCGGAGATCGACTACAGCCGGTACGGCGTCAAGAACGACTCGGACGGCCAGATCGCGGCGGGCGCGGAGAAGGTCGCCCGCTGGCTCAGCGCCTCCCTGAAGACCAATGGCTGACCAGACGCCGCCCGTCCTCGCGGGCCGTTACCGTGCGCTCGACCGGCTGGGCGCGGGCGGGATGGGAGTGGTCTGGCGGGCCAGGGACGAGCTGCTGCACCGCGAGGTCGCGATCAAGGAGGTGCTGCTCAACCGGAACCTGACCGAGGCCGAGCGGGTGGAGGCGTACGAACGCACCCTCCGCGAGGCCAGGGCGGCGGCCCGGCTGAGCCACCCGTCCATCGTGGCGGTGCACGACGTCATCGCCCAGCAGGGGCGCCCCTGGATCGTGATGGACCTCGTCCGGGGCCGTTCCCTCGACCGGGTGATCCGCGCGGAGGGGCCGCTGCCGCCCCGGCGGGTGGCCGCGATCGGGGTGGCGGTGCTCGACGCGCTGACCATGGCGCACGGCAGGGGCATCATGCACCGCGACGTGAAACCGGCCAACATCATGCTCGCCGACGACGGCGGGGTGCTGCTGACCGACTTCGGCATCGCGACGGTCGAGGGGGACGCCCAGCTGACCTCGGCGGACTCGCTGGTCGGTTCCCCCGGGTACATCGCCCCCGAACGGCTGCGCGGCGACGACGGCCCCGCCGCCGACCTGTGGTCCCTGGGCGCCGCGCTCTACGCCGCCGTCGAGGGGCGGGGGCCGTTCCAGCGGGGTGTCCCGGTGGCGACCCTGGGCGCGGTGCTGACCGAGCCGACCCCGTTCCCCGCCCGCGCGGGGGACCTGGCTCCGGTGCTGCTGGCCGTACTGGAGAAGGATCCCCGGCTGCGGCCCGGTGAGGCGATGCTCCGTACGGCGTTGCAGCGGGTGGCGCAGGGGCTGCCCGCGGGCCCGCTGACCCCTGCCGAGCCGGTCACCGAACCCGGTGGAGCATCGCGACGGGCGGGGCGGATCAGGACCGGGTGGCTCGTCGGAGGTGGGACCGCGGTCGTGGCGGCCGGGGTGACGACCGCCGTGCTGCTCGCCACCGGGGGTACGGCGACGCCCTCCCCCTCGCCGTCCCCGTCCGGGACGACGGCGGAGGCGGGCGCGGGACGGTTCTCGGCGGACCCCGACCCGTGCTCCATGCTCGAAGCCGCCCAGGTCCGCACCCTCGGCCCCACCTCGGCCCCGTTCTCCGACAAGGCCAGGGGGGACAAGGAGGCGTACTGCAGCTGGTCCGACCCCTCGGACGGCCCCTCTCTCAGGGTGCAGTTCACCCGTAAGACCCCGGTCTCCGGGAAAACGGCGCCGGAGGTCGCCCACGCGTTCTTCGCCGCGGAACGCGTCAAGGCCAAGGCCGACGAGGGGACCTCCCCTGTCGGCTGGGTCGGCCCGCTGCGCGATGTGAACCGGGTCGGCGCCGAGGCCTTCACCTACGACGTGGGCTCCCTCGACCGGGTGAGCATGGTGATCCGCTTCCGGATCAGCAACCTGCTGGTCGAGGTCAGCCTGTCGGAGAAGGCCAAGCGGGTGAGTCCCGAACTGCGCACGCGGGGCCTGCGCGCCGCCAGGTTCGCCGCCGAGGAGCTGAACAGCCGTGACTGACGTGTCCCCCGATCCCGGTCTGCTGGCCGGGCGTTACCGGCTGCTCGAACGCCGTGACCACACCGGCACCTCGTGGCGGGCCCGCGACGAGCTGCTCGGCAGGGAGGTCACGATCGCCGAGGTACGGCTGCCGCCTCCCGGCCCCGTCCGTGACCGGCTCCTCACCCAGATCCGCGCGGCGGCCGACCTCAGGCATCCCGGGGTCACCACCCTGCACGACGTGATCTCGGCCCCCGACCGGATGTGGCTGGTCGCCGAGGCGGTGACGGGCCGTTCCCTGGTCCAGATCGTCAGGCACGAGGGCCCCCTTCCCCCCGAGCGGGCGGCCGAGGTGGGCCTGCGCGTGCTGGACGCGCTGAACGCCGCCCACGAGCGGGGCGTCAACCTGGCCGCGACCCCCGACACGGTGGTGCTCACCGCGGACGGCCGGGTCGTGCTGACCGGCATCCTGAACCCCTCCGGCGCCGACGAGATGCGGGATCTGGGCACCACCCTGTTCACCGCCATGGAGGGCAGGGCGCCGAACACCGGGTCGATGACCGTCCCCAGGATGGCGGACGGCTCGCCGCTCGCCGCCCCCTCCGACCTCACCGGCGGGGTGACCACGGGGTCGGGCGTGCTGGCGCCGATCGTCGAGGGCCTGCTCGCGGCCGATCCCGCCCTGCGTCCCGACGCGACCTCGGTCCGTCTCGCGCTCGAACAGGTCTCCCCCAAGCCCGCGAGGTCGCCGCTCAGGTCCCCGCTCGTCGTCGCGGCCGTCGCGGCCGTGGTGCTCGCGGTCGCCGGAGGGGTCGTCTGGGGCCTGACCCGTTCCTCCGCGCCCGTGGTCGAGACGGCGCCGTACGTGGACCCCGGGCCCTTCACCGGAAAACCCGCCGCGAAGGGGCTCTTCACCGCCGAGCAGCTCGGGCAGCTCGGCGTGAAGACCGAGCCGACCGGCACGGATGACCATCCCATCTGGGGTACGGCGAACGACAACGACCCGGGGAACCTCGAGCGTCTGCTCTCCGCCGAGGGAAAGCTGTATCCGTCGGCGGCCAAGGCCTCCGAAGCCCTCGCTCACCGCGTGGCCACGGCCGCCAAGAAGCGAACGAACGACTACGAAAGCCCGCAGACTCCCCTGAGGCCCGTCGGCGGACTGGGCAACGAGGCCGTCGTGGGCGAGGTCTCCGGGGGTAGTTACTCGGTGACCGTGATCGTCCGGGTCAACAACCTGCTGCTCTTCGTCCAGTACCAGAACTCCGCCGGTCCGGCCGATGAGGAGATCATGCGCAACGCCCTCACCGCGGCCAGGTGGGGGGTCGAGTCGCTCACCCGGGGCCACTGATCTCAGATGGGCCAACACGATATATCTCGGATGGAACCCGGGAGGGCGCCCACGCGTTGGACAGGAGACGCACAATGAACGACAGGCGGGGCGCGCGCTCCGCGTTCGGAGGATGTTGACGATGTCGCCGGTCCAGAAGTACCTGCTCGGCGCAGGCGCGGTGGTGTTCCTGTCGTGGCTGTTCCTGCCCGGTCTGCTGTTCACGCTCGTGGTCCTGGGCGTCATCGCCGCCCCGATCGTGGGCTACCTGATGCTCGACCCGTCGCAGCGCGCCAGGCTCAAGCGCGCCCGCAAGCGCGGCCTCGGCCGCTGACACCGACGTAGACCACCGGACGGGCCGCGGCACCCCCGCGGCCCCGCCCGTCCATGAGAGACCGGCCATGAGGACCGGCCGTGAGAGGCCGGTCAGGCCGCCGCGAGCTCGGCCTCGACCCGCCGGGTGACCTTGCGCTCGAAGACGAACGACAGCAGCGGGACGGTGCCCGCGAGCATCACGCCCACGATGTACGGCCACGACCAGCGGGCCTTCATGCCCAGGTTCATCGCGGCCACGAGATAGAGCATGTAGAGGAACCCGTGGATCGGGGAGACGACCCTCGACGGCCCCGCGATGTCGAAGCCGTACCTGAGCACGATGCACGTGACCAGGACGAGCAGCATCACGCCGACGACGTACGCCAGGATGCGAAAGGGCTTGAGGGCGGATTCCACGTCATCTACCTCGGTCTGGGAGTTCGGGACACTAAACGATATGTCGGCTTCCACGGGCCTCAGGCCGTGGCGGGCTCGGGTTCCTGCTCCCGCTCCGCCGTACGGCTTCGCACCATGTCACGCAGGAAGTGCCACCACATGAAGACCGCGAAGAGACCGAAGATCCACCACTGGGCGGCGTAGGCGAGATTGCGCCAGGAGAAGCCGCCGGGCTCGGTCGGCGGGGCGACGGCGACCGGCTTGACCGCCACGGCCGGGGCCGGGCTGTGGGCGGTGGCGATCACGAACCCGTCCCGCAGTCTCACCCCGCGCCACAGGTTGACCAGCTCCGCCGACGAGACGGTGAGCACCTGTCCCTCGGGCAGCCGCTCACCCCCGCGTCGCACGCTGTCGGTCGCCTCCGAGGGCTTCAGGCGCCCGGTCACGGTCACCGTCCCCGACGGTACGGCGCCCGCCCCCGCGGCCGGGTCCGTGGCCCCGGGCACCCAGCCGCGCACGACCGGGACGGAGGTGCCGTCGCCGAGGTCGAGGGGGGTGAGCAGCCACGCCCCGCCGTCCCGTCCGGCGACCAGCAACTGCCTGGAGGCGTCGTAGGTCCCCGAGGCGGTGACCCTGCGGCTGACCGCCTCGCTTGTCATGTGCCTGCCGGGCTGGGTGAGGGTCGTGACGGCGACCGGTGCGGGGTCCTGCGCCGCCTGGGGCCTGCCCGAGTCCTCGAACACCCCCAGCTGCCAGCGGCCGAGCAGCCCGCACACGACGAGCGCTCCGATCGCGAGCAGGTGGAGCACCAGCGCGCGAGGAGAGAACAGGGTCCGGAGCATGACACCACGCTATCCGCCCGACCCGGTGGTCCTGTCTTCAGCATCACCCACCGAATACCCAAGCACCATGGATGCCTACGAAAGTGACACGAACCGGTAGTGACGCGGTCATGGATGTCGCTAGAGTCAGCCCCATGTCTGAACCTCAGATGGACCCTGCGGGCAACACCCAGCAGTTCAAGGCGTTCGCCCAGCGTAACGAGCCCGAGGCCGCGCCCGCCGGGCGGTCGCTGCTCACCCCGATCCTGATCGTGGTCGGAGTTCTGATCGTGGCGGTCCTGGCCTTCCTCCTGTTCCGCTAGGGCCACTCCCCCGGAGTCACCCTGACAGAACGCAGCGCCGACGGCATTCGCCATCGGCGCGTTTCGCGTTCTCCGGGGCCGAGAGGTCGTCAGCGGCGCCCGCTCACCACCAGCGCGCTGCCGCCCCCTCGCCTGACCGGCTCCGCGACGGCCTGGACCCTGCCGCCGCCGAGGAACTCAAGGCCGGTCGCCGCGCCGATCTCCGGGTTCAGCACGAGACTGTGGCCCCTGGCCGTCAGTTCGGGGCCGTAGCGGTCGATGAAGCCCTGCTCCGCCTGGGTCTGCGCGGTGTTGCGCTGGGTGGCGCGCGGCGCGGCCAGCGCCTGGGGCAGCGTCATGCCGAGGTCCCAGCGGTTGACCAGGATCTGCAGCACCGTGGTGATGATCGTCGAACCGCCGGGCGAACCGACCGCCAGCAACGGCTCACCGTTCTTCAGCACGATCGTCGGGGCCATCGAGGAGCGGGGCCGCTTGCCGGGACCCGGCAGGTTGGGGTCGCCGGGGGCCGGGCCGAAGGTGAAGTCGGTCAGCTCGTTGTTGAGCAGGAACCCCCGCCCCGGGACGACGATGCCGTTGCCGCCGGTGGACTCGATGGTGATGTTGTAGGCCACGACGTTCCCCCACCGGTCGGCCACCACCAGGTGGGTGGTCTCCGGCCCCTCTGCGGGAATCGGCTTCGCACTCTCCTGCGGTACGGCCCGGCACGCCCCGTAGGAGCCGTCCGGGTCACCGGGCGCGGCCGGGGCGGGGATCGCCCGCTCCCCGATCAGGCAGGCGCGTTCCTTGGCGAACCCCTCGGACAGCAGCTGCTCAAGCGGCACGCCGGGGATGTCGCCGACGTACTTCCCCCGGTCGGCGAAGGCCAGCTTGGAGGCCTCCAGGTACTCGTGCACCCCCACTCTGGGCACCGCCCCCAGGATGTTGAGCGCCTCCCCGACCGTCGAACCGCCCGAGGAGGAGGGCGCCATGCCGTAGACGTCCATGTCCTTGTAGGTGACCTTGGTCGGCCGGCGTTCCACCGCCCGGTAGGCGGCCAGGTCGGACAGTTCCATCAGGCCGGGCCGTACGGTCCTGGTCGAGCCGGGGGTGACCGGCGGCCGTTTGACCGTGGCCACGATCTCGGCGCCGAGACGCCCGCCGTACAGCCAGGAGCCGCCGCGCCTGCCGAGCTGCCGGTAGGTCTCGGCCAGCTCCGGGTTGCGGAAGGTCGAGCCGACCGCGGGCGGCGCACCCCCGGGGAGGTACAGCCTGGCGGTCGAGGTGAAGTCCTTGAACCGGGCGGCGTTCGACGCCGTCTGATCGTGGAAGGTCTGGTCGACCGTGAACCCCCGTGAGGCGACCTCGATCGCGGGCCTGAGCGCCTGACCGAGCGAGAGGGTGCCGAACCTTCTCAGGGCCAGCTCCCACTGCGCGACGCTGCCCGGGACCCCGGCGGACAGGCCGCTGGTCACCGCGTCGTCGAACGGGACGCCCTCCAGCGAGGAGGACCGCATCGCCCTCGGCGCCGTCTCCCTGCCGTCGATGGTGTGCACTCTGCCGTGGCGGGCGTCGTAGTAGACGATGTAGCCGCCCCCGGCGAGCCCGGCCGAGTAGGGCTCGGTGACACCGAGCGTGGCCGCGCCCGCGACCGCGGCGTCGATCGCGTTTCCGCCCCTGCGCAGCACGCCGAGCGCGGCTCTGCTGGCGTCCAGGTCCACGGTCGCGACCGCGCCGCCGTACCCCTCGGCGACGGGTTGTTTCTCCTGCTGCGGGGCCGCGGTGGCGGGCCGTACGAGCAGGACGGAGCTTCCCGCCAGAATCGCGGCGGCGAGCACGGTTGAGCCTCGACTGATCATGTTGGCCTCCCGCAGCCCAGCTTGACTCAGTTGACCGCCCATGTCAGCCCCCTCCTACGCCCGGCGGTGTAGTGCCGTCTGCCGCGGGGGGCGGACGCGCAGGTCAGGGCCGGGACGTAAAGTGCTCACCGTGCGCGTCACCCGCCTTCCCCTCCCGCTGCTGCCGTTCCTGGTGGCCGTCGTCCAGGTCGCGGGCAGCACCGGGGCCCAGTGGAACCAGGTGCACAGCGCCGGGCTGATGCGGGTCCCGCTGGACGCCGTGGGATACGCGCTGCTGCTGGCGGGCCCCCTCGCCCTGGCCGTACGGCACCGCAACCCCGTCGTCAGCCTGGCCGTGACCCAGGTCGCGACCTGGGCGTACGTCGTCCTCGGATACTCCTACGGTCCCGTCTTCGCCAGCCCGGCCATCGCGCTCTACTGCGCCGTCTCCGCCGGGCACCGCAGGGCCGCCTGGCTGACCGGCGGGCTGATGTACGCCTTCCTCCTGTCCTACGCGGCCTGGGCCGCCAACCTGCCGATCCCCTCCTGGTACCACAACCTGGCCGTGGCGGCCTTCATCGGCGTGGTGCTGGCGGCCGGTGAGTACACCAGGGCCAGGCGCGAGCGGATCGCCGAACGGAGGCGGGTCGAGGCCGAGGAGTCCCGGCGGCAGGCCAGCGAGGAGCGCCTGACCATGGCCCAGGAGCTGCACGACGTGCTGGCGCACAACATCTCCCTCATCCACGTGCAGGCCTCGACCGCGTTGCACCTCATCGACGACCACCCCGAGCAGGCCCGTACCGCGCTCACCACGATCAAACAGGCCTCCAAGGACGTGCTGACCGAGATGCGCTCGGTGATCAGCGTGCTCCGCGAGGGCGCCCCCCGCTCCCCCACGGCCGGGCTCGACCGCCTCGACGAGCTCACCGGACGCGCCGAGCACGGCGGCCTGACGATCGAACGGCAGATCGAGGGCCGGGTCAGGGCACTGCCCCCGGGGACCGACCGGGCCGGGTACCGCATCGTCCAGGAGACCCTGACCAACGCCGCCCGGCACGCCCCAGGCTCGACCGTCACCGTGCTCCTGCGGTACGGCCCGCGTGAGCTGCTGATCCGGGTCACCGACACCGGCGGCGTCGGCGCGGCCGAGCCTCTGGGCGGCGGCAACGGCATCCCCGGCATGCGCGAACGCGCCACGGCCCTTGGCGGCACCCTGTCCTCGGGTCCGCACGGACGGGGTTTCCGCGTCGAGGCCCGGCTGCCGATCCCGGAGGAACCCGCATGATCAAGATCGTTCTCGCCGACGACCAGGCACTGGTCAGGGCCGGGTTCCGCGCCCTGCTCGACGCCCAGCCCGGGATGACCGTCGTGGCCGAGGCCTCCGACGGCGCCCAGGCGCTGCGCCTTGCCGCCGAGCACCGGCCCGACGTGGTGCTGATGGACATCAGGATGCCGGGCATGGACGGCCTGACCGCGACCAGGGAGATGCCCCCGGGGCCGAGGATCATCATCCTGACCACCTTCGAGCTCGACGAGTACGTCTTCGAGGCGCTGCGCAACGGCGCCAGCGGGTTCCTCGTCAAGGACACCGAGCCGGCCGAGCTCATCCAGGCCGTCCGCGTCGTCGCCGCCGGGGACGCGCTGCTGTCCCCCGGGGTGACCCGCCGTCTGATCGCCGAGTACGCCAGCCGGGCCAAGGCGCCGCACCCCTCCCAGGACCTCTCCCTGCTCACCGACCGCGAACGGGAGGTCCTCACCCTGGTCGGCACCGGCATGACCAACGACGAGATCGCCCAGCGGCTCTTCATGAGCCCCGCGACCGCCAAGACGCACGTCAGCCGGACCATGATGAAACTACACGCCCGCGACCGCGCCCAGCTCGTCGTCATCGCCTACGAGTCCGGCCTGGTCCGCCCCGGCTGGCTGTGATCGTTTTCAGGGAAAACCCATGCCCGCACGGCATGTCGGCGATACCCTGCGTGTTCCCAAGGACACGAAGGGAAACAATCGTGCTCATGATGTCACGACGGCGCCCCGCCACTCTGAGGCCCACTCCCGAAACCGCGTCCCACCCCCTGCCCGGGACGCCACGCGAACTGTTCGAGGCCCTCCCCCAGCTTCCCGGGCTTCGCACCGAGATCATCGACGGGAGACTCATAGTGAGCCCGGTGGGCACCCCCGAACACGGCTGGACTGCGACGCTTCTTTCCTACGAGCTGCATCCTCTGGTCAGGGAGCGCGGCTGGCATGCCTACACGGGCAATGTCGACGTCTGCATCGACGGGCCTCGCGACCCCGTGGAGCCCGACTTCGTCCTCGCCCCGCCCGACTGCCCCCGCTGGGGGGAGCGGGAGCTCCTGTCGTCCGGCCTGATCATGGTGGCCGAGATCGTCTCGCCCGGCAGTGTCGCCGACGACCGTGACAGGAAGCCCGGCATCTACGCCCTCGGTGAGATCCCGGTGATGGTCATCATCGACCCCGTGGCCACCCCGGCGACCGTGACGGTCCTCAGCGACCCCAAGGAGGGGGCCTACCTGACCTCCACCCGGGTCGCGATGGGCTCGCCCGTGCACCTGCCGGAACCGGTCGGCTTCACGCTGGACACCTCGGTCTTCGTGCGCTCCTGAGCGGGTCGTATCCACCCCGGCCCCGGGTACGCCCGGCGCCGTACGCCGTGATGGGACGTGGGGGCGATTGCCCGTCGCGTCCCGCGCGGAAGGGTGGAGGCGTCGAAGGAGGTAGGAGATGAACGTTCTCGCCGTGGGTCACGAGGTCGTCGCGGCGGCTCCGCCGTGGGGGTGGCACGTGCCCTGGTGGCCGGTCTTCCCGGTGTTCTGGGTGCTGGTGTGGGCCGGGGTCGCGACGCTGGTGGTGCGGGCCCGGCGCCGGGGCCTGGGGCCGTGGCGGCGCCCTGAGGTCCAGACGCCCCAGGAGGGCACGACGGCGGCGGCCGAGCGGATTCTCGCCGAGCGGTACGCCAGGGGCGAGCTCGGCGCCGAGGAGTATTTCGAGCGGATGTCGGTGCTCAGAAGCGGCGCTCTCTGAGAAGCGCTGGCACCTGAGAACAACCCGGCCGTGACATTCCGCCGTTCGAACTCGGCACGATATGCGGGGAATTGGCGTCCGAAAACGGCTTTCCTGCGTGGAACCGAAGCGCGGGGCCGTACCCGGAGAGGGGGGCCGTGTCCCGCGCGCCGGGAGCGCGGGGCACGGTCACGGTGTGGAACGGTCAGTCGGCGATGACCTGCGAGACCGGGGTGTACGGCAGGCCGAGGGACTGGGCGACCTGGTCGTTGGTGAGCAGGCCGGCGTGGGTGTTGAGGCCCAGCGCCAGACCCGCGTCCTGCTGGAGAGCCGACTTCCACCCGAGGCCCGCGAGCTTGACCGCGTAGGGCAGCGTCGCGTTGGTCAGGGCGTAGGTGGAGGTGTTGGCCACCGAGCCGGGCATGTTGGCCACGCAGTAGAAGACCGAGTTGTGGACCCGGTAGGTCGGGTCGGCGTGGGTGGTCGGCCTGGAGTCCTCGAAGCAACCACCCTGGTCGATGGCGATGTCCACCAGGACCGAACCCGGCTTCATCCTGGAGACCAGCTCGTTGGAGACGAGGGTCGGCGCCTTGGCCCCGGGGATCAGCACGGCGCCGATGACCAGGTCGGCCTCGAGGACCTCCTTCTCGATGGCGTAGGAGGTCGAGACGAGGGTCTTCAGCCGCCCCTGGTAGACCGCGTCGATGAAGCGCAGCCGGTCGACGTTGAGGTCGAGGACGGTGACGTCCGCCCCCATGCCGACCGCGATCTGCGCGGCGTTGAGACCGGAGACGCCGCCGCCGATGACGACGACCTTGGCCGGGGCCACACCGGGCACGCCGCCGGGCAGCACGCCCCTGCCGCCGTTGAAGCGCATCAGATTGTAGGCGCCGACCTGCGGGGCCAGGCGGCCCGCGACCTCCGACATCGGGGCGAGCAGCGGCAGGGTGCCGCCGACCTGCACGGTCTCGTAGGCGATGCCGGTGACCTGCTGCTTTAACAGGGCCTCGGTGCACTCGGGGCCCGCGGCCAGGTGCAGGTAGGTGAAGAGCACCTGCCCCTGACGCATGCGGTGATACTCCTCGGCGATCGGCTCCTTGACCTTGAGGATCATGTCCGTCTCGCCCCACACCTCGTCAGCGGTGTCGAGGATCTTGGCTCCGGCGAACAGGTACTCCTCGTCGGGCAGGTGCGAGCCGAGACCCGCGCCGCGCTGCACGTAGACGTCGTGGCCGTGTCGTACCAGCTCGTGGACGCCCGCCGGAGTAGCGGCGACGCGGTACTCGTGGTTCTTGACCTCGGCAGGCACGCCGATCTTCATAATCGGTCCTTTCAGCTTCCAAAGGATGTCACCGCATGGCCCGCTGAACGTGGTGACGTTTCAGCGAATGCCGTGACGATTGGGTGAGATCCATTGTGCTGCTGCCAGGGTGAAGTCAGAGCCGATTCCACGCTTCTGTCAGGACCGACCGCAGAATCGACTCGATCTCGTCGAACTCCTTGGGTCCGCAGATGAGCGGCGGGGCGAGCTGGATGACCGGGTCGCCCCGGTCGTCGGCCCGGCAGTACAGCCCGGCCTCGTACAGGGCCGAGGACAGGTAGCCCCGGATGAGGCGTTCGGACTCCTCCAGGTCGAAGGTCTGTTTGGTCGTCCTGTCCTTGACCAGTTCGATGCCCCAGAAGTAGCCGGATCCGCGCACGTCGCCGACGATCGGCAGGTCCCGCAGACGTTCCAGGGTGGCGCGGAAGACCGGCTCGTTGCGGGTCACGTGGCCGAGCAGGTCCTCGCGCTCGAACAGGTCGAGGTTGGCCAGGGCCACGGCGGCGGAGACCGGGTGGCCGCCGAAGGTGTAGCCGTGGGCGAACATCTCGGTGCCGTCCTTGAACGGCTCGAAGAGGCGCTCCGAGGCGATCATGGCGCCGATCGGCGAGTAGCCGCTGGTCATGCCCTTGGCGCAGGTGATGATGTCGGGGACGTAGTCGAACTTCTGCCCGCCGAACATGGTGCCGAGGCGGCCGAAGGCGCAGATGACCTCGTCGGAGACGAGCAGGACGTCGTACTCGTCGCAGATCTCGCGCAGGCGCTGGAAGTATCCGGGCGGGGGCGGGAAGCAGCCGCCCGCGTTCTGCACCGGCTCGACGAAGACGGCGGCCACGGTGTCGGGGCCCTCCATCTCGATGGCCCTGGCGACGCGTTCCGCGGCCCAGTGGCCGTACTGCTCGGGGGTCATGCCGGGCACGCCGGTGATCTCGTCGGCGCGGTAGTGGTTGGTGTTCGGCACCCGGATCGAGCCGGGGACCAGGGGCTCGAACATCTGCTTGAAGGCCGGGATGCCGGTGATCGACAGGGCGCCCTGGGGGGTGCCGTGGTAGGCGATCTGACGGCTGATGACCTTGTGCTTGAGCGGCCTTCCGGTGATCTTGAAATACTGCTTGGCGAGTTTCCATGCGGTCTCCACGGCCTCGCCGCCACCGGTGGTGAAGAAGACCCGGTTGAGGTCGCCCGGGGCCTGCTCGGCCAGCCGCTGCGCCAGTTCCGCGGCCTTGGGGTGGGCGTAGGACCACAGCGGGAAGAAGGCCATCTCCTGCGCCTGCTTGGCCGCGGCCTCGGCCAGTTCGCTGCGGCCGTGGCCCGCCTGGACCACGAACAGCCCGGCCAGGCCGTCGAGGTAACGCTTGCCGTGGATGTCGTAGACGTAGCTGCCCTCGCCTCGCACGATCATCGGCATCTCCGCGTCCCGATAGGAGCCGTGCCGGGTGAAGTGCAGCCACAGGTTGTCCTGCGCGGCCTTCATGATCGAGGCGACGTCGGTGTTTTCGGGGTGGTTCATGGCGATCTTCCCTTGATGAGCTGGGCTCCCCACAGTCTGCACGCCGAACATCACCTTGCCAAGTGAAAACGTGGCAACGGACTGCAATGACATCGGAATCCGCAATGACTTCCCGTGACATCAACGAAATCCGCGAGCATGACCCATGCCGCTCCGGCCTCCGGGTTCCGTCCCACGGAATGAGACGCGAAACCATTGGACGATGGAAACGGACACCAATGACGAAGGGTCGTCCACTCGTTGTGATCCAATAGGACGGACCAGATGTTGAGATGCGAGGGAACGTTGTGACTCCTGACGAGATCGAGGGCGCCGTCGCCGCGGGACTGCCCCAGGCGGTCGAGGACCTCAAGCGCCTCGTCGCCATCCCCTCCGTGGCCTTTCCCGGCCACCCGGAGGAGCCGGTGTTCGCCGCCGCCGCGGTGACCGAGGAACTGCTGCGCAGTACGGGGCTGCCGCACGTCCAGCAGATACCGGTCCCAGGGAGCTTCCCCGCCGTCTACGCCGAGGCCCCTGCTCCGCCCGGCGCGCCGACCGTCCTGCTGTACGCGCACTACGACGTGCAGCCCGCGGGCGACCCCGCGCTGTGGCGCACCCCGGCCTTCGAGCCGACCGAGATCAACGGCGCCATCCACGGGCGCGGCGCCGCCGACGACAAGTCCGGCGTCATCACGCACGTCGCCGCGCTGCGCGCCTTCAGGGGCCGTTTCCCGGTGGGCGTCAAGGTGATCGTCGAGGGCCAGGAGGAGTACGCCGGGGAGCGCCTTGAGTCCTTCATCGAGCACAACCCCGAGCTGGTCCGCGCGGACGCGATCGTGGTCGCCGACACCGGCAACCCCCGCGTCGGCGACCCGGCGGTGACCACCTCGCTGCGCGGCATGGCCGCCTTCACCGTCGAGGTGCGCACACTGCGCGAGTCGCTGCACAGCGGCTCGTTCGGCGGTGCCGCCCCCGACGCGCTGGCCGCGCTGATCCGGATGCTCGCCTCCCTGCACGACGACCACGGCGACATCCGCGTCCCCGGCCTGCCCCGTGGCACCTTCCTGGGCGCCGGCCCCTCCGAGGAGGACTTCAGGGCGACGGCGGGCGTGCTCGACGACGTCTCCCTGGTCGGCTCGGGCTCGCTGGCCGACCGGCTGTGGGCCTCCTACGCCATCACGGTCACCGGTCTGGACGTGCCGACCGTCTCCGGCGCCATCAACGCCGTCCAGCCCGTCGCCAGGGCGCGGGTGACCGTACGGGTGCCCCCGGCGGGCGACCCGAAGGCCACGACCGACGCCGTGCTCGCCTTCCTGCGGCAGGTCGCCCCCTGGGGGGTCAGGGTGAGCTTCAGCGACCACGTGCTCGGCTCCGGCTTCCTCGCCGACACCGGCGGCGTCGCCCGTTCCGCGCTGAACCGGGCCATGGAGCGCGCCTACGGCAGGCCGCCGCGCGACGTCGGGGCGGGCGGTTCGATCCCGCTGGTCTCCACGCTCGTCAGGCAGTTCCCCGCGGCCTCGATCCTGCTCTTCGGCGCGGAGGACGACGACGCCTCGATCCACGCGCCCAACGAGCGTGTCGTCATCGAGGAGCTGCGCCGTACGATCACCACGGAGGCGCTCTTCCTTGAGGAGTACGGCTCCGCACCCTTCTGACCTGCGGTGATGTGAAAGGCCCCGCCCGGGAACGGGCGGGGTTTTTCATTGTGTTACTTTTTGTACTGACTGGTCAGTTTGAAAAATGGAGGCGAGATGTTCACCGGGGTGGCGGTGCGCGCCGACGGTCTTTCCCTCAAGGGCGGGCACGGCTGGGTCTACCGCGAGGTCACCGCCGAGGCCGCCCCCGGCGTGCTCACGGCCGTCGCCGGGCAGGCGGGCAGCGGGCGCACCAGCCTCCTGCTGACCCTGGCGGGCCGGATGAAACCCACCTCGGGCACGCTCACGGTCGCCGGAAGGCACACGCCCAGGACCATCAGGCGGGTGGCCGCGCTCGGCCTGGTCGACGGGGTCAACGACCTGGAGCCCGCGCTGTCGGTCGCCGAGCACCTGCGCGAGCGGGCACGGGGACCGCTGGGGTCACGGCGGGGCGGACGGCAGGAGACACGGGCGGGCGCCGCGCTCGAACTGGCCGGCCTCGAACGTTCCCCCGGCGACAGGACCCTGGTGCGCGCCCTGGACCGCGAACAGCGCGTACGGCTCGGCCTCGCCCTCGCCCTGCTCGACGAGCCGGGATTGCTCGTCCTCGACAACGTGGACACCGGGCTCGACGCGGGACGGCGCGCGGCGCTCTGGGCGACGCTCACCGAGCTGGCCGCGCTGGGACTGACCATCTTCGCCGCGTGCACCGAGCCCCCTGAGCCCCATGAGCCCCATGGGCTTCCGGCGGCCCCGGAACCCCCCGAGGTCCCCGAACCCCCGCAGGCCGGTGGAACCCTCGAAACCACCACGACCCCCGGGGACGCCAAGGCGCGCCCGGTCGAGACGCTGCGCCTGCCGGGCCAGGAGGAACGATGAGATCACTTCGGCTGGGCGACCTGGAGCTGCGGCGCTTCACCCGGTCACGGCTGACCAGGGCGGCGCTGGCGGGGGTCGTGATGCTGCCGCTGCTGTACGCCGGGCTGTACCTGTGGTCGTTCTGGGACCCGCAGGGCAACCTCGGTGACATCCCGGTCGCGCTGGTCGTCGAGGACCGGCCCGCGACCGTGGACGGGAAGACGGTCGACGCGGGCCGGGAGCTGGCCGACAGGCTGCGTGAGCGTGAGATCTTCGACTGGCACACGACCGACGCCCGGCAGGCCCTGGACGGCGTCAACGACGGCCGTTTCTACCTGTCGCTGACCATCCCCGCCGACTTCAGCGCCAGGCTCGCCTCTCCCTCAGGGGAGGGCGCCCCGACCCCGGCCGAGCTGGGCGTGCGGGTGGACACCGGCCGCAGCTACGTCATGCGCACGATCTCCGACGCGGTGTTCGCCGAGGTCAGGGAGTCCGCGGGCCGTACGGCGCTGAAGGACTACTGGGACCGGGTCTTCGTCTCCTTCGGTGAGCTGCACGAGGCGACGGCCAAGGCCGCCGACGGCGCGGGCGAGCTGCGTGACGGCGCGGCCAAGGCGGGCGAGGGCGCCTCCGCCCTGGACACCGGTCTCGACAAGGCCAAGGACGGCACCGGCAAGCTCGTCAACGGCCTGAGCGGCGCGAACGCGGCGACCGGCAAGCTCTCCTCAGGGGCGGCCGAACTGGCGGGCGGGCTGGGCAAGGCGCGAGACGGCGCGCGCGAACTCGGCCGGGGCCTGGACAGGCTCGGCGACGGCGCGAAACGGGTCGCGGCGGGCAACGCCAAGGTCCACCGGCAGGTCCGCGCCCAGATCGCGGCGCTCGACAGGGCGGCCGGCGAGCTGACCAGGCTGCTCAACGCCAACGGCGCGCGGCTGCGGTCCCTGGCCCAGGCCGTCGAGCGGGACGCGGCTCTGCTCGCGGACGGCTCGGGCGGATCGGGCAGGCAGGTCTCCGGTCAAGCCGCGCAGCAGGCACGGCGGCTGCAGAACTGGATCGCCGCCAACCCGGAGGCCGACTCCGCGCTGCGCGGCATCGCCGACCGGCTCTCCGCCTCGACCCAGGCGGGCGAACCCTCGGGCCCCGCACACGACGGACAGGCCGCGGCCAGGCTGCGACGGGACGCGCGGCGTGTCTCCGAACTCGCGGGCCGCGCCGCCGAGATCGCCCCCTCCGCGGGTGCCCGCCTCGAACGGGCCAGGAAGGCCGTGAAACAGCTGGAGGCGGGCCTCGGCGAACTGGCTGCGGGCTCGGCCAAGGTCAGCGCCGGACTCGGCAAGGCGGGTACGGCCGGCGATCGGCTCACCTCCGGCCTGACGAGGCTCGGCACCGGAGCCGACCGGCTCAGCCAGGGCCTGTCCCGGCTCGACGGCGGCATCGTCAGGCTGAGCGACGGCGCGGCCAGGGTGGACAGCGGCGTCGGCAGGCTGAGCCGGGGCGCCGGAGAACTGAACGACGGCCTCGGCAAACTGGCCGACGGGTCGAAGGAGCTGAGCGACAAACTCGGCGAGGGCGCGGCCCGCATCCCCGACTACGACGGGGACGAACGCGCGCGGCGCACCGACATGATGAGCGAACCGGTCAGGCTGGCCAGCCAGGTCCTCAACCGGGTGCCGAACTACGGCACCGGCTTCGCGCCCTTCTTCGTCCCGCTGGCGCTGTGGGTCGGCGCGATGGTGAGCTACATGGTGCTGCGCCCGCTCAACCCGCGCCTGCTCGCCGGTACGGCTCCCGCCTGGCGGATCGCCCTCGCCGGCTGGCTTCCCGGGCTCGCCCTGGGCGCGGCGCAGATCGGCGTGCTGCTGGCCGTGATCAGGTTCGGGCTCGGCATGGAGGCCGCGCACTGGGCCGGGGTCGTGGGCGTCCTCCTGCTGACCACGGCGGCGTTCCTGGCGATCGTGCAGGCGGTCAACGCCCTGCTCGGGCCGCCGGGACGGGTCGCGGTGCTGGCGCTGCTGATGCTCCAGCTCACCTCGGCCGCGGGAACCTACCCCATCGAGACCTCACCGGGCTTCTTCAGGGCGATCTCGCCGTGGCTGCCGATGAGCTGGGTGGTCAGCGCGCTGCGCAGGCTGATCAGCGGCGGTGACCTGACCGTCGCCTGGCAGGCCTGCGGGGTGCTGGCCCTGTTCACCCTCCTGGGCCTGGCCCTGAGCGTCTACGCGGTGCACCGGGGCCGTACCTGGACCATGCGCCGCCTGCACCCGGAGCTGGCGCTGTGACTACGGTTGGCGCATGACGAGACAGCGGGCCTCGGGCGGGGAGGACGGTCGCAGGGCCGCGACACGGCTTCGGCTGTTCGGCGCGGCGGTCGAGGTGATCGCCGAGGACGGCTACGCGGCGGCGACCGTCGAGGCGATCGCCGAACGGGCCGGGGTGGCCAAGGGCACGGTCTTCTACAACTTCGGCAGCAAGGACGGGCTCTTCACCGCCCTGCTCGAACACGGCATCCGGCAACTGGCGGAGACGATGACCCGGGCGGCCCAGGCCCAGGAGGGCCCGCTGGAGGCGCTGGACGCGGTGATCATGGCGCAGCTGCGCTTCTTCGAGGAGTACGCGGCCTTCGCCCGGGTGCTGCTGACCGAGATGTGGCGTACGGCCTGGCAGGAGACGATCGCCACGCTCAGGCGGGAGGTGCTGGGCGTCTACGCGGACACGCTGCGCGAGGCGGTCGCCCGGAGTGTGGTCCGCGCTGACCTGGACGTGGAGACCGCGGCGACCGCGCTGTTCGGCATGGTCCTGACCACCTCGATCGAGCGCAGGGCGCTGCATCCCACCCGTCCGGTCGAGCAGTTGCACGCCACCCTCGTCGACCTCGTCCACGGACGGGTAGCCGATCACCTCTTGTCCGAGTAAAACGGTTCTTCCTACGATCGTCTGACGATGCACCGGCTCTTCGCCCTTGATCGCGGATCACGGTTCCCGCCGGGGCGGTGGCGAACTCCGCGTCGGACAGACACCACCATTCTCGGGAGGCCGGGTGCAGCAGCCGCAGCGACGACGCAGGAACGTCGCCCCGTTCGTCATCGCGATCCTCGTCGCCGGCAGTCTGATCGTCGGCCTACGGCTGTTCATCGGAGGCCGGGACGACGAGGGCGGCGGAGGCGGCGAACCCGGGAAGGGCACCGCGACCGCGGCGGCCTGCGACGGTGAGGGGGTGCGGCTGACCGTGGCCGCCTCCCTTGAGAAGGCCGAGTTGCTGCGGAAGATGGCGGCGGGCTACAGCGGCAGGAAGGTCGGCGGCCGGTGCGCCGAGATCGCCGTGACCAGGTCGAGCGGCGGCCTGATCCAGGCGCTCGCCAGAGGCTGGGACGAGGGGCGCGACGGCCCGCGCCCCGACGTCTGGTCCCCGGCGAGCAGCAGCTGGATCGCCCTGCTCAGGCAGCGCGCCGCCGCGGCGGACACCGCCTCTCCCGTCGCCGACGACAATCCGTCGATCGCCAAGACGCCGCTGGTCGTCGCGATGCCCAAGCCGATGGCCGAGGCGCTCGGCTGGCCGGGCAAGAAGCTCGGCTGGTCCGACCTGCTCGAACTGTCGAAGAGCTCGTGGGCCAAGTACGGCCACCCCGAGTGGGGCGCCTTCCGGCTGGGCAAGACCAACCCCAACTTCTCGACCAGTGGCCTGAACGCCACCATCGGCACCTACTTCGCGGCCACCGGCCTGTCGGGCGACCTGTCTGAGCGCAACGTGGCCGACCCCGCCGCACGGGAGTTCGTGCGGGGGGTCGAGCACTCGATCGTGCACTACGGCGACACAACGCTGACGTTCCTGTCGAACCTGCAGCGGGCCGACGACGCCGGGACCGGTCTGAGCTACATCTCCGCCGTGGCCGTCGAGGAGAAGTCCGTCTGGGACTACAACGAGGGCAACCCGACCGGCGACCCCACGACGCTCGGCGAGCACGGCAAGCCCAAGGTTCCGCTGGTCGCGATCTACCCCAAGGAGGGCACCCTCTACTCGGACAACCCGTACGCGGTGCTGACCGCGCCGTGGGTGGACGACGCCAAGCGCGCCGTGGCCGCCGACTTCCTGGCCTACCTCCAGGCTGCGCCGCAGCAGAAGCAGTTCACCGACCACGCCTTCAGGTCGCACGACGGCAAGCCCGGCGGGCTCATCACCCAGGCGAACGGGCTGCTGCCCGCCGAACCGGGGAACACGCTCAGCCCACCCGCCCCCAACGTGCTCGACAAGGTGCTGTCCAGCTGGGCCGAGCTGCGCAAGCCCGCCAACGTGCTCATGGTGATCGACGTCTCCGGCTCGATGGGCGCCCAGGTGAACGGCACCGGCAAGAGCAAGCTCGAACTCGCCAAGCAGGCGGCCGTCAACGCGCTGCCCCAGTTCGGGCCGCACGACCAGGTCGGCCTGTGGATGTTCTCGACCGCGCGGGACGGCGCCAAGGACTATCTGGAGCTGGCCCCGATGGCGACCGTCGACGACGCCCAGCGCAAGCGGCTGCGGGCCAGGCTCGACGGGCTGACCCCGGACGGCGGGACCGGCCTGTACGACACGGCGCTGGCCGCCTACCAGCACGTGCGCGGGCGGCACAGCGGTGACGCGATCAACGCGGTGGTCTTCCTCACCGACGGCAGGAACGAGGACAACAACAGTCTCTCCCTGGACAAACTGCTGGCCGGGCTGCGCACCGAGCCGTCCAGGGAGTCGGTGCGGATGTTCACGATCGCCTACGGCCAGGACGCCGACCTCGGCGTGCTCAGCCAGATCTCCCAGATGACGAACGCCGCCGCCTACGACTCCAGGGAGCCGGGGAGCATCGACCAGGTGTTCACCGCGGTGGTGTCCAACTTCTGATGTCCCGGCTCGGTGAGGAACTACGCGACCCGTGGGGGCTGCTGCTCGGCGCGACCGCGGCGGGCGCCGCCTGGGCCGTGAACGTGCCCCCGGCGGCCGCCGTGTTCGTCGGGGCCGCCGTCTGGCTGACCAAGGTGGGAAGCGCCGTCCTTCAGGGCCGGGGCGGCGGCCGTACGGCGACCGTCACCTCGGGCAGCCAGGAGGAGCGGTGGCTGCGGCGGGCCGAAGCGGCGACGCGGAGCTTCGGCGAGCTGGGCGCCTCGATGGGGGACGGCCCGCTGGCCGGGCGGGTCGCGCTGATGCGCCCCCAGGTGGACGACGCGATGGCCGCCCTGCGGCGGCTGGCCCAGCAGGCGTCGCTGGCCTGCGCCGCGCTGGACAGGTTCGACCTCGACCAGCTCATGCGGGAGCGCCTTCGGCTGACCGGCGCCAGGGAGCAGGCCAGGAAGGAGGTCGTCGAGGACATCGACCGCGCGCTCGCCTCGCTGGCCGCCCAGCTTGAGGTGGTCGACCGGCTCGCGGAGACCAGGGACCGGGCGCTCGCCCGGATGGAGTCGAGCACGATCAGCGTCGAGGGGCTCCTGGCGCGGGTGGTCGAGCTGGCGGCGACGTCGGCCACCGGGGTCCTGGACCCGGCGCGGGTGCTCGACGAACTGGCCGCCGGGCTCGAAGGGGTCCGCATGGGCCTGCGTGAAACCGAACAGATCACTCGCGACGCGCTGGACCGGCAGCCCCCTCCGGAGCGGTAATCGGTAAGGAGTCCCCATGTTCGCACTCGTCCGCCGGGCCTGGCGCTATCTCGTCTTCGCCCTGTCCGGCAGGCTCTCCGAGCTGTCCGACCCCCGGGTCCAGATCGAGCAGGCCGTGCAGGAGGCCAGGGAACGGCACCGGGTGCTGACCCAGCGGGCGGCCTCGGTCATCGGCAACGAGCACGAGCTCGAACTGCGGCTCACCCGCGCGACGGAGGAGACGGACCGGCTCCAGGAGAACGCCCGCCAGGCGATCCTGCTGGCCGAGGGGTCCAGGGCCGCGGGGGACGAGGTCAAGGCCCGCTCCTACGAGGAGTCGGCCCGCGCCTTCGCCTCCCGGCTCGTCGCCGCGGAGGACTCTCTGCGGGACACCCGGCTCATGTACGAACGCGCGCGGCAGGCCTCCGACCAGGCACGTGCGGCCGTCGACACCAACGCCGCCGCCCTGCAGCGCACGCTCGCCGAACGGATGCGCCTGCTGTCGCAGCTCGACCAGGCCGAGATGCAGGAGCAGCTCAACAGGGCCATGGGCGAGCTGTCCGGGCTCGGCCCCGCCGGGGAGACCCCGACCCTCGGGGAGGTCAGGGAGAAGATCGACAAACGTTACGCCCGTGCCCTCGGCGAGGCCGAGCTGACCACGGGTTCCGTCGAGGCCAGGATGCTGGAGGTCGAGCGCGCCACCCTCGACGTCGAGGGCGCCGCCCGCCTTGAGGACATCAGGCGTGGTCTCGGCCTCGGCCGCGAGGAGGGGCCGGGGGACCGGCGGACCGGCGGATCGTAGACGTCGTGGACACGGCATGGCCGTACCAATGCATAACGTCCAGTGCCTATCTTTCCGCTGATTCATCGATAACTTTGATACATGCTCGACGTCGTACGGCTTCGCGTCCTGGCCGCCGTCGCACGGCACGGCTCGGTGACCGCCGCCGCCAGGGAACTGCACTACTCCCAGCCCTCCGTCAGCCACCATCTCGCCCGGCTCGAAGCCGAGACCGGGGCCAAACTGATCCAGCGGGCGGGCCGGGGCATCCGGCTCACCGAGGCGGGGCGCCTGCTGGCCGAACGGGCCGCCGAGATCGTCGGCCGCATCGACTCCGCCGCCGCCGAACTCTCCGCGCACGTCGGCCTGCGCGCGGGCCGGGTCAGGCTGGCCGCCTTCCCCTCGGCTCTCGGCACGTTCGTGCCCGGGGCGGTCTCGCTGCTCGCCAGGGAGCACCCGGGGCTCGAACTGCGCCTGACCGAGACCGAACCGCACGAGGCGCTGCGGATGCTCCGCGCCGGCTACGTGGACGTGGCGGTCGTCTTCCACCACGCCGACACCGGCCCCGAGGCCGAGGGTGTCCGGCTGACCCACCTGATGGACGACCCCGGCTACCTGGTCACCTCGGGCGTGCCCGGCGACCTGTCCGCGCACCGGGACTCCCCGTGGATCGGAGGTTGCGACCGGTGCCGCGGCCCCCTGTTGCGGTTGTGCGCGCGTGCGGGCTTCGCTCCGGACATCTCCTTCACCACCGACGACGTCGTCGCCGCCCAGGCCCTCGTGGCCGCCGGGATGGGGGTGACGCTCCTGCCGGGTCTGGCCCTGCGTGCGCACCGCAACCCGGGGGTCAACGCGGTCGAGGTGCCCGGCTCGACCCGGCGCATCCACGCCGCCACGTACGGCGAGCCGCCCCCTCCCCCGGCGACGGCCGCCCTGCTGGCCGCCCTGACCGTCGCGGCCCGCGCGACCGACGTCCCCTGAGCCGGGGCCGTACGGTGGAAAAACCTGAGGCGAACGGCCAGGTCACCCCTCTACGATCCGGATATGCCAGACCTGACGACGCTCGCTCTCTTCGCCGTGGCGACCCTCGCCCTGCTGCTCGTACCGGGCCCCGCGGTCCTGTACATCGTGACCCGCAGCGTCGCCCAGGGCCGTACCGCGGGCATGTTGTCGGTGATGGGCATCCACCTGGGCTCCGTGGTCCACGTGGCCGCCGCCGCCCTGGGCATCAGCGCGCTGCTGGCCGCCTCCGCGACCGCGTTCACCGTGGTGAAGTACCTGGGCGCGGCCTACCTGGTCTGGCTCGGCGTCCGCAAGCTGATGGCGGCCCGTACCGAGGGCGACGCCCCCGCCGAGCTCGGGACCGCCTCCAGGTCGCGGCTGTTCTGGGAGGGCTTCGTGGTCAACGTGCTGAACCCGAAGACCGCGATCTTCTTCCTGGCCTTCCTCCCGCACTTCACCGACCCCGCCCGGGGCCCGATCGCGCCGCAGATCGTGGTGCTCGGCCTGATCTGGATCGTGCTGGGCCTCACGAGCGACGGGGCCTTCGCCCTGCTCTCCTCCGCGCTCGCCGGGCGCCTGCGCGGCTCGGCCCGTGCCCGGCGCCGCCTGAACGTCACCAGCGGCGTCGTCTATCTCGGCCTGGGAGCCGTCGCGGCGTTCACCGGCGAGAGCGCCCAGGCCGCCAGGGCCTGAGCGCGGGTCCCTCAACGGGTCTCGGCGGGCGTTCGCGGCCGAGGCGTTCGCGGCCGGGTCAGGAAGCCCGCCACGACGACCTTGCGGACCACCACCGTGAACGCCGCCAGGGCGATCGCCGTCCACGTCTGGGCCCGCGACAGGCGCAGCAGTCCCGCCGCGACGAGGAAGTCGAGCAGCACCGCCATCGCGCCCCCGGGTCCGCCGCCACGCGCCAGCACGGCGAACGAGGCGGCCAGTCCCATGACGACGATCAGGACGGCGGCTGTCCCGAGGAGGTCAGCCATCGCCGATCATGCTCCTCTCCCGCTCGATCTCCCGGCTCAGGAAGAAGTTCAGCGCGGTCCTGATCGTCGCGATCGCCGCCAGTTGCCCGATCTGGGCGAAGCTCGGCGAGACGGCCGTCCGCAGCACGTCACCGGCCAGCTGGAACTCCAGCCCCAGCGCGAGGAATCTGCCCAGGAACAGCCGGACGGTGACGAACCCGTCGCCGTCCCCGCGTACGGCGGCCAGCAGGAACCGCGCGAAGGCCGTGACCGCCCCGGCGAAGATGACGATCGCGCCCGCCGCCTCGACGAGGCGGACGAGCAGGTTGACGGCCTCCCCGAGGATCTCCTCCGGCAGGAGATCAGGCATGTGGTGCTGGTACCCGCTGACCCGCGGGCCAAGCGGCCCCGCCCCCGGCGGGCGGCTCAGCGGGCTGCTCAAAGGGCGGCCTCAGCGGGCCGGGCCGAACCAGGTGGCGAGGGCGGCACGCAGAGCGGTCTCGCCACCTTCGGAGGAGTCCCCGGCGACCCAGGCGACATGGCCGTCCGGACGCACGAGCAGCGCCCGGGGCGCGGGCACCTCACCGGCGCCCGGCACGGTCCACACCCGGTCCGCGCAGCTCGCCTCGACCAGGTCGACCCGATCGTCCCACCCCTTGAGGGCCTCCCCGGCCTCCCCGGCCTCCCCGGCCTCCCCGGCCTCCCCGGCCTCCCCGGCCTCCCCGGCCTCCCCGGCCTCCCCGGCCTCCCCGGCCTCCCAGGCTTCCCCGGCCGGCCCGAGGTCGAGCAGCACCGGCCTGGCCGCGTACAGCAGGCCGTACAGCCTGACCGGGCCGTCCGGGGTCAGCAGGTCGAGGTCGGGGACCCGGCGGCCGAGCAGCGGGTGGTCCCCGCCCAGCGGGTACCGGACGTCCAGCGCGGTGATCACGCCGCTGAGCAGCCGGTTCACCTCGTCCACCTCGATGAGGCGGCCGAACGTCTCGCGCAGCGCGGTCATCTGCTCTCCCGGGTGCCCCAGCACGGTCTGCGCCCGCGTGTTGCGCAGCACCTCCTCGGCGACCGGGTGCCGTTCGGCGTGGTAGCTGTCCAGCAGTTCCTCCGGCGCGGTGCCGTTGACCACCAGGGCGAGCTTCCAGCCGAGGTTGAACGCGTCCTGCACGCCCGTGTTCAGCCCCTGGCCGCCCGCGGGGAAGTGGATGTGCGCCGCGTCCCCGGCGAGCAGCACCCGGCCCTCGCGGTAGCGCTCGGCCTGCCGGGCGGCGTCACTGTAGCGGGAGACCCAGCGGGGCTCATACATGCCGTAGTCGGTCCCGGCGATCCTGACCAGCGTCTCCCGCAGCGTCTCGAAGGTCACCGGGGCGTCCCGGTCGGCCACGTGGTCGTACTCGTTGGTCATCACCCGGTACCAGTCCTGGTTGAAGGACAGCACCGAGAAGGAGCCGTGCTCCCTGCGCTCCTGGAAGATCGCCTCCTCGGGCGGGTCGGCGAGCGACACGTCGCCGAGCAGCGCGGTCATCGTCGCCGGGGTTCCGGGGAAGCCGATCCCGGCGAGTTTGCGGACCGTGCTGCGCCCGCCGTCGCAGCCGACCAGGTAGGACGCGCGCAGCCTGCCGCCGCCCTCGGTCCCGACCTCGACGCCGGTCTCGTCCTGGCGCAGGTTCGTCACCCCGGACGACCAGCGCACCCGCACGCCGAGCCGGGCGGCGCGCTCCTCAAGCAGCCGTTCGATGGTCGTCTGCAGGACCATGAGCAGGAAGGGATACCTGGTCGCGAGGCCGCTGAAGTCCAGTGGCAGCGCCGAGAAGTGCCCCGCCTGCAGCCGCCGCCCGACGTCGAGGAAACCGCCGAGAAGGCCCCGCTGGTCGAGGACCTCCATGGTGCGCGCGTGGATGCCTCCCGCCCGTGACTCCCGGCCGCGCTCGGCGAGCCGGTCGAGCACGACGACCTCGACGCCCGCCAGCCTCAGCTCGCACGCGAGCATCAGCCCGGTCGGCCCGCCGCCCACGACCACCACGTCCGTCTTCTCCATGATCGCCCCCCTTAACGCCGTTAAATTTAACTGCGTTAAGGATTAATTGAACGATGTTAAACTGTCAAGAGCACAGGACGGAGAAACGGGATGAAGATCACTGCCGAGGAGATCGCACGGACCTCACTGCGGCTCCTCAACGAGGTCGGCCTCGACGGGCTCACCATGCGTCTGGTGGCCAAGGAGCTCGGCGTGCAGGCCCCCGCCCTCTACTGGCACGTCAAGAACAAGCAGGAACTGCTCGACGTCATGACCGGGATCGTGTTCGCCGAGAGTGCCTTGGGGCTTGAGCTGCCCGGACGCGGCACATCCTGGGACGAGTGGCTCGCCGACAGGTTCCGGCTGCTACGCCGTACGATGCTGTGCTACCGCGACGGAGCGCGGATGATGGCGGGCACCCATGTCACCGACCCGGTCATCTTCCGGACCACCGAGCTGGCCCTGCGGACCCTGGGGGACGCGGGCTTCCCCCTCGACGTGGCCGCCCGCTCCCTCCCCACGCTCCTGCACTACACGATCGGCTTCACCATCGAGGAGCAGGCCCGCACCGGCGAGGCGTACGGCGAGGCGGACAACCCCTACCAGGAGGGACGACTGGCCGCCTCCCTCGATGCCGAGCGCTTCCCCCTCACCCTGCGGGCCCTCGACCACCTCTTCGACGGCGACGGCGACACGAGCTTCGAGCACGGCCTGCGGGTCATCCTCGACGGCATGCGCGCCCTCCTGAAGGAGGACTAACGGGGCATCCTCCGCCACACGGCGCGGGGCAGAATCCGCATCACCGCGAACATCGCGCGCAGCGCGCCGGGCACCCACACCACCTCGGCGCCGGAGCGCAGCCCGGCGACCACCGCGTCGGCGACCTGGCCCGGAGTCGAGGACAGCGGCGCCGGGGACATGCCCTTGGTCATCCTGCCGACCACGAAGCCCGGCCGTACGACCATCACCCGGGCACCCGAGCCGTGCAGCGCGTCACCCAGCCCCTGGGCGAAGCCGTCCAGGCCCGCCTTGGCCGAGCCGTACACGAAGTTGGCCCTGCGCACCCGGATTCCCGCGACCGACGACAGGACGACCAGCGTGCCGTGGCCCTGTTCGCGCAGCCGCCGGGCCGCGAAGAGCCCCGCGGAGACGTGCCCGCCGTAGTTGACGGCGACCGCCCGCGCGGCGGCCACCGGGTCGGCGTCGTAGACCTCCTGGCTGCCCAGCACCCCGAAGGCGGGGATGATCACGTCGAGGTCGCCCACCAGCTTCACCGCGGCCTCGATCACCTCCCCGTGCGTCTCCGGCGCCGAGGCGTCGAACTCAAGCAGGTGCACCTCGGCGGTGCCGATCACCGGAGGCGTCTCACCGGGGTCCCGTGAGGCCAGCACGACCTTGCGGGCGCCGTCGCGGACCAGCCGTTGGACGATCTCCAGGCCGATCTCACTGCGCCCGCCGAGCAGCAGCACGGTGTCCACCGAGCCCAGGGCGTTCTTCATCGGACGAGCCTCCCACAACCTGTCGTCTTCACAGCCCGAGTCTCCTGGCCAGGTCGGAGCGGAAGACCCCGGCGGGGTCGGCCTCCTCGCGGATCTTGCGCCACTCGTCGAGCCTGGGGTACATCGCGGTCAGGGACCGCGCCGACATGCGGGAGTCCTTGGCCAGGTAGAGCCGGCCGCCCGCCTCCATGACCCACCCGTCGAACTCCCGCAGCAGCCGGGCGAGGCCCGCGCGGCCCGCCGGGATGTCCAGGGCGAGGGTCCATCCGGGCATGGGGAACGACAGCATCCCCGGCGTGCCGGGGCCGAACCGCTTGAGCACGGTCAGGAAGGACACCACGCCCTCGGCCGAGAGCCTGGAGACGATCCGCCGCAGCGTCGTCTCCTCACCGAAGGGCACCACGAACTGGTACTGGACGAAACCGTTCGACCCGTAGACCCGGTTCCAGCCCTCGACGAAGTCCAGCGGGTGGAAGAACGGCCCGATCTCCTGGATCAGCCCCGTCGCCGGACGCGACTTCCGGTACCAGGCCTCGTTGAAGGCCCGCACGGTCAGCGGGTTGAGCATGCCGTTCGGCGCCCACGGCGGTGCCTTCAGCCGCGTCCTCGGCGCGAAGGCCAGCGGCTCCGTCCCCCTGGGCAGCTCGGCGCGGCTCGCGTGGTCGCCCCGGGTGAGCACGCTGCGGCCCATCCTGGCCCCCGAGGCGAGCAGGTCGATCCAGGCGACCGTGTAGCGGTAGCGGTCGTCGGTCGCGGTCATCGTCTCAAGGGTGTGGTCCAGGTCGCGGGTGCGTTCGACGTCCACCCGGACCCGCGAGGTCTCGATCGGCACACACTGGAAGACCGCCTCGACGATCACCCCGGTGAGCCCCATCCCGCCGACCGTCGCCCAGAACAGCTCGTCGGCCGGCGTCACCGTACGGCTGCCGCCGTCCGCGGTGACCAGCGTCAGGGAGCGCACGTGGGCGCCGAAGGAGGAGTCCACGTGGTGGTTCTTGCCGTGCACGTCCGCCGCGACGGCCCCGCCGACCGTGACGTGCCTGGTGCCCGGTGTGACGGGGACGAACCACCCCTTGGGCACCAGGGCCGTCATCAGGTCGTGCAGGCTGAGCCCGGCGCCCGCGGTGACCAGCCCGGTGGACTCGTCGAGGGACCACGAGGTCAGCGAGGTGCAGTCGAGGACGAGTCCTCCGGCGTTCTGCGCGGCGTCGCCGTAGGCCCGGCCGAGCCCTCTGGGGGCGACGCCCCGGTCCGAGGCCCGCCGTACGAGGTCGGCGACCTCCTGCGGCGAACGAGGCCTGGCCACTCGCGCGACGGTCGGCGCGGTACGGCCCCAGCCGGTCAGCAGGGTCATGTGAGGTAGATCCCGATCAAGAGCGGAAGGAGGAGAAGGGCGACGAAGAGCTGGGTGGGCCGGTCACGCAGGGCGAGTTCCTCGGGCTCCTCGCCGACACCCCGGTCGACCAGCAGGTTGTGCCGCAGGACGATCAGCACGAAGGGGACGATGCTGATCGGGTAGAAGGGCCCCGAGTGCTCGTTCAGCGCCCACAGGCAGTAGGTCACGATCATGGCTCCCGAGGCCATCATCCTGACCCCGGCCAGATAGCCGGGTGTGTAGGCGGCCAGGATGGCCCGGGTCGCGTTGCCGGTCTCGTTGCCCATCGCGGCGCGCAGCTCGGTCTCGCGCTTGCCCGCGACGAGCTGCAGCGAGCCGAGCGAGATGACCACCAGGAACCAGCTCGTCACCGGCACCTGCACGGCGATCGCCCCGGCGAAGGCCCGGATGACGTGGCATCCCGCGACCGCGACGAGGTCGACCACCTCCTGGTGCTTGAGGTAGTAGGTGTAGGAGAAGGTCAGCGACAGGTAGCCCGCCACGACGAGCGGCAGCCGCCAGCCGCCGGACAGCGCGGCGATCGCGGGGGCCAGCAGCACGAACGCGATCCCGACCGCCCAGGCGAGCCGTATCGGGACCAGGCCCGCGGCGATCGGGCGGTGGCGTTTGCGCGGGTGGCGGCGGTCCGCCTCGACGTCGGAGGCGTCGTTGAGCAGGTAGGCCCCGCTGGCCGCGACACAGAAGGCGGCGAAGGCGATCAGCGCGTCCAGCATCCCCTGCACGGTGAACAGCACGCCCGCCGCGGCCGGGGCCGCGAAGATCAGGCCGTTCTTGAGCCACTGGCGAGGCCGACAGGCGCGCAGGAGGGCGACCGGCGAGAACCTCCGCGCGGGCTCGACGTCCACGGGTGGCTCAGGCTCGGCCTGCGACGGTCCGAGCACCGTCTCCTCGCTCATCGCCTCACGGCTGGAACCGCTCATCGCTTCACGACTGGGACGGGGCCCGAAGGAGGCGTGGGGGGAATTGTCACCTTGGGCATGGTGATCTGATTCTTGCCTTCCTGTGGCGTCGTCCACAAGGTCATTGACGATGGGAAAAGTCATCCAGGCCGAAACCGTACAGTGGCGGCGCGAATCACCTGCCGGGTTCCGGGTCGCGGGGCAGGCCGAGCAGCCGTTCACCGATGATGTTCAGCTGAACCTCGGTGGTACCACCGTAGATCGTCATGGCCCGGGTGGCCAGGATGGCGCGGTTCCAGTGGCCCGCGTCGCCGAGCGTACGGTCGGCGGCGGTCACCGCTGCGGCGCCCAGCAGACCGACCGCGCACTCGGCGACGTGCTGGGCGTGTGAGGTGGACAGCAGCTTGCGGACCGAGGCGTCGCCGCCGGGCTCCGCGCCGCTCAGCTGCCGCAGCGTCACCCGCAGGCCGAGCGCGTCGATGGAGTGGCCCTCGCAGAGCACCCCGGCCAGGTCCTGGCGTTCGACGGCGGTCAGCTCGCGGCCGAGCCTGCCCACGAACCCGAGCAGGTCGCGGATCGAGGAACCGGTGCCGCCCGTCCCCGAGGAAAGCAGGACCCGCTCGTTGGACAGGGTGTTGCGGGCGACCCGCCAGCCGTCGCCGACCTGACCGACGACCAGCTCGTCGGGGACGAACACGTCGTCGAGGAAGACCTGGTTGAACATGCTCTCCCCGGTCATCTCGGTCAGCGGCCTGACCGTGACGCCCGGGGACTTCATGTCCACCAGGAAGTAGGTGATGCCCTCGTGCTTGGAGCCGGTCGAGGAGGTGCGGGCGAGGCAGATGGCCCATTCTGCGATGTGCGCGATCGAGGTCCAGACCTTCTGGCCGTTGAGCCGCCAGCCTCCCTCCACCCGTTCCGCCCTCGTCTGGAGGGAGGCCAGGTCGGAGCCCGCGCCCGGCTCCGAGAACAGCTGGCACCAGACCATCTCCCCGCTGAGGGTGCGGGGCAGGAAGCGTTCCTGCTGCTCGGCGGTGCCGTAGGCGACGATCGACGGCACGACCCACGCGCCGATGATCATCTGGGGTGGCCTGACCCGGGCGGCCCTCAGTTCCTGGAGGATGAGCACCTGTTCGAGGGGGGTGGCCTCACGCCCCCACGGCCTGGGCAGGTGCGGCATGACGTAACCGGCCTCGGCCAGCGCCCGCCGCTGCTGCCGGCCTTCGAGCCTGGCTACCTCGGCGACCTCGGCGCGGACGCGTTCACGGAGCCCGGCGGCCTCCTCGGGCAGGTCGATCTCCATCTCCGGGCGCACACCGTCCAGTGCCAGCCCGGCGACCTTGTCGGCCCATCCGGCGGAGGGACCGAGCAGCGCGCGCAGGCTCAGCGCGCGGCGGTAGTAGAGGTGGACGTCGTGCTCGTAGGTGTAGCCGATGCCGCCGAAGATCTGGATCGCGTCCCTGGCGCACCCGACGGCGGCGTCCGGCGCGACCACCCCGGCGACCGCGGCGGCGTAGGCCGCCTCCCGGGCGTCCCCCCCTGCCGCCCGCGCCGCGCCGTCCTCGGCCGTCCGCGCGGCACCGTCCTCTCCGGGGGTCCGTACGGTCGCGTCCTCCCCGGCCGCCCGCGCGGCGTCGTCTCCTCCGGTCGTCCGTGTGACGCCGTCCTCCTCGGCGGTCCGCGCGGCCCGGACGGCGTCCCACACGGTCGCACGGGCCTGTTCGAGCGCGACGAGCATCCGGGCCGCCTTGTGCTTGACCCCCTGGAACTGCCCGATGGGACGGCCGAACTGCACGCGTCCCCTGGCGTACTCGGAGGCTGCGCGCACACACCAGGCGGCCACGCCCGCGGCCTCGGCCCCGAGCAGGATCGCCGCCAGGTCGTGGACACGCTCCGAGCGCAGGCCGTCGAGGACCCGCCCCGGCGGCACCTCGACCGCCTCGGCCTCGATCCTGGCCACGCCCCGGGTGAGGTCCAGCGCCTGGATCGGTGTCACGGTCACCGTTGAGGCGTCCACCACGACCCACACCCGCTCCCGCCGCGTGACGACGGGGAGCACCAGGACGTCGGCGAGGGTGCCGCCCAGGACCGGTTCGACGACCCCGCCGACGGTCAGTGTGCCGTCCTCGCCACGGGTTCCCGTCAGGGAACCGGCCGGAGGATGGGTCAGCGCGACCGCACCGGTCAGCGTGCCGTCGGCGAGCCCGGGGAGCAGTTCGGCACGCGCCTTGCCGTCCGAGGCCAGGATCACCGCGCTCGCCAGGACGGTCGGCAGGAGGGGGCCGGGGGCGACCCGCTCCCCCAGCGCCTCGACGGCCACGGCCGTCTCCAGCAGGCCGTATCCGCTGCCGCCGTACT
This sequence comes from Streptosporangium sp. NPDC001559, assembly GCF_042893955.1. Lineage (NCBI taxonomy): Bacteria > Bacillati > Actinomycetota > Actinomycetes > Streptosporangiales > Streptosporangiaceae > Streptosporangium > Streptosporangium sp. NPDC001559. The sequence continues at coordinate 391,638 of NZ_JBIAVG010000001.1, forward strand.
CCTCGGGAAGATGGAGGCCGAGGAGTCCCTGGGCGGCGAGGCTCGTCCAGAACGCAGGACGGATCTCCTGCGGGGCCTGTACGGCGGCCCGCAGAACCTCGGGCGGGATGTTCCGTGCCGCCCAGCCGATCACCGACTCGCGAAGCTCCCGGTGCTCCTCCCCCAACCCGATCGCCATGACAGAGCCTCCAGACAGGGTTCAGTGACAGAAGCAGATTCTAGAATGTGTTTCCGTCAGAGCGCCCGGGCGCTTGCCACCAATGGCGCGATATCAGCCCAGAGCTCCTTGCGGGTGTCCGGAACGGTGACGAAGAGGATGGCCGGTTTGCGGCGGCCGATGTCCAGCAGCGTGAGCGCCGCCTGCGAGGTGTGCCGCTTGCCCTTCACCGTGTAGGTCACCCGGTAGCCGAGCGTCCATCCCTTGCCCGTGGCCGGTTTCTGCGACGCCGTCCAGGCCACCTTGGCACCCGCCGGATAGTGGTTGGCGATCGTCCACTTCACCGCGCCCGCCGCCGCCTTGCGGAACTCGGCGTCGGTCTTCAGGTCGGCCTGGGGAGAGGCGCCGGGGAGCAGGCCTGAGACGACCATCGTGCCCGGCTGCCGCGCCGTACCGACCTGCTGGCCCGCGGAGAAGGAGGGGATGTCGGACACCTGCCACGGCTTGCCCAGCTTGGCGTAGGTGATCGCCGCCCTGCTGTCGGTGACCGCGCCGAGCACCGGACTCGGCGTGCCGGACAGCGCCCGCAGCTTCGTCGTCGGGGGCAGGTCGGGCAGGGTGACCGCGGACGGTGACGACGAGGGCGAGGCGACGGCGGCCCCCGATCCGGCCCCGCTGCCCGACTGGTCGATCCTGTCGGGCCTGTCGCCGGAGAACAGCACGAAGACCAGGAAGACCGCCAGGGCCGTGACGAGCGCGGCGCCGACGCTGTAGACGAACCGGACGGGGATGTCCCCGATCCGGGTCAGCAGGCCCTCCTTGCGCCGCTTCGCCGGGGGCGCGAAGAGCGCCGGAGGCGGGCCGGGCACGAGGGACGGGGCCGGCCTGACCGCGGGCTCCTCGGCCGGAGCGGGCGTCCAGACGGGCTTCGAGGGAGAGTCCGCGGCCGTGTTCCTGGCCGCGGCCTCCCAGGCCCAGACCCCGGACAGGCCGCCGGAGGCCGGTTCTGCCGTCTCCGGCTCCTCGGGGGCGTGCTCCCTCTCATCCGTTTCGAGCCCGGGGAAGCCCGCCATGGGGAAGAGCCAGACGGACTCCTGCTCCTCGGCCGCCTCGCTCTCCGGCACCGGAGACGGCGCCGGGGACGGCTCAGAGGACGGCTCAGGAGGCAGCTCGGGTCTGGGGACCAGCACGGTCTCCTCGCCGTCGCCGATGGGGAACCGGCGCGGCACCCGAGGATTGATCAGCGTGCCGTCCTCGGCGCGGATGGCGGGGATGGGCGCCGTGGGCGCGTCGTAGGACGGGATGTATCCGTCGCGAGGGCGCCCGGAGGAGTCGCCGCCAACATCCGCCATGAGCGCCAGGCTATGCCACCTCACCTGATGGGCGAAACGCGTACCATCACGCTTCGGCCACGAGACACCGGGGAAGGGGACCGGCCCGCCGCTCCCCGTCAAGAGCATCTTCCGCGCTGAGCTGGGAAGATACTCCCGCATGCAGGGATGGAGTTCACGGGCCGTGCTGTCCGTCGCCGTCGTCATGACGCTCGCGGGATGCGGCCAGAGCGCGAGACCACCGGCCGCGGGCCCCGAGCCCTCACAACCGGGCACGACGGTCGCCACGCCACCACGGGCCTCGGCGGACGGCGCCTCCCCCGGTGCCCCCATCGGCCCGCCGCCGGGCGGCTCCCCTGTCGGGCCCGAGGCCCTGGAGTCCAAGTACGAGCAGGTCATCGCCACGGTGCTGCCGTCCATTGTGCAGATCACCACGAAGAGCGGCCTCGGCTCCGGTGTCATCTACGACACCCAAGGACACATCATCACCAACGCCCACGTCATCGGACGTTCCACAACCTTCGAGGTGACACTGGCCAGCGGCGGCAAACCCCGCGCCGCACGGCTCGTCAAGGCGTACGGGCTCGGCGACCTGGCCGTGATCAAGGTTGACGACCCGACGGGGCTGAAGCCCGCCAGGTTCGGCGATTCGAGCAAGCTCCGGGTCGGGCAGCTCGTCCTCGCCATGGGCAACCCCCTGGGCCTGTCCGGCAGCGTCACCAACGGCATCATCTCGGCGCTCGGCCGTACGGTCAGCGAACCGCAGGAGGAGGGCGGCCCCGGGGCGACGATCACCGGAGCCGTCCAGACCTCGGCCGCGATCAACCCCGGCAACAGCGGCGGCGCCCTGGTGAACCTCTCCAACGAGGTCATCGGCATCCCGACCCTGACGGCCGTCAACCCGGAGCTCGGCGGCGGTCAGGCCCCCGGCATCGGGTTCGCGATCCCCTCGAACACCGCGACCGACATCGCCAACCAGATCATCAGGCACGGCAAGGTCACCAACACCCACCGGGCGGCCCTCGGGATCACCGTGCAGACGGTGATCGGCTCCGACGGCAGGCCCGCGGGTGTCGGCGTCGTACGGGTCGCCCCCGGCGGCAGCGGCGCGAAGGCGGGCATCAGGCGTGGCGACGTGATCCTGTCGATCAACGGCGCCCCCACTCTGGACACCCAGGCCCTGGCCGAGGCCATGGCGGGCCTCAACCCCGGCGACCGCGCCCAGGTTCAGCTCCTGCGCGCCGACGCGTCAAGGGCGACGGTCACCGTCACGCTGGGCCAGCTGCCGAGTGACTGACCGGGTCCCTCAGCCGCCCAGGATCGCGTTGAGCCTGCCGTACTCCAGGGCGCCCTCAAGGGGCGTGTAGGTGCCCGAGGAGAGAACCTCCCGGGTGGCCTTCCAGACCACGGCGTAGGCGGCTTCAACGATCGAGGAACCCAGGCTGACCCGGGCGACACCGAGCGCGGCCAGCTCGGCGACCGTGGGGGCCCCGGACCCCACCAGGATGTTCAACGGAGCCGCCACGGCCCCGGCGAGTGCGGCGACGGTCTCCGGATCGACGACTCCGGGCACGAAGACGCCGCTGGCCCCGGCCGCGAGATAGGCCTCGGCGCGCTCGACCGCCGCCGCGAACCGCTCCTTCGGCGTCTCGCCGACCTGACGCAGGTAGACGTCGGTCCGCGCGTTGACGTAGAGGGGGATCCCCGCCTCCTCGGCCGCCCGCCTGGCGGCGGCGAGCCGCTCGCACTGCTCCTCGACGGGACGCAGCGGCGTGTCCCCGCCGTGCAGGGAGTCCTCGATGTTGACGCCGACGGCACCGGCCGCGATCACCCGCCCGACCGTCTCGGCGACCCCCTCCGGGGTGTCCGCGAAGCCGCTCTCGATGTCGGCGGTGACGGGCAGGTCGACGGCGGCGGCGATCCTGGCGATCAGGTCGATCGCGCGGTCACGGTCGAGCCGGTCACCGTCGGGGGCGCCGAGACTCCAGGCGACCCCGGCGCTGGTCGTCGCGACCGCCCTGACCCCGGCCTCCTCCACAAGACGCGCGCCGGCGACGTCCCAGACGTTGGCGAGCACCAGCGGCGCGCCGCCCCGGTGCAACGAGTGGAACAGCTCTGCTCTCTCACGAAGGGTCGTCATGGCGAACAGTAAACCAGTTCGATCATCCCCCAGGAGGGGAAGGCCCGTTCGAGTCGCCGCCGCGGGAAAAACGCCGAGGGCGGCCGCGCGGACTCGGGTCCGTGCGACCGCCCTCAGACGATCTGCTCCGTGCGCGGGGCACGGAACGGGGGTGGAGGTGGCGGGAATCGAACCCGCGTCCTTCAACTCCAAGACAGGGCTTCTCCGGGTGCAGCCTGCTTTGCTTTTCTCAGCCCCGGCGATCACACAGGCAAGACGCCGACGGGCTCAGCCACTGTTTGGTTTCCCGATCTTCCCCGTGGCCGGGTCGATCGGTTGAGCCTCCTAGCGATGCCGGATCCGGGCCGGAGGCGCTCCCGGGCCGGCAGAAGTCACTCGCTGCTTAGGCGGCGAGCGCCAGGCGAGCCTGGCTGACTTCGGAGTGCGTCTTATTGGCACTTGTTGGTTGCGGTCACAGTGTTAACGAGGTTATGTCCGCAGTCCTCGACCCGCTTCTCCTGGCTTGCAAAGCCAAAGTCGAAACCAGTCACCCCCCTGTTGAATTGTCAACCCGGTCTGGGACCGAGGATCCGAAGATACCCGGTACAACACCGGTAACGCCAACTCGATTCCCGGTGAACGGCTCGTTTCCCGGCGACCGGCGGGCCGGCCGGTCATGACGGGACCGAGGTCTCCCCCGAGACGAGGCCCCGGTCCCATCGAGGTGACCGGGTCCGCAACCCCCCAAGCGGTGCCCGGTCATCTGGGAAGACGCAGACCGGGCACCCGATGGTTGCTCAGGGAGAGGAGAAAATCTCAGACCGTCACGGCTCGGTGCGCAACTTCTGGAAGAAACGGCCCGCGACGGTCGCCCCCGCGGTCGAGTCGGCGCTCTCCATCAGCACGGCCACCGCGATGTCGCCCTGCCAGCCGACGAACCAGGCCAGCGGCTTGCGGCTCTGCGTGGCGGCGGCCGTGACACCGTGGACCGGGTCACCCGGCGCCGCGGCGGACCTGGCGGAGCCCGCGACCACTCCCGACCGCATGAGGGTGCGGAGCGTGGCGATGGCCTTGTCGTCGATCTTGATCGGACTCGGCGGTTTCGGCGGCTCCGCCTCCGCCGCGGGGTCCGGGCTGTGCGGGTCGGTGACCAGGACCGGCGGACGCCAGGTGCCCGAGGCGACCGCCCCGGCGACCAGGGCCATGGACAGCGGGCTGACCAGCACGTTCTGCCCGGCGATGGCCCTGGCGGTGGCCGCGTCCGTGCGCAGGGGGCCGACCGAGCCGCTGAAGGACTTCAGCGGCAGTGTCCACGGCGACTCGATGCCGAACCTGGCGGCGCTGGCCGTCAGCTCGGCGCCGTCGATCCTGCGGGCCAGCGCGGTCAGCGCGGTCACGCACCCGCTGGCGAAGTCACCCTGGATGCTCGGCGCCGTACCGCCCGGCGGGTCCGCCTGGTGGAAACGGGCGCCGCCGACACTGCGCTCCACGGGGCAGGCGAGCCGCTGCTTGGTGCTGATCCCCGCCTTGAGCAGCCCCTCGACCGTCATGATCGAGAACGTGGTGCCCGCGGGGAACTTGCCCGCCAGGGCGTCCTTCTCCTGGTTGTACTCCTTGGTGCTGCCGACCGCGCGGATCTCACCGGTCGAGGCCTGGACCGCCACCAGCATGCCGGGGGTGCCGCCGAAGAGCGCGGCGTCGGCCGCCTTCTGGGCCGGGCCGTCGAGCGTGGTGCGCACCGGCGAGGTCGACCGGCTGGGCCGCCACTTGCGCAGCTCGGCCACCTGCTGGTTCGTCTTCAGGTCGACCGTGATGACCCGCGTCTCCGTCGAACCGGTCAGGTGCTCCTGGTAGGCCTTCTGCAGCCCGGTCCTGCCGACGGTGTCGCCCGCCCGCTGCGGACCGCCGAGCTGCTGTTCGGTCTCCGGGGTCACCGCGGTGACGGTGCCGACGATCTGGGCCGGCGAGTCGGGGGCGACCGGCTGCTTCTGCGGCGAGACGACGATGCCGGGAATGGCCGCCAGTTTGTCGCTGAGCTGGGCGTACTTGGCGCGTCCGAAGGTCACCAGCGGCACCTGGACGTTGGGTCTGGCCGACCTGATGCGGCTCAGCAGCCGGTCCTGGGGGAATCCGGTGATCTTCGACAGCTGCTCGCAGACCGCGACCGGGTCCTTCAGCGACGCCGGGACGACGTTCGCCACGTACAGCGTGGCCTCCTGCTGGAGCGGGTCGCCGTTGCGGTCGAGGATCGGCTTGCGCCCCTCGGGGATGACGTCGACCGCGAAGCGCTGCCCCTCGTGCAGGTCGGGATGGAGGACGCTGGGCGACCAGCGCACCTTCCAGCGGCCGTCCACCAGGTGCAGAGGGAGCTTTCCGGTGTACTGCCACAGGGGGTTGTTCTCCCCCAGGTCGACCTCCGCGTCGAAGTCGGCCTCCGTCTCGTCCCCCGCACGGCGCATGCCCTTGACCTTGAAACGGAAGGACGCGGCGTCGAGCTGGACCTTGGCGTTCTCCAGGGCCTTGCTGACCGTCCGCTCGTCCCCGTCGGTACGCCTGGCCGCCGCGACGTAGTCGCCCGTCTGCCAGCCGACCAGGAAGTCACGCACCGCCTCGTGGGCCGAAGGCTCCTCGAAGCAGGCCGACAGCATGGGGACCGTCACCGCCAGCGTCAGTGCCGCGGCGACGGTCCGCCGAGCCTTCCCCGTCACAATTACCTGTTCCTGTGCCTGAGAGCGCGAGCCATCTCACGCTTGGCCTGGTTCTCCGCGAGGGTCTGCCGCTTGTCCCAGTCCTTCTTACCCTTGGCCAGGCCGATCTCGATCTTGGCCTTGCCGTCCTTGAAGTAGATCGCGAGCGGTATCAGCGTCAGACCGCTCTCCTTGGTCTTCGCGACCAGCTTGTCGATCTCCTTGCGGTGGAGCAGAAGCTTACGGGTGCGACGCGCCGCGTGGTTGGTCCACGTCCCCATGGTGTACTCGGGGATGTGGACGTTGATCAGCCAAGCCTCGCCGTCCTTGAGGAGGGCGTATCCGTCGAGCAGAGAGGCCCTGCCCAGGCGGAGTGACTTGACCTCGGTGCCCTGGAGCACGAGACCAGCCTCGTAGGTTTCCTCGATGTGGTAGTCGTGCCAGGCACGCTTGTTCTGGGCGATGACCTTCCGCCCGGTCTCACGTGGCATGCCCCCGAGCCTACCGGGGACCGAGACGGGCAACCGCGTCCCGAGGCGGGAGCGCGCCCGGCGGGCGCGCTCCCGGGCGCTCACACCCGCAGGTAGCGGCGGAGCGTGACGAACGAGGCGAGCACACAGATGAGCACGCCGATGACCATCGTGAGGCTGATCGTCGAGGCGACGGTCTCCCACGTGAGCGGGCTGGTGTTGGCCAGGTAGATCTGCACGCCGTCGAAGAGGAACACCTTGCTGACGATCAGCATCACCGCGGCGACCACACCTCCGATCAGGCCCGCGATGACCCCCTCCATGACGAAGGGAAGCTGGATGTAGAGGTTCGAGGCGCCGACGAGCCGCATGATGCCGGTCTCGCGTCTGCGGTTGTACGCGGACAGGCGCACCGTGTTGCCGATCAGCAGGGTGGCCGCGAAGACCAGGACGATGGCCACGACCAGGGCGGCCCAGCGCAGCCTCTCCAGCAGCCCGAAGAACTTGTCCAGGATCTCCTGCTGGTTGACCACGTAGGAGACGCCACCGGCGCCCTTGACCTGCTCGATGACGGCCGGGTAGTCGGCAGGGTTCTTGAGCTTCACCCTGAACGACTCGGGCATGTCAGACACCTGCAGCACCGAGAGCAGTACGTTGTTGTCCTTGTACTGCTCGCGGAAGTTGGCGTAGGCCTTGGCCGCGTTCTCGAACTCCACCCGCTCGACCTGGGGCATGGACTCGATCTGCGCCTTGAGAGCGGCCTGTTCCTGAGGATTGACGCCGCCGCTGCCCTTGCACTGCGGGAAGGCGTCGTTCTTCTTGCACAGGAAGACGGAGATCTCGACCTTGCCCACCCAGAAGTCCCTCATGGTGGAGATCTGGGAGTTGATCATCAAGCCGACGCCCAGCAACGCCATGCCGATCGCCACGGTCACGATGACCGCGATCGTCATCGTGAGGTTGCGGCGGAGGCCGATCCAGACCTCGGAGAAGATGAAGTTTGCCCGCATGCTCTTCCTGTCGCTTCGCTTCCTTGAGGTCCTGGGTCAGTACGCCTGGCCGTACACGCCACGCGACTGGTCACGGACGATCTTGCCGTCCTCCAGTTCCACTACGCGCTTGCGCATGGAGTCGACGATGGCGGCGTCGTGCGTGGCCATGACGACGGTGGTACCGGTCCTGTTGATCCGGTCAAGCACCTTCATGATGCCGATGCTGGTCGCCGGGTCGATGTTTCCCGTCGGCTCGTCGGCCAGCAGGATCATAGGACGGTTGACGAAGGCACGGGCCATGGCGACCCGCTGCTGCTCGCCACCGGACAGCTCGTCGGGCATCCGGTGGGCCTTGCCCTCAAGGCCGACCAGCTCGACGACCTCGGGCACGACCTTGCGGATGAACCGGCGTGGCTTGCCGATGACCTCCAGGGCGAACGCCACGTTCTCGTAGACGTTCTTGTTCGGCAGCAGCCGGAAGTCCTGGAAGACGCAGCCGATACGGCGGCGCAGGTGGGGGATCTTGAAGTTGGACAGTCGGGCGAGGTCCTTGCCGGCCACGTGGATCGCCCCGGAGTCGGGACGCTCCTCCTTCAGGACCAGGCGGAGGAAGGTCGACTTCCCGGACCCCGAGGGGCCGACGAGGAACACGAACTCGCCCTTGTCGACATCGACGCTGACGTGGTCCAACGCGGGCCGCTTCTGGTTCGCGTAGACCTTGGTGACATTATCAAAATGGATCACGGGCGCATCACGGCATGCCAGTCTAGGGGTTAGGACAGTCGCGGTGGTGGCAGAGGTTCACTTCCGCCTCTCGCCGGCCGGGGGGCGCCGCTCTTTACTATCGATCGACGTTCCGGTTGGCCGGAGCCCAGTCTAGGGGGAAGACTGGCATGGAACGTCCATAACGGAAACAAAACGATTCGGCGCCCGGTAACGACCGCATAAAGTAGTTCTGACCTAGGAGACGGAGGCTCTCATGAGCTGTGAAGACCTCGTCTGCGCCCGATGCGCCCACCCTGTGGCGGAGGGCCGCTGCGCCCAGTGCCGCGCGTACCGCGACCGGATGCACCACGGCTTCGGCGGGCTGACGCCCGCCACGGTCGCGCTGCTGTTGATCGTGCTGTTCTTCCTCACCGTGGCCCTGCGGCACCTGGCGGGCCTGTGACGGCCCGCCATCCGGGCCGTCACAGCGGTCGCAGACCCTAGTCCGGCCCTATTCGGCGCCGGACTCCTGGCGGCGGGTCCAGCGGATCTCCGCCTCGATGAACTCGTCCAGGTCTCCGTCGAGCACCGAGCTCGGGTTGCCCGCCTCCGTGCCCGTCCGCAGGTCCTTGACGATCTGGTACGGGTGCAGCACGTAGTTGCGGATCTGCGTGCCCCACGAGGTGGTCGACTCGCCCCTGATCTCGTTGAGCGCCGCCGCCTCCTCCTGCCGCTTGCGCTCCAGCAGCTTGGACTGCAGGACCGCCATCGCGGTCGCCTTGTTCTGCAGCTGCGAACGCTCGTTCTGGCAGGAGACCACGATGCCGGTCGGCAGGTGGGTCAGGCGGACCGCCGAGTCGGTGGTGTTGACGCCCTGGCCACCGGGGCCCGAGGAGCGGTACACGTCGACCCGCAGGTCGTCCTCGTTGATGTCGATGTGGTCGGTCGTCTCGACCACCGGCACTACGTCGACCCCGGCGAAGGAGGTCTGGCGGCGGCCCTGGTTGTCGAACGGGCTGATCCGCACCAGGCGGTGGGTGCCGTGCTCGCCGCGCAGCGTGCCGTACGCGTAGGGCGCCTTGACCGTGAAGGTGGCCGACTTGATGCCCGCCTCCTCGGCGTAGGAGGTCTCGTAGACCTCCGTCGGGTAGCCCTTGCGCTCGGCCCAGCGCAGGTACATCCGCAGGAGCATCTGCGCCCAGTCGGCCGCGTCGACGCCGCCGGCCTGGGAGTTGATCGTGACGACCGCCTCACGGGCGTCGTACTCGCCCGACAGCAGGGTGCGCACCTCAAGGGCGCCGACCTCGCTCCTGAGGGCGGCCAGCTCGCGGTCGGCCTCCTCGCGGGTGTCCTCGTCCTCCTCGGCCGCGGCCAGCTCGTACAGGACGGACAGGTCGTCGAGGCGCCGTTCGAGCCCCTCGATCCTGTTGACCTCACCCTGCAGGTAGGAGAGCTTGCTGGTGACCTTCTGGGCCCGCTCCTGGTCGTTCCACAGGTCGGGCGCCGCGGCCTGCTCTTCGAGCTCCTCGATCTGCTTACGTATCGCGCCGAGGTCGAGCACGTCCTGGATGTTCTTCAGCGTGCCGATGAGCTCGTTGATCTCTTCTACCGGATCGATGAGTGCCACGTCTGTAAAGGGTACGCGACCGACGCACCCCGTTGTGTACGGCCGGGCCCGCGCGCTGGCTAGCATGGGGCGCCGGAGACCGTGAGGAGGCGGACGTGCGGGGACGTGGGGGACGGGGGCTGTTCGTGTTCACCCTGGCCCTGATGACCGCGACCGCGGCCTGTGCGGACCAGGGCGGCGGCGTACGCGAGCAGGGGGCGCAGGGGGCACAGACGGCGGGTCCCGCCTCGAGCCCGGTCCCGGCCGCGTTGCGGGAGCCTCCCGTCACGCTGGCCGAGGCGGGCAGGGCGCTGTCGAGCGTGCTCGGTGCCCAGGCGGTGCTCGAAAGCGCGACACCGCACCTGGAGGCCGACCGCAGGAACCTCCTGGAGCAGACCCGTGACTCCCAGGAGGCGCTCACCATGGCCGCCTTCAACAGCACGCCGGGTCCGCTGCCGCACTACACCTGGGGCAGGCCCGAGCTGCTGGTGCCCAGGGTCCAGCAGGCCCCCTTCTGGTTCGCCGCGGTCGTCGACCGCGAGGACAGCGCGGGCGAGCGGCGCCCGGCCGTCCTGGTCCTGACCAAGTACGGCGGGCGCGAGTGGTATCTCAGTTCGACCTCGCTGCTCGACCCCGGGGAGCGGATCCCGGAGATCGCCAAGGACGCCGGGGGCTACGCGACCGAGCTCGACGACGACGACCCGACCACGGTGATCAGCCCCCGTCTCATGGCGCCGCTGCACGCGACCTCGGCCGAGGAGGGCAGCGCGGGCTTCGCCGCGGGCCTGATCGAGAAGGGCCCGCACACCACGGACTACGCCGAGGAGATCGCGGGCAAGCGGCCGAAGTACAAGAGCGACTGTCTCGGTTACGACTCGATCTTCGGCGCGAGCAACTACCCGGTCCACGCCCTGCGCACCGCGGACGGGGGCTCCATGGTCATGTACTCACTGATCAGGACCACGACCGTGACGGCCAAGATCGAGCCGTGCGCCGACATCAGGGTGCCGCCGAACGCCGAACGGCTGGCCTCGGCGACGGGCGCGCGCAAGGAGCTGCGCACGGTCGAGACGCAGCAGTACGTGAGCACGGTGCCCGCCAAGACGGGCAAGGGCCTGGCCCGGGTGATCGGCTACCTGGGCGGGGTCACCAAGGTCTCCGCCAACTGACACCCGCCCCGCCGCCCCGTACGGCCGGGCCCGGCCGTACGGGGCGGCGGCGCCGTCAGGCCTCGCCGAGCGGCAGGCTCGTCGAGGCGACCAGCGTGCGGATGGCGCGCAGCGCGACCGACAGCGTCGCCAGGTCGAAGTTGTCGCTCTCCCAGATCTCCGACAGGGTCTGCCGGGCCCTGGAGACGGCGGCCGAGTTGGCCTCCGTCCAGCGGGCCAGGCGCTCCTCCGGGGTCAGTCCGGGCGTGTTGTGGGCCAGGACGTCCCGGGTGAGCGAGGCGTGGGCGGCGTAGAGGTCGTCGCGGAGGGCGGCCCGCGCCATGGAGTTCCAGCGGCTGTCGCGCGGCAGTCCGATCACCCGCTCGCGCAGCCTGGCCAGCTGGAGCCGGTCGGCCAGGTCGAAGTAGACCTCGGCGACCTCGTTGACCGGACGGTTCGCCTGCACGGCCACCTCGACCAGGTCGAAGGTGGAGTAGGCCGGGACCATCGAGGCGACCCGCTCCGCCAGCTCGTTCGGCACTCCCCTGGCGACGAAGGAGTCGCGCCGCTCCTCGAAGGCCGCCAGGTCGGAGCCGGTGAGCAGCTTGGGCAGGTGGGGCAGCAGGCCGTTCATCCCCTTGGCGAAGAAGGTCACCGTCGAGGCCAGGTCGAGCGGCGCGCGCCGGTTGCCGAGCAGCCAGCGGGTGCCACGCTCGGCGAGCTTGCGGGACTCCAGGAGCATGGCGATCTGGGTGGAGGTGTCCACCTTGTTGTCCAGCTCCTCGACCTGACGCCAGAAGCTCGGCAGGTCGAAGACCTCGCGGGTGACCAGGTAGGCGCGGGCGATGTCCGGCGCCGAGGCGCCGCTCTCCTCACCCAGGCGGAACATGAAGGTGGTGCCGCCCGAGTTGACCAGGTCGTTCACCACGCCGGTCGTGATGATCTCCCGGCGCAGCGGGTGGGTGTCCATGTGGTCCCGCATGCGCTCACGCAGCGCCGAGGGGAAGTAGGACACCAGCCAGGAGGCCAGGTAGGGGTCGTCCGGCAGGTCGGAGGCGAGGATCTGGGCGTCGGTGACCAGCTTGGTGTAGGCCAGCAGCACCGAGAACTCCGGCGCGGTCAGCCCGAGCCCGGCCTGGCGCCGCTCGGCGAGTGCCTTGTCCGAGGGCAGGAACTCCAGCTCCCGGTTGACCAGCCCGGCCCGTTCGAGCCTGCGCAGCTGGCGGGCGTGGATGTGCAGCATGTCCGACGACTGGGCGCGGGCGGCGGCCAGCACCACGTTCTGGTCGTGGTTGTCCCGCAGGACCAGCTCGCCGACCTCGCCGGTCATGTCGAGGAAGAGCTCGTTGCGCTGCCTGTCGGTCAGCTCGCCGTCCCGGACCGCGCGGTCCAGCAGGATCTTGATGTTCACCTCGTGGTCGGAGGTGTCGACCCCGGCGGAGTTGTCGATGAAGTCGGTGTTGACGAGGCCGCCCTCGCGGGCGAACTCGATCCTGGCGAGCTGGGTGAAGCCCAGGTTGCCGCCCTCGCCGACCACCTTGCAGCGCAGCTCGGAGCCATTGACCCGCAGGCCGTCGTTGGCCTTGTCGCCCACGTCGGCGTTGGACTCGCTCGACGCCTTGGCGTAGGTGCCGATGCCGCCGTTCCACAGCAGGTCGACCGGGGCCCGCAGGATGGCGCTGATCAGGTCGTTCGGTGCCAGCGAGGTCACCCCGTCGGCGATGCCGAGCGCGGCGCGCGCCTGCGGGGAGACCGGGATCGACTTGGCCGTGCGCGGCCAGACGCCGCCGCCCTGCCCGATGAGGGCGGGGTCGTAGTCGGCCCAGGAGCTGCGCGGCAGCGCGAAGAGCCTGGCCCGCTCGGCGTAGCTCCTGGCGGCGTCGGGGTCGGGGTCGATGAAGATGTGCCGGTGGTCGAAGGCCGCGACCAGCCTGATGTGCTGGGACAGCAGCATGCCGTTGCCGAAGACGTCGCCGGACATGTCGCCGATTCCGACCACCGTGAAGTCGGTGGTCTGGATGTCGACGCCGGTGGTGCGGAAGTGGTACTTGACGGACTCCCAGGCGCCGCGGGCGGTGATGCCCATGGCCTTGTGGTCGTAGCCGATCGAGCCGCCGGAGGCGAAGGCGTCCCCGAGCCAGAAGCCGTACTCCTTGGCCACCGCGTTGGCGATGTCGGAGAACGTGGCGGTGCCCTTGTCCGCGGCGACCACGAGGTAGGTGTCGTCCCCGTCGTGCCTGACCACCTCGGCGGGCGGGACGACCACGCCGTCGACGAGGTTGTCGGTGACGTCGAGCAGGCCGGAGATGAACATCCGGTAGCAGGCGACGCCCTCGGCCAGCAGGTCCTCACGCGTGCCGGACTTCGGCGGGTTCTTCACCACGAAGCCGCCCTTGGAGCCGGTGGGGACGATGACGGTGTTCTTCACCATCTGCGCCTTCACCAGGCCGAGGACCTCGGTGCGGAAGTCCTCCCTGCGGTCCGACCAGCGCAGGCCGCCTCGCGCGACCTTGCCGAAGCGCAGGTGCACGCCCTCGACCCGCGGCGAGTAGACGAAGATCTCGAACTTCGGCCTCGGCAGCGGCAGCACGCCGATCGACGGCGAGTCGAGCTTCAGGCTGACGTACGGCTTGCGCGCCCCGTCCACGGTCTGGAAGTAGTTCGTCCGCAGCGTGGCGTCGATCATCTCCAGGTAGGCGCGCAGGATGCGGTCCTCGTCCAGGGAGGCCACGTCGTCGAGGGCGCCGAGGATCTCCTCGTGCAGCGCCTCGGACAGGTCGGAGCGGACCTCCTCCTCGCGCCTGGGGTCGTGCCTGGCCTCGAACAGCCGCACCAGCAGGCGGGCGAGCCGTACGTTGTCCAGCAGGACCCGCTCGATGTAGTCCTGGCTGAAGGTGGTGCCCGCCTGGCGCAGGTACTTGGCGTAGACCCGCAGGATCTCGGCCTGCTCCCAGGTCAGTCCGGCCGCCAGGACCAGGGCGTTGAAGCCGTCGCTCTCGACCCTGCCCCGCCACAGGGCGTCGAAGGCGTCCTGGAAGAGCCGCTTGAACTCGTCCCTGTCCACCTCGGGCGACAGGTCGTAGCGCAGCCCGAAGTCGTAGATCCAGGCGTCCTTGGTCGCCGGGTCCCGGTCGCGGTCGATCTCGTAGGGACGCTCGTCGACGACCTCGACGCCCAGGCGCTGCAGCAGCGGCAGCACGTGCGACAGGGAGATGGCCGCGCCGATCCGGTAGAGCTTGAAGCGGCGCTCCCCCTCGGGGGCGTCGTAGGGCTCGTAGAGGTTCATCCCGATCTCGTCCGGCGAGTCGGCGAGCGCCTCAAGGCGGCGCAGGTCGGCGACGGCCAGCCTGGGCGGGAAGTCGGCCTTGTAGCCCTCGGGGAAGGCCGTGGCGTAGCGCCGGACGAGGCGGGGCGCCTCCTCCTCCGAGCTCAGCTCGGTGATGGCGGTGGCCAGGTCGTCGTCCCAGGAGCGGGTGGCCGCGGCCAGTCTGCCCTCAAGCTCCTCGACGTCCAGTTCCTGCGCGTTCAGCGGCCTGCCGCGCTCGCCGCGCGCGACCACGTGCAGCCGGGCGAGGGCGGACTCGCCGATCATCGCGCTGTAGTCGCAGGAGGTGCCGCCGACCGCCTTGAGCAGGAGGTCCTGCATCTTGATGCGGATCTGGGTGGTGTAGCGGTCACGCGGGAGGTAGATCAGGAAGGAGATGTAGCGGCCGTAGTCGTCGGGACGCAGGAAGACCTTGACCTGCTTGCGCTCGCGCAGCCTGAGCACGCCGAGCGCGATCGGCAGCAGCTGCTCGACCGAGGTCTGGAACAGCTCGTCCCTGGGGAAGGTCTCCAGGATCTCGATGAGGTCCTTGCCGTCATGGCTGTCGGCGGCGAGCCCGGCCAGGTCGAGGACCTCGGCCAGCTTGCGGCGCAGCACCGGGATGCGGGAGATCGACTCGCTGTAGGCCACGTGGGTGAACAGGCCGAGGAAGCGGCGCTCGCCGACGACCTCCCCCGCGTCGTCGAACAGCTTGACGCCCACGTAGTCGAGGTAGGCGGGGCGGTGCACGGTCGCCCTGGTGTTGGCCTTGGTGATGATCAGCATCTGCTGCTTCTCACGGGCCTTGGCGCGCAGCTCGGGCGAGAGGGCGGCGAAGCTCTCCGAGCCCGCCTTGTCGTGGCGCAGGATGCCCAGGCCCGTCCCCGGGACCTGGCGCAGCGCGTCGCCCTCCTCGCCCTCCTCAAGGCGGTACTCGCGGTAGCCGAGGAAGGTGAAGTGGCCGTCGGCCAGCCAGCGCATCAGCTCCAGGCTGTCCTCGACGCCCGCGAGGTCGAGCGGGGGCGGGTTGACCGAGACGTCCTCGGCCGTCTGCAGGGCCAGCGCCCGCATCTTGGCGAAGTCCTCGACGGTGTAGCGGACGTCCTCAAGGACCCGCTGCAGGTCGGTCTCCAGCTGCTTGAGCACGGCCGGGTCGCTCTGCCGGTCGATCTCGAAGTGCATCCAGGACTCGGTGATCTCCTGCCCCGCGGCCTGGTCGCGGTCCCCGCCGAGCAGCTTGCCGGTCACGTCCCTGCGCACCCGCATCTGCGGGTGGACGACCAGGTGGGTGGTGACGCCGTGCCGGTCGAGCTCCATGGTCGCGGAGTCGACCAGGAAGGGCATGTCGTCGGTCACCACCTCGATGACCGAGCGGCCGGGGTCCCAGCCGTGCTCCTCCAGGCTGGGGGTGTAGGCGCGCACCAGCGCCCGGCCCTGGGGACGCTTGTCGGCGAGCTGACGCTGGGCCGTCGCGGGGCCGTACACGTCGACCGGGTTGCGGTCCAGCAGGTCCTCTGGCGCGACATGCCGGTAGTAGAGCCTGAGGAAGTCGAGTGCCTCCTCGTCACTCCCGTGGTCGCCGCCGGGTGTGTGCCCGCAGGTCTCGGCGGCACTCCTCAGCAGCTCATCCTTCGCCTCGTCGAGCGGCATGTCGCTCTCACTCCTTTGTGAGGGATTTTTCGTATTAGAAGAGGGATCTTCGATCAATGTCGTAGTTCCCGAGTAGGAGGGAAGTAATGCGGCATATGCCGCCTACCGAGAGAGGCGTCGCTTTAGGTCGCCTCTGCCCGGTCCTACGTGGATCTGTCACCCGGCCACCGCGTGGACGGCCCGCCGCGAGGCAGGCTCATGACGCGCCGGTTCCCGGACGTGCGCGACAGGACTTGACCGCCCATCGCCCACCCCTCCGACTCCCCGTCCAGCGGGCACGGCCCGTGGCACAACACCTCCAGCGGCCACCCGCCCCGGTCTCCGTTGACCTGAGCATGCCGCCGCTCTGATACCACCCGAAAAGCCGTGAAACGTCAATGTGACGGACGACCAACATCAGGGGAAGTGGAGCGCTCCATCCGGGGTCGATCGAAGGTTCGGAAGCCCTCGAAAGCCCGGGATCTCCGCCACCTCACCGGCGGCGCAAACCCGGACCGACCACACCCGATTGGTTCCCCAGTCTCCCACGGCCGACCGCGCCGCGTCCCCGTCTCGGCCTTCCGCCCCAAGATTATGCTTCCGCGATCCCCGGCACCCTCGCCACGCCGACATCCCACGCGACCCCCCACCACGATCACCGCACACACCGACAAAGGCCCCATTAGCCGCGACGTGATGCGAATGTAACCAACCAGACCGTAGGCGCGGCCGTCTCACCGGACAGACGACTAGCACCCAACGGGGAGAACAACCATGCAGCCCGCTCCGGACAGGCGGACGTTCCTTAGGCTCGGTGGTATGGCCGCGCTCACCATCGGAGCCGCTTCCCCCTCCTCCTCGCCACGTCCGACCCCGGCGGAGTGGACCGCCCTCGGCCGGGGTCTCGACGGCACCCTCGTACGGCCCGGCGACGCCTCCTACGACGCCGCCCGCCGCCTGTTCAACACCGCCTTCGACGCGGTACGGCCCGCGGGCGTCGCCTACTGCGCCAACCCCTCCGACGTGGCCGAGTGCGTGACCTTCGCCAGGAGGATGGGGGTGCCGCTGGCCGTACGGTCGGGCGGGCACTCCTACGCGGGCTGGTCGACCGGCCCCGGGCTGGTCCTCGACGTCTCCCGGATGAGCAAGGTCTCCTACTCCACCGGACGGGCCGTCGTCGGCGCGGGCGCCAAACTGGTCGACGTCTACGACAAACTCGCCGCGCACGGGGTGAGCATCCCGGCGGGAAGCTGCCCCACGGTCGGCGTCAGCGGTCTGACGCTCGGCGGCGGGATCGGCGTGGTGTCCAGGAAGTACGGTCTGACGTGCGACGTCATGGAGTCCGTCCAGGTCGTCACGGCCGACGGGCGGCTGCTAACGTGCGACGCCGATCACGAGCCCGACCTCTACTGGGCCTGCCGGGGCGGGGGCGGCGGCAACCTCGGGGTCGCGGTCTCCTTCGGCTTCAGGACCCACCCGACCCGGGAGGTGACGGTGTTCTTCCTGCACTGGCCGTGGGCCAGGGCCGCCAAGGCGCTCAAGGCCTGGCAGTCGTGGTCACGGGCCGTACCCGACGAGCTGTGGTCCACGATGCACCTGAGCAGCGACGGCGGGATGGACGTGCAGATCGGCGGCCTCCACCTGGGCGGCAGGGCGGAGTGCGAGCGGCTGCTCGACCGGCTGACGAGCGCGATCGGCCCGGTCTCCTCCTCCTTCGTCAAGCAGACGTCCTACGGTCACGCCATGATGATCATGGGGGGCTGCTCGACGCTCACGGTCTCCCAGTGCCACCGGCAGGGCTCGCTTCCCGGGCAGACCCGCGACGGAAGGCTGCCGCGCGACTCCTTCAGCGGCAGGTCGCACATGGCCTACGCCCCGCTGTCCGAGGCCGGGATCAGGACTCTGGTGGCCCAGGTCTCCAGGTCCGGCAGCCACACGGTGCTGCTGGACGCCCTCGGCGGAGCCGTGGGGCGGGTGCGGCCCGACGCGACGGCCTTCCCGCACCGGGCGGCTCTCTACAGCGTCCAGTACTACGCCCACCGCGCGGGCGCGGCCTCCTGGACCGCGAACGCCAGAAACGCCATGCGCCCCCACTTCGGCGACCACGCCTACGTCAACTACGTCGATCCCGGGCTGGCCGGCTGGCGCTCGGCCTACTACGGCGCGAACGCCACCAGGCTCGCCCGGGTCAAGGCCGCCTACGACCCCGGCCGTCTCTTCCGGATACCCCAGGGGCTCTGACCCGGGTGTCCCGGGACACCGACCCTCCTGAACCAGGACAAAACACCGGTACGGTGTGGCGACCGGCTCGGAAGGCTTTCGGGAGACACGATGACCGTGCGCGTCGCGTGGGCCTGCTGCGCCCTGACGTCGCTGCTGGTCGTGGCCGCCGCCGTACTGGCCACGCGTAACGGGGTCGGCCCGCTCGGGCTCGGCCACCTGGTCTTCGTGGCCGCCTGCGCTCTCGCGGGCGGCCTGATCGGCTCGCGGCGCCCCGAGCACCCGGTCGGCCGGGTGCTCGCGCTCGGCGGCCTGTGCTTCGCGCTGATGGAGGCCTGCGGCCAGTACGCCGTTCTCGGCCTGGTCACCGGCCCCGAACCGCCGCTCGCCCGGACCGCCGCCTGGCCGCAGACCTGGCTGTGGGTCCCGGCGAACCTGTCGATCACCCTGATCCCGATGATCTTCCCGGGCGGGACGCTCTCCTCCCCCGGCCTGCGGCGCCTGGTCCGTCTGACGCTCGCCGCCGCCGTACCGGTCATGCTGCTCAGCGCGCTCAGACCCGGTGAGAACAACCAGGTCGGCACCGGCACCGGGGTGGTCAACCCGCTCGGGGTCGCGGCGCTGGCCGGTCCCGCGCCGGTGGCGGAGACCGCGATGACGGCCCTCATGGCGGTGGTCTTCGTCGTCGGTGGAGTCGACCTGGTCCGCAGGGCGCTGCGCAGCTCCGGGGTGGAACGCCGCCAGATCATGTGGCTGGCCTACGCGGTCGGCGTCGAGATGCTGGTCGTCGCCGCCCGCCTGGCCGCCGGGCTGACCGACGCGATCCCCGGGCGCATCTGGCCCGCGACCGACACCCTCTGGGAGCTCGGCTCGGCCACCACGGCGCTGCTCCCGGCCGCCGTCTGCGTCGCGATCCTGCGTCACCGGCTCTTCGACATCGACCTGGTGGTCAACAGGACCCTGGTGTACACGCTGCTGTCCGGCTGTGTGAGCGCCGGGTACGTGGCCGTCGCGGGTTATCTGGGCGCGATCTTCCCCAGCGGGGACCTGTCCGTCTCCGTGCTGGCCGCCGGGCTCGTCGCCCTCGCCTTCGCGCCGCTGCGCGGACGGCTGCAGGGCTGGGTGAACCTGCTGATGTACGGCGAGCGGGACGACCCCTACGCGGCCCTCACCCGCCTGGGCAGACGCCTGGAGAACAGCGGGGAGCCGGACGGCGTGCTGCCCGGGGTGGCGCGCTCGGTGGCCGAGGCGCTGCGGCTGCCGTACGCGGCGGTGGAGACCTCGGCGGGCACCCGGCACGCCTTCGGCACCCCCTCCGGCACCCGGGTACGGCTGCCGCTGACCCACAACGGCGAGCGGGCGGGCGACCTCGTCCTGTCGCCCAGGCCCGGGGAGAGCGGCTTCGGCCCCCGTGACCTGCGGGTGCTGACCGACCTGGCCAGGCAGGTCGCGATCGCGGCGCACGCCGCCCGGCTGACCGCCGACCTGCGGCGCTCGCGGGAGAGGCTCGTGATGGCCAGGGAGGAGGAGCGCCGCAGGCTCAGGCGCGACCTGCACGACGGGCTCGGCCCCACGCTGGCCGCGCTGACCATGCGGGCCGAGGCCGCGTGCGACCTGGTCGAGGACGGTCCCGCCCGGCGGCTGCTCACCGAGATCGTCGCCGACGCCGAGGCCGCGGTCGCCGACGTGCGGACCCTGGTCGACGGGCTGCGCCCGCCCGCGCTCGACACCCTCGGGCTGCTCGGCGCCCTGCGCGCCCACGCCGTACGGCAGCCGCCCGGCCTGCGGGTGACCGTACGGGCCCCGGACGGGCTCGGGCCGCTGCCCGCAGCGACCGAGGTGGCCGCCTACCGCGTCGCGGCCGAGGCGCTGGCCAACGTGCGCAGGCACGCCGGGGCGTCCCAGGCGTGGCTGCGGGTCGAGGTGTCCGAGGGCACGCTCATGCTTGAGGTGTCCGACGACGGCGACGGGCTGCGGGCCGGGCCTTCCGGGCCTTCCGGATCCTCCGGAACGGACGGGGTGGGGCTGGCGTCGATGCGTGAGCGGGCGCTCGAACTCGGCGGCACGTTCGCGGCCGAGGACCGTCCAGGGGGCGGGACCCTGGTCAGGGTCACGCTTCCCGCACGTGAGGGAGGGGATCACGATGATCCGGGTCCTGCTCGTTGACGACCACGCCGGGTTCCGCGCCGGGCTGCGCACACTGCTGTCCACCGCGGAGGGCATCGAGGTCGCCGACGAGGTGTCCAGCGGGGAGCAGGCGCTGGCGGTGGTCGGGCGGCTGCAGCCGGACGTGGTGCTGATGGACCTGACGATGCCCGGCATGGGCGGGGTCGCGGCGACCGGGCGGCTCGTCCGTGACCACCCGCACATCCGGGTGGTCGTGCTCAGCATGTCGGACGACGACGACTCGGTGTTCGCCGCCGTACGGGCCGGGGCCCGCGGTTACGTGCTCAAGGGCGCGCGCAGGGCGGAACTGGTCAGGGCCGTGCAGGCGGCGGCCGACGGCGAGGCCATCTTCGGCCCCGCCATCGCGGCCAGGCTGGTCGGCTACTTCACCGAGCGGGAACGCGTGCCCGCCGGGCAGGGACCCGCGCTGCCCGAGCTGACCCGGCGGGAACGGGAGGTGCTCGGCCTGATGGCCGAACGCCTGACGAACCCGCAGATCGCGGCCAGGCTCGGGCTGAGCCACAAGACGGTTCGCAACCACGTCTCCGCCGTCTTCACCAAGCTCCAGGTGAACGACCGGGCCGAGGCGATCACACGGGCGAGGCGGGCGGGGCTGTGAGGCCCGCCCGCCACGCGCTGTCCGAGGCCCGCAGCACCCGCAGCGCGACCCAGCCGTAGGCGAGCAGGTGGAACAGCGCGCCGAGCGCCTGTACGGCGGGTGCCCGATCCTGGGTCAGGAACGGCGTGAGGGTTCCGACGAGCGCGGCGACCGGCACCCACCAGGGGACGATCCTGGCGGTGAGCAGACCGACGAGCAGGACGAACAACCCGATGTGCGCCAGGAAGCCGGGCAGCAGCATGCCGTACAGGAAGCCCCACAGCTCGCCCACCCGGGCCGTGACCGCCTCGGCCTGAGCGTCCGGCAGGCTCTGGGCCAGGGCCAGGTCGTAGAAGTCGGTGGTGAAGAGCGTGAGCGCGTGCCCGGCGCCGAGCAGTCCCAGCGCGGCGCCGATGTTCCCGGCCATCGGAGCCCGGCGGCGGAGCAGGTGGGCCAGGCCGAGGACGACCGGGACGAGGGCCAGCGTCGCCCAGAGGAACAGCAGGCCGCTGGTCTGGACGAGGTCGGGATGCTCCCGGAAGACGGCGGGGTCGTGGGTCGCGGAGGGGGGCGAGGTCAGGAAGGCGAGGAATTCGAAGACGGGCCAGGCGAGGAGGGCGGTTCCTGCGACCACCCGACGGAACGAATCCGGATTTTTCAGCATTTGCCCATCGAATCCGGGGGGTGTCCCGGGGCACATGAGCTCTCTGTCCCGGGTGACCGGGAGGAATCCCGGGCCCTCGGGAGACCGGGAGGGGCTTCGGGTTCCAAAACGACTGGACCCGCGTGTGGCGGAGCGGCAGCATCGGGGGATGCGCAACTGGCCCCTCACCGGACTACGGGTGACCACCCCACGCCTCGAACTCCGCCTGCCCTCCCTCAACGACCTCGACCAGCTCGCCGACCGCGCCGCCGAGGGGGTTCACGACCAGGGCACCATGCCCTTCATCGTGCCCTGGAGCGACGCCGAACCCCAGGAGCGGGCCCGCAGGACCATCCAGTACCACTTCTCCCTGTGGGGCGCCTGGACCCCCGCGGAGTGGACCTGCGCGTTCGCCGTGGTCTTCGAGGGGGAGGTCGTCGGCACCCAGGCGATAGCGGCGACCGATTTCGCCGTCACCCGCGAGGTCACGAGCGGCTCCTGGCTGGGCAGGCGCTTCCACGGCAGGGGCATCGGCACCGAGATGCGCGCGGCCGTACTGCACCTGGCCTTCGAGGGTCTCGGCGCCCGTTGCGCCACCTCCGGCGCGTTCGCCGACAACCACGCCTCTTTGGCGGTCTCCCGCAAGTTCGGCTACGCCGACGACGGTGTCCAGATCCACAACAGGCAGGGCGAGCCCGTGACGACCCTGCGCCTGCGCCTGGCCCGCGAAGACTGGGCAGGCGGGCTCGGGGTCAAGATCCACGGCCTCGAACCCTGCCTGCCGCTGTTCGGCGCGGCCTCTACTTCTCCGGATCGGTGACCGGGACGAAATAGGACAGGATCTCCGGGTTGGCCATGGCGTCGAGGTTGGCCGCCTTCTCCGGGGGGACACCGAGAAGGATCTTGCGGATCGGGACCTCCAGCTTCTTGCCGCTGAGCGTACGGGGGATGCCGGGGACCTCGACGATCTCGTTGGGCACGTGTCTGGGGGACAGCTCCTCCTTGATCGCCCGGCGCAGCCGCATGATCAGCGAGTCGGACAGGCTCGCCCCCTCGGCCACCGTGACGTAGAGCAGCAGGCGTCCCTCCTGACCGAGCTGCCCGGTGTCGATCACCAGGCTGTCGGCGATCTCCTCGAAACGCTCGACCACCCGGTAGAACTCGCTGGTCCCCATCCGCACTCCGCCCCGGTTGAGGGTGGAGTCGGAGCGGCCGTAGATCACGCATCCACCGTCAGGCAGGATCTTGATCCAGTCACCGTGCCGCCATACCCCGGGATAATCGGCGAAGTAGCTCTCCCGGTATCTCGTCCCGTCGGGGTCGTTCCAGAACATGACGGGCATCGACGGCATCGGCGCGGTCAGCACCAGCTCTCCGACCTCGCCGATCACCGGGCTACCCGACTGGTCGAAGGACTCGACCCTGGCCCCCAGGCACCGGCACGGGATGACCCCGGCCCTGACCGGCAGCAGCGGGACCGCCCCGACGAAGCCGGTGCACACGTCGGTGCCACCGGAGAACGAGCCGAGCTGCACCTCCGGCATCGTGTCGTGCACCCAGGCGAAGCCCTCCGGCGGCAGCGGCGAGCCGGTCGAGCCGACCCCCCGCAGCGCCCCGAGCCCCGAGGGACGCAGGTTCGCCTTCATGGACGCCACGATGTACGGCGCGCCGGTGCCGAAGTAGGTGACGCCCTCCTCGGCGGCCAGCCGCCACAGCGCGTCCGTCCCCGGGTGGGTGGCCGAGCCGTCGTACAGCACGATCGTCGAACCGGCCAGCAGGCCGCCGACGAGGTAGTTCCACATCATCCAGCCGGTCGTGGTGTACCAGAAGAAGACGTCGTCCTCCCCCAGGTCCTGGTGGAAGGAGAGCGCCTTGAGGTGTTCGAGCACCACGCCGCCGTGCCCGTGCACGATCGGCTTCGGCAGCCCCGTGGTGCCCGAGGAGTAGACGATCCACAGCGGATGGGCGAAGGGCACCGGCTCGAAGCCGAGCGGCTCCTCCACGGCCCGCAGCTCGGACCACTCGACCGTACGGTGCCCGGCCGCCCCGCTCTCCCCGGCTTCCCGGGGCGGCGCGCCGTACAGGGGCATCCGCACCCGGGCGGCCAGGGTCGGCAGTTTGGCCGCGATGTCCTCGACCACCTGGGAGCGGTCGAACCACCTGCCGTTGTAGGCGTAGCCGTCGATCGCGACCAGCACCTTCGGCTCGATCTGGGTGAAGCGGTCGATCACACTTGAGGCGCCGAAGTCCGGGGAGCACGAGGACCACACGGCCCCGAGGGAGGCGGTGGCGAGGAAGGCGACCAGTGTCTCGGGCACGTTCGGCGCGTAGGCGGCGACCCGGTCCCCCCGCCCGACGCCCAGCGCGGCCAGCCCGGCGCGGACCCGCGCGACCTCCTCGGCCAGCTCGCCCAGCGTGAGCGTACGGCGCGACCCCGACTCGTCGCGGAAGACCACCGCGAGCCGCCCGGGATCGGCCTGCGCCCCGCGCAGCGCGTTCGCGGCGTAGTTCAGCGTCGATCCGGCGAACCACTCGGCCCCGGGCATCGTCCCGGACAGGACGGGCCCCTCGCCTCGCTCCCCGACCACGCCGAAGTAGTCCCAGAGCGACGCCCAGAACTCAGCCGGCGAGTCGACCGACCACTGCCACAGATCCTGGTAGTCACCGGATCTGCCGAGCCACTCCATGTAACGGGTGACCTTGGCGTCCCGCACGGTCTGGGGGGTGGGGTCCCAAAGGAGCGTACCTTCCTCAACCATGCCCCCATCCTCCCGACGGCCCACCGGAATGTCATCCCCCCTGGGCACACACTCCCCCGGCACACGGTGTGGCCCGTCCCCACGTGCCCGCCGTACCGGAGACGGCTCAGCGGGCGGCGCGGCGACGGCGGGGCCTGCGGAACAGGAAGAAGGCGCCGACGAGGCAGAGCAGTCCGACGCCGAGTCCCGTTCCGCCGATGACGAGGTAGTCGGAGTCGACGGGCGGATGGTCGACGGGCGAGCCGATCGGGCCACCGCCGAGATACTTCTCGCCGGTGTAGGCGGCGGCCTTCACCGCCGGGGGCGGTGAGTCCGCGGCCTGGACCGCCGCCGCGGCGTCGACGATCCCGTGGCCGAGGTACAGGGTGTAGCCCGCGGGCGGCTTCATCGCGGTCCTGGTCAGGATCTCGCGGACCTGCCTGACGGTCAGTTTGGGGTTGCGCGAGAGCATCAGGGCGACCGTGCCCGAGGTCAGCGCCGCCGCCGGTGAGGTGCCGCTGCCCGACTCGTAGCCGCCCAGGTTGCGGGCGGCGTGGATGTCGACGCCGGGCGCGGCGATCGTGGTGTAGGTGTGCACCTGGGAGAACTCCGCCCGTGCTCCGTCGCGGCCCGCCGCGGCGACCCCGATCACGCTGGGGAAGGCCGCCGGGTAGGACACCCTGTTGTTGGCGTCGAGGTCCATGGCGTCGGTCGATCCGCCGTTGCCCGAACTGGCCACCACCACGACGCCCTTGCTGGAGGCGTAGTCGACGGCGGCGGCGGTGTCCTCCTCGTACCCCACCCACGACCACTCGTCGGTGCCGAGGGACATCGAGATGACCTTGGCGTCGTGGTCCACCGCGTAGCGGATGCCCTTGGCCACGGCGCCCGCCCACTTACGGCTCTCCTCCTCTCCGACCTTCTTGCTCCTCCTCGCCGACTCCTCCGCCCGCTTGCGCGCGGGGTCCTCCCGGTCCCAGATGACCCGTACGGACAGCACGCGCGCCTGCGGGGCGACCTCAAGGACGCTCGACGCCATGGCGGTGCCGTGCGCGCCCCAGTACGACTGACCGGGCTTGGCACCGCCGCCGACGAAGTCGGGGCCGGAGGTCACGCGTCCCCTGAAGGCCGGATGGTTCGCCATCACCCCGGTGTCCAGCACGGCGACCGTGACCCCCTTGCCCTGGGCCAGGGTCTGCGCCTGCCGTACCTTCATGACCTGGAGTTCCCAGCCGTGCGGCGCCTCGGCCAGCGCGGGCGCCGCCGTACCCGCGAGCAGGGCGGCGCCGAGCAGGGTGGCGGTAAACGCCCTGCCGATCATGGTTGCACCTTCTCCGCCTCGGACTTCAGACGCGTGGACAGCGTCTGGGCGAGGCCGTACGCCGTCATCTGCCACGGCTCGCGGTCCTCCCGTTGCTTGAACCGCCCCTTCCCCCAGGGCTGGGGCACGTGCCCGGCCACCCGGCCGTCGACCGGGCCCGAGGTGACCACCACGAACAGCGTGGCGTAGGGGGCGAAGACACTGATTCCCCCGCTTCCCGCCCGGGCGCCGTCCTTCCACCGCACGCCCGGGACGCCGAGGGCGTGCACCGCCTGCTCGGCCCCGCCCTCGTCGTCCTGGGTCCGGGTGAGCACGTCGGTGAGATCGCTGCGGTCGTTCTCGTTGGGAAGGGCCAGGACGACGGCCGTGGCCGCGGTCCCGCCGCTGGGGTCGAGGTAGGTGGCCCGCAGCGCCGCCACACAGCCGTGTTTGGTCGCCGCCGCCGCGAACCGCCCGGAGAGCGCCGCCTCGCAGGAGGTGTCCTGCGAGATCGCGGCCCTGGTCCAGCCCTTCTCCACGCTGACGGTGGCATCGGGGTCGCGCACCCCGATGGAGGCGGGAAAGACCGTCTCGACGGGCACGTTGCGCCACAGGTTGCGCATGTACTCCTTGCTGATGATCTCCTGCTCGCTGTTGGCGACCGCACGGGCAACGATCGTGCCGCCGCCCAGCGCCACCACCAGCCCGATTCCGGCGACGAGGGTCCCTGCGACGATCCGCCCGATCCCCCGCCGCGGCGCCGTCTGAGGCTCCTGTGGTCCCGGCTGGTGCGGTGCCCACCCGTTCTGAGGTGGCGGTACCGGTTGCCCCGGCGGCTGGACGCCCTGGTACGGCGTTTCCGGCCGCCCCTGGGGCGGATACGTCTGGGGCGCCTGCCCCCGCTGCGGGTACGGCTGGTAGGGATACGGCTGCTGGGGCTGTTGCTGAGGGTAGGGCTGGGGTGTCGGCGCCTGCGCCTGCGGGGGATACGCCGGCCACGGTGTGCCCGGCGGGTACGGCCCCGACCCCTGTCCCCCCGCGGGAGGCCGGTTAGCGGGTGGGGGATGGCTCATCGTCGCTCCCGATCATGCGTGCTGTGTTCCAGGAGGGGGCAACGCACGTTCCAACACCGCGGTTCCCACTACACCATTTGTTCAAATAACCCCATACGCCGCATCAGTCACTCTGAGGCATCTCCAAAGGATGACCGGTGACCCCACCGCGGAACCCCGGCCCTCCTCGACAGATCAGAGACGAAAGCGGTCCGTGGCCACCAGGCGAGGGCCCGAACGCACCACCTGGCGCCGACCGGTCTCGGGATGAATCGAACCGCCGTTCTCCCGCCGGGCACACGCGCCGTGGAAAACGGCGCGGTCACGATTTCGGGCAGGCGCCTCCCGGCCGCCCTGACGGCTGAGACATATTCCGTGGACCACCACCCGCGGAAATCCGTACCCTGACACGGCCCACCGACCTGGAAACCGGGAATCCCCGAAAGGCCGCGAAATTCAACTTTCCGGAGAGAACGATGGACGACTCATGGGCGAGAACAACGCTGAGGGTGACGAAATCCCCGTCGACGCTTGAGGCGGTCGAGGAGAGGATCGGGATCAGGTCCACCGGGTCACGGGAGAGCCCCTTCTGGCTCCACGATTTCGACGTCCCCTCCGACCAGGCGCTCCACGAGCGGCTTCAGACCGTCACCGGCTTCCTGGAGGCGAATCTGACCTCTCTCACGGAACTCTCCCGGGAGCACGAGATCAACCTGTCGATCTCCTGGACACCCCGCGTCGGCCAGGACGGTCTTCAATTCACCGAACGACTGATAGGCGTTCTCAGCTCGCTCAACGCCTACGTCCTGCTGGACACCTACACGGACCGGGACCTGTGAAACTCCTGGCGGCCGTCGGGCGCGGGAATCCGAGTGCGGGAAAGAGCACGGGAATCATTCGCCTTCCCAGCCTGAACCGCTCCCGCCGGGCACACCGCTCATGAGAGCGAAACTCCGGTCAGGCGCTGCGGACCGGGGTCGTCAGGCTCTCGACCGCGGCCACCACCTCTGAGGGGTCGGACAGGTCGGGAAGAACGACGTCGGCGCCCGCCTCCCGGAGTTCGGCCGGGAGGGATCGGCCGGTGGCCACGGCGACCATGGAGGCTCCGGCGATCTTGGCGGCCTGGACGTCCCTGGCCGAGTCGCCGATCAGCACCGTGTTGGTCCCGTCGAACGCCGCGCCGTACTTCTGCCTGGCCCTGCCCTGGGCGACCTGGAGCAGGGTGGCCTTGGGGTAGACCTCCTCGCCGTAGCCGCCGATCTCGAAGTCGACGTACCTGTCCAGCTTGAAGGCCTTCAGCTTGTGTACGGCGTTGCTCCTGATGGTCCCGGTGAGCACCGACTGGACCGTGCCGCCGAGCCCGCCCACGGCCTTGAGCGTCTCGGCCGCGCCCTGCATCATCCGCCCCTCCCTGTCCAGCCGCCCCCGCCGGGCCGCGAACGCCTCGGCCAGGGCGTCGAGGAACCTGGGCAGGTGGGCGTCCTCGGCGACGATGTCGTTGATGGCCAGCGTCTCGAAGATGATCTCGGAGTCGGGGCGGCCGTTGTGCTGGGTGAGCTTGACCAGGGGCCGTCCGGTGACCTGGCGGAAGGCGTCGGCGTACGCCTCACGGGTGAGGATGGACACGTCGACCAGGGTGAGGTCGACGTTCCAGAGAACGAGACGGCTAATCGTGGCCTCCGAGGTGGGGGTGGGCGCCCATCGGGCCCCAGAGTACGGCCGTCGCCCGCCTCACGATCACCGAACCACCCTGCCGGGCGCCCTCACGCACGAAAACGGCGCTCAAGCGTGGTCGAGGGCGTCGGTGAGGGTGTCCACGACGGGGACGCCGAGGGCGTGCAGGTCGGCGCGGCTGGTCATGCCGCCGGTGTAGAGGACGGCGCGCGCCCCGACGTGCCGGGCCGCGTGGGCGTCGTCCACGCTGTCACCGATGACGAGCACGTTCGCCGGGTCGACGCCGAGCGCCTCGATGTGGGCCGCCATCGAGGCGGCCTTGTGCCCTCCCATGGCCGGGGGCGCTCCCGAGTCGGTGCGCAGACCGTCGATCCGGCTGAAGTGGTGGTCGATGCCGAACTCGGCGACCTTCGGCCCCAGCCGGTCGTGCGTCCACATGGACAACAGCGACTGACGGTTGCCCGTGGCGCTCCACGCCTCAAGCGCGCCCACGGCGTCGGCCGTCAGGCCGCACTCCAGCATCAGCCGGTGGTAGTGGTCGTGGAAGCCCGCGTCGAGGCGTTCCCACTCGCCGTCGTCGAGGGGGCGGCCCAGCATGCGCTCGTAGGCCGTCCAGATCGGGCGCATGTAGACCGCCCGGAAACCGTCCGCGTCGTAGGCGGCTATCCCGTACGGCTCGAACACGATGTTCGTGGCGCCGACAACGGCGTCGATGTCGTGAAAAAGAGTGCCGTTCCAGTCCCAAACGATGTGTCTCATATCGTTCTCCAGGATAACCGCCCAGAACTCAGCCGATCAGGTCGGGAATCTCCTGGGTGGCGTACCACAGCAGTTCGTTGGCCTCGGCGCCGTCCACGGTGAAGCGGGCGTCGTCGTCACCGAGGTCCGCGGCGGGCAGCGCGGAGACGGCGGCCTCGACGTCGGACGTCGCGGCCTCCTCGTCCACGTGGACCGCGGCGATCCTGCTGAGGGGGACCGCGGTCGACAGCCGTACCCGGGCACGTTCCTCCAGGTCGGCGCCGCCGTTGACCTCACCGTCGGGGACCTCGGCGGCGATCACCACCCGGCGGGCGGGCGCCTTGACGCCGTCGGCCCTGTCCTCGGCGATCATCCGCAGGGAGGCCCTGGCCGCCTCGGTCAGGGCGACGTACTCCAGTTCCTCGGTGTCACCCGAGGCGTACCATTCGACCAGCGCGGGGGTCACCGCGTAACCGGTCAGCGGGGCCGGGCCGAGCTCCCCGACCGTGGCCACACGGGCCAGCGCCGGGAGCGTGCACGGCAGGTAGACGCGCATCGATGCCTCGATCTGTTCTTCCGACGTGGCGCCGTCCGGCGCCGATCACCCATCGAGTGTGACAGCTCCGCCGCCCGGCCCGCGAGGTACGGCGCACCGCCGGTCAGCGCAGTGGCGTCCCGAGAAGCCTTTCCAGCTCGGCGATGGTCGGCTCCGGGTCCCTGTGGTGGAGACCGACGATGCCGAGGGCCCGGGCGGCGGCGACGTTGACCTCGGCGTCGTCGACGAACACACACTCGGGACCGGTCAGGTTCAGCGTGCCCAGGGCGTGCTCGAAGATCCCTGGCTCCGGCTTCCGCATGCCGACCTCCCCCGAGATCACCACCGCGTCGAAGGTCTCCTCCCAGCCCTCGCGGGGATACTCGTTGGCCCAGGAGTTGGACAGCAGGCAGGTGCGCACTCCCGCGGCACGGGCCTCACGCAGCATGCCGTACATGGACTCGACCCGGCGGAACCCGGCGAACATCCTGGTCAGCAGGCCCTCGGCGACCGGTGGGACACCGTCGAGTGTGACGAGCAGGGCGGCCAGGCGCCGTTCGAAGTCCGCTCCGGAGATCTCACCGCGTTCCAGGGCGTGGACGAGGTTCTCCTCGTCGTCACGGACGCCGTCGTAGGCGCGTGCGACCAGCTCGCGCATCACCTCGTGGTAGTGGGCCGCGTCGATGCGGTCCACGGTGATCCACTCCATGATCGCCTCGGTCATGTTCGTGGTGAGCACGCCGCCCCAGTCGATCAGTACGCCTCTGAGCATTCGGCCTCCTTCGTGGAACCCGTTCCAGGTTAGGTCCGCCCTGTGCGGAGCACCGGCGAAGGGGGGTGCCAAACTGGCCGCCATGGACTTCGCGCTCAGCACGAAGGCGGAGGAGTACCTCGCCAACCTGACCGATTTCATGGTGTCGTATGTCTACCCGGCCGAGCCGGTCTACCACGCCTGGCGGCAGGCCGCCGGACACGGGGACCACCGTCTGCCTCCGGTCGTCGAGGACCTCAAGGCGGAGGCCCGCTCGCGTGGCCTGTGGAACCTGTTCCTACCCATGGAGTCGGGGATGTCCGTTCTCGACCACGCCAGTCTCGCCGAGATCACCGGCCGCTCCCCCGACCTGGCCCCCGAGGCGCTGAACTGCGCCGCCCCCGACACGGGCAACATGGAGTTGCTGCACGCCTTCGGTTCGCCCGAGCAGCGGGCCCGCTGGCTCACCCCGCTGCTCGCGGGCGGCATCCGCTCGGCGTTCGCGATGAGCGAGCCCGCCGTGGCGTCGAGCGACGCGACGAACCTCACGACCTCCATCGTCCGCGACGGCGACGACTACGTGGTCAACGGCCGCAAGTGGTTCGTCAGCGGCGCCGCCGACCCGCGCTGCCGGGTCGTGATCGTGCTCGGCAACACCGACCCCGAGGCGCCCGCGCACCGCAGGCAGTCGACGGTGCTGGTCCCGATGGACACCCCCGGCGTCGAGGTCGTCCGCCACCTGCCGGTGTTCGGCTACCAGGAGCAGCGCGGCTACTCCGAGCTCGTCCTGTCCGACGTGCGGGTGCCCGTGACGAACCTCCTCGGCGAGGAGGGCGACGGCCTGCGTATCGCACGGACCCGTCTCGGTCCCGGGCGTGTCCACCACTGCATGCGCGCGATCGGCATGGCCGAGCGTGCCCTTGAGCTGCTGTGCGCCCGCGCCGCGAACCGGGTGGCCTTCGGCGTGACCCTCGCCCAGCAGGGCGTCGTGCAGCAGCAGATCGCCGAGTCGCGGCTGGCCGTCGACCAGGCCAGGCTGCTGGGACTGCGGGCCGCCTGGATGATCGACACCGTGGGTGCGAGGGCCGCCTCCGCCGAGATCTCCGCCGTCAAGGCCGTCGCCCCCAGGGTGGCCTGTGAGGTGATCGACCGGGCCATCCAGGTCCACGGCGCGCTGGGGGTCTCCGACGACGTCCCGCTGGCCTCGATGTACGTCCACGCCCGCGCGATGCGCATTCTCGGCGGCCCCGACGAGGTGCATCTGCGCGCCGTCGCCCGCCGGGAGCTCAAGCCTCACCTTTCCTGACATCACCACTCTTCCCTCCTTAATGTCCGATTCTTGGAACGCGACCGCGTTTCGGAGACCTGGGGTGAGGAAGGCTAAAAGAACGCCCCAGCGCCGAATAACCGCACGTGAGAGGTGTCGCCGCCGCTCGCGGGCAACACGTTGGAACGATGTTGGAACGATCCCTCGACTCCTTTGGGGAGGGGCCATGACCGTAAGTCAGACAGGTGGCACGACGCGGAGCCGTACGGCTTCGAAGTCAAGCCCATCCGCCACGCGGAAACCGGCCGCGAGGAAGAGCACCGCGACGTCCTCGGCGGCGAAGACGACCACACGGCCGAGCACCGCGCAGCGGTCCTCGGCCGGCACCTCGGCCAGGACACCGGCCAGAGCCTCGACCAGGTCGTCAGCCAAGTCCCCGGCCAAGTCCCCGGCGACCAAGGCCTCGACCACCAAGCCCTCGACCGCCAGGGCTTCGACCACCAGGGCTTCGACCGCCAAGACGCCGACCGCCGGGACCACGGCGACCAGGAAACCGGCCAAGTCCCCCGCCAAGTCCCGGGCCAGGACGTCGGCCGGCGCCAAGGCTCCGACCAGGACCTCGGCCAGCGCCTCGACCAAGTCCCCGGCGACGTCTTCGTCGACGTCTCCGGCGACCAAGTCCTCGACGGCCTCGACCGCCAAGCCCCGGGCCAGGTCTCTGGCCAAGACCTCTACCAGGGCCTCAACGAGGACATCGGCCAGGGCCTCGACCGCGGGGACCACCGCGCAGCGCAGGAACACCGCCCAGCAGGCCACGACGCAGGGCTCGGCGGGAACCTCGACGCACCGGTCGAACGGCAGTGGCGGCGGCAAGCACGGGCTCACGGTGAACCTGCCCATGATGACCGTGAAGTTCCACGCCCCGCACCTCCACATGCCGCACGTCGGCCTGCCGCACGTCAACCGCCAGGAGGCGGGCCAGGCCGTGGACGCCGCCAAGTCGTTCCTGCCGCCGCCCGAGCGCATGGTCTACTACGGCGGGCTCGGCGCGCTGGCCGTCGCGGGCCTGATCGAGTGGCCGGTCGCCGCGGCCATCGGGGTCGGCACGGTGATCGCCCAGCGCGCCCGTGGGATGAGCCGCTCAAGGCGGGCCAGAGCCTCCGCGCGGTGACACGGCTGCTCCGGCGTGTTCCCGTGACCTGACCGCCAGGAAAGCAATCCGCCGTCCGGCCCGCCCGCGCGGGCCGTACGGCTCCGTCATGGCCGTCAGGCCCGAGTGATCCGTCTGGAGAGCCGAATGTTGCTGTCACGTGTGTTCACGCTTTCCGCGGAGACACTGTGGGAGGCCGTGCCCGACGCCGTGCGCAGGGCGTTGCCTCGTCCCCGTGCGGTGCGGGCGGCCCCAGGCGGCTTCCATGTGGACCTGCGCGCCATCGGCGGCCCCGGCACGGAACGGCTCGCCCGACGGCTTGAAACGCTGTTGCTCGCGCTCGACGGGGTCGAGCGTGCCGAGGTCAACGGGGTGCTGGGCACCGTCTTCGTGGGCGGCGACGACGGAGCGGTCGACCTGAAGAGGCTGCTGTCGATCGTCGCGGAACTCGACGACGAGGACGGGTGGGAGCAGGAGGACGAGGACGAGGAGGCGCGGGAGGCGGAGGGCACGGCGGTCCGGGGCCCCGGACCGGCCCTGGCCAGGGTGGTCGAGCAGCGCACCCGGGCCGGCATCAGGCTGGGCGCGAGCGCCCTCGGAACGGGGCTCGCGGTCGCCGGGCGGCTGGCGCACCTTCCGCCGTTGTCCCCGGTCGTCCCCGCCCTGCTGCACCTGGCCGAGTCCACCCCGGCGATCCGGACGAGACTGACCCATCACCTCGGTCACCAGGCCACCTCCGCCCTGTTCACGACGGCGAACGTGGTCGCGGGCACACTGGCGCTCCAGCCCGTCGGGCTGCTGGTGCAGGCGGTGTCCGCCGCCGAGCGTTACGTGGAGGCCCGTGAGGCGCGGCGGGCCTGGGACTCGCGCGCGCAGGAACTGGCCTCCGACGAGGGCGCCTACCGGCACGTCCGCAGGCGCAGGAGGACCAGGACCGCGCCGCTTGAGCACAGCCCCGTCGAGCGGTTCGAACGGCTGGCGAGCCCGGCGGCGCTCGGTGTCTCGGTGCTGACCCACGTCGTCAGCGGCAGCCGTGACCGCGGCCTCGCCATGATGATCGCCGCGACACCCAGTGCCGCGAAGGCCGGGCGGGAGGCGTTCTCCAGCGCGGTCGGGCGCACTCTGGCCAAACGTGGCGCGGTCGTCCTCGACAGTCACGCGCTGCGCCGGATGGACGGCCTCGACACGGTCGTCCTCGACGCCGCCCTGTTCCTGACCGGCTCGTGGACGGTCGAGCGCGTCGTGCCCCTGGCCGAGGGCATCGACCTCGCCGAGCTGAACGCCCTGCTGCCCGGCCTGCTCGACGCGGCCGATCCCGGCGCGCGCCGTGAGCGCGGCCACTGGGCGGCCGAACCCGCCAGGCTTCCCGCCGCCGAGGCGCGCGAGTGGCGTTCCCTGGGGCTGCGGCCGGTCCGGGTGACCAGGCGGGGCGTGCCGGTCGCCCTGGCCGGTCTGGCGCCCGAGCTCGTGTCCATCGCGGACGCGCTGGTCACCGCCCCCCAGGGCTGCTCGGTGCTGCTGGCGGGTGAGGGCGCCCGCGAGGTGGTCAGACGGCTCACCGCGGGAGGAGGGGGCGGGGACGGCACCCCGCCGAAGACCCTCCCGGGAGGCCACCGGCTGACGACGCGGATCCGCGCGCTCCAGGCGGAGGGCCACGGGGTCACGGTGGTCTCCAGGCGGTCGACGTCCGCGATGGCCCAGGCCGATCTGAGCGTCGGCGTGCTCGGTGGTCCCGACGGCGTGCCGTGGGAGGCGGACGTGCTGGGCGACCTGGAGACGGCCCACCTGCTGCTGAGCTGCCTGGCCCCGGCCAGGAGAGCCGGTGAGCGGTGCGTACGGCTCAGCCTGGCGACGGCGGCGGCGGGCGCGGCGCTCGCGGGCACCGGCCCCAGGACCGCCTCCGTGCACAGGGCCCGTCTGGTCAGCGACGGTACGGCGCTGGCCGCCATCGTCGTGGGCGAGTGGACGGCCCGTGAGCTGGGCAGCGCGGCGCCCGCCGGACGCGCCGACCCGACCCCCTGGCACGCCCTGCCGGTCGACGCCGTGCTGTCCAGGCTCGGTTCCTCCCTCGACGGCCTGCCCAAGTCCGAGGCCGTACGGCGCAGGCCTCCGCCGCCGCCGGGAGAGCCGGACGGCACCGACTCGCTGCTGCGCGCCTCCCTTGAGGAGCTGGCCAACCCGCTGACCCCGGTGCTGGCGGCGGGGGCGGGCCTGTCCGCGATGGTCGGCTCCGTCCTGGACGGCGTGCTGATCGGCGGCGTCATGATCGTGGACGCGCTCATCGGCGGCGGGCAGCGAACGTCGGCCAACCGGGCCGTGCACCGCCTGACCGAGTCCGTCGCCGACCACGTACGGCTGCGCCGCCCCTTCTCCAAAGGCATCAAGGAGTCCAAAGAGCCCAAGAAGGGCAAAAAGGCCAAAGAGCCTGAGAGAGGCCCGTCGCACACGACCGAGGCGGCGACGGCGGACACGCTCGTGCCGGGAGACGTCATCGAACTGCGGGCGGGCGACGCCGTACCGGCCGACTGCCGGATCCTGTCGTCGATCGGCCTGGAGATCGACGAGGCGGGACTGACCGGCGAGTCCTTGCTGGTCCCGAAGGCGCCGGCCCCGGTGGACGCCTCCGCGGTCGCCGACCGCAGCTCGATGGTCTACCAGGGCACGACGGTCGCTGCGGGGCACGGGCTGGCCGTGGTCGTGGCGGCGGGTGAGGAGACGGAGGCCGCGCGCACCGCGCGGCTCTCGGCCGACGAGCGTCCGCAGAGCGGGGTCCACCTGCGGCTGCGGATGCTGAGCCGCAGGATCCTGCCGGTCGCGATCGGCTCCGGTGTCGTCGTGCTGCTCGCGGACCTGCTGCGTGGACGGTCGATGCCGCAGGCGCTCGCCCTGGCGGTGAGCCTCGCGGTCGCCTCGGTGCCCGAGGGGCTGCCCTTCATCGCCTCGGCCGCCGAACTGGCCGCGGCCAGGCGGCTGTCGAGCCGCGAGACCCTGGTGCCCAACCCCTCGACGATCGAGGCCCTCGGCCGGGTGAACGTGCTCTGCTTCGACAAGACGGGGACCCTGACCGAGGGGCGCATCAGCCTGCGGGTGGTCTCCGACGGGCGCTCCGAGCACTCGACGGAGCGGCTGAACGAGGAACTGCGGCGGATCGTGGCCGCCGGGCTGCGCGCGAGCCCCCGCTACGAGGACGGCAGGCCCATCGCCCACCCGACGGACCGCGCGGTGGTCGAGGGGGCGCGGCGGCTCGACGTGACGCCGCAGGAGGGGCTGGGCGTCTGGAGCCGGGTCGAGGAGCTGCCCTTCGAGCCGGGACGCGGCTACCACGCGGTGCTCGGCCTCGGTCCCTCCGGGCACGTGCTGAGCGTCAAGGGCGCCCCCGAGATCGTGCTCACCGGCTGCGCGCACCTGCTGCGCGACGGCCGTACGGTCCGCATGACCGCCGCGGCGAGGAAGGGGCTTGAGGAGGAGGTCGACCGGCTCGCCCTGCAGGGTTACCGGGTGCTCGCGGTGGCCGAACGGCCCGCCTCCGACCGCCGCGACCTGGACGACTCCCGGGTCGACGAGCTGACCTTCCTGGGGTTCCTGTGCCTGGCCGACCCGGTCAGGCCGACGGCGGCCGAGAGCGTCGGCCGCCTGACGAGGGCGGGCGTCAGGATCGTCATGATCACCGGTGACCATCCGAGCACCGCGGCGGCGATCGCCGCCGAGCTCGACCTGCTGAACGGCGGGCGGGTGATGACCGGCCCCGAGCTGGACGAGCTGGACGACGCGACCCTGGTCGAGCGGCTGCCCGGGGTGGCGGTCTTCGCCAGGACGACCCCCGCGCACAAGGTCAGGATCGTCAGCTGCCTGCGCCGGGCGGGAAAGGTCGTCGCGGTGACCGGAGACGGGGCGAACGACGCCCCGGCCATCCGTGCCGCCGACGTCGGGATCGCCCTGGGCTCCCGCGCCACCCCGGCGGCCAGGGCCGCGGCCGACGTCGTGGTGACCGACGACCGCATCGAGACGATCGTGGACGCGTTCGTCGAGGGCAGGGCCATGTGGAGCTCGGTCCGCGACGCCCTGAGCATCCTGCTCGGCGGCAACGTCGGGGAGATCGTCTTCGCGGTCGGCTCGAACCTGCTCACCGGCGGCAG
The DNA here is from genome assembly GCF_042893955.1 of Streptosporangium sp. NPDC001559. Lineage (NCBI taxonomy): Bacteria > Bacillati > Actinomycetota > Actinomycetes > Streptosporangiales > Streptosporangiaceae > Streptosporangium > Streptosporangium sp. NPDC001559. The sequence goes on from NZ_JBIAVG010000001.1 coordinate 428,754, forward strand.
CGTGCTGAACGCCCGCCAGTTGCTGCTGGTCAACCTGTTGACCGACATGCTGCCCGCGATGGCGGTCGCGGTCAGGCCTCCGGCGGCGACCAGCCCGGAGCGGCTGCTGGCCGAGGGGCCCGAGGCGTCCCTGGGCGCCTCGCTGACCCGGGACATCTACCTGCGCGCCACGACGACGGCCGGGGCGGCGTCGGTGGCCTGGCTGGTCGGGCGGGTGACGGGCACGAGGGGGCGGGCGAACACGATCGCGCTGGTCGCCCTGATCTCCACGCAGCTGTTCCAGACCCTGGCCAGCGGCGGCCGGGACCGGGTGGTCCTGCTGGCCGTGATCGCCTCGATGGGCGTCCTGGCGGCCAGCGTCTCCGTCCCCGTGGTCTGCCTGTTCTTCGGCTGCCGGCCGCTGGGACCCGTGGGGTGGGGCATCGCCCTGGGCAGCGCCCTGACAGCCACGCTGGCCGGAACGGCGTTCGAGCGGTGGACCCGCGATCCGTCACCGTCTGTTCATTAAAAGGAAACCTCAAAGTATTGATTTGTGACGCTTTGTCGGCAATTATCCCCGCAGTAGCGTTTCAGTGATTTGAGGTAGACATGTCCGGATTCTTGAGCTCGGTCGTCGCCAAGGCCGTGGCTCTCCTGCTCGAAGCCCTCATCATGCGCATCGTGCAGTCACTCACCCTCGCGATGATCCGTCGCGGCGGCCTCCTGCCCGCCTGACCCCGACCCTCACGGGCCCGGCAGCGGGCCCGCCAGTGGGCGCCGGCGGGCCTCTCAGTGGACCCGCCGGTGAGCCTCTCAGCGGGTCCACGGTGGGCCCTCAGCGGGCCCTCAGTGGACGCCGGGCCCTCGGTGGACGCTCAGCGGGCCCGGCTGTTGATGAGCCGGGCGACCTTGCGGTGCTCGGGTGAACGCAACACCCGCTCCGCCTCGTCCGGGTCGGCGACCGGCGCCTTCACCAGCAGGCCCCGGTTGAACTTCAGCTTCAGCAGCCGCCGTACCGACTGGTCGAGCCGCGCCCTGGAGATCTTCCCCGACTTCACCGCGGTCAGCACCCCGTCGTAGGCCGCCGAGTAGTTGGGCGGCATCAGAAGCAGGTCCGCCCCCGCCTGTACGGCCCGCACCGCCACCTGGGCGTCGCCGTACTTCTTGCGCACCCCGGCCATGTCCAGCGCGTCGGTCGAGACGACACCGTCGAAGCCGAGCTTGTCACGCAGCAGGCCGGTCAGGATCGGCTTGGACAGGGTGGCCGGGTCGCCCGACGGGTCGAGCTTGGGCATGACCACGTGGGCGCTCATGATCGCGTCGACGTCCGCACCGATCGCGGCGGCGAACGGCGGGGCGTCCAGCTTCTCCCACTGGGCCCGGGAGTGCTGGATGACCGGCAGCCCGGTGTGGCTGTCCACGTTGGTGTCGCCGTGCCCGGGGAAGTGCTTGGCCGTCGAGGCGACGCCCGCGTCGTGGAAGCCCTGGACCGCCGCGGCGACCATGGGCGAGACCTTCTTCGGGTCGGAGCCGTAGGCGCGGGGACCGATCACCGGGTTGCGCGGGTTGATGTTCACGTCGGCGACCGGGGCGAAGTCGAGGTTGATGCCCAGCGCCTTCAGCTCGGCGCCGGTCACCTTCGCGGCCCTGCGCGCCAGCGACGGGTCACCGGTCGAGCCGATGACCGAGGCCCCCGGCATGTCGGTGACCAGCGGCGCCAGGCGGGAGACCCGGCCGTTCTCCTGGTCGGCGCCGACGAGCAGCGGGATCCTCGGGGATGCCTTCTGCAGCCCGTTGGTGAGCGCGACGACCTGCCGGACGCCCTTGACGTTGTTCGCCCAGGGGAACAGGATCACCCCTCCTGGGCGGTACTTCTCGATCACCTTCGCCGGGGTGTCCACCCCGTAGCGGGCGCGGTTCTCCGGCGAGGAGGTGTCGGCGGCCGGGCCGTACAGAACCGGCATGAAGAGCTGGCCGACCTTCTCCTCCAGGCTCATCTTCCGCAGCACGGCCTCGACCTGGGCGGGAGAACCCGCCGGAGGGGCCGTGGACGGCTCGGGCGAAGCCGCGGAGGGAGAGGCCACAGAGGGTGACGCCGCCGAGGGTGAGGCCGCCTGGGCCGAGGCGCTCCCGGCCTGGCTCTCCGCCCTGACAGGCGCCGAGGCCCCCGTCGCGGCACATCCGGCCACCATCGTCGCGATCACTGCGAGACCAGTCGTGCGAATACACCGAACCATGGGTTCCACGCTATCCGCGTCACGGACTCCGACACGCCGCGCCTCCCCGTTACGGAAAAGACCTCAGAGGGCGAGTCCGGCCAGTTCCGGCAGGTGGGCGCGGGCCGCCGCCCTGGCGTCCGACGGGCAGGAGGCCGCCAGCGCGGCCTGCGCGGCCAGTACGCACCGCTCCCGCGTGTGCAGCGACAGAGCCGCCCGTACGGCGGGCAGCGCGGTCGGCGCCATCGACAGCGAGGTGACGCCCATCCCGACCAGCACACAGGCCAGGGCCGGATCCCCGGCGGCCTCCCCGCAGACCCCGCAGGACCTGCCGCGCTCGGCGGCGCCGTTGACGGCCGCGAGGACCAGGTCGAGCAGGGCGGGCTGCCAGGGGTCGTGCAGCATGCCGAGGCCCCCGACCTCCCGGTCCGCGGCCAGCGTGTACTGGGCCAGGTCGTTGGTGCCGATCGAGAAGAAGTCCACCTCGGCCGCCAGGTCACCGGAGCGCAGGGCGGCCGAGGGAATCTCGATCATCACCCCGGCCGAGGCGAGCCCGGCCTCCTTGCACGCCGCCACGTACCAGGCGGCCTCCTGCCTGGTCGCCACCATCGGGGCCATCACCTGGAGCTTGGCCGAAGACCGCAGAGCCGCCCTGGCCAGCGCCCTGAGCTGGGTCTCCATGATCTCCGGGTACCGCTGGAAGAGCCGCAGACCGCGCTGGCCGAGCGCCGGGTTGGGCTCCTTTCCGGGCGGCGGCAGGAAGGCCAGCGGCTTGTCCGCCCCCGCGTCGAGCGTGCGCACCACGACCCGCCCGCCGGGGAAGGCGTCGAGCACTCCGAGATAGGCGGCGACCTGCTCCTCCTCCGAGGGAGGCGCCGTCCTGTCGAGGAAGAGGAACTCGGTGCGGTAGAGCCCGACCCCCTCGGCGCCGTGCCGCAACGCCCCCTCCACGTCACGCGGCCCGCCGACGTTGGCCAGCAGCGGCACCGGATGACCGTCCGCCGTGGCCCCGGGGCCGGTGGCCGCCGCGAGCACGGCCTGCCTCGCCGCCGCGGCCCTCGCCACGGTCTCCACCTCCTCCTGGGAGGGGTCGAGCCGTACGAGGCCGGAGAAGCCGTCAACGAGCACCTCGGTCCCGGCGGCGACGGAGGCCGCCCCCGGGCAGGCGACCACGGCCGGCACGCCCATGGCCCTGGCGAGGATCGCGGTGTGGCTGGTCGGCCCGCCCTGCTCGGTGACGAACGCGGCGACCACCTCCTTGGACAGCGCCGCCGTGTCCGCGGGCGCCAGGTCACGGGCGAGCAGCACGTACGGCCGGGCACCGGGCGCGGGCAGCCCCGGGGCGGGCAGTCCCTCAAGGAGGGCGACGACCCTGTCCCGCACGTCGTCCAGGTCGGCCGCGCGCTCGCCGAGGTATCCCCCGGCGCCGACGATCATCTCGCGGTATCCGCCGAACCCCTCGTAGACGGCCCTCGACGCGCTCATCCCGGCGTCGATCAGCCCGGCGACCCCGACGGCCAGTCCCGGGTCGCGCGCCATCAGCGCCTGGGCCTTGAGAATCTCCTGGGCCTGGCCCCCCGCCCTGGCCCCCCGCTCCTCCAGGTCGGCGGCGACCCGTTCGAGGGCTCGGGCGGCCCTGGCTCGTTCGGCCTCGGCGTCACCGTCGTGACGGGCATCGGCGTCCGGCACGGGGACCTCGCGTGACAGGACGTATCCGGGTCCGGATCCGACACCCGGGCTCACGCCGACCCCCGTGAGCGCGTTCATGGAGCCGATGCGATGAGTGCGAGCTCGTCCAGCAGCTCGTCGGCCCCCTCGCCCTCCGCCTCGATCACCACGGTGTCCCCCTGCCGGACGTCGAGGGAGAGGACCGCGAGAATGCTCTTGGCGTTCACCGGCTCCCCGCCCTTCTTGGCGACGGTCACCTCAAGGGACGCCTTGGCCGCGGTCTGCACGAACGTCGCGGCGGGGCGGGCGTGCAGGCCGACCTCGGACTCAACGGTGACTTGGCGCTGGGCCACGTGCTCCTCCTGCAGGGTCGACCGGGCGGTCTAGACCGCCCGGATCATCGAATGGTGGATGGAGGCCAGTCGACCGTCGTCAGGTCGGTGACCACAAGGTCCGCCTCGGCCAGCTCGGAGCCCTCGTGGGTCGTCGCTATCCCCACGCATGTCATACCCGCCGCCTTGGCCGCCGCAATCCCCGCGATCGAATCCTCGAAGACGACGCACCGCGCGGGTTCGACGGCCAGCCGCTCCGCGGCCAGCAGGAACCCCTCGGGGTCGGGTTTGCCGACGGTCACGTCCCGGGAGGAGACGACGGTCAGCACGAGGTCGCTCACCCCGGCCTCGGCGAGCCTCTTGTCCGCCCAGTCCGGGTGGGCCGAGGTGACGACGGCGATCCGCGCGCCGTACTCGGCGGCCCTGCGCACCAGGTCGGCGGCACCGGGCACCTGGGTGACCTCGGGCAGTCCCGGGTGGTCGTGGAAGGAGCGGACCTCGGCGAGCAGGTCGTCGATCGCCACACCGGGGAAGAGATCGGTCCGCTCGGCCAGGACGTCACGCCCCCGCCGCCCGATGAACCCGCGTAACGCGTCGCGGTCGTGGCCGACCCCGTGCCTGTCGAACAACATGGCCCACATGGCCTGGCTCCGCCGCTCGGAGTTGATGAGCGTGCCGTCCAGGTCGAACAACGCAGCATCCATGGTCGTCCCCGCTAGAGATCGTCGTGGTCTTCGCGGGCCCCACTGCCGCGCGAAGGGCTCACACCCCGGGGAAGGGCTCACGTCCACACGAAGAGCTCGTCTCCTGTGCGCACCGGACCGTCGGCGATCCTGGTGACGGCCTCCGTGACGGCGTCCAGCGCCACGACGGGGCAGACGGGACAGCGCCCGCCCGCCTCGACCTCAGCGGGGTTCCAGGCGACCACGGGCTGCCCCGCCTCCACCCTGTCACCCTCCGACGCGAGCACCTCGAACCCCTCACCTCTGAGCTGGACGGTGTCGATACCCAGATGGACCAGGACCCCTCTGCCGTCGTCGCCGACGACGACGAAGGCGTGCGGGTGGAGCTTCACGATCTTACCGGCGATGGGAGCGACCGCCCTGCCCGGCTCCCTCAACGGCTCGATCGCCAGCCCGGGCCCGACGAGGCCCTGCGAGAACACCGGGTCGGGTACGGCCCGCAGAGCGAGAGCCGCTCCCGCGACCGGGGCAAGCACGGTGGTCATCACACCCCCTTGGCGCCCCCCGCCGTCCCCTCACCGGTGAGGGTGAGAGGACGGCCCGGCGTCTCCTAGCCGATGATGTCCTCGATGTCGCTGGCGATGGTGTCGGCCTCCGGGCCGACCACCACCTGGACGATGTTGCCCGCGGCCATCACTCCGTGCGCGCCCGCCGCCCGCAGAGCCGCCTGGTCGACCTTGGCGGCGTCGTGCACCTCGGTGCGCAGGCGGGTGATGCACGGCTCGATCTCGATGATGTTCTCCGCGCCACCCAGTCCCGCGATGATCGCGTGGGCGTCAGCCGCCATGTCGTCCTCCAGTCGTCATCGGTCTCTGACCAGGCTAAACGACCCGAGACGATCAGTCCGTCTGGGTCACCTTGTTGAGACCCCTGGGAGCGTCGGGGTCGATGCCGAGCCTGCGCGCCAGGGCCTCGGTCAGCAGCTGGCCGGGGACGATGAGGCCGAGCGGGGCGACCCACTCGGGAAGGTCGGGGCCGTTGAGCGCGGCGGTGCCGGCCGCGGCGAGCGCGGTGCCGCCGCCGACGGTGAACGCGGAGGCGCCCGCCCCGGTGACCCGCTCGGCGAGCGCGACGGTCCCGGCCAGGGTGGGGCCCTCGCCCGCGGCGACCAGGAGGGCGGGGGTGTCCTCGTCGACCACGGCGATCGGGCCGTGCAGCAGGTCGGCGTACGACAGGCCCATGGCGTGCAGGTAGCAGGCCTCCTTGAGCTTCAGGGCCAGTTCGAGGGCGGTGGAGAAGGCCAGGCCCCGGCCGGAGACCACGACGCCGGGCTTGTCCGCCAGGCCCTCGACGATCGCGTCCAGGTCGCCGGGCTCGGCGATCAGCTTCTCCACGGCGTCCGGGACCCGCTGCAGGTCGGCGGCGTCGACGTCGGCGCCGAGACCGAGGCCGAGCACGGCCAGCGCGGCGAGCTGGGTGGTGTAGGTCTTCGTCGCCGGGACGGCCTTCTCCTCACCGGCGAGCGTGCACAGGGCCAGGTCGGCGGCCTGGGCGAGGGGGCTCTGCTCGCCGCCGTTGGTGATGGCCACGGTGCTGGCGCCGCAGTCCTTGGCCCAGGCGAGGGTCTCGACGATCTCCTCGGTCCTGCCGGACTGGGAGAGGGCGACCGCGAGCACCCCGTCGAGGTCGAGCTTGCGCCGGTAGGTGGTGGCGATCGACGGCGCGGCGAGGGTCGACAGGCGGCCCGCGTGCGCCTCGGCGAGGTAACGGCCGTAGACTGCGGCATTGTCGGAGGTACCGCGGGCGATGAACAGCAGCTGGCGAGTCTGTCCCGCGAGCCGTTCCACCTCCCCGACCCTGGGGAGGAGGGCGTCCAGCGTGGCTCGCAAAGCGGCGGGCTGCTCAGCGATCTCGCTGCGCATCTTGGTCGTCATCTCGCGCTCATCCTTCGGTCGGACGGACAGAGATCGGGCCGTTATCGATCCGTCGCCGGTCCGCACATTGACACCCTTTTCCGGCCTGTGGTCTAGTCCGGACTAGACCAGTACGAACCATAACTCATCCGTACTTCTCAGATCGAGAGGGGAGGATCTCGTGGCCCAGATCGATCCGGACAGCCCCGTCCCCAAGTACTTCCAGCTTCGCGAGATCCTGCTTGACCTCATCGAGAACAACGAGCTGCCGATCGGCGCGGCGATCCCGTCCGAACGCGAGCTCTGCCAGCGCTTCGAGCTGTCCCGCATGACCGTACGCCAGGCGGTCGACCACCTGGTCTCCGAGGGCAGACTGCAGCGCGTCGCGGGCAAGGGCACCTTCGTCGCCCGCCCCAAGATCGAGATGGCCCTCAGACTGACCTCCTTCAGCGACGAGATGCGCGCCCGCGGCATGGAACCGGGATCACGCGACCTCGACCGCAGGATCGTCAGGGCCAGCGCGCACCTGGCCAGGGAACTCGGCATCCACCCCGGAGACGAGGTCCACTTCATCGAGCGGCTGCGCACCGCGGCCGACGAGCCCATGTGCATCGAGCGGGCCCACATCCCGGTGTCCCTCGCCCCCGACCTCGACGCCCACGACCTGACGGGCCGGTCCCTGTACGCCCTGCTCGAAAGCCGGTACGGTCTGATCCTCGACGCGGGTGAGCTGACCATCGACGGCGGAATCGCCGATCCCGGAGACGCCGACCTGCTGAAACTGCCACGTGGCGGCGCCGTGCTGCTGCTCCAGCGGCGCTCCTTCGCCGGGAACGTCTGCGCCGAGCTCGGGGTCTCCACCTACCGCGCCGACCGCTACCAGCTCCGCACGGTCCTGGAGACCCCGGCACGCCGTACCTGACCTCCTCCCGATCCCCACCCCCCTGGAGGAAAGTCCGATGAGTTCCCCCTCAGCGGACGCGGGCCGTCCTCCCGCCCCGACCTCGGCCGGGTCCGCCGTGATGAGCGTGCTCCAGCGCCTGGGACGCTCCCTCATGCTGCCGATCGCGATCCTGCCCGCCGCGGGACTGCTGCAGCGGCTCGGCTACGACGACCTCATCGGCCGCACGGACAACGTCCTGCTCGACGAGGTCGCCCACGTGATCGGCACCGCGGGCCAGACCCTCTTCGACAACCTGGCACTGCTGTTCGCCGTCGGCGTGGCGATCGGGTTCGCCCGCAAGGCCGACGGCTCGACCGCGCTCGCCGCGCTCGTCGGCTACCTCGTCTTCCACGCGGTCAGCATGACCATCTTCTTCGACCTGTTCGACCCCGCCCTGAAGGACACGATCTCCAAGAAGCTCTTCAACCCGGCCCATCCGGGCGTCCCCGACGTGGTGCTCAACCTCGGCGCGGAGAACCCGACCCGGGTTCTCGGCGGCATCGTGATGGGCCTGGTCTCGGCGACGCTGTGGCAGCGGTTCTACCGGACCAAACTGCCGACCTGGCTGGCCTTCTTCAGCGGGCGCCGCCTGGTGCCGATCATCACCGCCTTCGCCGGACTGATCATCGGTGTCCTGTTCGGCTTCGTCTGGCCGGTCCTCGGCAACCTGATGAGCGTCTTCGGCAACTGGCTCGCCGCCCACAGCGTCGCGGGCGCCGGGATCTACGGCATGTTCAACCGGGCGCTGCTGCCACTCGGGCTGCACCACATCGTCAACAACGTGGTCTGGACGCAGGTCCCCGACTGCGTGGTCAACGGTAAACGGCTCGCCGGGGACCTGATCTGCTTCAACAACGGCGCCCCGGGCTTCGGCGGCTTCGAGGCGGGCCTGTACCCGGTGCTGATGTTCGGCCTGCCCGCCGCGGCCCTGGCCATCTGGCGGGCCGCGCCGCCGCACCGCCGCAACGCGGTCGGCTCGATCATGGTCTCCGCGGCTCTCACCGCCTTCCTGACCGGGATCACCGAGCCGATCGAGTTCGCCTTCGTCTTCGTCGCCCCGGTCCTGTTCGTGGTCCACATCGTCCTGACCGGCATCTCCCTGGCGGTCGCCTCGGCCCTGGGCGCCAAGCTCGCCTTCAGCTTCTCCTCCGGCCTGATCGACCTCATCCTGTACGGCACCGCCCCCAACGCGGAAGGCATCCCGATCATCATCGGGATGGGCCTGGTCTACGCGGTGATCTACTACGTCGTGTTCAGCTTCCTGATCAGGAAGCTGAACATCATGACGCCGGGCCGGGAGCCGGAGGCCGACACCGAGTCCGACTCCCCCGCGACGCCCGAGCAGCTCCCCGAACCCGCTGAGCCTTCCGCTGAGGCCGCCGGGCCCGGCACCCCGGCCGAGGCCGTACCCCGCCGAACGGAAGGCTGAGCGGCTCTGAGGCCGTGTATCCGCCGCGCCCGGTGGTAGATACCAGACATCCCCCGCCATCGACAGGCAGGGGGACCGGCAATGGGCACGGCGGCCGTGGAGCGCGGCCCTTCGGGGTGGGCGTCGGCTCTGGCGATCCTGCAGCGCGTCGGGCGCTCGCTCATGATGCCCATCGCGGTGCTGCCCGCCGCCGGACTGCTGTTCAGGTTCGGCCAGGACGACATGCTCGGGCGGACGGACAACCTCCTCCTCGACCAGGTCGCGGGCGTCTTCGCGGCGGCCGGTGGCGCACTGTTCGACAACCTGCCGCTGCTGTTCGCGATCGGCGTGGCGATCGGGTTCGCCCGCAAGGCCGACGGCTCGACCGCGCTCGCCGCGCTCGTCGGCTACCTCGTCTTCGACCGGGTCAGCAGGACGCTGTTCTTCACCTCCGCCCCGGCCTCCCAGGTCTACAAGAAGGTGGCGCTGACCGTCGTAGGCCCTGACGGACGGCCCGTGCCCGCGCTCAACCTCGGCGTCCAGAACCCGACCGGGGTCCTGGGGGGCATCGTCATCGGCATCATCGCCGCCCTGCTCTGGGAGCGGTACTACCGGATCAAACTGCCCGCCTGGCTCGCCTTCTTCGGCGGGCGCAGGTTCGTCCCCATCGTCACCGCCGTCTCCGCGCTGGTCCTCGGCGTCGTCTTCGGCCTGCTCTGGCGGCCGGTGGGCGACTGGCTCGCCGGCGTGGGCGACTGGCTGGCCGCCCACGGCACCGCGGGCGCCGGGCTGTACGGCGTGGCCAACCGGCTGCTCATCCCGATCGGCCTGCACCACTTCCTGAACACGATCGTCTGGTTCACCCTGCCCGAGTGCCACGCCGGGGTCCAGGGGGCGACCAAGAACGCCGCGGGCGACCTGAACTGCTACTTCGCGGGTGAGCAGGGCGCCGGGATCTTCATGACCGGCTTCTTCCCGGTCATGATGTTCGGCCTGCTCGGCGCGGCCATCGCGATGTGGCGCGCGGCCCCGAAGGAGAAGCGGGGCGTCGTGGGCGGCATCATGCTCTCGGCCGGCCTCACCTCGTTCGTGACCGGCATCACCGAACCGCTCGAATTCGCCTTCATCTTCGTCGCGCCCACGCTGTTCGCGGTGCACGCGGTGCTCACCGGGATCTCGATGGCCCTGATGGCCGAGTTCGGGGCCAGGCTGGGGTTCACCTTCTCCGGCGGCGCCATCGACATGCTCCTCAACGCGGGCAAGTCCAACACCCACGAACTCGCCCTGATCATCGGCTTCGGCCTGTTCTACTTCGTCGTCTACTACCTGCTGTTCACCGTGCTGATCAGAAGGCTGAACCTGGCGACCCCGGGCCGTGAGCCCGAGGAGGCCTCCGCCGCCTCGCCGTGACCCGTTCCGGTCGTCCGTGGAAGGGACGGCCCTCACGCCGGAACCGCACGGCACCGCTCCAGCTTCGGGTGATCCGCCACCCCCTTTCCTGGCCCTTCACGGAGGAAACACCACCGGACGCCGGAAAGCTGGCGTGCCGCGTATTCGGCGGCAGGACCGGAAACTCCTAGCTGTGTCAGCCCCTCGCAGGAGAAACCGGAGCCACCATGCCGCGCCCCTCGCACCTCCCCCGCGTCGCGTCCTCCTCCGTCGTGGAGCCGCTCTACGACGACGAGCGGCCGTCCCCGAAGGCCGCCGCCGCGCCGCCGTACGTCCAGGGGGCGCTCGCCCTCGCCCTCGACCAAGAGACGGGGACGGCCGGGCCGCCGGGGCCGCCGCCCGCGGTCCCCGAGGGGAGGCGGCTGCGGGCCCTGTGCCAGGCCGTCGCCGAGGTCCTGGCGGGCCTGCGGCCGCCCTCCAGCGTCGCCTCCCACCTCACCGGCAGGGCCGGCGACGAGCTGGCGCGCAGCGGAAGGGTCATGAGGTGCGCGCGGCCCCCGCGGACCGGTGTCCCCCACGTGTCCCAGCCACGTGACGGGGTGGTGGAGATGTGCGTCCTGGTGCACTGCGGCGACCGGTCACGGGTGCTGGCACTGCGACTTGAGCGCGTGGGCGCCCGATGGCTGTGCACGGACGTCGAGACGGCCCCCTGAGATTCCTCTGCCGCCCTCACGGCCTTCTCCAGGGGAAAAAGCCCACAGGGCCCGTACGGGATCGTACGGGCCCTGTGAAACGGGTGGATCAGACCTCGGCGTTCCTGGGGTCGCCGTGGCAGCGCTTGTACTTCTTGCCGGAGCCGCAGGGGCAGGGGGCGTTGCGCTCGACGTTGCCGTAGGCGTCGCGCTCGGCCTTGGTGCTGACCCTGGTGTGCTCGACGTCGCCGCTCTCGCCGGGCGCGGAGTATTCGAGCTCGGCCGGGCGCTGCGGACCGCGCAGGCCCCGGGCGATGATGGAGCGGGTCTCGGCGATCGCCTCGTCCTCGTGCTCCTCCTGCTCCTCGACGATCGGGTTGGTCTGGACCTCGACCTCAAGGTTGAACAGGTAGCCGACCGACTCCTCCTTGATGCCGTCGAGCATCTGGGAGAACATCTCGAAGCCCTCGCGCTGGTACTCGATCAGCGGGTCGCGCTGAGCCATCGCGCGCAGGCCGATGCCCTCCTGGAGATAGTCCATCTCGTAGAGGTGCTCACGCCACTTGCGGTCGAGGACCGACAGGATGACCCTGCGCTCCAGCTCCCGCATGGTCTCGGCGCCGAGTTCCTCCTCGCGGCGGTCGTAGGCCGCCGTCGCGTCGGCCTTGACCTTCTCGGCGAGGATCTCGGCGGTGAGCTCCTCACGGCCGCCGACCTCCTCAAGGAGGTCGTCCAGGCCGAGGGTGATCGGGTAGAGCTGGCCGAGCGCCTTCCACAGCTTGTCGAGGTCCCACTCCTCGGCGAAGCCCTCCGCAGTCGCGCCGCCGACGTACTCCTCGATCACGTCGTTGACGAAGGTGCGGATCTGCTCCTGTAGGTCGGCGCCCTCAAGCACGCGGCGACGCTCGGCGTAGATCACCTTGCGCTGCCGGTTCATGACCTCGTCGTACTTCAGAACGTTCTTGCGGATCTCGAAGTTCTGCTGCTCGACCTGGTGCTGGGCGGAGGCGATGGCCTTGGAGACGATGCCCGACTCGATCGGGACGTCGTCCGGGATGTTCAGCCGCGTCATGATCATCTCGACCCTGGCCGAGTTGAACAGGCGCATGAGGTCGTCCTCAAGCGAGAGGTAGAAGCGCGACTCGCCCGGGTCGCCCTGACGGCCGGAACGACCGCGCAGCTGGTTGTCGATACGCCGCGACTCGTGGCGCTCGGTGCCCAGCACGTAGAGGCCGCCGAGTCCGGTGACCTCCTCGTGCTCGGCCTGGACGGCCTCCTTGGCCTTCTCCAGCGCCTCGCCCCAGGCCTTGTCGTACTCCTCCGGAGTCTCGACGGGGTCCAGGCCCCGGCCGCGCAGCTCCAGGTCGGCGCGGAAGTCGGGGTTGCCGCCGAGCATGATGTCGGTGCCTCGACCGGCCATGTTGGTCGCGACGGTCACGGCGTGCTTGCGGCCCGCCTCCGCGACGATCGACGCCTCACGCGCGTGGTTCTTGGCGTTGAGGACCTCGTGCTTGACGCCCTTGCGATTGAGCTCCCTGGACAGGCGCTCGGACTTGGCGACGCTGGTGGTGCCGACGAGGACCGGCTGGCCCCGCTCGTAGCGCTCCTTGATGTCCTCGACACAGGCCAGGAACTTGGCGTCCTCGGTCTTGTAGACCACGTCGGCCTGGTCCTTGCGGATCATCGGCCGGTTCGTCGGGATCGGGACGACGCCGAGCTTGTAGGTCTGGTGGAACTCGTTGGCCTCGGTGGTCGCCGTTCCGGTCATGCCGGACAGCGTGGCGTAGAGGCGGAAGTAGTTCTGGAGCGTGATCGTGGCGAGAGTCTGGTTCTCGTCCTTGATCTTCACGCCCTCCTTGGCCTCGATGGCCTGGTGCATGCCCTCGTTGTAGCGGCGGCCGTGCAGGACTCGACCGGTGAACTCGTCGACGATCAGGACCTCGCCGTCGACGACGATGTAGTCCTTGTCCTTCTTGTAGAGCTCCTTGGCCTTCAACGCGTTGTTGAGGAAGCCGACCAGGTGGGTGTGCTCGGGCTTGTAGAGGTTGTCGATGCCGAGCCAGTCCTCGACCTTCTCCACACCGGACTCGAAGATGCCGACGGTGCGCTTCTTCTCGTCGACGGAGTAGTCGCCGGTGTTCTCCTCGCCGTCCTTGCCCTCGGTGCCCCTGCGGAGCCTGGGCACGATCTTGGCGAACTCGGAGTACCACTTGCCCGACTGCTCGCCGGGACCCGAGATGATCAGCGGCGTCCTGGCCTCGTCGATGAGGATCGAGTCGACCTCGTCGACGATGGCGAAGTTGTGGCCGCGCTGGACGCACTCCTCCAGCGACCAGGCCATGTTGTCGCGCAGGTAGTCGAAGCCGAACTCGTTGTTCGTCCCGTAGGTGATGTCGCAGTTGTACTGCTTGCGGCGCTCATCCGGCGGCATGTTCGCCAGGATCACCCCGACCTCAAGACCGAGGAAGCGGTGGATGCGCCCCATCTCGTCGGCGTCACGCTTGGCCAGGTAGTCGTTGACCGTGATGACGTGGACGCCCTTGCCCGAGATGGCGTTGAGGTACGCCGGGAGCGTACAGGTCAGGGTCTTGCCCTCACCGGTGCGCATCTCGGAGATGTTGCCCATGTGCAGGTTGGCCCCGCCCATGATCTGCACGTCGAAGTGGCGCTTGCCCAGGACGCGCTTGGAGGCCTCGCGAACGGTGGCGAAGGCCTCGGGCAGCAGGTCGTCGAGGGACTCGCCGTCGGCGTGACGCTGCTTGTACTCGGCGGTGAGGGCGCGCAGCTCCGCATCGCTCAGACCGATGAAGTCGTCCTCAATGGAGTTGACCTGGTCGGCGATCCGCTTGAGCTTACGCAGAAGCTTGCCTTCGCCTGCGCGAAGAATCTTATCGAGAAAGGCTGGCACTTTAGGTAAGGCTCCTCGCAGGTCTTCCGTGGCCGGACGGCTCCGGATGAGGACGAGTCATAGTTCTCCGCTGCCATCGTAGGCGGTTCCACCACCCGACACAGCCACCTGAAAGACGCTCTTCGTGTCCACGGAGTTCCCAGCACCCTATTCATAGAGGCTAGTGCTCACTTTAAAGGGTATGTCGCTTTGCAGAGATGTATGACGATGAGTCAGGCCGTACGGCGCGTCGCGCTCGGACCCCGACGCCCCCGATGACACCGGCGTAGCATTTTCGTCGGTGTGGCGCGCTAGCCTCTGGGCCATGCTGACGTGTTCTCTCCCCGCCATCCGGCCATGACGCTCACCCTCTCCACGGACGAGGCCCGCCGGATCATCCTGCACGCCCAGGGGTTCCTGGGGGCCGGCGCCCGGCGCGCGGGCGTCGGCGCCACCCTGCGCCGCCTCGGGGCGGTCCAGCTCGACACGATCTCCGTCCTGGCCCGCTCCCACGAGCTGATCGCCTACGCCCGTCTCGGTGCCGTCGGCAGGGCGGAGATCGAGCGGGCCTACTGGGACGAGCCCGCCCGCGCCTTCGAGTACTGGTGCCACGCCGCCTGCGTCCTGCCGATCGAGGACTGGCCGCTGTACGCCTTCCGCAGAAGGCACATGCGCTCCTGGAAGCACCGCAGGGACGACGTCCCCGCGACCATGGACAAGGTGCTCGACCAGGTCCGCGAGGCCGGCCCCGTCACCGTCGCCGACATCGGCGGCAGCAGGAAGGGCGGCGGCTGGTGGGACCGGTCGGACACCAAGATCGCCATCGAGTGGCTGCTCAACGTGGGCGAGGTCGTGTGCACCCGCCGTACCGGATGGCGGCGTGTCTATGAGCTGGCCGAGCGGGCGGTGCCCGCCCACCTGCTGGCCGAGGACCTCTCCGACGCCGAGTGCGTCACCCGTCTCGCCACGGTCGCGGGCCGCGCGCTGGGAGTGGCGACCCGCGCCGACCTGGTTGACTTCCTCCGGCTTCGTGCCCCGGAGGCGGCGCTGCTCGACGCCGCGCTGCTTGACGGCTCCGCGGGGCTCACCCCCGTGAGCGTCCCCGGCTGGCCCGAGCGCTCGGTGAACGCGTGGGCCGACCCCGTGGCCCTGGAGACCGAGCCGAAAGGACACCACCGTACGGCTCCGCTCTCGCCGTTCGACTCCCTCGTCTGGGACCGCGCCCGCACCGCCAGGGTCTTCGGCTTCAGCCACCGGCTTGAGGCCTACGTCCCCAGGGACAAGCGCGTCCACGGTTACTTCACCATGCCGGTGCTCTCCGGCGGCCGTCTGATCGGCAGGATCGACCCGGCCCGCCAGGGGACGACGCTGGTCGCGCGGCAGGTCGGCGTCGAGGAGGGCGTCAGCCCGCGCAAGGCCGCCCAGGGGATGGCCGAGGCCCTGTGGGAGGCCGCGAGCTGGGTCGGCTGCGACGACGTGCGTGTCGACCGTGTCGATCCCCGGCTCGCCGTGCCGCTGTTCGAGGCCCTGATGCGCTGAGCGCTCGGACCGGGGTTCCGGCCGGGTCCGTGGGACCCGGCCGGAACCGGCCGTCAGGTGATCTCCAGCATCCGTTCTCGCACCGCGTAGACCACGGCCTCCATCCTGGAGTGGAGTTGCAGCTTGTCCAGGATGTTGCGGACGTGGTTCTTCACGGTGTTCTCCGAGATGAACAACTGCTTGGCGATCTCGCGGTTGTTCATGCCCTTCGCGACCAGGCGGAGCACCTCCATCTCCCGCTCCGTCAGCCTCGGGACCGGGAGCTGGGGGGGACGCTCCGCCTCCTTGCGGCTCATGTTGGCGAACTCGGTGATCAGCTTCGCGGCCATGGCCGGATTGATCAGCGACTGCCCTTCGTGAACGCCGCGCACGGCCTCGGGGACCTCGTCGAGCTGCACGTTCTTCAGCAGGTAGCCGGTGGCACCCGCCTTGATCGCGTCGAAGAGGTCCTCCTCCTCGTCGCTCACCGTGAGCATGATGATCCGCGTGCTCGGCACCGAGGCCTTGATCTCACGGGCGGCCTCGATACCGCTCCTGCGCGGCATACGGACGTCCATGAGCATGACGTCCGGGGTGAGACGGTCGGCGAGCTCGATCGCTTCCTGCCCGTCGCTCGCCTCACCCACCACCTCGATGTCCGTCTCCGCGCTCAGCGCCATCTCCAGGCTTCGGCGGATCAGCGCGTGATCGTCGACGATCAGCACGCGGATCGGGTCGCCTCGCCTGGCAGGGCGGGTCGCTTCGTCGGGTTCCGTCACGCCTCCTCCTCGGGGGGCCAGAGCCGTTGGACCGCCATGATTACACGGGTTTCAGGTCCTAGGGTTGGTCGGAGAGGATCTTCGAACGCGACCGTCAGGATTCGACGAGCCGCAGCACGCCGTAGTTGTAACCTTGCCGGAGGTACACGACGCTCGGCTGCCCGCTCTCCTTGTCACGGAACAGGTAGAAGTCGTGTCCGACCAGCTCCATCTCCAGGAGGGCCTGGTCGACGGTCATCGGCTCGGCCTGGTGGTGCTTCTCCCGCACCACCAGCGGGCCGTCGCCGTCCATCTCGATCGGGACGATGGCCTTGTCCTCGGAGTGATCGGCGTCGTCCCCACGCCTGCGGGTCCCGTTGAGGGAACCGGTGTCCGCCCGCACGGCGTCGGCCTCGGCGGACTCCGCGAGCGCGGTGGCGGTCGCGGTCAGCTCGGCGACGGAGGGAGGGCAGTGGTTGCCGTGGTGGACCTTGCGCCGGTCGGCCAGGCGCCTGAGCCTTCCCTCAAGCTTGCCGATGGCGATGTCGAGGGCGGCGAAGCGGTCGTCTGCGGCGGCCTCGGCGCGGACGGCCGGACCCCGCGAGTGGATGGTCAGCTCGACCCGCTCGCGTGATCCGTTGATCCGCTCGTTGGTCTCCCTGGTCACCTCCACATCAACGCTGATGAGCTTGTGGTCCAGACGCTCGATCTTGGCCAGCTTGGTTGTCACGTGGTCTCGGAATCGGTCACTCACTCCGGTGTGCCGACCCTTGACGATGATTTCCATGCACAGCCCCCCTTCGAACCTCGACGGTGGTACAGCGGCACCCGCTCGGCCGACCTGGTCTTCGTCCCCACATCCGCCTGCTGAGGGTTTCGCAGCTCTTTGCCACTACATGCCCTTCTCTTCTGGCGAGGAACATCTGGCTCCTCGGGAAGGCAGGACTTACCTCTAAGCCGCACCGTGATCGACCGACGAAAAGTCGTCTTACGTGGACCGTTTAGCCTGCGGCTGGCATCGGCTAGCCAGGCCGGCCCCCCTGAGGGAGTCGGTCCGGCGCAACCACGGACCCGAGCGGGTGCCATGGCACAGACGCTATCCGCATCGGGGCCGAATGTCAGCCTGGGAGACCGCCCGAACCTCACGTTGTGTGATCTCCAGGGGAGGTCTCCCGCCGGAGAGCGCCGCCAGGATCGGGCGATATCCCCATATATGGGCACTCCCCATATCCATCCATCAGCGGTGAACTTCCACCGGGAGCAGGGGAGATCCGACGTCATGGTGACGCGCCGGCCTCCCTGCCCTCTCACCCTCGGTGACGATCGCGGGGCCGCTCCCATCGGCGTGTCGCGGCGACCGTCGCGGCCAGACGCACCGGGACCCCGGCCGCGCCCAGCGCCCTGGCGGCCTCCGCCAGGGTCGCCCCGGTGGTGACGATGTCGTCGACCAGCACAACCGCCCCTGGGCCACCCCAGAATCCCGGCACAGAGCCGTTCCGGCCGGCCATAACCCTGAATGCCCCGGAGAGGTTCGCGGCCCTCTGCGGCGAACTCAGCCCCGCCTGGTCGGCGACACGGCGACGTTGCAGGAGCGGTCTCTCCACCGTCGCGGGCCACCCCGCCGAGCGGAGGTAGGCCGCCGCCAGGGTGGCGAGCCGGTTCACCGGATCGTGCCCGCGCCGCCTGCCCGCCGAGCGCGCGCTGGGCACCGGGACGAGGACGACGGGCCGCCCGCCCGCCCCGGCGGCGACCGCCAGCGCCAGGGCGCCCGCGAGCGGGGCGGCCAGCGCCGTACGGCCGTGCTCCTTGTAGGCGAGCAGGGCCCGCCGGACGGCACCGGAGTAGTCGGCGGCCGACCAGCACTCGGGCAGGCCGGGCGGGGACGGGTCGGGCGTCCTGCGCTCGGGCTCGCCGTGCAGCAGCGCGGCGCAGCGGGGACACACGAGGGCGTCCGCCGCGCCGCATCCGGCACAGCGCGCGGGCAGGACCAGGTCGAGCAGAGCGGTCGGCACGGAACCAACCGTGCCAGGAGCCACCGACAAACCACGGGGACGGGCGTTCAGTCCAGCGGGTAGGCGGGGAAGGCCGGTCCCTGCTCGGCGAAGTCCGTCCTGCCGTTCTCGTTCTTGACCCGGGGCTCCCACTTGGAGGAGGTCCAGTAGAGGATCTGCCGCTTGCCGTCGTCGTCGACCGCTCCGGCCAGCAGGGAGCCGTCCAGTGCGGTGATGTTCTGGATCCCCGTGTTGGAGGGCAGCGACTTCGACTCGCCGGTGAGTGAGACCTCAAGCAGGTCGGACTTGTCGGTCAGGACGTAGAGGGTCTTGCCGTCCTTCCAGGCGATGTCCCTGATCTTCTGCTTGTCCTCGACCGGCACCACGACCTGCAGGTTCGTGATGCGGGTCGCGCCACCCCTGCCGATCACCGTGCCGACCTTGACCTGCTCGCCGGTGCCGTCCCGCACGACGACCGCGACGTGCACGCCGTCCCGCGCGACCTTGAGCAGGCTGACGTGGACGGTGTCCAGGTCGGGGGCCGAGACCGCGTACCGCTGCCCGTCGCGGATGCGGATGACCCTGGAGGTGTGGTCGTCGGGGCGCTCGACCGTCCACAGCGTCTGGTAGCGGTCCCAGCACGGCGGGGCCAGCGACCGTCCCGTCGCCCACTGCCGCCACTCGCCACCGGTGGCCAGCGGCGCGACCGAAAGCGCCGTGCCGTTCTGGGAGAGGGCCGCCACCTGGGCGTGGGCGCTGATCGCCATGTCGGTTCTCGTGCCGTCCTTCTCCCCCGCCTTGCCGAGCACGGGCTGGCCGGTGTTGTCCTTGCCCAGCAGCCACAGCGCGTCGTCGGCCACGTAGTACGGGTAGATCTCGCCGGGCGCCATCCAGGGGTCGAACCTCGTCTGCTCCTGGGCGTCGACGGTGAGCGGGTTGTCGGTGTAGTACGGCTCACCCCTGACCCTGACCTCGAAGCCCCAGCCGCCCTTGGTCAGCCCGGCGAGCGTCCCGGCGAGCTGGGCCGTCATCGGCCCGACGAGGTCGGGGGCGACCCGGTTGGTCAGGTCGACCACGACGCGGTTGTCCTCGGTGGTGACGTCGATGAGCCTGGTGCCGTCGAACGCCGAGCGCACCGCGCCCTTGAGGGAGCTGCTCGGTCCCTGAAGCAGCCGTTCGACGGTCGTCTTCGCGAAGTTGGAGGCGGGGTCGATCGGCACCCTGACCTGGTCGATCACCAGGCCCTTCTCCTCGGCGTCGAGGAAGTAGAGGTCGACCTTGAGGTAGGCGCGCTCGGCGTCGGCCTCCGACAGCAGCAGCCCCGGGGGCGCGCTGTCGATCCGCCAGCCGTTGGCCCCCTTGACCAGGACGAAGGGCTCGTTCAGCGGTCCGCCGCTCGGCCGGTAGCGGCCGTCCTGGTCGATGAGCGCCGTGACGGTCCCCTTGAGGGTCACCCGGGTGTCCTTCTCCCCCTCCCCGACCTGCACGACCGGGGGCTCGCTCTGCCGGTAGACCGTCACCCCGCTCTGCGGGTTCCAGGTCCTGGCGAAGGAGTCGGTGAGGTATTTGCGCGCCACCTCACGCCCGGGGTCGTCCACGCTCGCCATGGCGGCCTTGAACCCGTTGACGACGTCGGCCGCCGACCAGTCGGCGCTCGGCGCCACCGCGATCACCCGCGCGTAGGGGTCGCCGAGCGGGTTGCCCTTGTGGCCGTTCTCCCCCACGGTCGAGTGCATCCCGACGGGGATGACCGAGCAGGAGGCCAGCCCGCAGGCCAGCGTGGCCACCAGGGCCGTCACCCCCGCGCGGGCCCTGAGAGTCCTAGTCGGCATCGCGTCCCCCGTCGGCCACCGCCGGAGAGAGCACCGGCGTCATCTGTCCCCGCCACGTGCGCCGCATCTCCACCTCCGGCGGCACCAGCGGCAGCGGCGAGCCCCGCAGCGGCGCCCCGGCGGCTCTGGGCAGCGAGAGCCTGAACTGCGAGCCCTCCCCCGGCGCTCCCCACGCCTGCAGCCAGCCGCCGTGCAGCATGGCGTCCTCGCGGGAGATCGCCAGGCCGAGGCCGGTGCCGCCGATGGTCCGCGCCCGGGAGGGGTCGGCCCGCCAGAACCGGTCGAAGACCATGTTCTCCTCTCCCGGTTTCAGGCCGACCCCGTGGTCCCGTACGGCCACCGCGACCGCGTCCCGGTCGGCTCCGACGGAGACGACGATGTCGCGGCCCTCGCCGTGCTCGATCGCGTTGAACAGCAGGTTGCGCAGGATGCGCTCGACTCGGCGGCTGTCCATCTCGGCCATGCAGGGATCGCCGGGCAGGCGCAGGTCGAAGCGGGTCGAGTGGCGTTCGGCCAGCGCCTCGGAGTCGGCGACCGCGCGCAGCACCACGTCCCTGATGTCCACCGGCTCGATGTCCAGTTCGGCGGCGCCCGCGTCGTAGCGGCTGATCTCCAGCAGGTCGGCGAGCATCGACTCGAACCGGTTCAGCTGGTTCTGCATCAGCTCGGCCGAGCGCGCGGCCATGGGGTCGAAGTCCTCGCGGGCGTCGTAGAGCAGGTCGGCGGCCATCCGCACGGTGGTCAGCGGGGTGCGCAGCTCGTGTGAGACGTCGGAGACGAACTGCCGCTGGACGTGGGAGAGCTCCTCCAGCTGGTGGATCTTCAGCGCCAGCGTGGTGGCCATCTCGTTGAAGGAGGCGGCCAGGCGGGCCAGGTCGTCCTCTCCCCTGACCTTCAGGCGCTCGTCGAGGTGCCCGTTCGCCAGCCGTTCGGCCGCCTGGCGGGCCAGCCGTACGGGGGTGACGACCTGGCGGGTCACCAGTGAGGCGATGGCCGCGAGCAGCAGGACCAGGGCGGCGCCGACCAGGATGAGCATCTGCCTGACCGAGGTGAGGTTCTTCTCCTCCTCCTCGAGCGGGATCAGGTGGTAGATCTCGTAGCCGTCGTCCAGGCCGGTGCCGTAGGTGTCGAGCCGGGTGCCGATCACCAGGCCGCGCACCGGCTCGGGCCTGCCCATGTAGCGCAGGTTCCAGTACTGGGTGCTGTCCTCGTCCGCGGGCTTCCTGAGCACCTCCTCGCGCAGCTTGGGAGGGATGCTCGCCGGGTCGATGTTCGTGGTGCCGTAGAACTCGCCCGGCCGGTTCTCGTTGCGGACGATCACCGAATATCTCACCGCGGGTCCCGCCCGTGCCGCCAGGGCCGCCAGCGCCCGGCCGAGCGGGCTGTCCTCGCCCTGCTGCGCCCCCTGGCCGGGGTCGGTCGACTGCTTCGAGGTGTCGCCGTCCTGCTGGTTCAGGTAGACGAGTACCGCCTTGCGGTCGGCCTGCGCCTCGCTGCGCGCCGCGCGGTCCCTCGCCCCCAGGATCGTCGCGCTGATCGACTGCATGAGGAAGACGCCGAGCACGGCGACGACCACGATGGAGATGACCATCGTGCTGGTGACCACGTGCAGTTGCAGCGAGCGCCGCCAGACCCTGCGCACGCCGCCCACCGCGCGCCGTGCCCTGCGCCGTCCCCCCCTGACGATCTGCGGGAGGGTACGGCGGCGCCTCTTCTGGGTGGGCATCTCGGGAGTCCCGGGGAGGCCGCAGGCCTAGGCCGGACCGGCCTTGTAGCCGACGCCGCGCACGGTCACCACGATCTCGGGGTGCTCGGGATCCTTCTCGATCTTGGCGCGGAGCCGCTGGACGTGCACGTTGACCAGGCGGGTGTCGGCCGCGTGACGGTAGCCCCAGACCTGTTCGAGCAGCACCTCCCTGGTGAAGACCTGGCGCGGCTTGCGGGCCAGGGCGACGAGCAGGTCGAACTCGAGCGGGGTGAGGTTGATGGTCTCCTCTTCGCGCTTGACCGAGTGCCCGGCGACGTCGATGGTGATGTCGCCGATCTGCAGGATCTCCGGCGTCGGCTCGTCCGTTCGGCGCAGCCGCGCGCGGACCCTGGCGACCAGTTCCTTGGGCTTGAAGGGCTTGACGATGTAGTCGTCGGCGCCGGACTCCAGACCGAGGACGACATCGATGGTGTCGCTCTTGGCCGTCAGCATGACGATCGGCACGCCGGACTCGGCGCGGATGCGCCGGCACACGTCGATGCCGTCGGCCCCGGGAAGCATCAGATCCAGCAGCACCAGATCCGGGCGGGTGTCACGGAACGCGTCCAGCGCCTTGTCCCCATCGGAGACAAAGGAAGGCTCGAAGCCCTCCCCGCGTAGCACGATGCCGAGCATCTCGGCGAGAGCGGCGTCGTCGTCGACGACCAGCACGCGTCCTTTCATGGCCCCTCATTCGTTTTACGCAGTTTGGGAGTTTTTGGGGTAAACGGCACGGCTGTCGAAGATTACCCTCGCCGGACCACCGGATGACACAGTCTGACCACCAGACATCCGAATGCCGAATTTTAGGCGCACACGACGTAAAGCGCGTAGTAGCACCCCCACGCGGCGTAAGCCCCCCACGTGGCCACCTTCGGCCACGGCGCCCTCGGGCACCGGGTCGGCGACGGTCACGGTCCCAGTCTGAGGTAAACGACACCGTCTCGGCCATCCCTGGGACGGACCCGGCCACCCCGGGCGGTGAAACCGCGCCGTGATCTCCCGAGCAGCCCAAGCAGTGGGGCCACATGTCAGGATTGGGATATGTCAGACGGACACGGCTCCACTCCCGACACCCCATCCGGCTGGGCGTCCAACCAGCCCCCGCCGTACGGCGACGCCCAGGGAACGCCGTGGGCCGCGCCCGGATCGGGGCCCGGCGGACCGTCGCCGTCCCAGCCCCCGCCACAGTACGGGCAGCAGCACGGGCAGCAGCAGCCGCCCTCCTCCCCGCCTCCGCCGTACCAGCAGCACCCCGGACACCATCCCGGGCAGCAGCCGTACCAGGGGCAGCCGTACCCGCCGGGACAACCACATCCGGGGCAGGGCCACCCCCCGCCTCCGTACGGCTACCAGCAGCCGCCTCCCGCGCTGCGGCCCGGGATCATCCCGCTGCGCCCCCTCGGCGTGGGCGACGTCATCGACGGCGCGATCAGACTGATCCGCTCCAACCCCAAGGCCGTGCTCGGCCTGTCCGCGATCGCCGCGGCGCTCGGCGCCATCCCGGTCGCGATCGGCCAGGCCCTGACCTTCGGCAGGATGGGCGACGCCCTCAGGAACAACGACCCCACGGCGCTGGAGGCCCCGGGGCAGGGCGACTTCCTCGTCCAGTACGGCGGTTCCCTCATCTCCTACGCCGTGCAGTTCGTCGCGGTGACCCTGCTCAGCGGCGTGCTGACCCGCATCCTCGGCCGCGCCGTCTTCGGCGGGAAGATCACCACCGGTGAGGCGTGGCGGTTGACCAGGGGACGGGTGCCCACCCTGTTCGGGCTGGTCGCCATCGAAGCGGGCATCCTGCTGCTGCCGCTGGCCGCGGTCGTGGCGCTGCTGTACGCGACCGCCGTCTCCGGCATCGACCTCGGGGCGTTCGTGCTGGTCATGGTGCTGGTGATGATCCTCTACATGGTCTACGCCGCCTTCATCACCACCCGGCTCGTGCTCGCGGCGCCCGCCGCGGTGCTGGAGAAGACGAGCGTCATGGCCTCGCTGAGCAGGTCGTGGCGGCTGACCCAGGGCAGTTTCTGGCGGCTGTTCGGCATCCTGCTGCTCACGAGCATCCTCGCGGGCCTGGTCGGCCTGGTGATCTCCGTCCCGTTCTCCTTCGCCGCGGCCTTCGTCGCCCTTCTCGGGACGGGCGGAGCGAGCGGGGCGGGCGTGCAGATCCTCGTCGCGGTCCTCTTCGCCATCGGCGGGACCGTCGGAGCGATGATCACCTACCCGTTCCAGGCCGGGGTGTACGGCCTGCTCTACGCCGACCGCAGGATGCGCGCCGAGGCCTTCGACCTGGTGCTGCAGACCGCGGCCATCGAACAGCAGCGCCAGGGGTGGGTGCACGCCTCCGCCGACGACCTGTGGAGCTCCTCCGCCACCCCCGGGCAGCCGGGCCAGGGAGCCCCGTGGCCGGGCCGCTGACGGCGTCGGCGCTCACGGTCCCCGTCGACATCGATCGCGGACGGGCGGCGGGTGAGGCGATCCGCGAGCTGCTCAAGGCCGAGTACGCCAAGGAGAACGTCGTCGACCGCGTCATGCGGGTCGTCAACCAGTTCCTCGGCGACCTGCTCGACCAGGAGGCGGCAGGCACCGTGGGCAGCGTGATCGCGTGGATCGTCCTGGGCGTGATCGTCCTGGCCGCGCTCACCGCGGTCGTCCTGGTCGCCCGCAGGACGGCCGGGCGTGGCTCCACCAGGCGGGAGGGCGTCTTCGGCGACGGCCGCCGCAGCGCGGCCGAGCACCGGCAGGCGGCGGAGCACCTGGCCGCGCGGGAGCAGTGGGCCGAGGCGATCCGCGAACGGCTCAGGGCCGTCGCCAGGGACCTGGAGGACCGCGTCGTCATCGACCCGGCGCCCGGCCGTACCGCCGACGAGCTGGCCGTCGAGGCGGGGCGCGCGCTGCCCGGCCTGGCCGCCGACCTGGCCGCCGCCGCGCGGATCTTCGACGACGTGACCTACGGCGAGGTGCCGGGGACCGCCGCCGCCTACGAGGTCATGCGCGACCTCGACGAGCGCCTGCGCACCACCCGGCCCGTGTTCGCCCCCGAAACCTCCCAAACCTCCAAGGTGGCCGTCCCGTGAGCTCCCAGACGGGCCTGGCCCCCGTGAACGCCCCCGGGGAGCCGACGCCGACCTCGCCGACCGCGAGGAGCCTGTGGCGCGGCGGCAGAGGCGCGCTGCTGATCGCCCTCCTGGTCGTGCTGGTGGCCGTCGGCGGGGTACTGCTCGGCGGCGGCCGGGGCGAGGGCAGGCCGCTCGATCCGGAGAGCACCTCGCTGTCCGGGGCGAGGGGCCTGGCGCAGCTGCTGCGGGCCGAGGGCGTCCAGGTCGTCAGGGTCACCTCCGTGACCGAGGCCGTCGAGGCCGCCGGAACCCCGAAGGCCCCCGGCGGCAGCATGCTGCTGCTCGGCGACACCTCCTTCCTCACCGAGGAGGAGGCCGACCAGCTGGCCGCGACTCCCGCGGACCGGCTGGTGATCGGCGCCCAGCCGTACCTCGGCAGGCTGGCCCCCGGCGTCACCCCAGGCCCTGAGGCGCGGACGCGCTCGCGCGAGCCGCGCTGCGCGCTGCCCGCCGCGGCCAGGGCGGGCAGCGCCTACCTGGGCGGGCCGACCTTCACCGCCCCCTCGTGGGCGACCGGCTGCTACCCGGCGGACGGCTCCCCCTCCCTGGTCAGCTACGAGGAGGCGGGCCGTACGATCACGGTCGTCGGCGACGGCCAGTTCATGAGCAACCTGCGCCTGACCGAGGACGGCAACGCCGCGCTGGCGATGAACCTGGCCGGGACGCGGCCCACGCTGGTCTGGCTCGTCGCCCCGGAGACGCCGCCCACCGTGAGCGCCACGCCTCCGACCCTGTACGACCTCATCCCGTCCGCGGTTGTCTGGGCCGTCGTGCAACTGGCCGTCGTGGTCCTCCTGCTCGCGCTCTGGCAGGGCCGCAGGCTCGGTCCCGTGGTGACCGAACGCCTTCCGGTCGTGGTCAGGGCGGCGGAGACCGTCGAGGGACGGGCCAGGCTCTACCGGGCGAGGCGGGCCCGTGACCGGGCCGTCTCGGCCCTCAGGACGGGCTTCGTCGACCGCGTGACCCCCAGGCTCGGACTGCCCGCGACCGCGGGCCCCGAAGCCGTGGTCGGCGCGATCGCCGAAAGGACCGGTCAGCCCGCCGCCTACGTGGGCTCCGCCCTGTACGGCCGGGCACCGGCGGACGAGGCCGGGCTGATAGCCGTGGCCGCATACCTTGACATGTTGGAAAGGCAGGTCAGAGAGTCGTGAGCGAGCGCAGCGAGCCGGGCGCCGGATACCCCGATCCCGGGACCGGCGGCGACCCCGCGGGCACGCCGCCGGGCAACGGCGGTCAGGGCGGCACGCCGTCCCCGGGGCCCCAGGCGCCCTTCCCCGGCGGCCAGGGCGGCTTCGCGGCGCCCCCCGCCCCGCCTCCCGGACCGCCCGCCTCCTTCCCCGCCGGGCCCGCCGGGCCCGCTGTGCCCCCTGGGCCCCCTGCGCCCCCCGTCGCGGGGACCGACAGGGCGCGTGAGGCACGTGAGGCCCTCAGCGCGCTGCGCGCCGAGGTCGCCAAGGCCGTGGTCGGGCAGGACGCGGTGGTGACCGGGCTGGTCATCGCCCTGCTCTGCCGGGGGCACGTGCTGCTCGAAGGCGTACCGGGCGTCGCCAAGACCCTGCTCGTCAAGACGCTGTCCGCCGCGCTCTCCCTGGACTTCAAGCGGGTGCAGTTCACCCCGGACCTGATGCCCGGCGACGTCACCGGCTCCCTGATCTACGACGCGAAGACCTCGGAGTTCGAGTTCAGGCAGGGCCCGGTCTTCACCAACCTGCTGCTCGCCGACGAGATCAACCGCACGCCTCCGAAGACGCAGGCGGCCCTTCTTGAGGCGATGGAGGAACGCCAGGTCAGCGTCGAGGGCAGGGCGCGCGCGCTGCCCGAGCCGTTCATCGTGGCCGCGACCCAGAACCCGGTCGAGTACGAGGGCACCTACCAGCTCCCCGAGGCACAGCTCGACCGGTTCCTGCTCAAGCTGACCGTGCCGCTGCCCGCCCGCGACCAGGAGATCGCGGTGCTGGAACGGCACGCGCTCGGCTTCGACCCGCGTGACCTGTCCCACGTCAGGGCGGTCGCCACCGTCGAGGACCTGGACGCCGGACGGGCGGCCGTCAGCCAGGTGCACGCCGGACCCGAGGTGCTCGGCTACATCGTGGACATCGCCAGGGCGACCCGCCAGTCGCCGTCGCTGCAGCTCGGCGTCTCACCACGTGGCGGCACCGCGCTGCTCGCAGGCGCCCGCGCCTGGGCGTGGCTCTCCGGCCGTTCCTACGTGACTCCGGACGACGTCAAGGCCCTGGCCAGGCCCGCGCTGCGGCACAGGATCCAGCTGCGCCCCGAGGCCGAGCTAGAGGGCGCGACCGCGGACGGCCTGATCGACGCCATCCTCGCCTCCGTCCCCGTCCCCCGCTGACCGTGGCACCCATCGTGGCGAGGACGCGCGAAGGAGAGGGCGAGGCGGTGCGGGCATGGCACTGACAGGACGGGCCGCGCTGCTGGCTCTGCTGGGGACGCTGGTCGTGCTGTTCGCGCCCAGGCCCGGCCTGGCGGTCGCCGCCGTCGCGCTGCTGCTGGTCGCGCTGGTCGCGATCGACCTGGCGCTGGCCGCGGGCGTGCGACCGCTGCGCCTGAGCCGCGCGGGAGACCGCCTGGTACGGCTCGGCGAGACCGCGACGGTCGAGCTGATCGTGGAGAACCCCGGCCCCCGCAGGGCTAAGGGGCTGCTCAGGGACGCCTGGCCCCCGTCGGCAGGGGCGGCTCCGCGCCGTTTCGTCCTCGACGTCCCTCCCGGGGAGCGCCGCCGCCTGGTCACGACGCTCACCCCGTCCCGCAGGGGGGACCGGGAGGCGGTCACGGTCACCGTGCGGACGCTGGGCCCGCTGGGCATCGCGGGCCGCCAGGGCTCCCACAGCGTGCCGTGGTCGGTCCGGGTGCTGCCGCCGTTCCTCAGCCGTAAACACCTGCCCGCAAAGCTGTCCAGGCTCAGGGAACTTGAGGGCAGGCACCCCTCGATGATCAGAGGGCAGGGCACCGAGTTCGACTCGCTGCGCGAGTACGTGGTCGGTGACGACGTCCGTTCGATCGACTGGCGGGCGACCGCCCGCCGCCACGACGTGGTGGTCCGCACCTGGCGTCCCGAACGCGACCGCCGGGTGCTGATCGTCCTGGACACCGGGCGCACCTCGGCGGGGCGGGTCGGCACCGCCCCGATCCCGCTCGCGGGTGAGCTTCCCCGGAACCGGGACATCCCTGGTGGAACCGGGGTCGCGCCCGGCTGGCCGCGCCTCGACTGGTCGATGGACGCGGCCCTGCTGCTGGCCGCGCTGGCCTCGCGGGCGGGCGACCGGGTCGACTTCATGGCCCACGACCGCGCGGTGCGGGCCTGGGTCTCCGGCACGGGCCGTGGCGACCTGCTGTCCACCCTGGTCAACACCATGGCCCCGATCGAGGCCGAGCTGATCGAGGCCGACTCGGCGGACATGGTCTCGGCCGTGCTGTCCAGGGCGAAGCGGCGCTGCCTGGTCGTGGTGCTCACCGACCTGAACCCGGCCTCGCTCGAGGAGGGGCTGCTGCCCGTGCTCCCCCAGCTCTCCTCCCGGCACCTGGTACTGCTGGCCGCCGTCTCCGACCCCCAGGTCACGGCGATGGAGGCCGGGCGCGGCACCGCCGAACTGGTCTACAACGCCGCGGCGGCCGAACGGCACAGCGCCGAGCGGCGCAGGATCACCGCCCGGCTCAGGCGGCACGGCGTCGAGGTCGTCGACGCCGCCCCCGAGCAGATCGCCCCCGCCCTCGCCGACGCCTACCTCGCCCTGAAGGCCGCGGGCCGCCTGTGATCCGGTCCCCGGGCTCCTATCCGGCGCTCGGGGCCAGGTCGGGCGCCCGTTCCAGGTCTCCGGTCTCCCCGGCGGCCACGGCACGGCGGCCGAAGAAGATCACGTAGGCCAGGAAGGCCGCCTCCGCGACGACCCCGATGCCGACGCGTGCCCAGGTCGGCAGGCCGGAGGGGGTGACCAGGCCCTCGATGAGCCCGGAGACCAGCAGGACGACGACCAGGCCGAGCGCCACGCTCACCACGGCTCTGCCCTGCTCCGCGAGGACCTCGCCCCGCCCGCGCGGTCCCGGGCTCACGACCGTCCAGCCCAGGCGCATGCCGACGGCGGCGGCCAGGAAGACGGCGGTCAGTTCGAGCAGGCCGTGCGGGGTGATGAGCCCGAAGAAGACGTCCAGCCTGTCGTGGGAGGCCATCAGCCCGGCGGAGACGGCCACGTTGGCCGCGTTCTGCCACAGGATGTACGGGATCGGCAGGCCGAGCAGGATGGCCATCACGATGACCTGCATCGAGACCCAGGCGTTGTTGACCCAGACCTGACCCGCGAACGAGGCCCCGGGGTGCTCCGAGTAGTAGTCGGCGAAGTCGTGCTCGACGAGCTGACGGATCTCCTCCGGCGTGCCGACCGCGGCCTGGACCGCGGGGTCACGCGCGACCCAGACGGCCATGACCACCGAGACCAGCAGGAACGCCCCGGTCGTCGCGATCCACCACCAGCGGGCGCGGTAGGCGACCACGGGGAAGGAGACCGTGAAGAAGCGGACGAACTCCCGCCAGGCGGGGGTGTGCGCGCCGGTCACCGCGGAACGGGCCCTGGCCACCAGCGCGGAGAGCCGCCCGACCAGGAACGGGTCCGCCCGGCCTGAGCGCACGATGGACAGGTGCGTCGCGACCCTCTGGTAGAGCTCGACGAGTTCGTCGATCTCGGCGCCGTCCAGCGACCTGCGGCGCCGTACCAGCTCCTCAAGGCGGTCCCAGACGGGGCGGTGCGCGTTGACGAAGGCGTCGATGTCCACCGGGAAAGCCTAATGCCGTACCCGGGAACCCTTCTTGACCTCAAGGGGGGTTGAGGTTCTAGATTCGGGGGCCTGTGGAGTGGTCGAGCCGGACGGGGGCGGGACATGAACCAGGCGGGACGCGGCTGGGACGGCGAGGCGCTGGATCTGGCGGCCTATCTGGCGCGGATCTCCTTCGAGGGGGACCTCGCGCCGACCGCGCGGACGCTGCGCGCCCTGCAGCGGGCGCACGCGGCCGCGATCCCCTTCGAGAACCTGGAGGTCGTGCTGGGCCGCCCGGTCCTCCTCGACCTCGAAACCCTTCAGGACAAGATGGTGCGCGGGGCACGCGGCGGCTACTGCTACGAGCACACCCGGTTGTTCGCCGCGGCGCTCGAACGGCTGGGGTTCGGCGTGACGGGGCTCGCCGCACGGGTGCGGATGGGCTCGGACAGGCTGCGGGCCGCGACGCACGCGCTCCTGCTGGTCGAGGTGCCCGGGTCCCCGGAAAGCAGGTGGATCTGCGACGTCGGCTTCGGCGAGGGACCGACCGAGCCGATCGAGCTGGTCGAGGGCGCCGAGTCGGAGCAGGACGGCCGGCGCTTCCGGCTGGAACGGGCCGGGCAGGAGTGGGTGCTGAACTCCCTGCGCGGCCCCGCGGACGGCTGGCTCGACCTGCACTCCTTCACTCTCGACCCGCGCCACCCTGTCGACTACGTCATGATAAATCACTACATCTCAACTCATCCGAACTCGCCGTTCGTCAACCGTCTCGTGGTCAGGCGGCCCGGCCCCGGGGTCCTGTACGGCCTGCTGGGGACCACACTGACCGCCCACCGCCCCGACGGCTCGGCCGAGGAGCGGCACCTCGAACCCGGCGAGGTGCCGAAGGTCCTTGAGGAGACCTTCGGCGTCCGGCTCGGCCCCGCCGACGCCGCCGCCCTCACCGCCCGTCTCTCCTGACCCGTCCCCGCCCCGTTCGCGCGAGCCGTACCGGTGATCGACACCGGTTACGGTGTCCTCCTAGACACATGAACCCACGGGGAGCGGCCTCATGTACTTCCAGCACGCGGACGACATCTGGGCGGAGCACCCCGGCCTCGCCGCCGGAGTGGTCCTCGCCACCGGGATCACCCCGGAGGCGTCCGTCGAGGAGCGGGTCACGGAGTTCGCCGCCGTCGCCGGGCGGCGGCTCGCGGCAGGCCCCGAGGCCGAGTTCCCCGAGATCCAGGCCTGGCGGCGGACCTTCTCCAAGATGGGTCTCAAGCCGACCCAGTACCGCTGCGCCTCCGAGGCGCTGCTGCGGCGTTTCAAGAAGGAGGGGGACCTTCCCCGGATCCACCCGCTGATCGACCTGTGCAACGCGGTCTCGATCGCGTTCGCGATCCCGATCGCCGTGTTCGACCTGGCCAACGTCTCCGGGGGCCTTGAGGTCAGGCACGCGACCGGGGAGGAGACCTACCTGACCTTCTCCGGCGAGACCGAGAACCCCGAGCCGCGCGAGGTGGTCTTCGCCGACGCCGAGGGCCGGGCGCACGCCCGCCGGTGGACGAACCGGCAGAGCGGGCTGTCCGCCGTACGGCCGGGCACCGCCTCGGTCCTGATCGTCGCCGAGGCGCTGCACGACTCGGCGGCCAAGGACGTCGAGGAGCTCACGGCCACGGTCGCCGGGCGGCTCGGCGAGGTCTGGCCGGTCGCGCCCAAGGCCGTGACGCTCAGCCGGTCGGCTCCGCGTCTGGAGTTCTGAGCGGCCCCCCGCCCGCTCCCGGGCCGGGCAGTACGTCCACGTCGGTGGCGCGCATCGGCTGCCCGCACGAGGAGCAGCACAGCTCGACGTGGCCGATCTCGCCGCAGGCGTGATGGCGGTAGAGCACCGGCGGCCCCGCCTCTCCCGAGGTCCAGCGGTCACCCCAGCGCACCATCACCAGCAGCAGGTCGCACAGCTCCCTGCCCTTGGCGGTGAGCAGGTACTCGTAGCGGGGTGGCCGCTCCGAGTACGCCCGTCGTTCGAGCACGCCGTTCTCGGTCAGCCATCTGAGCCGTTCGGCGAGCACCTTGCGGGAGATGCCCAGGTCCTGCTGGATCTGCTCGAAGCGGTTCATGCCGACGTAGACGTCCCGCAGGATCAACGGCGACCACGGCTCGCCCACGACGTCCAGCGTGCGGGCGATGGAACAGGCCATGTCACCGAACCGAGTGCGTTGCATCGGCCCAGTCTAGGCGAGTGGGTTCCCTCAGGGAATGGTCTCTGCTACGGTCGCCCTATGAGTTCCCTCAGGGAACTGACAAGGAGAGGACTGATCCGCGATGTCGAAGAACCCGGTGGCCGAACTCCTGTTCAGCGAGGCCGACGCCACCCCCATCAGCACCGACCCGGCGACGGTGAAGTCCTGGGACCTGGCACGGACGTGCGTCGAGTCGGCGCACCGGGCGTGGCTGTCGACCGGACGGCCGGCCGGCGGCCCGCACGCCGTGCCGCTGATGCCGGTCTGGGTCGACGGCGCGCCCTGCTTCACCAGCCGCCCCCACTCCCGCAAGAGCAGGAACCTCGCCGGCGACCCCCGCTGCGTCCTCACCGCCGCCGACGAGACACTCGACCTCGTCATCGAGGGCGAGGCCGTACGGATCACGGACGAGAACGGCATCAGGCGGGTCCTCGACGCGTTCGGGGCCAAGTACGGCTGGGGGCTGTCGGTGCGTGACGGTTCCGCCTTCGCCGACGACCTGCCCGGCTCCCCCGAGTACGGTGTCTACCGGATCGTCCCGACCCGCGCCTTCGGCTACGGCGCCGACGGCTCGACGGCGACACGCTGGCGGTTCGAGGGGGAGTGACCAACTGCGTAGGGGAGTGAGATGGTCCGTCATAGGTAGGGTGCTGATGTGACCGATGTCGTAACCGGCGAGGCCGTCGTCGTCGAAGTCCGGATCGCCCAGCTACCGAGCCGGGCCCTGGCACTGCTGATCGACATGACGGTCCAGTTCGTGACGCTGTTCGGCGTTTCCCAGCTGATCGGCGTCCTGGCCTGGAACGCCGACGGGGCACTGGTCGTGATGCTCTACATCGCCTTCACCGTGTCCGTGCTCGTCGGCTACCCCGTGGTCTTCGAGACCCTCAGCAGGGGTCGCAGCCTGGGCAAACTCGCCCTCGGACTCAGGGTCGTCAGCGACGACGGCGGCCCGGAGCGGTTCCGGCAGGCCCTGTTCCGCGGCCTGTCCGGAATGGTGGAGTTCTGGATGCTCGGCGGTGCCCCGGCGCTGATCGGCTCGCTGATCTCCGAGAAGGGCAAGCGACTCGGTGACGTCTTCGCGGGCACCGTCGTGATCGCCGAGCGCTCCCCCAGGCAGTACGGCCCGCCCCTGGAGATGCCACCACCGCTGGCCGCCTGGGCCGCGACGCTCGAACTGTCCCGGCTGCCCGAGGGGGTCGCCGCGACCGCCAGGCAGTACCTCATGCGCTGGCACGACCTCTCGCCCGCCGTTCAGCACGAGATGGGGGTGCGCATCGCCACCGAGATGTCGGCCTTCGTCTCACCGCCCCCGCCGTCCGGGGTGCCGCCGTTCGCCTACCTGACCGCCGTACTGGCCGAGCGCCGCAGGCGTGACCAGGTACGGCTGGCGCAGCGGATCGGCGCTCCCCCGCCCGACCCCCGGTTCCAGGCCCCGTTCCAGGCCCCGCAGTACCAGCCCTATCCGCAGCCGCCCGCCCCGCCGCCCCCGCCGTACGGCCCGCCCTTCGCCGCCCCGGCACAGGCCCCTCGGCCCCCGCAGGTGCCGCAGTCGCCTCCCACGACCACCCCCGGCGGCTTCGTCCCGCCCGCCTGAACACCGACGTGCCCCGGTCATGACGGACCGGGGCACGGGAGAAGGGGAACGGTCACTCCGCCCCGACGCCGAACCAGCCCCTGTAGGAGGTCTGGGTCTGCACGTTCAACCGATCGAAGCGGACCCACTTCGCCAGGTCGGTGCGCCGGTCGCTGATGTTGAGGACGTCGAGTCCGAAGTTGAAGTCACTGCCGTAGACGTAGCCGTTGTAGTAGTAGGCCGACCAGATGCCGCCGGCTCCGCCGCTGGGGTCGGGACCGCGCTCGAAGAAGCCGATCTCCTTCGGGCGGGCCGAGTCGGTGAAGTCGATGACGGAGACGCCGCCCTGGTACCACGCCTGGACCAGGATGTCGCGGCCCCTGACCGGGATCAGTGAGCCGTTGTGCGCGACGCAGTTCTCGGTCTCCCCCTGGTAGCGGGAGATCTTGAAGTAGCTCTTGAAGACCAGCTCGCCGCGCCTGATGTCGAAGATGGCGTCGGCGCCCCGGTTGGGCCCCGTCTCCTCGTTGCAGGTGGCCGCGCCGCCGCCGCCGAGTTCGTCGGTGAAGATGACCTTGGTGCCCTCGTTGTTGAACGTCGCCGAGTGCCAGAAGGCGAAGTTCGGGTCGGTCACCCGGGCCGTGACGACCGGGTTCTCCCGGTCGGAGATGTCCAGCAGCACGCCGTCACCCATGCAGGCCCCGGCCGCGATGTCCTTCTCCGCGTAGACGGTGATGTCGTGGCAGCCGGTGGTCGGCAGCAGCAGACCGGGCTGGGTCTCGTTGCCGCCGTCGGGGAAGACGACCGGCGTGCTGACGACCGCGGCGTCCGCCGGCTTGCGCAGCGGCACCTTGATGATCGAGATCTTGTCATGCGGCGGCTGGCAGTCGGGGAAGGCCGCGTTGGGGCTGTAGGAGGAGACGTACAGGTAGACGTTCCTCCAGCGGTCCCTGCCCTTGCCCGGCACCTGGGTCAGGGTGTGGGAGCCGCAGTTCGTCTCGACCGACTTGATGTACTTCGGATGTGCCTTGTCGCTGATGTCGAAGATCCGTACGCCCTCCCACGACTCCTTGACCGACGCGCTCTGCGCGGTGCTGCTGCAGGAGTCGTTGTTGCGGGAGGAGTCGACCGCGGTGAACAGCAGGTTGTCGTGGACGGTGACGTCCATCTGGGAACCGGGGCATACGACACTGCTGACCACCTTGACGTGTTTCGGGTCGCGGATGTCGTAGATAGAGAAACCGCCGTAATTTCCGACGAACGCATAGTCACCCTGGAATGCGATGTCGGTGTTGATGGTCTTCTCCAGCCCGGCGGGCTTGGGAACGTTCGTCACATGCGTCACATTCGCACTGGTGACCACCTGGCCGGGGGCCGGGAGATCGGAGGCCTGGGCCGGTACGGTGGCCAGGGTCAGCGCCGCCGCGGCCGCGGCCGCGATCAGGAATCGGCCGCCAAGGCCCTTCCTGAGAGGGGATAACACCGGTGGTCCTCCTTGCCGCTTATGCCATAAAGCACAGATAAATAACTGAATTGTTTATCCGAACGGCAGTCGCCACAAGACCTGACTACGTCAGTAAATTTTCCCGTTCTGCGGCCTTTACTCCTTTCTCTCGCCGGGTTATCGTCCTTGCCCGGGGGAGTCGGGAGATCACGAAGGAGGCCGGGTGCGCGTCAGGCTGGTGCTCGCCGTTCTCACGATCCTGTCGGCCCTGTCGGCCACCGCCTGCTCCACCGGCGGGCGACCGGCGGCGCTGTCCACACCGCTGTCGACCGCGCCCGTCATCGCGCCCGGCAGGCCGGGCGAGGCCGCCAGGACGCTCGGGGCGGACGAGGCTGCGACGGCGGTGCCCACCCCGACGGCGAACGCGGCCGACGTGCGGTACGCGCAGGACATGATCGTCCACCACCGGCAGGCCCTGGAGATGGCGACCCTGGCCCTCACCCACGCGGGCGACCCGACGGTCCGCGCCCTGGCCTCCCGGATCAGGGACTCACAGGGACCGGAGATCCAGGTCATGTCCCGGTGGCTGACCGAGCAGGGCATGCGGCTGCCGGACCACCACACGAATCACGGCGCCATGCCCGGCATGGCCACCCCCGAGCAGCTCAGCGCCCTGGCCGCCGCCTCGGGCCCGGAGTTCGACCGGCTCTTCCTACGGCTGATGACGGCCCACCACCAGGGCGCGATCACGATGTCGGCGGAGGTCCTGACCAACGGCTCGCACCTGAGGATCGAGGAGATGGCCAACGAGATCGCCACGGTCCAGGCCGGGGAGATCCGCAGGATGGCCCGTCTCCTGACCTCCCCCTGAGGTCAGGAGCCCAGACGCCAGGAGCGCAGGTACTCCTCCTGCTGCGTGGTCAGGTGGTCCACCTCGATGCCCGCGGCGGCGAGTTTGAGCCGCGCCACCTCCACGTCGACCTCCTCGGGAACGTCGTAGACGCCGGGTTCGAGCCGGGCCCGCTCACGGGCAAGCCAGGCCACGGCGAGGGCCTGGGCGGAGAAGGACATGTCCATGACGGCGGCCGGGTGCCCCTCGGCGGCCGTGAGGTTCACCAGACGGCCCTCGGCCAGCAGCAGCAGCCTGCGCCCGTCGGCCAGGACGTACTCGTCGGTGTTCGGCCGCACCCCGGGCCGCACCTCGCGGGCCAGTTCCTCAAGGGCCCTGACGTCGATCTCGACGTCGAAGTGGCCGGCGTTGGCCAGGATCGCGCCGTCCTTCATCGCCGCCAGGTGCTCACCCCTGATGACGTCGCGGTTGCCGGTCACGGTGACGAACACGTCGCCGACCGCCGCCGCGGCGGCCATGGTCCGCACGTCGTAGCCCTGCAGCGAGGCGTCGAGCGCCTTGACCGGGTCGATCTCGGTGACGACGACCCGGGCGCCCAGGCCCCTGGCCCGCTCGGCCACCCCCCGGCCGCAGAAGCCGAACCCGGCGACCACCACGACCTTGCCCGCCAGCAGCGTGTTGGTCGCGCGCATGATGCCGTCCAGGGTCGACTGGCCGGTGCCGTACCGGTTGTCGAACATCCGCTTGGTCCGGGTGTCGTTGACCGCGACGACGGGGAAGCGCAACGCCCGCTCCGCCGCCATCTGCCGGAGCCTGATGACCCCGGTCGTGGTCTCCTCGCAGCCGCCGGAGACCGTTTCGAGGAGTTCGGTCCGCTCGGTGTGCAGGATGTTGACCAGGTCACAGCCGTCGTCGAGAACCAGGTCGGGGACGATGTCCAGGGCCTGGTGGATGTGCCGGTAGTAGGTCTGCCGGTCGACCCCCGCCAGCGCGTGCACGCGCACGCCGTACGCGCCGAGGGCCTGGGCCACGTCGTCCTGGGTGGACAGCGGGTTGGAGGCGGCCAGCGCGATCTCGGCCCCGCCCGCCCGAAGGGCACCCATGAGGACGGCGGTCTCCGCCGTCACGTGCAGACAGGCGGCGATCCGCAGCCCGTCGAACGGCTCGTCGGCCGCGAACCGTTCCCCGATCGCGGTGAGCACCGGCATCGCCCGTGCCGCCCACCCGATCCGCCGCTCCCCGGCGGCCGTCAGCGCGCTGTCCACGGTCCTCCCCAGATGGCCCGAAGGCCCCCGCGTGCCACGCGGGGGCCGGGTCTGACGGTTCGATCAGTAACGGTAGTGGTCGGCCTTGTAGGGGCCCTCGACATCCACGCCGATGTACTCCGCCTGCTCCTTGGTGAGCTTGGTGAGCTTCACGCCGAGGGCGTCGAGGTGGAGGCGGGCGACCTTCTCGTCCAGGTGCTTGGGCAGCACGTAGACGCCGACCGGGTACTGCTCGGTCTTGGTGAACAGCTCGATCTGGGCGATCACCTGGTTGGTGAACGAGTTGGACATGACGAACGAGGGGTGACCGGTGGCGCAGCCCAGGTTCATCAGACGGCCCTCGGCGAGCACGATGATCTGACGGCCGTCGGGGAAGGCCCAG
Organism: Streptosporangium sp. NPDC001559; assembly: GCF_042893955.1. Classification (NCBI taxonomy): domain Bacteria; kingdom Bacillati; phylum Actinomycetota; class Actinomycetes; order Streptosporangiales; family Streptosporangiaceae; genus Streptosporangium; species Streptosporangium sp. NPDC001559. The sequence continues at coordinate 466,329 of NZ_JBIAVG010000001.1, forward strand.
GTGTGGACCTGCGGCTTGACCTCGGTCTTGACGATGCCCGGGATCTTGGCCAGGCCGGCCATGTCGATCTCGTTGTCGAAGTGGCCGATGTTGGACACGATCGCGTTGTGCTTCATCCGCGACATGTGGTCGGCGGTGATGATGTCGAAGTTGCCGGTCGTGGTGACGAAGATGTCGGCGATGCCGACGACGTCGTCGAGCGTGGTGACCTGGAAGCCGTCCATGGCCGCCTGGAGCGCGCAGATCGGGTCGATCTCGGTGACGATGACCCGGGCGCCCTGGCCCTTGAGGGCGTCGGCGCAGCCCTTGCCGACGTCACCGTAACCGGCCACGACCGCGACCTTGCCGCCGATCAGCACGTCGGTGGCGCGGTTGAGGCCGTCGATGACCGAGTGGCGGCAGCCGTACTTGTTGTCGAACTTCGACTTGGTCACCGAGTCGTTGACGTTGATCGCCGGGAAGAGCAGCGAGCCCGCCTTGAACATCTCGTACAGGCGGTGGACACCGGTGGTGGTCTCCTCGGTGACGCCCTTGATGCGCGAGGCGATCTCGGTCCAGCGCTTGTCCGGCCCGACCGTGCGGCGCAGCAGCTCCAGGATGACCTGCCACTCCTCGGAGTCGCCCTCGGAGGCGCCGGGGACGGCACCGGCCTTCTCGTACTCGACACCCTTGTGGACGAGCAGCGTCGCGTCGCCACCGTCGTCGAGGATCATGTTGGGGCCGTCACCGCCGGGCCAGACGAGCGCCTGCTCGGTGCACCACCAGTACTCCTCCAGGGTCTCGCCCTTCCAGGCGAAGACCGGAACGCCCTTGGGGTCCTCGACGGTGCCCTCGGGGCCGACGACCACGGCGGCGGCGGCGTGGTCCTGGGTGGAGAAGATGTTGCAGCTCACCCAGCGGACCTCGGCGCCGAGCGCGACCAGCGTCTCGATCAGCACGGCGGTCTGGATGGTCATGTGCAGCGAGCCCATGATCTTCGCGCCGGCCAGCGGCTGGGAGTCCGCGTACTCCTTGCGGACGGCCATCAGACCCGGCATCTCGTGCTCGGCGAGCTGGATCTCCCGACGCCCGAAAGCGGCCAGGGAAAGGTCGGCGACCTTGAAGTCCATGAATTAACCCCTCTGGTTGATGGTCTGGCGCCGCATGCCCCCGCCGGGCTCGCCGCGTGCGCGGCCCCGCTTCGCTTCCGGGCACGGCTCTCACTCCACCGGAAAGCAGACGAAGTGAGTGTAGGCGCCCGGTACGGCTCCGCGCACCTTGAGAGGCGGTAACCTTACACAAGAATGTGAGGTTTCCAGGAAAGGCGCGATATGCGGATCACCGAGGCCGCGAAACGGCTGGGAATGTCCCCCAGAATGCTCCGCTACCGCGAGGCCCTGGGACTGCTCCCGCCCGTCAGGACCCAGGGGGCGCACCGCCGCTTCGGCCAGGAGGAGCTGGCCGCCGTGGCGCAGGGCGTCGAGCTGGAGAAGCGCTTCGACGTCTCCCCCGCCGAGCTGGCGTTCGCGCTGCGGGTGCTGAGCGAGCCCGCCGTCGCGCAGGCCGTACGGGATCTCGGGCTGCGGATCGGTCGCCTCCAGGCCCCGCGCAGAGCACTGGACTTCGAGAAGGAGAAGGCCCTGCGCCTGCTCCAGGGGCGCTCCTGAGACGAGCTCCCGACGCCGGGAAGGTCGCTCCCAGGAGTGACGACGCCGGACGGCCTCCGTCGCGACAATTCTCCCCATGAACGTCGCAACCGTATTGACCGAGGCCGAACGGAGGGTCGACGCCCTGAACCTCCGGCGGGTCATCGCCTCCCCCCTCACCGACGTCGCCGTCGGTGTCCTGCTCATGTTCCTCGCCCTGGCCCAGCTCGGCGGCCGGTCCTCCCTGACCATGCTGGCCGCCGTGCTCGCCACACTGCCGCACGTCGTGCGGCGCAGGCACCCCTGGGCGGTCGTCGCGCTGGTCTCCTTCGGCGCGCTCTGCCTGCTCTACACCGGCGTACTGCCTGACTATCCCCCGTTCGCCGTGGTGCTTTCCGGCGCGCTCACCCTCTACACGATCGCGCGGATCGTCGGCCCGCTCGTCGTCGGGCTGGTCATCGGCGCCCTGGCGATCCTGTTCCTGGGGGCCGTGTTCCTGCGGAACGGGAGGGAGGTGCCGTCCATCACCACGATCGGCAGCGAGACTGTCTCCCGGCTCGTCATCCTGCTCCTCGGAACCGTCCTGCTGATCTTCCTCGCCCATGTACGGCGCAGCGCCAGCACGATCACGGAGATGCGCGCGGGCAACCTGGAGACGCTCAGGGAGCAGGCCGCGATGGCCGAGCGGGCCAGGATCGCCAGGGAGATGCACGACATCGTGGCCCACTCCGTCTCGAAGATCGCCGTGCAGGCCGAGACCGCTCCCTACACACTCGACGGCCTCGACGAACGGACCCTCCAGGAGTTCGCCGAGATCGCGACCTCCGCCCGGACCACGCTCACCGAGATGCGCCGCCTGCTCGGCGTGCTGCGCGCCGACGTCGTCACCGCCCCGGAGACCGCGCCACAACCGGGGCTGGCGCGGCTTCCCGAGCTGATCGAACGGCACGAGGGCGAGGTCGACCTCGATGTGATCGGGGAGGAGGTCCCGCTGCCGCAGGCCGTGGACGTCTCCGCCTACCGGATCGTCCAGGAGGCGCTGACCAACGTCCGCGTCCACGCGCCCGGCGCCCGGGTCTCGATCGAACTGGCCTACCGCCCGGCCCTGCTGGCGCTGCGGATCACCGACAACGGCCCCGGCCCCTCCGGCGACACCGAGAACGGGCACGGTCTGGTCGGCATGCGCGAACGCGCCCTCGCCCTCGGTGGCTGGTTCAAGGCGGGCCCCGGCCCCTCCGGTGGTTTCCTCATCCAGGTGGGTCTCCCCCTCGAATGACCCTCCCCGAACCTCCCCCCGGCCCCTCCGCCGAGGCCGTCACCGACCCTCCGGCCGACGCCCTCCCCGGTTCCCGGTCTGAGGCCCTCCCCGGCCCTCAGACCGAGGCTCTTCCCGGGACGGCCGCGGACGACCGGATCCGGGTGCTGATCGCCGACGACCAGCCGGTCGTGCTGCGGGGCTTCGCCGCGGTGCTCGCGGCCCAGCCCGACATCACCGTCGTGGGAACCGCCCCCGACGGTGCCCAGGCCGTACGGCTGGCACGGCGGACCCATCCCGACGTCGCGTTGCTGGACATCCGGATGCCGGAGATGAACGGCATCGAGGCGGCCCGCCGGATCCTGGAGACCGAGGCGACCAGGATCATCATGATCACCACGTTCGACCTCGACGACTATGTGTACGACGCGCTCACCGCGGGGGCGAGCGGGTTCCTGCTCAAGGACGTCAGGGCCGGAGACCTGGCGGAGGCGGTGCGGACGGTGGCCCGTGGGGACGCGCTGCTGGCCCCCAGGATCACCAGACGGCTGATCGCCGAGTTCTCCCGGCAGCGAAGGCCCGCCGGGGACGGCGGGCCGCTGACCCCGCGTGAGGTCGAGGTGCTGCGGCTGATCGCCCAGGGGCTGTCGAACGCCGAGATCGCGTCCCGCCTCGTGGTCACCGAGCACACCGTCAAGACCCACGTGGCCAGGCTGCTGGCCAAGCTGAACCTGCGTGATCGCACGCAGGCCGTCATCCACGCCTACGAGACGGGACTGGTGGTCCCCGGCGCGTGAACCTTCCGGGTCACGCCCGGCCGTTGGCCGCGTGCGGCCCGGGAGCGATCCCGCCCGTCTTGGCCCGGTCGAGGTCGGGCTCCAGGTAGATGACGCGGGCGATCGGCACGGCGGAGCGGATGCGCTGCTCCGCCTCGTCGATGCCCCTGGCCACCTCGGCGGCCGTGTCGTCGTGGTCGACCGCGATCTTCGCGGCGACCAGGAGCTCCTCGGGGCCGAGGTGGAGCGTGCGCATGTGGATGACCCTGACCACCTCGGGGGCGCTCTCCAGGGCGGCGATGATCTGGCCCTCGACCTCGGGGCCGGCACTCTCGCCGATCAGCAGCGACTTCATCTCGACGGCCAGCACGATCGCGATCGCGGCCAGCAGCACACCGATCGCCATCGTGCCGACGCCGTCCCAGACACCGTTGCCGGTGATGACGGCGAGCGTCACACCGACCAGCGCCAGTACGAGACCGACCAGGGCGCCCAGGTCTTCCAGGACGATGACCGGCAGCTCCGGCGACTTGGACCTGCGGATGAACTGGGTCCACGTCTGCTTGCCGCGCAGCGGGTTGGACTCCTTGATCGCGGTGCGGAAGGAGAAGCTCTCCGCGATGATCGCGAAGATCAGCACCGCGAAGGCCACAACCGGCGTCTCCACCGGCTTCGGTTCATGGATCTTGTGCCAGCCCTCGTAGAGGGAGAAGAGCGCACCGATCGTGAACAGCACGACCGCGACTACGAAGGCGTAGAAGTAGCGTTCCCTGCCGTAGCCGAACGGATGCTCCGGAGTGCGCTTGCGCTCGGCCCGCTTCCCGCCGACCAGCAGCAACACCTGGTTCCCCGAGTCGGCGAGGGAGTGAATCGACTCGGCGAGCATGGACGACGAGGTCGTGACCAGGAAGGCGACGAACTTGGCCGCCGCGATCGCAAGGTTCGCGCTCAACGCCGCGATGATCGCCTTTGTACCGCCGCCCGCACTCACGACAGCCTCCGCTTACTTAGTCCGAAAAAGACGAGAGGATACTATTGGGAAATTCTCGCCTTTAGTTCCGTGATGGCCGACACGGGGGTCGGGTCGATCCCGTACCCCAGGGCGAGATAGGTACTCGCGTAGTCGCCCAGCCCGATCAGTGTCGCGAGCCGCTCAAGCGGATGAGCGCCCTCCGCGACGAGCTGGGTGGCCGGAACGCCCCTGTCCTCGGCCATCCGCACCGAGGCCTCACGCCGCCGCGCCTCCTGCGGATGCTCCTCCGTGTCACGCAGCATGAACAGCCGCAGCGACCGGCCCGCGTCGTCGGCGAAGATGTCCCGCTGCGCCAGCGGGCCGTCGAAGGCCACCACCTGGTTGTGGTTGGCCTCCGGGATCTGCCCCCAGACGGCCGGGTACTTGCCGTTCTCGTTGAGCTGACTGGCCCACCGGTAGGCGGCCACGGCCGAGAGCCGGGAGGAACCCCAGATCATCGGCACCGTCTCCGCCAGCTCCATGGCCAGCGTCTTGCCCGGGTTGATGAAGGACTCGCTCACCGGACGGCAGCGGTGGGCGATCTCCTCAAGGCGCCTGGCGACCTCCTCGATCACCCCGTCGTCCATCTGGAGCACGCCGAGCTCGGCGGCGACCACGAGCAACGGCACCGACAGCGCCCAGACCGCCGCCCGGGGCTGCCCGCCGGTGGTCACCGGCACGAACGGCGCGCCCGACTGCCTGGCGACCGCGTGCAGCGGAGAGTTCGCCGCGGCCAGCACCAGCAGGCGGCACCCCCTGCGGACGGCCTCCGTGGCCACCGCGAGCGTCTCCTCGGTCTTGCCCGAACACGACACGGCGACCACCAGGTCCGTCGCGCCGACCCAGCCGGGCAGCTGGTAGGAACGCACCGTCACGATCGGCAGCGGAGCCCCGTTGCCGCACACCGCGTCGAGGATGTCACCGGCGATGCCGGAACCGCCCATGCCCGCGACCACGATCGCCCTCGGCCTGCCCTCCCCGATCACCCGGGTGAGGTCGGCCTCACGGACACCCCGATGTGAGATGCGCACCTGCGCCGCCGAGGCGGCGACGGCGCGCAACATGCCCGAGGGGTCGCCCTCGGTCAGCCATCCCTGGTCGTCGAGCCGATCCGACTCCCAGCTCACGACTTCCGAGCCTCGTCGACCAGCAGGACCGGAATGTCATCACGAACCGGATAGACCAGCCCGCACGAAGCCGAAGTGCACGACAACTCGTCCACCTCCGGCTCCGCACGCAGCGGAGACTTACAGTTGGGGCAGGCCAGGATCTCCAGCAACCACTCGTCGATCTTCACGCGCTCAGCTCCTCACGACGGCGAGGACCTCGTCCCTGATCGCCGCCATCTGAATCTCGTCGGCCGCCTCGGCGTTCAGCCTGAGCAGCGGCTCGGTGTTGGACGGACGAAGATTGAACCACCATCCGGGGCCGGAGACGGTCAGACCGTCCAGGTCGTCGAAGGTGACGCCGTCCCTGCCCTCGAAGACCTGCCTGACCCGCGCCGTCGCGGCATGCTGGTCGGCGACCGTACTGTTGATCTCCCCGGAGGCGGCGTAGCGGGCGTAACCCGCGAGGATCTCCGACAGCGGTCTGTCCTGCTCACCCAGCGCGGCCAGCACGTGCAGCGCGGCCAGCATGCCGGTGTCGGCGAACCAGAAGTCCTTGAAGTAGTAGTGCGCGGAGTGCTCACCGCCGAAGACCGCGCCGCTCCTGGCCATCTCGGCCTTGATGAAGGAGTGCCCGACCCGGGTCCTGACCGGGACCCCGCCGTGCTCGGCGACGATCTCGGGGACGCCCCGCGAGGTGATCAGGTTGTGGATGATCGTGGCGCCGGGCTGCTTGGCCAGCTCACGGGCGGCGACCAACGCGGTGATCGTGGAGGGCGAGACCGACTCACCGCGCTCGTCCACGACCCAGCAGCGGTCGGCATCGCCGTCGAAGGCGAGACCGATGTCCGCGCCCACGTCGAGCACGGCCTTCTGCAGATCACGCAGGTTCTCCGGCTCGATCGGATTGGCCTCGTGGTTGGGGAAGTCGCCGTCGAGCTCGAAGTAGAGCGCGGTCAACTCGACGGGAAGCCCCTCGAAGACCACCGGCACCGTGTGCCCCGCCATCCCGTTGCCCGCGTCGACCACGACCTTCAACGGCCGGGCACCGGACAGGTCGACCAGCGTGCGCAGGTGGTCCGCGTAGCCTTGCAGCAGGTCACGCCGGGACACCGTACCGCCGCCCGCGCCGCCTTCGCCGCTTTCTCCGCCTGAGGCGAGCAGCTCGGCCGCCCGGTCGCGGATCTCGGTGAGCCCAGTCTCCCCGCCGATCGGCACCGCGCCCGCGCGGCACATCTTCATGCCGTTGTAACGGGCCGGGTTGTGGCTGGCGGTGAACATCACCCCGGCCATGCCCAGACTGCCGCTGGCGTAGTAGAGCATGTCGGTCGAGCCGAGACCGGTGTCCACCACGTCGGCCCCGCGTGAGACGGCCCCACTGGCGAAGGCCGCGGCCAGCGGAGCCGATGAGGCACGCATGTCGTGCGTGACCACGACGGACCCGGCACCGGTGACCTCAACGAAGGCCGCGCCGACCGCCCACGCGGTCTCCTCGTCTAACTCGTCCGGCACGACGCCGCGCACGTCGTACGCCTTGAAGATCCTGGCGAGGTCGCCCACTCCAGCTCCGCCCCTTTGACTCGTCTCTGCCGCCCCCAAGCCTAGGGGGTCAGTGTCCCTTTGCGCCGCCTGCTGTGTTCCTTTGCTCCGCCTGCGGCGTCGCGGGCTTGGGCGCCCTGAGTCGGCGCTTTCCCTCGTCTCTGTGTTCCTTTGCTCCGCCTGACGGCGTCGCGGGCTTGGGCGCCTCCGAGTCGGCGCTTTCCCTCGTCGCTCATCCGCTTCGCTCCTTCGCTCCTCAGTCCAAGCACCGACGCGCCCAAGCCGAAACTCCTCGCGCACGGCACCGGGAAGGCACAGGCGAAACTCTTCACTCGCAGCGCTGAAGAAGGCCGTTCCGGGTGGACTCTCCGCTGCGGGCGCCGTTGTCGGGGGCGCAAGGTGGGAGTCTCCGTGATGAGGTTCTTCTGAGCTGTGTCCCGGGTTCCGGAACCCTCGCCGCTCCGGGGGTGGGACGTACGGCTCAGCGGTCGCGCTGGGGCTGCGCGGGGTGGGGCTGTGGCTGGGCTGAGCGCAACACTCTCAGGTGTCCACGACGCCCGACCTCGACTCCCTGGCCCACGGGCTCGGTGCCCTTCGTCGCGGGCCTGGCCGCCTCCCGGACGGCGTTGGCGAGCGCTTCGAGGTCGTCGGTGCTCGGCGGCGCTCCGTCGCTCGGCAGCCTGACGACCTCCCAGCCCCGTGGGGCGGTGAGCCGCTCCGCATGCTCGGCGCACAGGTCGTAACAGTGCGGCTCGGCGTACGTCGCCAAGGGCCCGAGAACGGCGGTCGAGTCGGCGTAGACGTACGTGAGCGTGAATACGGCAGGCTGACTGCACGCGGTGCGGGAACAGCGGCGGACGGGGCTCACGGTGGGACCGTATCCGGTAAGCGTCCAGGGCGCCACTATCTGAGCGCTCTTAACGAGCGTGTCGCCACAATTCGGACACGTGTCCCGGCTTCCACCCGCCTGTACGGCTTGCACACCCTCCCGTCAACCCCTTTCCGCCTTCCCACCAGGCATGTCTAAGCTTGGCCCGTGAGCCCGGCACCAGGTAGACCTCGCCCTCCCCGCAAACGCGACCGACACGGTCGTGGCATGCGGGGCCCGCTGGCACCCTCCCACGTGCCGATCGCCAAGTCGCGCAGCGAGCGCTTCGACGATCTCGTCCTGGATGCCGTGGACCGTCTCAAGCCACGCTGGGGCGCCCAGCTCGCGTCCGTCGAGTTCGCGATCGAGGAGGTGCCGCCGCTGTCGGAGCTGGGCGACGGCCCGGGCCTGCTGTCCGGCGAGCCGATCCCGTTCGGCCGCTCGGAACCCGCCGTCGGCAAGCGCCCCGCCGTCGTGATCGTCTACCGGCGCCCCCTTGAGGCCAGGGCCCGCGACCGCGACCAGCTCGGAGCCCTGGTCCACGACACCGTGGTCGAACAGATCGCCGGTCTCCTGGGTCTGTCCCCCGAATCCGTGGACCCCGGTTACGAGGAAGACGACTAGCCCAACCGGGCTGGCTTACCTCATCGCCAGATCTCCCTTACCTCACCACTCCCCTTCACCACTCCCGCCTCACACGCGAGGCTTTTGATCTTGTGCCTTACCGGTGCCGTGTGTGAGGAGTTGCGGTTCGGGCGCGCCGGCGCTTGGACTGAGGAGTGAGGGAGCGCAGCGGACGAACGACGAGGGAAAGCGCCGGCCCGAAGCGCCCGAACCCGCGACGCCGCCAGGCGTCGCAAAGAGACACGCCCGGACCCGTGCCGCCGAAGGCAGCGCGATGATCACAGACACCGATTCCGTCGTAGGCGGCACCAGAGCCCACACTCGGGCCGCGGCGAGGGGTTGGACGGTCAGGGCCAGGCCCTTCTTGATTCGTTCGTCCATCACCCGCCCGCCGTACACGGGACCCGATCCCTGCACCGGTAGTACCAGCACCCCGAAGGGACCGTCGATCTTGGGGAGGCTCACCTGTTTGGTGCGGGCGGCGGGGATGTCCACCTCGAACGGTTCCGGTGCCTTTCCCTTGCGTGGCAGGACCCGCACACTCACCTTGCCGGCCGTCTCCGGCGCGCTCAGCACGAGCCTCGCGCCCTTGTCTCCTCCGGTGTGGTTGTCGGCGACCACGCTGCCCAGGTCGACGGGGGCGGCTCCGGCGGTGAAGGCCACATCGGGTTTCTTGCCGGTCCCGGTGACCGTCACCCCGGCGAGGATGGGGGCCTCCGAGGTCAGCACGAAGGCGGCCGATCGGTCGTCCACGGCGTTCGACAGGTCCATGGTCGCGACCGACTCGGCGGGCACTTCGAGCACTTCCTTGCCCTTGAGGGCGTATGTCCCGTCCGAGGTGATCGCCTTGATCTCGACCAGGGTGTCGGTCTCGGCGGTCGAGGCGACCAGCAGTTGGCGGGTGCCGCCTCCGCCGGGGACGGCGGGGACCACGACGCGGGTGGCGGGAGGGGCCGAGGCGGGCAGCCAGTCCACGCCCTTTCCACCGTGCATGATCGCCCGGGCCGCCGCGGTGACCCGGCCGGAGACGGTGCGTACTCCGACCGCCATGACGAGCGGTGAGGGCGCGACGTCCTTGAGGTCGATCGCCCTGGTCTCGCCCGGCTTCATGGTGATCACGTCGCCCGAGTCGGCGACCACGGGCCCTTCCCCCGCGTAGACCGTGAGCTCGACGGTCGCCTGGGCGAGTCCCGGGTTGGCGAGGTAGAGCGTGACGTCGGCCGCCGCGGGCCCGGGGCCGACCAGCCAGGTGTCGGCGGCGGGCTCGACGCACCGCACTCCGGCCAGCCCGCGGTGCCTGCCCGAGGTCTCCCTGCGGGTCTGGGAGGCCTCAAGGCCCGCCGCCATGTTCGCCTTGGCGGTCACGACGAGCGGGGCCGACTTGGCGGGGATCTTCTCGTGCCAGAGGGTGCCGGGGGTCCGCAGGGTCGTGACCGTGGTGTCCCCGGTGACGAGTGCGGCGGTTCCCGCGTCTTGGCCGCCCGGTGGGGTGACGACGGCGGCGTCGGTGTCGCCGGGGTCGGGGCAGACGACCGTCACCGAGGCGACGGGGACCCGTCTGAGGCCTTTGGCCGGTTCGGCCTCGGGAGCGGGCCTGGTCGCGGAGGCGACGCCGTACAGGGCCAGCAGTGCGACCAGGACGAGCGCGAGGAGGCTGAACCGGTTCTCGATCAGGGACTTCATCGGCTGGACGGCTCCCTGCCTGACTCGGGGACCTCGGTGCGAAGCTGGCTGTCGGCGCCGCGTGAGCCCGGGGCGGCCAGGACGGAGACGACCAGCAGCAGTACGGCCTGCGCCCAAAGCCAGCGGCCGTGCCAGGGGTCGCCCGGCGGGGTGGGGGGCACGGTGACCGGCTGGGTCAGCTGCCACACGCCTATGGCACGCGACAGGCTCATCCTGGCCAGGGCCGGCTGGGAGTCGAGGGCGTGGCTGATCGTCTCGGTCACCGGCGGGACGACCACGACGAACCGTATGCCGTAGGAGGCGAGCACGTCGGCGTCGTCACCGCCCCTGCCCGAGGCCAGTCCTCCCGCGGCGACGGCGACCCGTTCCCTGGGGCCGGGCGGGGTGGGGATGTCCGCCTCGCCGACCAGCGGAGTGCGGCCCCGCAGCACGGTGAAGGCCAGTGCGCCGTCCTTCTCGCGCAGCAGCAGGGTCCGTTCGCCGCCGCCGGAGTTGAGGGCGGCCAGCGCGGGCATCACGTCGCCGACGTCGCCTCCGAGGGGGCCGCCCGCCCCCCTGGTGATCCACATTCCGGCCGCGAGGACCGGGGTCGAGAACGCGACGGCGACGACGGCGACCGCCACGGCCCTGCGTGGCCCGCCCGCCCTCCTGAGGTCGGCGATGCGGTTGGCGGTGAGCGCGGCGACGACGAGCATGCCGATCGCGGCGAGGGCGAGCGGCACGCCAGGCCAGGCGGGGGCCCGGGTGTCGGCGTTCAGCGAGGTGACCGGGGTTCTGCTGACCAGGATCGCGACCAATGTGCCGAAGAGCGCGACGCCCCAGCCGACGGCGACGACCGTCCGGTCGCGGCGCATCAGCAGCGCGGCCAGGCAGGCGGCGATGAGGCCGCCCGTCACCCACAGCGGCGGCATTCCCGGACCGCCGGGGCTGAGCAGCAGCAGCGAGGAGGCGGGCAACGCGGCGTCGACCAGCTCGGGCCGGTGCAGGCCCGCTTCGAGCAGCAGCAGGCCGGGGGTGGAGACCACCTGGACCAGCCAGGGCAGCAGCAGCGCCACCGGGACGCCGAAGGCGATGACGACCGAGCCGGTCAGTCCCCTGCGGGGGAAGGCGAGCGCGGCCAGCGCGCCCAGGACCAGCGTGAGCGGGTAGATCAGCGGGGCGAAGGCCGTACCGACGGCCAGCAGCAGACCGAGCCCCCAGGCGGCGCGGCGCGCCCGGCGCGGGTCGGCGGTCAGCATCCTGGTGGCCAGCGCCGCGTAGCAGGGCAGCAGCGTGAGGACTACGGCGGTGCCGAGTCTCCCGGCCGCGATCGCCCCGGTGGCGACGGGCAGCAACGCGTAGGAGGCGCCGAGCCAGACGCGGGTCCAGCGGCCCGGGATCATCGCCCTGGTCGCGGTGTAGGCGGAGAGCCCGGCCAGCGGCACACAGCCGAGCAGCAGCACGGTCACGGCGAGCCAGGGCTTGCCGAACAGCACCGTGGACAGTCCGGCGAGCACCGCCACGTACGGCGGCGCCCACCCGTCACCGCCGAGTCCCGCCTGACGGTAGCCCTCGGTGTAGAGGTCCCACAGGTCGGAGGCGCCGCCGATCACGGGGACGAGCGCGCCGCCGCCCAGCCGGGAGCCGCCGAGCAGGCCGCGTTCGGCGACCAGCGTGACGGCGGCCAGGACCAGGAACAGCGCCATGCCCGGACTGCCGAACAGGCGCCGGGTCGCCCCGACGTCGTCGGTGAGCAGTTCCTCCCCGTCCTCCTGGACGGGGGTCGCGGCGTGGTGGCGTCCCGCCGACTCGACGAGGCCGTTGCCCGCCAGGTAGCCCTGGAACCGGTCGGCCAGCCGCCGGTAGCCCGCGCCCGGCGGGGTGAGCAGCCTGGCCGCCGCGGCGCCGCCGCGTCTTCTGCCCGCGGCGCGGGCGCGTCTGGCCCTGACGAGCCTGCCCGGGTGCCTGAGGATCGAGCCGAGCGCGAGCGCCTCGTCCAGCGCGTCGGCGGGCTGTTTGGCCAGCAGGAACAGCAGCGTGCTGACCAGCGAGCCGAAAAGGTTGCGCAGCAGCGCCCACGGCAGCGACCGCGCGGGCAGGTTCGCCATGACCACGAACATGGCGTTGCGGCGGTCGAGGCGGCGGGGGTGGTCACCGCTGACGGTGATGCGGCGGCGTCGTCTGCCGGCCGCCTCCGCGTGCCAGGCGACGGCCTGGGTGACGTTGCGGACCCGGTATCCGGCGCTCCTGATCCGCCAGCACAGGTCGAGGTCGTCACGGAACAACGGCAGGAAGGGGTCGAGGCCGCCGACCTCCTCCCAGACGTCCCTGCGGACCAGCATTCCGGCCGTGGAGACCGAGAGCACGTCCCTGGCGCCGCTGTACTGGCCCTGGTCGAACTCACGGGGCTCGATGCCGGTGTCCCTGCGTCCTCGCAGGTCCACGGTGACGCCGACCTCAAGCAGGAGCCGCCGGTCGAGCCAGTCGCGGAGCTTGGGACCGAGTACGGCCGCGCCGGGGTCGTCGTCGGCGGCCTTCAGCAGGGCTTCGAGCGCGCCGTCGTCCGGCGCGCAGTCGTCGTGCAGCAGCCACAGCCACTCGTTTCCCTCCGAGGGCCCGAGCCGGTCGAGGACCTCGGCCACGGCCTGGCCGAAACTCGTCGAGCGTGGCAGCGTGAGCACGGCGTTGCGGCCGAGGGTGCCGGTCAGCAGCGCGGCGCTGCCGTCCCTGCTGCCGTTGTCGACCCCGACCGCCCGGTCGATGGGGCGGGTCTGCCGCAGCAGCGCGGCGAGGGTCTCCCCAAGCCAGCGTGCGCCGTCGTGGGTCACGACGATCGCGGTGACGGTGTGGTTGGGGCGGGGGGAGTCGGTGCTGGACATGCGTCCCGTGTTCAGGAAGGGCTGATGATCGGCGCGACCACGATACGGCACCCTCTGTTGAGGTATGCCTGATGCACCAAAAAAGGAGCATGTGGCCGGTCGGCCACATGCTCCGTCGATATATGATCAAGCACTCTCCGTGAACCCGTGGCCCCCGGTGAGCGCGTCAATCGTCCGCTCAGACCGCCTCGCGCTTGATCCTGCGGCGCTCCCTCTCGGAGAGCCCTCCCCAGATCCCGAACCGCTCGTCGTGCTCCAGAGCGTACTCAAGGCATTCGGCACGCACCTCGCACGAGCGGCAGACCTTTTTGGCCTCCCGAGTGGATCCCCCCTTCTCGGGGAAGAACGCCTCGGGGTCGGTTTGCGCGCACAGCGCGCGTTCCTGCCAACCAAGCTGCTCTTCAGCGATGCTGTCCTGTGCGATGACCAGGTCGGCCACTGCACACCTCCCTGCCGCCTGCCCGCAAATGGAGCCCCCCTATGAACGCCTCCCCTCTTACCCACCAGCGGGAAGGCGTAACAACACGTGTGTAATTACACGCGCGTGGCCTGTGTGACGTCAAGCGGCATGCCGGTATCCGGGGAAAGACCTGCTCTCCCCGGTAGTGGATCGTCCTACTGCCAAATACGGCGTTCACCCCGGTCTCCCGTGACGATCGCCTGGCTCTTCAGTGCTCTCGGCGGTCGGAACCGTACCAGGACATGTTCTGCTCCTGACCGGGACCCACCCTTTCTCTGTCCGGACTTTCCTCTCCCGTTACCTGGGTCGAGCGCTCCGGTTTGTAAATCGCGGTGGGGTCGATCGGGGGTTGCGAGTCCCACGAGCGCGCCGAGGGGCTCGGGCCGTTGAGCGGGTCACCCTGGTAGGCGGCGGGGTCGAACCTCATCGTCGTCTCGGCCGGGGCCTCCCACTGGCCGCCGCCCTGCTGGTACGGCTGCGCCTGCGGGTACCCGAGGTCGTCGTAGGTTCCGCCCTGCTGGGGGGCCTGGGGGTTCGAGGTGTACTCGGGGACGCGCAGCTGCGGTTCCGGAGCGCCCGCCTGCGACTGCTGGTAGTTCTCCGCCTGCTGGTAGGCCTGCGCCATCTGCTGGGAGCGGGGATCGACCGGGTCGGGCGCCGGGTAGTGCAGGTTCGGCTCGGTCTGGCGGACGTACTCGGAGCCGGAGTAACCGGTGAACGGCTGGCCGTAGTTGTCCGGCGGCTGCGGGAAGGAGTGCTGCCCCTGCGCGTCGAACGTCAGCCTCGGCTCGCTGTCGGAGCCGTACGACGCGGCCGCCTGCGGTTCGGGGTGCCCGCCGTAGGAGTCGGCGCCGTGGAACTGCCCGGCCTGCTGGCCGTACCCGGTGGCCTGGGGATCGGCGGGCGACGGGTAGGCGGACGGCTGAGGGTCGGCGTAGGCGTCGGTGTAGGACGGGGCCTGCGGCTGTGGCTGGGACGGTGACTGCTGCTGCGGCTCCGTCCTCGGCCCGTAACCGGACTGGTCGTAGGCGGGCGGGTCGTAGGACGGCGCCGGGGGCTGGACGTCCGCCGGGACGTACGGCCTCGGGTTGTAGGACTCACCGTAGGAATCGCCGTAGGACTCCGCGGCGCCGTAGGAGGGGGCCGCCGGGGAGGTGTGGGAGCCGGTCTGCGGGGTCAGCAGGTCCTGGCCGTACCTCTCGCCGTATCCCTCGGCGCCGTACGCCTCGGCGACGGCGGCCGGGCCGGGGGGAAGGGCGGGCTGGCTGTGCGCGGGCCTGCTCGCGGGGGCGGGCGGAGCCTGCTGCGCGAACCCGTGGCTCCCCTGATCCTGAGTCGGGAAGCCATGGCCGCTCTGGTCCTGGACCGGGAAACCGTGACCGCCCTGGTCCTGAGCCGCGAAACCGTGACCGCTCTGGTCCTGGACCGGGAAACCGTGACCGCCCTGGTCCTGAGCCGCGAAGCCGTGGCCGCCCTGGTCCTGGACGGGGAAGCCGTGCTGGGCCGTCTCCTGGGGGCGTGCCGCCTGCTCGTACTGCGACGGGACCTGCTCGTGCGGCGGCCGGCCGTGCGCGGGGGGCTGTTCCTGAAGGTTGGCTCCCTGCGGCGCGCCCTGCTGGTCGTACGGCGGGAAGCCGTGCTGTTCCTGGGGCGGGAAGCCGTGCTGCGGAGCCTGCTCCTGGGGGTGGACCCCCGGGAAGGGCGCACCGGGCTGTGCGCCGGGCTGCGGAACGGAGTGCGCGCCGGGCTGCGGGGTGGGGAAGGCCTGGCCGTGGGAGAAGGCCGGTTCCTTCCGCGCGGGCCCGGCGGCGGCCATCCTGGGCAGGAGATAGGCCAGCGCGAGGCCGGTCAGTCCGAGGGCGGGGAGGCTGACGAGGAGGAACTCGACCTTCTCCATGAGGCCGGTCTCACCGGCGAACAGGCCGCCGAAGAGGCCGACCGTGCCGAACAGGGCGGCCAGGCCGAGCGTGCCGACCGCGATCTGCGTCATGAGCTTCAGGCGGGCGATCGCCGGGCCCGCGTTTCCCGCCAGCAGCACGGCGCCGACGAGCAGCGCGGTGATCACCGGGGAGGTGAGTCCACCCACCTGGCTGGCCGCGCGAAACGCGAAGGACCCTCCGAGCGATGTACCGAACAGCAACCGCTCGACATCGACGAGAACGCCCGTGGACGCTACGGCGATCATGAGCCACGCGGCCGGCTCCCTGAGCCTGCCCGCTTCCGCATTGATCACGATTACTCCCAAAGGGTTCTCAGGTAAACCCGGGGCAAGTTTTGCACACGGCCGACTTAGGTGTCCGGAGACCCAGGAAGCCCACTTATCCCATAAGTACTACATAGCATCCTATTCGGGCATACTTCGGGCAGCCCGGAAGATCACCCTGCCAGCGAAGACTCCGTGCATAACGATCAAGACAAGTCATCCCGCCCCCTTGACGAAAGCCCCCAGACCCCATCAGGGCGGTACCGGCACGGCAATGGAACACTGGACCGCATGCGCATTGTGTCCCTCGCAGGCGGGATCGGCGGTGCCCGTTTCCTGCGCGGCCTCCGTTCCGCCGTCCCCGATTCAGAGATCACCGTCATCGGCAACACCGGTGACGACATCACCCTGTACGGCTTGCAGGTCTGCCCCGACCTGGACACCGTCATGTACACCCTGGGCGGCGGCATCGACGAGGAGCAGGGCTGGGGCAGGCAGAAGGAGAGCCACGTCGTCAAGGAGGAGCTGGCCGCCTACGGCGTCGAACCGCAGTGGTTCGGCCTGGGAGACCGCGACTTCGCCACGCACATCGTGCGCACCCAGATGCTCTCCGCCGGATACCCCCTGTCCGCCGTCACCGAGGCGCTGTGCGCCCGCTGGCAGCCCGGCGTGCGGCTGATCCCGATGACCGACGACAGGGCCGAGACCCACGTGGTCATCTCCGACGAGCGGGGCCGCAGGGCCGTCCACTTCCAGGAGTGGTGGGTACGGTTGCGCGCCTCGGTCCCCGCCGAGCGGATCATCCTCGTCGGCGCGGAGGAGGCCCGTCCCGCCCCCGGCGTGCTCCAGGCCATCGCCGAGGCCGACGTGGTGATCCTGCCCCCGTCCAACCCCGTGGTGAGCATCGGCACGATCCTGCAGATCAAGGGCATCCGCGAGGCCCTTGAGTCCAAGACGGTCGTCGGCGTCTCCCCCATCGTCGGCGGCGCCCCCGTACGCGGCATGGCCGACGCCTGCCTGACCGCGATCGGCGTGGAGACCACCGCCCAGGCGGTCCTCGACCTGTACGGCTCGCCGCTGATCGACGGCTGGCTGGTCGCCGAGGAGGACGCCGGGGTCGCCCTCGACGGCGTGCGCGTCGAGGCCCGTCCCCTGATCATGCACGACGTCGAGGCCGCCGCCGACATCGCGCGGGCCGCCCTCGACCTGGCCGCCTCCCTTGCCGGGACCGGCGGCTCGAACGGGGAGGTCCGATGAGCAGGGACCGCCGTACCAGGGACGAGCCCCAGGACGCCAGGCTGGAGATCTTCGCCGTCCCCGGCATCCCCGAGGTGAAGGAGGGCGACGACGTCGGCGAGCTGATCGCGAACGCCGTACCCGACCTGCGTGACGGCGACATCCTCGTCGTCACCTCCAAGATCTCCAGCAAGGCCGAGGGGCGGGTCAGGCGAGACCTCACCCGGGCCGAGGCCATCGCCGCCGAGACCACCCGGGTCGTGGCCCGCTGGGGCGAGACGGTGATCGCGCAGACCACGCACGGGTTCGTCATGGCCGCGGCCGGAGTCGACGCCTCCAACACCGAGACGGGCACCGTCGTGCTGCTGCCCGTCGACCCCGACGCCTCCGCCACCGCGGTGCGGGAGAGCGTACGGCGCAGGCTCGGCGTCTCGGTCGGCGTCATCGTCTCCGACACCTTCGGCCGCCCGTGGCGCAACGGCCAGACAGACGTGGCGATCGGCGTGGCGGGGGTGACCCCCATACTCGACTACCGGGGCATGTCCGACGACCACGGCAACGCCCTCGAAGTGACCCTGACCGCGGTCGCCGACGAGCTGGCCGCCGCGGGCGACCTGGTCAAGGGCAAGCTCGCCCAGACCCCGGTGGCGGTGATCAGGGGGATGGCCGAGTACACCACCCAGGAGGACGGCCCCGGCGTCCGCGAGCTGGTCCGCCCGTCCGAGGAGGACATGTTCCGGTACGGCTCTCGGGACGTGCTCTTCGCCCGCAGGACCGTGCGTTCCTTCTCCGCCGAGCCCGTCGACGGCGCCAAGGTCCGCAGGGCCGTCGAGGCCGCGATCGCCGCCCCCGCCCCGCACCACACCACGCCGTGGCGGTTCGTCCTGCTTGAGTCTCCCGAGATCAGGACCAAGCTCCTGGACGCCATGCGGGAGGCGTGGATCACCGACCTCCGGGGGGACGGGTTCTCCGAGGAGGCGATCACCAGGCGGGTCGCACGCGGAGAGGTGCTGCGCGGCGCGCCGTACCTGGTGGTGCCCTGCCTGGTGACGGACGGCTCGCACACCTACCGCGACGAGCGGCGCAACGCGGCCGAGCGGGAGATGTTCGTGGTCGCGGCGGGCGCCGGGGTGCAGAACCTCCTGGTCCAGCTCGCGGTCGAGGGACTCGGCTCGGCCTGGGTCTCCTCGACGATGTTCTGCCGCGACGTGGTCCGCGAGGTGCTCGGCCTGCCCGGCGACTGGGACCCGATGGGCGCCGTCGCCGTCGGCCGTCCCGCGGCCCCGCCCAGGGACCGCGCCCCGAGAAAGGCCGACGACTTCATCGTCGTCCGCTGAACCCCTCGCCGTTCCCCGGTTTCCAGCCCCCTCCTGGGCACCCCCGCCGGGGAACCCTCCGGAGACGGCCCGCCCCGGCCGCGCGGAGTTCACCCGTCCGCGGCGTTTCGCGCGGTGTCGAGGGTCCGGTCGAGCCAGGCGTCGACGTCCTTGTTGGAGGAGCGGGAGGCGTTGGCCCCCGAGCCGCCCTGGTCGATGGATTCCTGGTAGGGAATACAGCCTTTTTTCACGATATGTCAGGTGCTTCAGCGGGATGTTCGACTGATTCGGGCTTCTCCGATTCATTCGGCTGCTCCGATCCATGGGCGTCCGCGGGCCGTACACCGCGCAGCAGCAGGACCACCGCGACCGCGAGCCCGAAGACGGTGACCATGCCGATGCCCGCCGCGAGCCGCAGCCCGTGGGTGAACGCCTGTCCCGCGGCCAGGCGCAGGCTCTCGCCCAGCTCACCGGGCAGCCGCGCCGCGGCGGAGAAGGCCGCCCCCACCGTGTCGTGGGCCGCGGCGACCGCCTGAGAGGGCAGGCCGGGGGGCAGGTTCCCGGCGACCTCACCCCGGTAGACGGCCATCCCGGCGCTGCCGATGGCCGCGATGCCCAGGGCGAGCCCCAGGTCGGAGCCGGTCTCCGAGATCGCCGAGGCCGCCCCCGCCTGCCGTACGGAGACCGAGCCGAGCACCAGGTCGCTGCCCAGCGCGAGCGTCGGCCCGAACCCCAGCGAGGTCATCACGGTGGCCGCGACCACGATCCCGACCCCGGCGTCCGCGCTGACCCGCGTCAGCACCCCCATGCCCAGGGCCGAGAGCGCCAGCCCGAACGCCATGAGGTAGGCCCTGGGGACCCGGCGGGCGAGCACCGGGGCGAGCATGGTGCCGGTGATGCTCGCCACCGCGCTCGGCACGACCACCAGGCCCGCCCGCAGTGGCGACAGCCCGAGCACCGTCTGCAGGTACTGGCTGATGAAGAACTGCATGCCCGCCGAGGCCGCGATGGCCAGGGCGATCGTGCCCAGCGAGGCGGTGAAGGCCCGGTTGGCGAACAATCCGGTGTCCAGCAGCGGGTCGCGCAGCACCCGCTGGCGCCGGACGAAGACCACGCCGACGGCCACCCCGGCGACCGCGACGGCCACGGCGGGCAGGCTCACCCCGCTCGCGGCGATCCGCTTGAGCCCGTAGACCACGGCCAGCACGGTCGCCAGCAGCAGCCCGGCACTGAGGAAGTCCAGCGGTCCCGGCTCCGGGTCGCGCTGCTCGGGCAGCAGGATCGGGCCGAGCACGACCAGCAGCACGGCCACCGGTACGGCCAGCAGGAACACCGACCCCCACCAGAACCGTTCCAGCAGCGCCCCGCCGACGACCGGGCCGAGCACGGCGCCCGCGGTGAAGCTGGAGATCCAGACGCTGACCGCGACCGCGCGCCGACGCGGGTCCTCGAAGATGGTGCGGATCAGCGACATCGTCGAGGGCATCAGGGTCGCCGCGGTGACACCCATCAGCGCCCGCGCCAGGATCAGCAGCTCGGCGTTAGGGGCGAGGGCGGCGAACACGCTGGCCAGGCCGAACGCGCCCGCCCCCCAGATGAGCAGCCTGCGGCGGCCGATGCGGTCCCCTACGTTGCCCATCGTGATCAGGAATCCGGAGATCACGAACCCGTAGACGTCGATGATCCACAGCAGCTGCGTGCTGTCGGGCCGCAGGTCGGCGCTCAGTTTGGGCACGGCCAGGTTCAGCACGGTCATGCTGATCGCGATCACGACCGTCGGCAGTGCCAGCACCGCCAGGCCGAGCCAGTCACGCGTGGTTGCGCGCGCCGGTGCAGTGGCGACCATCGGTTGATCCCTTCGTCGAGTTCGTCCGGAAGGCCGCCGCGCCGCGACGGTCCGCGTGAGGTGGGGGCCGTTCTCGCACCCCCGGGCTCACGGCCGATCGTGTCGGCCGGCAGGTCGACCTGGGCGGGGTCGGGGTCGTTGCCCGCGAAGATCAGCTCGTTGACGCCGATCTCGGCGAACCCGGCGACCGCCGTCGTGATCCGCTCGGGCGTGGTGAGGTGTCGAACCCGTCAGTCGCCCGCTACGGACGCCGGGCGCAGCGCGTCCTGGAGCAGGCGGGTCAGGTCGGCGGGAGGCTGGATGCCGGTGACGGGCGGCCTGCCGTCGATGATGAGCATCGGCACGCCGTTGACGCCCCGTTCCCTCGCCCCGCGCTCGTCGGCGCGGACTTCCTTGGCGTAGGCGTCGCCGTCGAGCAGCGCGCGGACCTGCCCGGCGTCGAGACCGGCCTCGACGCCGACGCGCTCCAGGACCTCGGGGTCGCTGACGTTGCCGCCCTCGCAGAGGTAGGCGCGCAGCAGCCGCTCCATCACCTGGTCGGCCAGGCCGTGGTCGGCGGCCAGGTGACGCAGCCGGTGGGCGTCGAAGGTGTTGACGGGCCTGGCGAGGGTGAGGTCGATGTCCACGCCCTCCGCCCGGCCGAGGGTGTGGATCAGCTCGACCCTGGCGCCGCTCTGCTCGCCCCACCAGTCGCCCATCGCCTCGGCCGCCGTCCTGCCGGGAGTACGGCCCTCCTCCGGCGACAGCTCGTAGCTGCGCCAGACGATCTCAAGCCGCTCCCTGCCCTCCGTCCCGGCCAGGGCCGTCTCAAGACGCCTTTTTCCGATGTAGCTCCACGGGCACAATACGTCGGCGTAGACCTCGACGGTCCTGGTCTGGTTATCGGTAGACATGGGGAATCCTCCCGTCCCGCGGCCAGCGCGCGGCGAACTCGGAAAACGGGCCTCGATGCCTTCGATGCTGCAACCTCAAGCACGCTAGAGGTCAAGCCGGGAAAAGACTGCCGGCGTTTCGGCCGACCCTTCCGATACGGCGACGGCCCTCGGTGATCACGTGTGCCCCGGCCAGCCGCCGGAGCGGGAGGACGGCGTGGACGCCGTCGCCTCCAGGTGGTCCACCGGCAGTTCGTGGCCCCCCCGTCGCCCTTGCCGTCGTGGCCTGCCGGGCCTCGGCCGGGGCGGCCAGGCCGGTCAGGACCACGACGGCGGTACGGAGGGTCACCTGTTCATGCGTGCTTCCTTCTTTCGTCACTCATTGTTTTCCAGGAGGTTTTACGGGTTTTTCGGCGTGGGTCGTCCCCGGCGCAGGAGAGACGTGAGGTCAGGAGGAGATCAGGGTGGTGGTGAAGACCACCGGCGCGTCGACGGGGACGTAGCACTGGAAGGGGTCCCACTGGCCGTTGACCGCGTGCTCGCGCGTCCACCCGAAGGCCGGCCGGTCGAACCCGGAGCCCCCCGGCGACGTGGTGACCGTGCCCGGTTCCTCCGCGCGCACCGTGACGACCAGGTCGGGCACCGCGACCTCGACCCCGCCCGCGATGGTCCCGCCGAAGCGGACCACCAGGTCGGCGCCCTGCCGCTCGGCGGTGAACTCCAGTCCGCCGGGGGTGTCGCCCCCGCGCAGTTCCCACTCCAGCACGGCCGCCTGGCCGGAGACCCGGTAGGCGATCCGCAGGTCGGTCAGCGTCCGGTTGAACGCGGCCAGGGCCAGAATCGGCGCGCTGGCGAAGACGACCGTGAACTCCTCTCCCGGCGCGACCCGTTCCGGCGCGGTCACCGTGAACTCCCTGGAGTACTCGATCGGCGTCCACTCGCCGTCGATCCTGGTCCTGGCCAGGTACGGCACGCTCACCACGACACCTCACCGTTCACCGAACCGGCCGTCGTGACGGCCGCCGTGGCGGCCGGTTCCTGCCGCCAGTCGTGCTCGACCCGGCGGGGTCCGACCGGCAGGCCGCCGCCGGCGCCCTCGACCGGCACGTCGTGGACCATGCGGCTCGGCGCGATCTCCGGCTGCCCGGCTCCGGGGCGGACGGCGACGACGGGTACGTGGAACTGCTGCATCCGCGCGTACGAATCCGGCGGGGCCGTAACTTCTCTCATCTGACGGGCTCCTTTCAAGAAGTCCTCATAATGCTGGAAAGAGGCGCTCGAATGACACTTGAGAAACATGACTGGCCGCCCAGCCGGGTTCCGCCACGGCGCCAAAAACTCCATCCAGCTGCCGTATATTTCCACATTTAACATGGGAAAGGGCATCAAGGATGACCTTCTGCCCGATGTTCCCTTTTCCCGAACAGCTTCCCTTCGGCGCCGGGCCCTCCGGGGCGTCTCCCGCACCACGTCCGCGCCGGAGACCGCCCACGCCGCGCCGGGTTCGAAACACGGCCCGCCCGGCAGTTCCTCCGGGTCACGTCCGCCGCCGGGCGGCGTCGGCACGAAGGCCCGCACCCCCTTTCCTAGCATCGCTAGATTTACTGCCGAAGGCATGCTAGCTTCACTCTTGTTCCTAGCGTTGCTAGCAAAGAGAGATGCTCATGCTCACCCCCGTCGCCTACGGGCTGGCCGTACTCCTCGATCTCCTCATCGCCTTCATCGGCCTCAGGTTCCTCCTGACGCCGGGCCCCGCCGCCGCCGGTTACGGCGTTCCCGCCAAGGAGAACGGCGACGCCGCCTACCTGACCATCAAGGGCCTGCGCGACCTGACCTACGGCCTCGTCGGCCTGGCCCTGCTGGCCTTCGCCGGCGCCAGGGCCGAGGCGTGGTTCATGCTCGTCGTCGCGATCGTCCCGCTCGTGGACACGGTCATCGTCCTACGCCACGGTGGCACCAGGGCCGTCGCCTTCGGCATCCACTTCGCCACCGCCGTAACCGTCCTCATCAGCGCCGCCCTGCTGTTCATGGTCTGAGCCGGCGCCGGAAACTCACCGCGACCGGGCCCGGAACGCTCGGCGGTAGGCGCCCGGGGTCGTGCCCAAGGCCGTGAGGAAACGCCTGCGGAGGTTGGTGGAGGAGGAGAGGCCTGCCCGGCGGGCGACGGTGTCCAGCGGGAGATCGGAGGACTCCAGCAGGTCCTGGGCGACGGCGATCCGCTGGGCGAGCAGCCACTGTCCCGGGCTCGCGCCGAGCTGGTCGGCGAACCGCCGGGCGAGGGTGCGCGCCGAGAGCCCCGCCCACTCGGCCATGTCCTCGACGGTCACCGGTTCGTCGAGCCTCCCGGTGACCCACTCCAGCAACGGCGCGAGCGTGCCGTCGATCTGCTCGGGGTGCGGCGGCGCCGAGTACTGCAGCTGCCCGCCCTCACGATGCGGTGGCATGACCATGGTCCGGGCGATGTGCGCGGCGTACCGGGCCCCCTGGTCGCCACGGACCAGGTGCAGGCACAGGTCGAACCCGGCCCCGGCCCCGGCGCTGGTGGCCACGTCCCCGTGGTCCACGTACAGCACGTCCGGGTCCAACCGGACACGCGGGAAGCGCCTGGCGAACTCCCCCGCCAACGCCCAGTGGGTGGTCGCCTGCCGTCCGTCGAGCAGACCCGCGTACGCCAGCGCGAAGGCGCCGGAGCAGATGCTGACCACCCGCGCGCCACGGGAGTGCGCACGGCGCAGCGCCAGGACGACCTCGGGAGACGGAGGTTCCTCGACGGGCAGCCAGCCCGGGACGACCACGGTGTCCGCCTGGTCGAGTGCCTCCAGCCCGTCGTTCACGAGCATGTCGTAGCCGGCGAGCGTCGGGATCGGGCCGGGCCGCTCCGCGCACACACCGAAGGCGTACCGGGTGGGAAGGCCCTGCCGTTCGACGCCGAACACCTGGGCCGCGCAGGCGAGTTCGAAGGTCGACTGCCCCGGGCGGACGAGCGCTGCCATCCGATGCATGGCAAGAAAGTACCGCACGGCGTCATTCCAGACACTCGGCAGGGAGACGGCCGACCGCCAGGCTGGCCACATGACGACAGAACAGACAGAGCGGTATGTGTGGTCCACCGTCCAGGACGCCCCGGTTCGTGAGATCTTTCCCGGCATGCGCCTGCACTCCCTGTGGAAGGGGCACAACGGCGCCAAGGCCTACGTGCTCCAGATGGACCCGAACACGTCCTGGCAGGGGATCGACGTCCACGAACCGGGCCCCGAGGAGGTCTTCGTGGTCTCCGGGGTCTTCAACGACGGCGACCGGGACTACCCCGCGGGCACCTTCATCCACGCCCCCGCGGGCTCCTCCCACATCCCCCGGACGACCACCGGCTGCACCCTCTTCCTCTTCTACCCAGAGGGCTGATCTCCCGGTTCACACGGCATCAGCCGCGCCGTACCTCGAAGTGGAAGCAGCCGAATTCGATCGCGCGGACGTGTACCACCGCCGTCTC
Organism: Streptosporangium sp. NPDC001559; assembly: GCF_042893955.1. Taxonomy (NCBI): domain Bacteria; kingdom Bacillati; phylum Actinomycetota; class Actinomycetes; order Streptosporangiales; family Streptosporangiaceae; genus Streptosporangium; species Streptosporangium sp. NPDC001559. Next base: position 491,098 of record NZ_JBIAVG010000001.1, read on the forward strand.
CGGGTCCTCGAACACCTCCCGCAGCGCCGTGTCCGGGTCATCGCCCGCGGCCAGGTAGCGTCCCCCCAGAATGTGCCCGTCGGCGGCGTAGGCCCGGAGCATCCGGTGCGACTCGTGCCCCTCGGGCCAGCCGTCGGACCCGGCGCCGGGGCAGTCACCGGCGTGCACGAAGATCGGCCCCTGCTCGTCGTAGGCGCCCGGGTCCACCCCCCGTTCCGCCGCCCACCGGCGCAGCGGCGCGTACGACAGCAGCGCGACCCTCTCCCCCGCTCCCGCCCTGGTCAGGCAGCAGCGCAGCGGAGCGCCCTCCCGCTCGGTCGACACCCGGGGCGGACGGCCCGCGTCGTCACCCTCCAGCAACTCCTTCACGACCTGGGCGTCGATCGCCCGAATCTCATATCCCATGCCGCCATCGTCGTACGGCCCGCGTCCGGGCACCGGCGTTCCTCGGACCTCACGCTTGTGACGGCCAGTTCCGCAGGAGGACGTCGAGGGCGTCCAGGTTCCTGGCCCAGGACTCGTCGATCGCCTTCGAGTGGCTGAACCCGCCCGCCGTCTCCAGGCTGACGTACCCGTGGAAGAAGCCGTGCAGCAGCCGTACGGCGTCCGTCTGGGCGGGTTCCGGCAGGTGGTAGCCGCGTAGCAGCGCCCGTGTCATCGTCGAGTGCCGGGTGGCCGCCTCGGCGGAGGCGTTCTCCGGGTCCAGTTCGAAGCGCGCCGCGGCGTATCTCCCAGGATGTTCCCTGGCGTAGTCGCGGTAGGCGTTGGCGAAGGCCACCAGCGCGTCCTTGCCCGAACGCCCGGTCAGCGCGGCGGCGGCCCGGTCGGCCAGCTCGGTCAGCGCGAGGATCGCCACCCTCGTCCTGAGGTCGCGCACGTTCCTGACGTGGGAGTACAGGCTCGCGTCCGTGACGCCGAATCCACGCGCGAGCGCCGAGACGGTCACGTTCTCGAAGCCGATCTCGTCGGCCAGGTCCGCCGCCGCCCGCGTCAGCCGTTCGACGGTCACTCCCGCGCGCGCCATGCGCCTCCCTCTCACAACTTAGATGAATTAACCATTTGCCTAGGATCCCTAGGAAAGGATAGCGTCCCAACCATGAGACCGGTTACCGAGCGCGACATCCGCGCGGCCTTCGTCAACTGCACCAAGGGAGAGGCGAAGCGGCTGGCCGTACCCCGGGATCTGGCCACGCGACCCTGGGACGACCTGGACTTCCTCGGCTGGCGCGACCCCGCCTCACCGGAGCGGGGCTACATGGTCGCCGAGGCCGGCGACGGCCTCGTGGCGATCGCCCTGCGCCAGGCCGCCCCCCACGCCGGTCATGTACGGCGCAGCATGTGCTCACTGTGCCTGACCGTGCATCCCGGGGACGGCGTGAGCCTGCTGACCGCTCGCAGGGCGGGAAAGACCGGGCAGCAGGGCAACTCCGTCGGCGCCTACATCTGCACCGATCTGGCCTGCTCCCTCTACCTCCGCGGCAAAAAAGAAGCCGCCCCCGGCGCCCGCCTCCACGAGTCCCTGACCCTGGAGGAACTGATAACCCGCACCGCCGCCAACCTCACGAATTTCCTCAACAAGGTCGTCGAGTGACTCTCGCCAAGGCAGGGCGTCAGCCCTGATCACGCCGGCGACGCCACACCCTTGTGAACCCTCACCGGTGCCGGCGAACGCCACACGACACCACCTACCTCACCCATCGTATTTATGCCACAAAGCGCGACGGCTTTATGCCACACCCCTTTATAGCGATTTATTGCTATTTAGCATCATTACTCCTATCGACCGGCATTCGCATCGAAAATAGCTCTATGACGAGTCCGCGAAAATCGTCGCGCGCGGGCCGGCTTTCCGCGGCCTCGGTCGTGCCGCCGGGAGCGGTGCGGCCGACAACGCGCTTCCTGGCCGACGCCGACACGACGGCCGGGCAATCGTGAACGCGCCGGAGTCGGCCGTCACCCTGCTCGAACTGAAGCTGGCCGACAACGAACGGTTACTGGGACAGGAACATCCCCAAACCCTCGAAGTCCGCAACGACCTCGGCATCGCCTACCTGGAAGCCGGGCGGAGGGAAGAGGCCGTCTCCCTGCTTGGGCGGACGCTGGCCGACCGACGGCGAACACTCGACGACGACCACCCCGGCGTCCTGGTCAGCCGCAACAACCTCGCCCACGCCTACCAGCTGACCGGACGGACAGAGCAGGCCATCCCCCTGTACGAACGGGTACTGGCCGACTGGCAGCGAACACTCGGCGACAATCACCCCAACACCCTGACGGTACGCAACAACCTCGCGACCGTCTATCTGGACTCCAAACGGGCGGAGCAGGCCGTTCCCCTGTACGAACAGGTACTGGCCGAACGGCGACGAACACTTGACGACGACGACCCGCGCACTCTGCTCAGCCGCATCAATCTCGCCCGCGCCTACCAGGCGACAGGGCAGCCGCAACGAGCCGTCCCCCTCTTCGAACGCGCACTGGCCGACAACGAACGAACCCTGGGCGACGACCACCCCGACACCCTGACAGCGCGCGGCAACCTCGCCCTCAGCTACCAGGCGGCAGGGCGGACGGAACGAGCCGCCCCCCTGCTCGAGCGGACATTGGCCGAGCTCGAACGAACACGGGGCATCGATCACCCCGACACCCTGAAAGCGCGCAGCAGTCTCGCCTTCGTCCACCTGGGGACCGGGCGGGCGGAGCAGGCCGTCCTCCTGTTCGAGCAGGCCCTGGCCGACTGGCAGCGGACGCTCGGCGACGACCACCCCAACACCCTGACAGCGCGCAACAACCTCGCCCACGCCTACCACGCGACAGGGCAGAAGGGACGAGCCATCCCCCTGCTCAAGCGGGCGTTGGCAGGCCGGCGGCGAACGCAGGGCAACGACCATCCCGACACCCTGACAACGCGCAGCGATCTCGCCTTCACCTACGAGGAGACAGGGCGGCCGGAGTGGGCCGTCCCCCTGTTCGAGGGAGTGCTGGCCGACCGGCGGCGGACGCTCGGCGACGACCACCCCGACACCCTGAACAGCCGCAGCGACCTCGCCCGCGCCTACCAGGCGACAGGGCGGGTGGAGCGGGCCGTCCCCTTGTACGAACGGGTGCTGGCCGACCGGCGGCGGACACTCGGCGACGACCACCCCGACACCCTGAACAGCCGCAGCGACCTCGCCTCCGCGTACCGGGCGGCGGGACGAACGGAGGAGGCCATCGCCCTGTACGAGCGGTTGCTGCCAGATCTCAGGGAAGTACTGGGCGGCGACCACCCGGTCACGCGAACGGTTCAGGAGAGCCTCAGGAACGCCCGGGACGCCGACCGTTCGAAGACCTCGTGGTGGAGCCGGCCGATCGACTAGGGCACGAGGCCGGGGCGTCGCGACGGACAAGGGCTCCATGGCCGGGAATCGGCGACTCCATATGCCGCATGGAGCAGGGCGGCGTCACGATGCTCCGCGGCCGCCCCGGCGCCTCTTGCCTCGTTTATGACGATCGAGCCGAAGCCACCGAGAGCAAGGTGGTCACACCTCCGTTCCCGGAACCGGGGCCTGCGGCACGGTCATTCCGCTCAACGGCACGTCCGGTTCCGGCAAGAACGGTATCGCCGGGGAACTGCTCGACGTCCTGAACGGGACGTGGTTCCACATGCCGGTGGACGCCGGACACTGCGGCCGTCTCACCGATCACCCCGGAACCACCGGTAGAGCCTGGGCCTCCTCCTCGGACTCGGCGGGAAACCCCTTCGCCGCCAGCAGCACTCCCAGGCCGACCTCGAAAAGGCCGCCGGGGACCGAAAGGGCCATGCCGACGCCGTACCCGAGGATTTCGAGAATCGCACCCACCGCGAAAACGGCGTAACCCACCGCTCCCCACACCGCCATGAATCCGGGCACGAGTCTCGCCCGGAACAGAACACGGCAGAACAGCAGACCGCCGAGGCCCAGGGAGACCATGGCGATCTGGTAGGCGTAAAGGTTCCCCTGCCGGAGGACATCGGCCAATGACGGTGAGATGGAGGCGTCCCGCGCGAGGGGGACCAGCAGAAGCAGGAAGACGATCCCCACGGCCAGCATCACCGCCTCGACGACCCGGGAGACCAGGTAGGCGTGGGCGGAGAGTTCGTGGCGGCGTTTCAGGACGGGGAACATCAGCACTCCGATGCCGGCGACGGCGACGGAGTTGACCAGCATCAACAGTGCTCCCGCCGACGTCCGCGTCTGGTCGGCGGCGGCACCGGTCAGGGCGTTGCCGGGGATGTACACGACGAACGCGAGCAGAAAAAGAGCGCCCACGGCTCGTCCCGTTGCTCTCGCTGACATCTCTTCCCTCTTTCACCGGGCCGGGCTTCACCGGACCCGGACGTCACCGGGCCCGTCCTCGGCCAGGCCCGGAGTGCGCTCGTACTAAGTACGGTCACGGTAACGTACTAAGTACGAAACGACAATCGTCCGGAGGGCGCGATGGCTCAGCTCAGCCGTGAACGGGTGTTGCGCGGCGCCCTCGCGGTCGCCGACGCGGGGGGAATCGGGTCGCTGACGATCCGCTCACTCGCCCAGGAGCTCGGCGTCAAGCCGATGTCGGTCTACCACCACGTCGCGGGCAAGGAGGAGATCCTCGACGGCATCGTCGACCTCGTCTTCCAGGAGATCGAGCTACCGTCGGCCGACGGCGACTGGCGCGAGGAGATCCGGCGACGGGCGTCCTCCGCCCGTCTCGTGCTGCGGCGCCACCCCTGGGCTCTCGGGCTCCTGGAGTCGCGGACCACCCCCGGCCCCGCGACCCTGCGGCACCACGACGCGGTCCTCGGCATCCTGCGCGGGGCGGGTTTCTCGGTGCGGATGGCCGCCCACGCCTACGCGCTGCTCGACAGCTACGTGTACGGCTTCGCCCTCCAGGAGGCGTCTCTGCCCTTCGACGGCCCGCAGGGCGTGACCGAGATCGTCGAGCCGATGGCACAGCAGGCCTTCGCCGAGGGATATCCCCACCTCGTCGAGATGGCGACCCACCACGTCCTCCTGCCCGGCTACGACTTCGGCGACGAGTTCGGCTTCGGGCTCGACCTGATCCTCGACGGCCTCACGCGGAAGCGCCTTCACGAAGGAGGGTGACGCCGGGTGGGACCGAGCACGGCCCCACCCGACTGCTCAGACCTGTTCGAGGGGCAGCAGGCCCCGGACACTGCGGCAGACGCCGTCGCTGGCGGCCGAGGCGGCCAGCCGCTCCGCGTCCGGCGTGCCGTACTCCGTGGTCCGCTGGCGGATCCGCCGCCCGGTCGGGGCCACCATCTCCCCGATCTCGGTGATCGTCTTGAACGAGCCGTTCTCCGAGCCCGCCATCCGGCTGATCGTCTCCTCCATCAACGTGCCGCCCAGGTCGTTGACGCCGCCCTGGAGCACCTGACGGCACAGGTCGTCACGGAGTTTGACCCATGAGCACTGGATGTTGTCGATCGCGCCGTGCAGCAGGATCCTGGACAGCGCGTGCACGGCGCGGTTCTCCCGCGCCGTCGGTCCCGGCCTGGCGATCCCGGCCAGATAGATGGGCGCGCTGTGATGCACGAACGGCAGCAGTACGAACTCCGAGAAGCCGCCCGTCTCCTCCTGCATCCGACGGATCAGCCGGATGTGCCGTACCCAGTGGGCGTGGGTGTCCACGTGGCCGTACATCATCGTCGAGGTCGTCGGGATGCCGACCTTGTGCGCGGTCGAGATGACCTCGATCCACTCCCTGGCCGGCAGTTTGCCCTTGGTCAACACCCAGCGCACGTCGTCGTCGAGGATCTCGGCGGCGGTGCCGGGCAGCGAGTCGACCCCGGCCTCCCTGGCCGCGACGAGCCAGTCCTCGATGGACAGGTTCGTACGGCTCGCACCGTTGATGACCTCCATCGGGGAGAAGGCGTGGACGTGCATTCCCGGCACCCTCGCCTTGACCGCCCTGGCGATGTCGAAGTAGGCGTCGCCCGGCATGTCCGGATGGATGCCGCCCTGCATGCACACCTCGGTCGCCCCGGCCTGCCAGCCCTCCCAGGCCCGGTCCGCGACCTGTTCCAGGCTGAGGGTGTAGGCGTCGGCGTCGGTACGGCGCTGCGCGAACGCGCAGAAGCGGCAGCCGGTGTAGCAGACGTTGGTGAAGTTGATGTTGCGGTTGACCACGAAGGTCACGTCGTCGCCGACCGCCTGCCTGCGCAGGTCGTCGGCGATCCGGCACAGCTCGTCGAGGGCCGCGTCGTCGGCTCCCGCCCCGTTCTGGTCGCCCGCCACGTCGAGCAGGGCGACGGCCTCCTCCTCGGTCAGCGAGGCCGGGTTCTCCGCGGCCTTGCGCAGGGCCCGGCCGACCTCCCCGACCAGCGCGGAGGGAGCGGCGGCCACGGGCAGCCGTTCCCTGAGCGCGTCCCAGTCACCGTAGACGTTGTCGAAGTCCTCGCGACGGTCACCGGTTCGCCCCTCGGTGTCCACCGCGGTGTGCAGGTCGGTACGGCCCGCCGAGACGAAGCCGCCGTCGGGCTCCTGCCAGGGGCGGCCGACGAGGACGGCGTCCTCACGCGCCAGCCCCGTCCCCGGGTCGGCGAGTGCCGCCACGTGCGCGTGAAGGCGGGGGTCGAGCCAGGGCTCACCCGCGAGCACGTACTCGGGGTAGATCGTCAGCCGCTCACGCAGCGTGAAGCCGGAGGCGGCGGTACGGGCGGCGAGTTCGTCGATCTGCGGCCACGGCCGTTCCGGGTTGACGTGGTCGGGGGTCAGCGGCGAGACGCCACCCCAGTCGTCGATCCCAGCCCTGATCATCAGGTCGTACTCGGCGTCGACCAGGTTCGGCGGGGCCTGCACCCGCATCCGGGGGCCGAGAACCAGCCGGGAGACCGCGATCGTGGCGGCCAGTTCCTGCAGGTCGGCGTCGGGCATGCCGCGCATCGCGGTGTCCGGCTTGGCGCGGAAGTTCTGGATGATGGTCTCCTGGAGACCGCCGTACTCGCGGGCCACCCTGCGCAGCGCGAACAGCGACTCGGCCCTGTCCTCGACGGTCTCGCCGATGCCGATGAGGATGCCGGTGGTGAAGGGCACGTTGCTGCGGCCCGCGTCCTCAAGGACGCGCAGCCGTACGGCGGGGTCCTTGTCGGGAGAGCCGTGGTGCGGCATGCCCTTGACCTCGAACAGGCGCCGTGAGGTCGTCTCCAGCATCATGCCCATCGACGGCGCGACCGGTTTGAGGCGTTGCAGGTCACGCCAGGTCATGACGCCCGGGTTGAGGTGCGGCAGCAGGCCGGTCTCCTCAAGGACCCGGATGGCCATCGCGCGGACGTAGGAGAGTGTGTCGTCGTAGCCGTGCGCGTCCAGCCACTCGCGAGCCTGGTGCCAGCGGTCCTCGGGACGGTCACCGAGGGTGAACAACGCCTCCTTGCACCCCATGGCCGCGCCCTGCCTGGCGATCTCCAGCACCTCGTCGGGGCTCAGGAACACGCTCTCCAGCTTGTGCGGAGCGGTCGCGAACGTGCAGTACCCACAGCGGTCACGACACAGGCGGGTCAGCGGTATGAAGACCTTGCGGCTGTAGGTGATGGTTCCCTGCCGTCCGACGGCTTCGAGACCCGCGTCCCTGACTCGGCCCGCGTGTTCGAGCAGGGTGTCGAGATGACCGTCCCTGGCGTGCAGGAGGACGGTGGCTTCGGTGAGATCAAGAGCTTTGCCGTCACGGGCGCGGGCCAGCGCCCTACGCATCGCGCTGTCGGTGGGGTTGTCGCTCATGACGGCACATTACGACCCTGCTCCGGACGGATCGGGTGCGGGGTACGGCTCCGACTTCAGCACTGCTTAAGTGGACCCTCAAGTAAATCTCGATAGACGTAAATTATTGCACCTGCATATATTGGGAGCACCCCCGGAAACCGCTCCACAGGAGTTCACGATGTTCTGGTTCCTCCTCGCCCTGCTCGCCGTGTCCGCGCTGGCCCCGCTGATCGGCACCGACACCCGTGACGGCCGCGACTGGCGCGACGACGACCCCGCCACGTCCAGGAGAAGGCTCCCCGTCAGAAGGATCGGTAGTCCCGCACCCGCGCCCTCGGCCCCCGTGCGGGCGGGCGTTCGCCGTCCGACCTCAGCAACCTGCTGACCCGGTGACGATGCCCCAGGTAGGGGGCGAGCAGCCGCAGCATCCCCGCGTCGTCGGTCCGCTGCCCGGTCAGCGCCCAGCCGACCAGCGACGACAGGTGATAGTCGCCGACGGAGAGCGCGTCCGCGTCGCCGTGTGAGCGCTGACGCACCTCGGCCGACGTCCACACCCCGATCCCCGGCAGCGCCCGCAGCAGCAGATCGGTGGCGGCGCTGTCCCCCGCCTCCTCCAGCCTCGCGGCGTACCGGGCGGCGTTCACGATCGTCCTGGCCCGTACGGCCTCGGCCCCCGCCCGGTGCCAGTCCCACGAGGGGATCGACCGGCACACCTCAGGTCCGGGAAAGACCCGCATCCCCTCGGGCGCGGGCCCCGGAGCCGGCTCACCGTAGCGGTACAGCAGCCACCGCCACGCCCGCCAGCCCTCCTCACTGACCACCTTCTGCTCCAGTACGGCGGGCACCAGGGACTCGAAGACCCGGAAGGTCCGTCCGATCCTGAGCCCCTCGTGCCGTTTCGCGGCGCGCCGTACCACCTCGTGCTCCGGGACGAAGCCCGAAACGTCGTCGTCCTCGCCGAGCAACGCGGGCAGCGTCTCCAGCAGCCATCCGGCTCCGGGACCCCACGCCGCACCGGTGACGCGGCCGTCGGCGACGGCGACCCGCAGCGTGCCCGGTCCGTCGGGCGTGGCGCAGGTGCGCCAGAACGCCCCGTCGGGGGTGTGCCGCCAGGCGGGGTCCCCGGGACCGTGCCGCAGCGGACGCAGAGTCGCCCTGAGATCGAGCGGCCGGTCCGGCCGCCAGCGTCTTTCCGCCAAGGGAGAAGGTCAGTGGTCGCTGGAGAAACGGATGGCGCACTCGGGCAGCACGACACCCGGCCAGACCCGGCTGCCCGCGAGCAGCTCGTTGCCCGGCCCGACGACGGCACCGTCACCGACGACCACGTCCCGTAGGACCGCGCCCGGCTCGACCCTGGCCCCGATGCCCACGACCGAGTCGGTCACCGACGCCCCGGCGCGGATCACGCAGTCGTCACCGAGCACGCTGCCGGAGACCTGCGCCCCCGCCTCGACGACCGCGCGGGCGCCGACGACGGAACCGCCGTCCACCTTCGCCCCCGCGTCGACCACGGCGCCGGGCAGCGCCAGCAGGTCGCCGGTCGGTCCGGGCAGGGCCGGGGAGGCCAGACGGCCCAGGACCAGGTCGCGGGAGCCCTGGACGAACGCGGCGGGGGTGCCGACGTCCAGCCAGTAGGAGGCGTCGGCGTAGCCGAGCACCAGGGCGCCGTCCTCGATGAGGCCGGGGAAGGTCTCCCGTTCGACGGAGACGACCTCGCCCGCCGGGATGGTGTCGATCACCGAGCGGGTGAAGACGTAGCAGCCCGCGTTGATCCGGTTGGTGACCGGGTTCGGTGTCTTCTCCAGGAACGCGGTCACCCGGCCGTCCCCGTCGGTCGGCACGCAGCCGAACCGCGAGGGGTCCTCGACCTCGGTCAGGTGCAACGTCACCGCGGCCTGTCTGGCGATGTGCCTGGCGACCTGGTCGCCGATGTCGTGGCCGGACAGGACGTCACCGTTGAGCACCAGCACCGGGGCGTCCGGACCGCAGGTCAGCGCGTCGGCGGCGTTCCTGATGGCGCCGCCGGTGCCCAGCGGCGTCTCCTCCGTCATGTACTCCAGCGAGAGCCCGAATGCCGAGCCGTCCCCGAACGCCTCGGAGAACATCTCGGCCCGGTAGGAGGTGGCGAACACGATGCGCCGTACCCCGAACGAACGGGCCCGCGCCAGCTGGTGCGCCAGGAAGGGGACCCCCGCCGTGGGCAGCAGCGGCTTCGGGGTGCCCAGGGTAAGCGGACGCAGTCGCGTTCCTTGTCCTCCGACAAGAAGAATCGCCTCAAGATCCGACAAAGAGGTCTCCATCATCCCGCGAGATTAGCTCACCGTTCAACAGCGTGCTGAATAGCCCATTAACCGATGGAAGATCGATTCTTTCGCTAATCGAGCGCACGCTGATAGGACAACAGATGGGCCTCAGCCGAGGCGTCCCAGGTGAACTCCTTCGCCCTGGAGTGCCCCGCCTCGGAAAGCGCCGCGCGGCGCTCCTCCGAGGTCAGCAGCGAACGCAGCGCGTCGGCGATGCTGGCCTCGTCGGGCTCGGTGTAGGCGACCGCGTCCCCGCCGACCTCGGGCAGCGAGGTCCGGTGCGTGGTCAGCACCGGTGCGCCGCAGGCCATGGCCTCAAGCACGGGAAGCCCGAAGCCCTCCCCCCGGGAGGGGAAGGCCGCCACCAGCGCGCCGCCGAGGAAACCGGACAGGTCGGAGAAGGCCAGGAAGCCGGGACGGACGACCCTGACATCCGAGGGCACCTCGTCGATCGCGGCGTCCACGTCGGCCTCGTGGACCCCGCCCGCCAGCACCAGCGCGGGCGGCGAGGGCAGTTCGCGCACCGCCCTGGCGAACCCCCTGATCAGGTTCGGCAGGTTCTTGCGCGGCTCCATCGGGCCGAGAAAGGCAACGTACGGCGTGCCGTGCAGCCCGAGCCGGTCGGCCGCGTGCGCCAGCTCCCGCTCGGAGGGCCGGTGGAACAGCCGGGGATCGACCCCGTGATAGGCCACGTCGATCCTCGTCGGGTCGGCGGTCAGCACCCTGACCAGCTCGTCCCTCGTCGCCTTCGAGGGGACGACGACCCGCGCGGCGTGCCGTACGGCGGTGCGGGTCGCCGAGCGGAAGAAGGATGCCCTGACCGTGTCGTGCTGGGAGGTCTCGGTGAACCACGTGACGTCGTGCACGGTCACCACGGCGGGCAGCCCGGAACGCAGCGGCATCGAGTAGTAGGGGGCGTGGATCACCTGGGCGCCCACCTGCTGGGCGACGACCGGCAGCCCGGTCTGCTCCCAGGCGATCCTGGCGGCCCGGTTGGCGATGCCGAGCGGGCCTGGAACGATCCTGGCCGAGGGGGCGAGCCCGGCGTAACGTTCGGCGTCGGCGCGTTGGCACACGATCGCCAGGTCGGCTCCCGCCCGGTCAAGCGCGGCGAGAAGTCCGTCGACATATCTGATCAGAGCACCACGGTCAGCCGGAACCGCGGCCGCGTCGACGAGCACTCGGGGCGTCAAGAACGATCACTCCCCCTCAAGGGTCAGCGCGGGCTCCTTCTCCCATTTCCCCTTCACTCTATTGCGAGCGTCTTCGAAAACGTGGGGTATATCACACGGGTTTTCCCGTTGTTTGATCGTGCGTGGGACCGACGTCACGACGGGCGGCGATCCCGGCCGCACCGGCGCAAACAAGGTCACCGACAATGATCACGATTCTGGAGCAGAGCGCCACCGTGATCGCCTGTCCCTGGCTCAGCACCGGCGCCAGCACCGCGACCATGGCCACCTCGCGCACCCCCGCCCCCGCCGGGACCACGAACGTCATGATGCCCAGGCACCAGGAGAGCGCGAACGCCCCGATGGAGAAGACGATCGCGGAAAGCCCGGAGGGGCCGAAGTCACGGACGACGGCGGCCAGATGCAGGCCGTAGGCGGTCCAGCCGAGCAGCGCCCAGCCGAGCGCGGTGAGCATGCCCCTGCGGGTGAGCGGGCGTTCGAGCGGCTCACGCCCCAGCTTCCGCAGCCCGAACCCGAGGACCGCGTTGACCACCCGGGGTTCGAAGGCCACCGCGAGCACCGGGATCAGCAGGAACACCCAGGCGTACGGCGCCGCGGAACCCGGCATGGCGGCCAGCAGCGTCACCCCCGAGATCACCAGCCCGCTGCCCAGCTGCACCGGCATCGTCAGGAAGAACGCCGCCGCGCTGCGCGACCTGGGCACGCCGAGTTCCCTGCCCATCTCCATCTGGGCCAGGACCGGCCACAGCGAGCCGGGGATGTACTTGCCGAGCTGGCCGACGAAGAAGACCTTCGCGGCGGGGCGGAACGGCAGCGGCGAGCCGAGGTCGGCCAGCAGCGCCCGCCACGTCATCATCCCGCCGCCCAGCGCGGCGATGACGGCCAGCAGCGACAGGACCAGGCCGGGCCAGGAGAGCCGGGCGAACCCGGCGCGGATGTCGTCCCACTGCCGGGTGACCGCCCACGCGCCGAAGCCGAGCGCGACGACCAGGAACGCGATCCGGACCAGGCGTTTCACGCTCTCACGGTTCCAATCTCACAGGGGGAGCACCGGCTCCGGCGGCTGCGGCAGGGAGGCCCCCGCGGGACGGCGCCTCCCCTTGGTGGCCACCCACAGGTAGGTCGGCACGACCGGCAGCAGCGCGCCGAGCACCGGCCGGGGCAGCCGGGACAGGACGCCCTCCGCGGCCCGGCCGACCGCGCCGGGGAACAGCTCGGACCCGGCGAACTCCGCCGGGGTGGCCAGCACCGGGAAGGTGTAGTCCCACACCCGCAGTCCCCTGACCATCCGGCGCAGCCCCCTGCGGGTCCGGTAGCGCTCGTAGTAGCTGTCGGCCCGCCCGGACAGGCGCACGTAGCGGTCGGCGAGCGCGGGCGGCAGGTAGGACAGGAACGGCAGCTTGTAGTGCGGCTCCATCACCCCCAGCCGGTTGCCCAGACCCAGGTAGAGCACGCCGTCGGGGGCCAGCACCCGGCGCATCTCCGCCATGATCGCGTCGGGGTCCACCACGTGCTCGTAGATGTGGTTGAAGACCAGCACGTCGACGGAGTCGTCGGGGAAGGGCAGCGCCGTACCGTCGGCGCAGACGAAGCTGACCCGCTCGCCGAAACGCGCCGAGGCCTTACGCAGGCCCGGCACGTCGATGTCCACGCCGAACGTCCGCCGAGCGCCCGCCGCCGCCAGTTCGTCGGCGATGAACCCGGCCGAGCAGCCGATGTCGGCGACCGTCAGCCCTTCGAGGACCCGCTCCCTCCTGCCGAGGAAGTGGCCGAGCACCGCCACGATCTTCGCGGCCTTGCGGCGGCGTTTCTCCTCGTCCAGCATGGCCGCCTGGAACTCGGAGTACTCCAGCTGCGCAACCCGCTCGCCGCTCATCGCCCGTTCACCGTTCCTCGTCGCCATCACGGCCCGCCCCTGCCCGCCGGGGCGCGCGGCCCAAGCGTACCGGCGTGCCGTGCCCCTTACCGGTCACCGACCAGAGCCGCCAGGTAGGCGTCCCAGTAGGGGTCGGGGTCGACCGGCTTGACCCCGGACCGCAGCCGTTGCGGCTCGCCCGGCTGGTAGAAGGCCTCAAGCGCGGCCCGCAGGGACTCCACCGAACCCGGCTCGACCAGCAGGCCGTCCACGCCGTCGGTCACGTGGTCGCCGAGCGTCCCCACCCGGCTGGCGATCACCGGCACGCCCTGTTCGTGGCCGAGCCACACCTGCTGGCTGGCCGTACCGCCGCGGTAGGGCAGGACCAGCGCGTCCACGTCGGCGAACAGCTCCGGCACCTCGGTGTCGGCCACGTAACCCGGTCGCAGTTCGACCCGGCCGGTCAGCCCGAGCTGCGCGACCAGCGCCTTCGTCTCGTCGAGACCCCCCCAGAACTCTCCGGCGACGCGCAGCGAGACCCCTTCGGGCAGCGCCCTGATCAGCACGTCGAGCCCCTTGTACGGACGGACCAGGCCGAAGAACAGCAGCCGGCCGGTGGTACCGGAACCCGCCTCCCGAGGACGTCCGCGCAGGGCGGCGGGCAGGTGCGGCGCCATCTCGGCCACCGTCACCGGGGCGGGCGTCAGCCCTCCGGCCAGGTCTCCCTGCGCCCGCGAGTGGGCCAGCACCCCGTCGACCCTGCGCAGCAGCGCCCGCATCAGCGGCACGTCGTACGGCTTGCGCTCGTGGGGCAGCACGTTGTGGCACAGCGCGACGACCCGGGTACGGCGCCGCAGGCCGTACAGAACGCCCAGGTAGGCGGGCACCTGCACCGGGCTGAGCACGACGAGGATCACCAGGTCGGCCTCCGCCAGACGGCGCCCCGCGCGCACCCAGCCGTCGGGGCGGCGCCAGTCGAGGTCGCGCAGGACGTTGGGGAAGGGGGCGCCGTCGGGAGTGTCCACGGTCTGGGTGCCCGGGTAGAGGAAGGAGGGGTACTGCGCCCGCCACGACTCGATCAGCACGTCGTGCCCGGCCGCCCGCAGACGGTGGGCCAGCTCCGTGGTGTGCGCGACCCCGCCGCCCTTGTAGGGGTGGGCGGGCCCGACGATCGCGACGCGCATCTACTCGCTCCTGGAGCGCACGATGAGGTCGGCCAGCAGCGCGAGCGAGCCGATGAGCAGGCCGGACAGGAAGATGACGATGGTGTTGCTGGTCAGGTAGAACCCGTAGCGGATCATGTCGACCACGCCCTTGACCAGGCCGATGCCGACCAGCCAAAGGGCGGGCGGCATGAGGACCTTGAGCGGGTTGAAGTACATGACCATCCGCAGCACCTGCAGGATGTAGCGGTAGGCGTCGGAGACGAAGCTGAACTTCGACGTGCCCGCCCGCTTGCTGTACTCGATCGGCAGATAGTAGACGTCGTGCTGGTTCGACAGGAACGACAGCGTGATCGTGGTGACGCAGGAGAAGCCGGGAGGCAGCAGCCGCAGGTACGGCTTGGCCACCGACTTGCGGAAGGCCCGCAGCCCGCTGTTCAGGTCTGGGATCCTCTGCCCGGCGAGCCGCTCGGCCACCTTGCGGATGAACCACTTGGCGGGCACCCGCAGGAACTTGTGCGAGCCCTCCTCGGTGGTCCGCGCGCCCACGACCTGGTCGATCGCCGCGTCCTTGTCCAGGATCGCCACCAGCTCGGGGATGCGCTCGTTCGGGTAGGTCATGTCCGCGTCGGTCCACACGACGATCTCGCCCCTGGCCTCCTGCGTGCCGATCCTGCGCACGGTGCCCGAGCCGCCGTTGCGGTGGAAGGCCCGCACCCGCATGTTGGGGAAGCGCGGCGCGGCCTCGTGCAGCCTGGCCAGGGTCGCGTCGGTCGAGAAGTCGTCGACGGCCACGAGCTCGTAGGTGTAACCGCTGTCGTCCATCGCCCGGCAGATGCGCTCGACCTCGTCGATGACGTGGTTCTGCTCGTTGTAACAGGGCAGGACGATTGTGACGTACGGTGTTGCGTCCACGGCGGTTCCACTCTTCGGCGTCTCGGGCGTGCTCACGACGGGCGAGGATACTCTGCCCGGCTGGGAGGCGAGTGCACTTCGCCGTCCGGCTCAGCCGGTCTCCACGACGCCGGCGCCGCCGACGCCCGGCAGTTCCTCCATCGTCGTGACGAATGACCGGGCGTCCGCCGGGTCGGCGAGCTTTACGAAGTATCCCTCGGACACGGCCGTGGAGTCGGGCATGCGCCCGGCCCACATGAAGGACAGGACACGCCGGGCGTGGGCGGCGTCCTCGACGTAGACGTGCTCGACCTCCTCCATGCCCGCCAGCCTCGCCTCGACGGCCTTCCTCTCCCGGGAGGTGGCCCGACCGCGTCCCGCGCAGTCGTCCGCCCCGCACAGCGTGAGGTAGGCGTCGGCCTTGTACCGCCAGAAGGGGTGGCCGAAGGCACCGGCGTTGGCGACGCCGGGAACCCGGTTGAGCGCGGCGGGGAAGGGGGCGATGTCGGCCCGGTCGCGGAGTGTCCCGACGAACGACTCCGGCAGGTCCCCCGCCTTGAGGACGGAGAGCATGACCTCGTCCCCGGCGTAGGCCCTGCGGTAGTCCGCCAGGGCCTCCTGGCGGGAGACGAACCGTACGTCCTTCACCTGGGGCATCGCCCGCAGCCTCTCCCCGAGCTCGCGCCGCTGCTCGGAGGTCACGGCCTTTCCGTGGCAGTTCTCCCACGGGGCGTCGTCCCAGCACAGGAAGACGGAGAACGTCCCGCCCTTCGGCCAGGGACCGGCGGGCGGCGGGGAGAACTTCTGCCCGGCCGCGGAGGACGACGTCTTGAGGGACGGGGCCTTGGGAGTCCCGGCCTTGGGGGACCGTTCCCGCGGGGACTCGGCCTGGGGAGCCGACGCCTTGGCGGCCGGCGCTCCGGGGGACGGCGCCTTGGGAGACGGCACCGCCTGCGCGGCCGTCGGCGGGAGCACCGGCAGTACGGCCATGGCCGCGACCCCGCTCAGTACGGCGCGGCGGGCCCGTGCCCGTCTCCGCGAGCCACCGGAGCCGCTCCCGGGAACAATCGTGTCCAATACGTCACCCACCGCGATAACCAGATGTCCTTCACAACAGCCATGAATGGATATCACGGATTCGATCACCGCTCGACGAGGTGGTCCCCGGCGGGTGAAACCGTTACCTACGGGCCCTCAGGAGGCGGGCGGGACGGTCATCCAGACGTCCACGGCCATCGACCAGGTGCCGTTCGGCGGGTCGACGAGGGAGCGCTCGTCCTGGCGGGCCCGCAGCTTCATCACCTGGACCGGATCGCCGTACGGGGCGAGCTGGTCGGCCCTGACCGCGAGCAGGACGGGCACCCGGCCCGCCGTACGGATGCGGCCGACCAGGCGGTTGACGTCGGAGGGGATGGGGATGTCCGCGCCCTGCCGGTAGAAGACCTTGGCGGTCGGCACGCCGCAGGTGCCCCTGACGACCTGGGTGAGCCGGTCACCGGTGACCCGTTCGACGATCAGCACGGAGGCGTTGGCGGGCAGGGCCGCGCACATCGCCTCGACCGCGGCGCGCTCACCGCGCTCGACCGGGGTGAAGGCGATGCCCGCCGAGGTGATCACGGGCGGCACGAGCAGCAGCAGCACGCCCGCGACGACCAGCCCGCGTTGCACGGGCCTGCCGTACCCGAGCCTGCGGGCCTTGTCCCTGACCCAGCGCAGCCCCCAGACCGCCAGCAGCACCAGACCGGGGATGACGACGGGCACCAGGCGCCGGGAGGCCCACGGGTGGTCGGGGGTGATGGAGGGCAGTATCAGCGTGGCGACCGTGGTCCAGCCGATCACGGCCAGCGGCAGCAGCCAGCCGAACCCGCGTCGCCTGACCAGCCTGCGCGTCAGCAGGGCGGCGGCCATGGTGGCCAGGGCGACGGCGGGAACGCCGAGGTACCAGATCACCCAGTAGAGCGACTCCTCGTAGTAGAGCCGGGTCGGGTCGGCCGCCAGACCGTTGTCCGCCTGGGTTCGCTGGATGAACGCGGCGTTCAGCGCGTCGTCGGCGGTCACCGGGATGCGGGTCACGGTCTGCAGCCAGGGCCGGGCCACGAAGATCGCCACGACCAGCACCACCAGGCCCGCGGCGATCTCGGGAAGCCCGCGCAGCCGTACGGCCCGCCGCAGCGGGGGGGCGAGCACCGGGGCCAGGGCCGCCGCGGCCAGGGTGAGGGCCAGGACCGCCCCGCAGATGGCCAGCAGCGGCCTGACCGAGGCTCCCAGGTAGGTCAGGTACGGCCGGGACAGGAAGTAGGCGGCGGCCAGGCCGACCCCGGTGCCCACGGCCAGCCCGCACAGCAGCGGCAGGCCGAGCCGTCCCTCCTGACGGCCGCCGACCCTGCGCATGGCGATCAACAGTCCGGCGTAGGCGAGCACGGGCAGGATGTCCCGCAGGCCGTCGATCCTGACCAGCACGGCCAGCCCGAACACCAGGCCCGCCAGGTCGGCGCCCGCGACGGCGCCGTAGGCCTGGGCCGCGCGGACCAGCCCCGGCCGCTCCCCCGAGGGGACCGGCGGCAGGTAGCCGAGCCCCATGACACCCGAGCGCAGCCTGGCCCGGGCGTCGTGGAGCAGGACGAGCCCGCCGAAGAGCATGATCAGGGACGGGATCTCACTGAAGGTGGTGCGCGAGGTGTAGAGGATCGGCAGGCTGACCGCGAACACCAGGGCCGCCAGCGGCGCCCAGCGGGCGCCGACGAACCTGGCGACGAGCCCGGCGACGACCAGCACCGCCATGGCGCCGAGCAGCGGGGGGACCAGCAGCAGGCCGCCCAGCCCGCCCAGCCAGTGGCCGAGCGCCTGGATCATCGGCGGCCCCGGCATGAACTGCGGCACGACCACGCCGCCGAAGTCGTAGAAGCCCATGCTGCCGAAGACCAGCGCCGGGTCGGCCCCGCCGAAGGCCGCCTCCTGGTACGGGATCGGCAGCGAGCCGTGCTCGGCCAGCCAGACGGCGTACTGCGCGTAGGTCGCCGGGTCGCGGCGGACGATGAGCTGCTCGCTGCCGAACACGGCGTTGAAGATCGCGGAACCGGCCGCGACGGCGACGACCGCGGCCGTCTGCCCGGCGGTCGCCTCGACCGTCTCCGGCAGGCGGCGCAGGCCGTACCGGCACAGCAGCGCCGCGACCAGCAGGCCGAGCGGCAGCGCGGCGACCGGCCTGAACCAGCCCAGCATGAGCAGCGCGAACCCGGCCAGCAGCCAGCCCGCCAGGACGAGCGCGGGCACGGCCGAGAGCACGGCGAGCACCCTGCCCGCCGTGGGTCCGCGCGCGCTGTCCCACGGGCCGATCCTCATGGCTGGCCCCGAGCGTAGCGGCCCCGCCGCGTGACGGCGATGGGGGCGCGCGACCGGCGGGCCGAGCCGGTAGCGTACGCGCAGCATGCGAAGGGGGCGGCAGTGGTCGGGTGGGTGCGGGGGCGCAGGGGGCCTTTCCCGGTGCCGGAGTGGGCCGCGCTGGAACCGCTGAGGCAGCGGTGGTTCCTGGTGGTGCTCGGTCTCGGGGTCGTCCTGCGGGCGCTCGCCATGCTCGGCTACCGGCCCGCGCTGTGGTTCCCCGACTCCTACACCTACGTGGTCACCGCGATGCGGCCCAGGCCCGACCTGGTGCGCCCGGCGGGCTACTCGATGTTCCTGCGGCTGTTCGAGCCCCTGCACAGCTTCGCCCTCGTCGCGGGCGTCCAGCACCTGCTGGGGCTCCTGACGGGCGTGATGGTCTACCTCACCGCCAGACGGCTGCGCGCCCCCGCCTGGGCCGCGACGCTCGCCTGCGTCCCCGTCCTGCTGGACGCCTACCAGATCGAGCTGGAGCACCTGCTGGTCTCCGACACGCTGTTCACCACGCTCGTGGTGGCCGCCGTCTGCCTGGCCGTACGGGAGCCGGGGAGTCAGCGGGGGCGGATGGCCGGGGCGTGCGCGATCGGCCTGCTGGTCGCGGCGGCGACGCTGACCAGGACGGTCGGGCTGCCGCTGGTCGCGCTCCTGGGCGCGTGGCTGCTCTACCGGGAGCGGGGCCGGGTCGCGGTCGCGGCGGTGACGCTGGCCGCGGCGGCGCTGCCGATCCTGGGTTACGGCGTCTGGTTCCACGCGACCACCGGCAGGATCGGCCTGGTCGGCGCGAACGGCGCCTTCCTCTACGCCAAGACGATGACGTTCGCCGACTGCGCGGTGATGAGGCCGTCGGCGGAGCTGGCCGTCCTGTGCGACCCCCGGCCGCCCGCGTCGCGGCCCCCCTCGCAGGAGTATCTCTGGGGCCAGGACTCCCCGCTGGTCAGGCTGCCCGGCATCACCTTCACCCGGGAGACCGACGCGCTGGCCGGGGAGTTCGCCTCGCTGGCCATCCGCAGTCAGCCGCTGGACTACCTGGGCTCGGTCCTGACGGAGCTCGGCCGCTCCTTCACGCCGGACCGGCCCGTCTACCCCGACCAGGAGATCTACGACCACTACCTCTTCCCGGCCGCGACACCCGAGCCACCAGGGCGTTACCCGGCCCTGGTCGGCGCCTCCTTCGCCCGGCTCTACGAGCGGGGGCCGATCGAGACCGAGGTCGTCGAGCCGTACGCGGGCTGGATGCGGGCCTACCAGGGCGTCGTCGCGCTGCCCGGCGCCGCGCTGCTGGTGATCCTGCTCGTCCCGCCGGTCGTCGCGGGAGTACGGCGGGCCAGGCCGGGGACACGGCGGGCCGGATCCGTCCCGGCGGTGTGGGCGCTGCCCTGGGCGACGGCGGTGACGTTGCTGGTCATGCCCGCCGCGGTGGCGGAGTTCGACTACCGCTACGTGCTGCCCGCCATACCACTGGCCTGCCTTGCTGCGGCTTTCGCCGCGAGTAAACCTTCTTTCAGTAACATTCCAAGAAATGTCCGTATTTGAGTATGCTGGGCGGCCGGATCATCGCGCAGTCCCCGGGGGCGATCATGGCTGAGTTCGTACCATCACGACTCCCCACGCCGACTTCGTGACCTACTCTTTGGGCGCTATGAGCGAGCCGAGACAGCGGGTGTCGCCGCCGAGCAAGGAGATCGCATGAGCGACCAGCGGCACGTCGCCATGAGCGATCACACCACCCAGCCGGCCCTTGGGCGCAGGGCGTCCAGGCGCGCGGCCGGGAACGGCGTGACGCCTGAGGAGATCTCCCCTCTTTACCAGGAACCTCCCAGGAGGAACGGCGGCGGCCGGTCGAGAGGGTCGGGCGGCAAGGCCGCCAAGCTCGGCGTCGGCGCCTGGGTCAGCGTCGCGCTGACCGGCGTCATGGTGGTCGGCACCCTCACCGGATACAAGTTCTACCGGGACATCGAGGGCAACATCACCCGTGAGGACGTCGAGAGCAAGCTGGGCGCCGACCGCCCGCCGGAGACGGGCGCGCTCAACGTCCTCGTCGTCGGCTCCGACAGCCGCGACGGCGCGGGCAACAAGAAGTACGGCCAGCACCTGCAGGGAACGGGTGAGCGGACCGACACGATCATCCTTCTGCACATCTCCCCGAACCGCGACAAGGCGACGCTGATCAGCTTCCCCCGCGACTCGATGGTCCAGGCGCCCGAGTGCCAGAACCCCAAGACCAAGGCGGTCATCCCCGCCGGTCTCCGGCAGATCAACGCGACCTTCAACGACGGCGGCATCGCCTGCACGTGGAAGACGATCGAGACGCTGACGAACATCCACATCAACCACTTCGTCAAGGTCGACTTCTCCGGGTTCAAGGGCATCATCGACGCCCTCGGCGGCATCGAGATCTGCCTGCCCAAGGACGTCACGGACAAGAAGGCCAAGCTCGAACTGAAGAAGGGCAAGCACACCGTCAAGGGCGAGACCGCCCTGGCGTACGTCCGTGCCCGCTACACGCTCGGCGACGGCAGCGACATCAGCCGCATCAAGCGCCAGCAGGTCTTCCTCACCCAGGTGATGAAGAAGGCGACCAGCTCGGACCTGCTGACCAGCCTGCCCAAGCTGACCGCCTTCCTTGAGGCCGCGACCTCCTCGGTGACGATGGACCGCAACCTCACCACCGGACGGCTCCTGGAGATCGCGCAGAGCGCGGCCTCCCTCAACGCCAAGGGCCTGAAGTCCGTCACCGTCCCCTGGAAGCCGTACGCGCCCGATCCCGGCCGGGTCGAGTGGGCCCAGCCGAAGGCCGACCAGCTCTTCGCCGCGATCCGCAGCGACATCGAGGTGCAGCCGACCGCCACGCCGAAGCCCTCGGCCAGCCCCGGCCAGACCTCGGCCCCCGCCAAACCCGCGATCAAGCCCTCCCAGGTCAGGGTCCAGGTGCTCAACGGCACCAGCGTCGCCGGCAGGGCGCAGGAGGTGGCCGACGCGCTGGCCGCCCAGGGCTTCACGGTGACCGAGGTCGGCAACGCGCGACTGCCCAGCGGCGCCGACCAGCCGAAGACACGCATCCTGTACGCCAAGAACGCCCAGGACGGCGCCGACTACGCCGCCCCGGTGGCCGCCAAGCTCCTCAACAAGGAGAAGGTCAAGCCGGAGGGCGGCAAGCTCAAGCCGGGCGGCAGCGAGCCGTACGTCCCCACGGCCTCGGAGACGGGAACGCCCTCGACCGCGCCCACCGCGACGCCGACGGCGAGCGCCCCGGCCACCGCGACGGACGGCCAGGGGCCGGTGATCCAGCTGGTCATCGGCTCCGACTGGCAGGGTGTCGCCGCCCCCATCAAGATCCCGGACAGCATCAAGGGCGACGTGGTCGACGCCAACACCAACCCCTGTCTCTGAGCCCCGTCCCCGGTACCGCCGGTGCCCTCTGGCGCCGCCCCGTGCCCCGTTCCTCCGGGAACGGGGCCGTTCTCCCAGCTCCGGGCCGCCCCGACGGTCACGAAACCCCGTGAAACGCGGCGAGCTCGTGCGACAGGGCGTCCAAGAGCGTTTATGGTGGTCCGACCGGTGGGCGACTCTGTCATCCGTCCGTGTCCCGGGCGATCTCGCCGGTCCGCTTCCCCGTCTCCGACAGATAGCTGAGCGTTTTCCTCGTGAGCGACACCCGACCCTCTTCCCCGGTACCGGACCCATGGGACGACGGCGCCAGTGGCGCCGGAGGCGGCGGGCGAACCGGCGGACAGGACGGAAGGGCGGCGCCGTGGCCCCAGCCTCCGGCTCCGGACCTCACGGAGGGGGCGGGCGAGGTCACCGCGTGGGGCTACCCCGCCTACCGGGAGCCGGAGAACGCATCCGGCGAGGGGGCGAACACGCCGTACTGGGAGGGGTCCTCCGCGTTCGGGGGTGCCGAGGCCTCCGGGGCGGGCGCGGCGCCGTCCGCCGCACGGCAGGCGCGCAGTCCCTACCCCAGCCCCCATGACCCCCCGCACACCGCCGCACCCCAGGAACCCGCGTCTCAGGGGCCTCCATCCCAGGAATCTTCGTCCCAGAGGCCGGAGACCCGGGAGCCTCTGCCCCAGAGGCCGGCGGCCCGGGATCGGGACGCGCGGTGGGCTCAGGAGTTCGGCGCGGCCCAGGCACGGGCGTGGACCTCGGGCGCCCCGGCCGAACCGCCTTCCTCGGAGACCTTCTCCTACTGGGAGAACTCCGCCCGGCAGCAGCCCGAGCCCCAGGAGGCCGACCGTCGGCCCTCCGCGTGGGGAGAGGCGACCGTCTCCCCCTGGGAGCAGGCCGGCCCCTCCCCCGTCCCGCCTCAGGAACCCTCCGCGCCCGCCGAGCACGCCGGATACGCCGCACCGGCTCCCGCCGAGCTCCCCGAGCGGACCGCACCGCGCCGCCGGGGCTCACGGGCGGCCTCGCACCTGAACGCCCGGCCCAGGATCCCCGCCTACCTGGACGAACACGCCCAGGTAGGCGAACAGCAGAGGGTGCCGGTTCCCGTCGGCGCGCACGCCGCGGGCCCGGCCGTCGCCCCCGGCCCACCCGTCGGGGGTCCGGCGGCGCTGGATTGGGAGCAGCGGGCCTACACCGAGGAGGAGCCCCCCGCTCCCCCGGCGAAGAAGAAGCGCGAGCCGTACCTCGACAACGTCAAGTTCGTCCTGATCGTCATGGTCGTCATCGGGCACTCGCTGGTGCCGACCCTGGCCGCGCACTCCTCCCGGGCCGCCTACCTGTTCATCTACACGTTCCACATGCCGGCGTTCGTGCTGATCAGCGGCTATCTGGGACGTAACTTCTGGAACTCGAACGCGAAGATCAACAAGCTGGTCGACACCATGCTGGTGCCGTACGCGTTCATCGAGATCGGTTACGCCCTGCTGCGCTACGCGCTCGGCCAGAAGTGGACCCTGACGATCATCGACCCGGCCTGGCTGAACTGGTATCTCGTCGCGCTGGTGCTCTGGCGGATCTCCACCCCCATCTGGACGCGGATGCGCCAGCCGCTGCTGGTCGCGGTGACCATATACATGGTGGCCGGTTTCTCCGAGATATCCGGCGACTTCAGCCTCGACCGCTTCTTCGGCCTGCTGCCGTTCTACGTGCTGGGCCTGCTGCTCAAGCCCGAGCACTTCGACCTGCTCAAGCCGTTCTGGGTGCGAATCGCCGCCGGGTTCGTCGTCGCCGGAGGCGTCGCGGTGGCCATCTATCTCGCCCCCAGGGTCGGCCTCGACCCGGTCTACTACCGCTACAGCTTCAAGTACATGCACCTCAGCTGGTGGATGGGCCTGAGCGTGCGCGCGGCCATGCTGCTGGCGGGCCTGGCGCTCTCGATCGCGCTGCTGGCGCTCGTGCCGAGGCGCGAGACCTGGTTCTCCGACCTGGGCACCCGCACGCTCTACACCTACCTGCTGCACGGCGTCGTCGTGCTCATCGCCAAGGACCAGAAGTGGCTGAGCTTCCCCTGGCTGTACGGCCCGCTCGGCGTGCTGGCGATCGCGTCGAGCGCGCTCGTGCTGGCGATCATCCTGAGCCTGCCGCAGACCCGCACGCTCTTCAAATGGCTGCTCGAACCCCGCCTGGTCTGGCTGTACCGCAGACCCTCCTCGAAGGAGAGTTCAGCCGCCATTCCCCGGTAGTTCACTCAACGCATCCGGTGAGGACGGAACCGGCACTCAGCATCGGCATATGCGGGTATGTGTCGGGACGATCGTCCATCACCCCGAAGACGCCCGGATCATGCATCGGCAGATCCGGGCGCTCCTCGACGCCGGGCATGACATCACCTATGTCGCGCCCTTCACCGACTGCAACGTCACGCCCGATCCCGGGATCAGGGCGATCGACGTTCCCCGCGCGACCGGGCGGCGCCGCAGGCGCGCGCTCAAGGCGGCCAGGAAGGCCCTCAAACGCGGGATCGAGGGCGCCGACCTGCTGATCGTCCACGACATCGAGTTGCTGTTCCGGCTGCCCAGGCGCCGGCCCGCGACCGTGTGGGACGTGCACGAGGACACCGCCGCCGCCCTTGAGGCCAAGCCGTACCTGCCCGAGGTGCTGCGCCGTACGCTGCCGTCGCTGGTGCGCGGGGTCGAGGCCAGGGCCGAGCGGCGCATGCACCTGATCCTGGCCGAGGAGGCCTACCAGGAGCGCTTCTCCAGACCCCATCCCGTGGTGCTCAACACCACCTACGTGCCCCGGCGCCCGCCCGCCCCGCCCGCGGGGAACCGGGTGATCTACGTCGGCCAGCTGTCGGCGGCCAGGGGGGCCGTCGAGCTGATCGAGCTGGCCAGGCGGCTGCTGCCACACGGGATCAGGACCGACCTGGTCGGGGCGGCCGACCACGAGATCAGGCCGCTGCTGCGGGACGCGCAACGGGAGGGCGTGCTCGACTGGTACGGCTACGTGCCCAACCAGCACGCGCTGCGGATGGCCGAGGGGGCGATCGCCGGACTCTCCCTGCTGCACGACGTGCCCAACTACCGGCAGTCGATGCCGACCAAGGTCGTGGAGTACATGGCCAGGGGTGTCCCGGTGGTGACGACGCCGTTGCCCGCCGCCGCCTCGATGGTCGAGCGGGTCGGCTGCGGCGTCGTCGTGCCGTTCGGGGACGTGGACGCGGCGCTGCACGCCGTGCTCGGTCTGCGGGACGATCCCGGCGGGGCCACGGCGATGGGCAAGCGCGGGTACGAGCAGGCACTGAGCGAACACCACTGGCCCGACCACGCGGGTGAGTTCGTCGGCCGCCTTGAGGAATGGGCCGGCAAACCGGTGACGTCCGCCGTGGAGATTGGTGTACTGGAGGCATGGCACGCCATCTGATCCAGGGACGTGAGATATCCACCCCCGTCCGCGTCCGCGACGCGGTGGCGTGCGCCGCCTCCTATCTCGTCAGAGCGGACGCCGCCCGGGCCGTGATCGCCTACTCGGGGTTCGACGTCGCCGAGGTGCTGCCGGGCAGGGCCCTGTGCACGCTGGCGTTCGCCGAGCACGCCGACGGTGACCTGGAGGCCTGCCGGGAGTTCGCCGTCTCCTTCCTGACCAGGCCGCCCGACGCCGGGCCGCCGCCCAGGGCTCGTGGCCTGCGGGCCAACCTCGCCGAGCTGCGCCGGGCCGGGGCGGGGTCGTTCGTCCACTGGCTGCCGTCCGACCAGGACTTCGCCGCGGAGGCGGGACGCGCCATCTGGGGCTTTCCCCGGGAGGTCGCCGACATCGACCTGCGGATGGCCTCGCCGTACAAGCGGTGTGTGGTGCGCAGGGACGGCCGCCTTGTGCTCGACCTGCTCGTCAAGCCGGGGGCGGCCGTCCCCTTCGTGGGCAGGGTCACGCCGCCGAGGGCCTACGGTCAGCTCGACGGCGTCACCCGCCGTGTCCCCTGGTCGGCCACCCTGCGCGGGGTCCGGGCCCGCCTCGGTGGGGCGCTGATCCGCCTGGGCAACCACCCGATCGCCAAGGAGCTGAGCGAGCTCGGCCTGCCCAGGCGCGCGGTGCTGACCGGTACGGTCTCCCACCTGGCCATGACGCTCGGCGAGGCCAAGCAACTGTAGGTCAGCCCTCCAGTTCGAGGAGCGGCAGTTCGGCGCGGGTCGGCAGGCCCTGCCAGTCGCTGGGGCTCGACGCGGCGAAGGCGGCGAGCTGGGCGCCCCTGCGCAGCCTGTCCGTCGGGTGCAGCCGGTCGAGCAGCGCGCTGAGATAGCCCGCGACGAAGGCGTTCTCACACCCTCCGGGGTCGACCACGGGCGCCACGATGCCCGGGGCGTCGTGGCGGACGCCGTCCACCCGCACGCTCGCCCCCCTGGTCCCCCTGAGCACCACGACCTGCCTGCCACCGCCGAGGGCGGGTTTGACCAGGTCGAGTTCGCTCTGCCGTACGAACAGCAGGTCGGCCGAGCTTGCCAGGGCGCCGAGGACCTCCTCCGCCTCCCGCAGGTCGGGCCAGAGCCGGTCGTGGTAGTCCACGGCCACCGAGACGACGACCCCCGCCGTCTGCGCCGCCCGTACCGCGGCGTGCATGGCGTCGCGCGCGCTCAGCGCGGCGGTGACCCCGCTGACGTGCAGGATGCGCACGGCCGCGACGCGGTCTACGGGAACGTTCCCCTGGGCGAGCCGGGCGCCTCCCCGATAGTGGGTGACCTTGGCCGCCTGCCCCGGTCTGGTCTCCCGCAGGATCATCCCGGTCGCCGAGCCGTCCTCGGTCCTGGCGTCGGAGACGTCCACTCCCTCGCCGCGCAGCGCGGTGAGCACCCGCTGGCCCAGCTCGTCGGCACCCACCTTGCCCAGCCACGCGACCTTGTGGCCGAGCCTGGCCAGGCCGACCGCGACGGTGAACTCCGATCCCGTGACGTCCAGCCTGACCTCGTTCTCGTGACGGATCCGGCTGCTGCTGACGATGGCGAAGGCCTCGCCGAGGGTGTAGACGTCCACGCCGGAACCTTTCGCGGCGCCGTACGACGCCGATGGAGCCATGTTCGGATTCCGAACTCTAGCGATTCTCCCCGTCCCGCTCTCCCCGGGGAGCACAACAGCAACCGGCCGGTGATCTCCGCGTGTTCCGAGGTTCTCCCGGGGCTCTGGGAGCCTTCGGCCGGAAGGCCTTCGTGGGCCCTCGAAGTCCCTCACAGGCCCCGGCTTCACGGGTCCTCGGGAGGTCTTCGCGGCCTCTCGAGGACCTTCGCCGGTCTTCAGAGGTCTGAGGACCTGTTAGGGTTCTCGCATCGAGGAGAGTCCACGGGAGGTGGGAGATGGCCGAGTCGCCCGGCCTGCGGCACGGACCCGTCGTGCCGCAACTGGAGAGCCTGCTGCGCGAGCTGCTCAGGGAGCAGCGTTGGAAGGCCGGTGAACGGCTGCCCAGCGAGGTCCGGCTCGCCGAGGAGCTCGGCGTCGGCCGTTCCTCGGTGCGTGAGGCCATCCGCCTGCTGGCCCGTGACGGCCTGGTCGACGTACGGCACGGCTCGGGCACGTTCGTCACCGACCTGTCCGCGGTCCCCCACGAGGGGCCGGACGTGCGCCAGCTCCTGCGCCGGGCCCGGCTGCTCGAGGCCTACGAGGTGCGCAGGGCCCTTGAGGTCGAGGCCGCCAGGCTCACCGCGCGGCGCATCCGCCCCGAGGACGTCGAGCGGCTGAGGGCGAGTCTGCGCGAGCGCCAGGAGCGGGTCGGCGGTGACCCGGCCGCCTTCGTCGACGCCGACCTCGACTTCCACCACGCGATCGTGGAGCTGTCCGGCAACGCCGTGCTCGTCGGCCTGTTCGACGTGGTGCGACCCGTGCTGCGCGCGGCGCTGATCGAGATGGTCACCCACGAGGCCGCCCTGCCCGACGTCTCGTGCGCCCACGCCGACGTGCTCGAGGCGCTGGCGCGCGGCGACGCCGAGGCCGCGGTGGCCGCCACGGCCGACAACCTGGAGGGCACCATGGCGTTCATCAGGGCGGAGATGGCCGACCGATGATCGTCTCCCAGCCCTCGGAAACCGGGCCCGTCCTGCACGCGCGGGAGGTCGACGTCGTGCGCGACGGCAACCACCTGCTGCGGCAGATCTCCCTGACCGTGCACAGGGGTGAGCACTGGGCCCTGCTCGGCGCCAACGGCGCGGGCAAGAGCACGCTGCTCAACCTGCTGGGCGCGGTCACCCACCCCACCCGCGGCGTCGTCGAGGTGCTCGGGCGCAGGCTGGGCCGGGTCGACATGCGGGAGCTGCGCTCCTACCTGGGCCACGTCGACCCGCGCCATGCCCCCGACTCCCCGCTGCGGGTCAGAGAGGTCGTCCTGACCGGCTTGACGAACACCATCGCGCTCGTGCCCCGCTGGGCGCCCACCGCCGAGGAGACCCGGCGCGCCGACCGTCTGATCGAGCTGCTGGGCATGGGCGCCAGAGGCGAGGCGCGCTGGCCCACGCTGTCGCAGGGCGAGCGGGGCCGGGCCCTGATCGCCAGGGCGCTGATGCCCCGGCCACGGCTGTTGCTGTTCGACGAGCCCGCGACGGGCCTGGACCTGGCCGCCCGCGAGCAGCTCCTCGGCAGCATCGACCTGCTCCGGCACGAGCATCCCTCGCTGGCCACGGTCCTGGTCACCCACCACCTGGAGGAGCTTCCCGCGAGCACCACTCACGCGATGCTGCTCAGGAAGGGCCACTGCCTGGCCTCCGGCCCGGTCGACGACGTCCTGACCACCGACCTGATCAGCGCGTGCTTCGACCACCCGGTGCGGATCACCCGCAGCGAGGGCCGCTGGAGCGCCAAGGCCGCCACCCTGCTGGCGACCCCCTGACCTTCCTCCCCGGGGTTCCGGAGCCTTCCGGAGCCCCAGGGAGGACCGACATCCTATGTTGTCTGAGGTCTGAGGACAGTCCTCGGACCTCCACGAGAAGGACGCACGAGAGAGTGAAGAACAGCAGGGCCCTGGGGCTGCTCACGGTCACCCACGGGGTCAACGACATGTACCAGGGCGCCGTCCCCGCCCTGCTCCCCTTCCTGGTGGCCGAACGCGGTTACAGCTACGCGCTGGCCACAGGGATCATCGTGGCCGCGACGGGGCTGTCCAGCGTCCTGCAGCCGTTGTTCGGTGTGGCCGTCGACCGCCGCCAGATGAGCTGGCTGGTCGCCGTGGGCATGATCGCGGCCGGTGTCGGGGTCGGCCTGTCCGGCCTGGTCGACGACTACGCGTGGACATGGCTCGCCATCGCGGTCTCCGGCCTGGGCGTCGCCGCCTACCACCCCGCGGCGGCCAAGGCCGCACGGATCGCCGGCGGCGGCTCCGCGCGTTCGATGGGCGTCTTCTCCGTCGGCGGCAACGTGGGAGGCGCGCTCGCCCCGCTGTTCGTCGCCCTTGTCCTCAACGCCGCAGGCACCCGGGGCACCTGGCTGCTGGCCGTGCCCGCCGTGGTGGCCGGAGTCGGCTACCTCCTGGCCCGGCGTGCCTCCGGCCCCGTCCCGGCAGCCGCCACCGCCCCGGAGGGCGCGGACGGGGCCGCGGGGCGCGACGACTGGCGGGCGTTCGCCCGGTTGTCGGCCCTGGCGGTCTTCTGGTCGGTCCCCTATGTCGTCATGGGCTCCTTCGCCGCCCTGAACGTCATCGGCCGCTTCCACGTCTCGACCGCCACCGGGACCGCCACACTCACCGTGTTCACCGCGGGCGGCGTGGTCGGCACCCTCGCGGGCGGATGGCTCGCCGAACGACGGGGACGGCTGAGCACGATCCGCCTCGGTTATCTGACGGCCGCGCTCGCGGTGGCGGGCGTCGTGTTCTCGCCTGGCCTGGCGGGGGTGCTGTGCTGTACGGCGCTGTTCGGCACCGCCCTGTTCGTGCCCTTCGCCGCCCAGGTCACCCTGGCTCAGGACTACCTTCCCAACCGGGTGGGAACGGCCAGCGGGCTCACCCTGGGGCTGACCCTGTCGGTCGGCGGCCTGCTCTCCCCCGCCTTCGGCGCCCTGGCCGACACCTGGGGGGTGCGCACCGTGCTGGTCTGTCTCGTCGCGGTCCTGGCCGTGGCCGTCCTGATCGCGCTGCGGCTTCCCGAGCCCTCCGGTCCCCTCTCCTCTTCCCGGTCCGGCCCGGAGCCCGCGGACGCCGCCGCGTGAACCCCGGCGAGACCGCGAAGTGTGCGGAGCCCCCGGGCCGGACGACCACCGGCGCCGCCCTCGTACGGCTTCGGCGGACCTTGCGGCCCGGGGGCTCTTCCCCGCCCTTGGGTGCCGCACCCCTTCCCGCTTCTCACCACTTATCACCACATAAGGGGAATTTGTCCCTTCTTTCCAGGTCATGCGGGGTCACGATGCCGGTGGGCGATGTCGAGCGCCCCCTGTTAAACGGCACAAAGCCGGGTACCGGCATGCTTGGGGCTCAACACACAGACATCAAGGGGAAATCGGATGACTTCGGTACCCATCATCAGGTTGAACAACGGCGTCGAAATCCCGCAGCTGGGGTTCGGGACCTACCAAATCAAACCTGGCGAGACGAAGGCGGCGGTGCTGTCCGCGCTCGAAGTCGGCTTCCGGCACATCGACACCGCCGAGATGTACGGCAACGAGGCACAGGTCGGCGAGGCGGTCAGGGCATCCGGTCTCGACCGGGGCGAGGTGTTCGTCACGAGCAAGCTGAACAACGGCTTCCACGCCCACGACGACGCCCTGAAGGCGTTCGACCGGACACTGGAGGAGCTGGGGTTCGACTACCTGGACCTGTTCCTCATCCACTGGCCGCTGCCCGCCGTCGGTGACTTCGTGGAGACCTGGAGGGCCCTGGAGGAGATCTACCGTTCGGAGCGCGTCCGGGCCATCGGCGTCTCCAACTTCCACGTGAACCACCTGCGCAGGGTCCTGGAGGAGACCGAGACCGTGCCCGCGGTCAACCAGATCGAGGCGCATCCGTACCTCACCCAGGACGACATCAGGGCGTTCGACGCCGAGCACGACATCGCCACCGAGGCGTGGTCGCCGATCGCGCAGGGCAAGGTGCTCACCGACCCGGTGATCGTACGGATCGCCGAACGGCACGGCAGGACACCCGCCCAGGTGACGCTGCGCTGGCACATCCAGCGGGGAGACATCGTCTTCCCCAAGTCGCTCAGGCGCGAGCGCATGCAGGAGAACTTCGACATCTTCGACTTCGAGCTCTCCGAGGAGGAGATGAACACGATCTCCGCCCTCAACCGCGACGAGCGGGTCGGCCCCAACCCGGACACCTTCAACTGGATTCCCTAGTCCCTCTCGCGGGCGAGTTCACAGCCCACGGACCACAGCGGTGGCGGCCGTCCGGTCGGACGGCCGCCACCGGCGTTTCACCTTCCGCCCGGCCCGGCCCGTTCCACCCGACGATTCCCTCGGGTCCCCCCGCCGCGGCCCGCCCATGGCACGAGACCCCCCTCGACCTCTTGGGACAAGGTTCCCGTCGATCCGGTCTCCCTTTACGACAAAGCAGCCCCTTCACGGCAAGGCAGCCGCTTTGCGACGAGGCCGCCGCCTCACCCGACGACACGCGCCCGATTGCCAAACGGAGGCAAGCTCCGTATCGTGGCGTACACAAAACGGAGGGATCCTCCGAATAATGGAGGACCCTCCCATACCCCGGAGGCAAACGATCGTGACCGTGGAAACGACACGTCTGAGACTGGGCCGGTTCGGCGTCTGGCTGGCCCCGCCCACCCTGCTGAGGACCCCCATAGGCGTGCAACGTGAGCAGTTCGCCCGCGTCGAACGGCTCGGCTACGGCTCGCTGTGGAGCGGCGAGCCCCCGGCGACCTCCCTCGGCGCCGGACGCGAGGTGTTCTCCCAGCACGCCGTGATGCTGGCCGCGACCGACCGGATCGTCGTCGGAACGGGGGTGGCGAACATCCGGATGCGCGAGCCCCTCGCCACACACGGCGCCGCCGCCACCCTCGCCGAGGCCTACCCCGGGCGGTTCGTCCTCGGGCTCGGCGGGCACGGCGGTGACCGCCCGCTGGGGGAGCTGCAGGCCTATCTGGAGGCGATGGCGACCGCGGCGACGACGCTGCTCCCGGAGATCGGCTATCCCCTCGTCCTGGCCGCCCTGGGGCCCCGGGCGCACCGGCTGGCCGCCGACCACGCCGACGGAGCGCACCCGTTCATGCAGCCGGTCGAGCACACCGCGATCGCGCGCGAGCGGCTGGGCCCCGGCAAACTGCTGATCCCCCAC
Source organism: Streptosporangium sp. NPDC001559 (assembly GCF_042893955.1). NCBI lineage: Bacteria > Bacillati > Actinomycetota > Actinomycetes > Streptosporangiales > Streptosporangiaceae > Streptosporangium > Streptosporangium sp. NPDC001559. Next base: position 523,244 of record NZ_JBIAVG010000001.1, read on the forward strand.
CAGGCGGTCGTCCTCGACACCGACCCGGTCTCCGCCAGGGCCCGGATGCGCGCCCTGACCCCCGCTCGGTTCCGTGACGTCGAGACCCCCTACACCGTCAACTTCAGGCGCCTGGGCTACGGGGACGACGACCTCGCGGGCGAGCGCAGCGACCGGCTCATCGACGCCATCCTGGGCTGGGGGGACGAGAAGGCCGTCGCCGCCAGGCTCGGCGCCCACCTGGAGGCGGGCGCCGACCACGTCCTCGTGCATCCCCTGGCGAACGACCTGGTCTCCGCCGTCGACCAGCTCGAACGCCTCGCCCCTTTCCTGGCGGCCCCTCGGGATCCGCGCACCTGAGACGTACGACCCCTCACCGAGACCGGTCTCGCCCGCGCGGCCACCGGCTCGAAGGACGAGAAGACGATCTCGGTCAGCCGCACGCCACCGCGCCCGGCTGACGTCTCAGACGATCGGGGGACGGCCCAGGCGGAGCATGCGCCAGGCGGTCTTCCAGCCCATCGGACGGCGCTCGCCCGCGGGCTCACGCACCCCCTCGGTGAAGCCGGTGAACCAGGCGCGCAGCGCCGGACGGGAACGTTCTCTGAGCAGGGTGAGAACGATCCAGTTGAGGAGGTAGAAAGCCGCCAGCGGCCAGGGGAGGTTGCGCCGGGCCAGCCAGACGCGGTTCCTGGCGTTGAGGCGGTAGAAGTCCGCGTGGCGGGTCGGCGGGACCTGCGGGTGGTACATGACCGTCTGGGCGTCGTACTCGATCCGGTAGCCCTCGCCGAGCAGCCGCCAGGCCAGGTCGGTCTCCTCGTGGGCGTAGAAGAAACGCTCGGGGAGACCGCCGACCTGGAGGAAGGCCGACCGGCGGATGGCACAGGCGCCACCGAGGAAGGTGGTGACCGGTGAGGACCGCTCGGGGTCGCCCGCGCGCAGGCGCGGGACGTGACGGCGCTGACCGACACCCCCCTCGGGGTCCATCACGCGGAAGGAGACGACCGCCAGGTCCGGCTCGGTCGAGAAGCGCTCACGAAGGTGGGAGATGACGTTGCTCTCGCCGTACCAGCCGTCGTCGTCCAGGAAGAGGACGACGTCGCCGGAGCACTCCTCGACGCCGCGGTTGCGGCCGGCCGGGATGCCGGTGTTGTGGCTGAGCCGGACGGTCCTGATCGAGGCCGACGATCCCGCGGGCACGGTGACCGGCAGCTCGGGCACGTCCGCGCCGTTGCCGACGATGACGATCTCGACATCGCCGTCGACCTGGTTGACGGCCGACTCGACGGCCCGGGCCAGCTCAGGGACCCGGTTGCCCATGGTGAGGATGACGCACGAGATCTTCAACGCGTCATCGCCTTGACGCGTCGAGAGCACGTACGGGGCATACTTTCATGATCACCGAGTCTGCTGGGTGGGGCGATTCTGGCTTCAGTACTACTTCCTGATTTACCGGGAAATAAGCGTATCGGAACCTCCGGCGAACACCCACCAAACAGTGAGACGTCCGCACCTACGACGCACCGAAACGCCATCCGGTTCCTCACGAAAGCCGCCTGGAGGCCAGAATGCTCACCAGGTGCAGAGCGGTCTGCAGCACGGCGACCACCACGCAGGCGACCATGAGCACCCGCGTCGCGGCCAGACCGCCGCTGAGGGCGTCCCACAGCGCCACGAGCACCACGATGAGGGACAACTCGACCGCCTGGACGAGCCGGTGGAACTTCAGCGCCGCCGCGGCCCTGCGGGCCATGCCCAGGCCCCGCGAGCTGAACTGCTCCGCCGAGCTCTCCGTCGCCGCGACCAGCCCGGAGCGGGCGCGCGCCACGTCGACCAGGTCGGTCTCGGCCTTGATCAGGATGGCGCCGAGCGCGGCGGCGAAGCCCAGCACGGTGTACCAGTCGGGCAGGACCTCCGAGGCCCTGAAGCCAAGACCGATGAGCAGGGCAGCCTCGGCGAAGTAGTGACCGACCCGGTCCAGGTAGACACCGGTGATCGAGGTACGGCCCGTCCACCGGGCCAGTTCCCCGTCGGAGCAGTCGAGCAGCAGGTAGAGCTGGATGAGCAGGGCGGCGCCCACCGCGGCCCAGAACCCCGGCACCGTGAGCACCACGCCCGCCAGCAGCCCGGAAAGGATCATCAGCCAGGTGGTCTGGTTGGGGGTGATCGGCGTCTTGGCGAGGAACCAGGTGACGTAGATCGACAGCTTGCGCATGTACAGCGAGCCCGCCCAGTGCTCGCCGCTGTTGCGGCCCATGGTCGACTGCGGCTGGGCGACCGCGCGGAACTCAGCGACCGACGGCCCGGACATAGTCCCCCACCCGCTCGCGAATCTCCGGCTCGGACAGGCGCAGGTGCTCCAGGATCGTGTAACGTCCCGGACGCGTCGAGGGCGCCAGCATGACGGCCTCGGTGAACTGCTCCTCGGTCAGTCCGGCGTCGCCGGGGGTGACCGGAAGCTCGTGCCCGCGCAGGCACTCGACGACCTGGGTCAGTCTCCGCGAGTCCTCGCGGAGGAAGAAGCAGAAGGCGGCACCGATTCCGGCGAGTTCGCCGTGGTTCGAGGTGCCGGGGAAAAGCTGATCCACGGCATGCAGGATCTCATGGTCTCCACCGCTCGAAGGACGGGATGACCCGGCGATGACCATCGCCATCCCCGACATGATGAGCGCCTCGGCCAGCACGGTGAGGAAGGCGTCGGACTCGATGGAGTCGTTCCTGCCGATCACCGCCTCGGCCGAGGTGCGGGCCATCGCACAGGCCAGACCGTCGATCGGCTCGCCCCGCTCGGTGTTGCCGAGCTGCCAGTCCTCGATCGCCGACAGGTTGCTCACCACGTCGCCGACCCCGGAACGGACCAGGGAGTCGGGCGCGTCGTGCACGAAGTCGAGGTCGACCACGATGGCCAGCGGCATGGGCACACCGAAGGAGCCCTTACCGCCGTCGTGGGTCAGCGACGCGACCGGCGAGCAGATGCCGTCGTGCGACAGGTTGGTCGCCACCGCGACCATGGGGATCCCGGCGAGCGACGCGGCGTATTTGGTCGCGTCGATCGTCTTGCCTCCGCCGATGCCGACCACCGCCTCGTAGGCGCCCTTGCGCAGGTCGGCGCCGAGCGAGACGGCGGCGTCAACGGAGCCGTTCGCCACCCGGAAGACCCGGGCCTCACCGAGTGAGGGGGCGATGACCGAGGCGATCCGGTCGCCCTGCCCCGCTCCGACGGCCACCGCGACCCGCCCCGAGGTCGCCACCCTGCTGTCGGCCAGCAGCGTGCCGAGCTGGGCGACCGCGCCCCGCCGTACCTCCATGGTCAGCGGGGCGGGCAGCATCCTGGCTAGTATCGGCACGCGATCTCCCGGGCCCTCGCGAGGTCGTCGTGGTTGTCCACCTCGACCCACGGGACATCCCCGATCGGGGCTACGGCGATCTTCTCGCCGCGGGTGACCATCTCCTGGTAGCCGTCCTCGTAGTACAGCTGCGGGTCACGCTCGAAGGTGGCCTTGAGGGCGTCGGCGAGCCGCTCGGCGGCACCGGGACGGATCAGCGTCGCGCCGATGTACTCACCGGCCGCGACGGCCGGGTCCATCAGCTTGGTGATCAGCTTGAGGTGACCGTCGTCGTCGAGGGTGACCTTCATCTCCTCGTCGGCGAGCTTCTTGACGTTGTCGACCGCCAGCAGGATGTCGCCGGTCACCGGCGCGGAAAGCAGCGTCTCCTCGACGGAGGCCGGGTGCACGGTGTCGCCGTTGACCAGGAGCACGCCCTGGTCGAAGTGGTCACGGGCGCACCACAGGGAGTAGGCGTTGTTCCACTCCTCGGCCTTGTCGTTGTGCACGAGGGTGAGCTTCACACCGTGCCGCCGCTCCAGCTCGGCCTTGCGCTCGTGTACGGCCTGCGCCTGGTATCCGACGACGACCACGACGTCACGGAGGTCGGCCGCGGCGAGATTCCGCAGCGAGATGTCCATGATCGTGGTATCACCGTCGACCGGCACGAGCGCCTTGGGCAGCGTGTCGGTGTACGGCCGCAGGCGTCGTCCGGCCCCGGCGGCCAGCACCATTCCCAGCAACGTGCACTCCTCATCCAAGTGAGCCCCTCGACGGGCACTCCTGGTCCCAAAGGTTAGTTGCCTTCAGGCCTTGATCGTGTAATCGGAGGTTTGCCGGGTGTTCTCAGTCACGCGTCTCCAGGCCGGCCGAGCCCGCCTTCGAGCGGGGTACGGCCAGCCAGCAGGTAACGCTCTCCCACCCGAACAGACCCCACAGATACAGCGCCAGCAGGGCGAACACCAGCGTGACCTGCCCGATCAACCCGCCGAGCGCGACCAGCAGCATCCGGCCGTCCCAGCCGAGCCCGAAGGTCGCCAGCCACTGCGGCGGATAGACGCGTTGCCGCAGACGATAGACAAGATCATAGTGGTGGAAGGCCATCGCGCCGAGCAGGGTGAAGATCAACCAGGGCGGCACGTCGTGGGCGAACCCGACCGAGGCCACGAAGCCGTACTCGGTCAGGCGCAGGATCGGCGGCACCAGCCAGTCGAGGCGGCCGTCGTGCGGGTGTGAGCTGCCGGGGCCCGCCAGCAGCAGCGCGACGGCGGGGGCCAGGACGGCCAGCCCGTCGGTGCCCGCGACTCCGACCAGCAGCAGCACCCCGGTCACGAACGTGCCGACCAGCACGGGCGGCAGCGGCGGCAACTGCCCGACGACCAGCGCGCCCATCCCCCGTGACAGCACCCCGTCGTCGCGGTAGGCGACCACGTTGCCGCGCGGCACCGGTGTCATGTGAACGGTGACCATGGCTCTCCTCTCCCTGCTCCTCTCACCGGCTCATCGACCTGGCGACCCGGCCGGAAAGCGTGTAGAGCATGGCGACACAGCCCCAGCCGAGCAGCGCGAGGAACGTCACCCGCGCGTCGAAGAGCGCCGCGGTCACCGCGATCAGCGCCATCCGCTCCCCGATCGGCAGCACGATGATCTTCTTCAACCAGCGGGTGAGGGAGTCCTGCTCCAGACGGTGCGAGAGCCGTACGACCGCGTTGCCCCGCCGGGCGGGCGGCTCCTGAGGTATCGGAGACGCCGGCGGCTCGGCGGGCGTCGCGACCGGTCCGTACGGCTCACGCCCCCGCCGCCGGGGCCCCTCGGCGGCCACGGCCACGTCGCTCCTGGCGGCCGGCGAACCCGCGGCCCCCGCCCAGGCGTGACCCGCCCGCTCGGCGTCCGCCCTGGCGCCCACATAGGAGAAGTCGACCGTGTGCCGCAGTGTCTGCAGGATCAGCACCCCCACGGTCAGCGGCCAGATGCCCTCTCCCTGGTAGCCGAGGGCGAGTCCCAGATAGACGACGTACTCCTTGACCCGGTCGAAGGTGGCGTCGAGCCAGGCGCCGAGAGGGGAGAACATCCGGGTGTAGCGGGCGAGCTGGCCGTCGACGCAGTCGAGCACGAACGACAGGTAGACCAGCACCGCCCCGGTCACCAGCGCGGGACGGGTGCCCGCGGAGAACCAGACGGCGGCCAGTACGGCCAGGCCGACCGAGACACCGGTGACCGCGTTCGGCCGCAGGCCCAGCGACGCCGCGGCCCTGACCACGTGTCCGGACCACGAGCTGACGAAGAAGGTGGCGAAGAAGCCGTCGTCGGTCTTGATCGCCGCGTCCAGCCGGGCCTCGGACTCGTCCACCTCGCCCAGCCGCCGCAGGGCGGCGTTCGCCTCCTCCTGCGTCGTCACCCGGTCGCAGCGCAGCCGGCCGAGCCCGACGGCCCGCACCGCGACACCGGAGCGCAGCAGGCCGGACAGCAGAAGCTCTCCCGCCTCCGCGCCGTCCATCGTGCCGAGGCCGCCGGCCTCCGCCAGGTCGGCCAGCGTCTCCGCGGTCGCCGCCAGGGTCCGCACGTCGTCGGCGCCCACCTGGAAGGCACCGTGGAAGGCGCCGTTGGGGCCCTCGACGTCGTGGAGGGAGGTCCCCGCCGAGGAGACCAGCCCCCTGTCGATCCTGACCGGCGGGGTTCCGTCCCCCCTGGTGACCAGGGCGCCGGTGTCGCGTCCCGGGCGTTCGAGCAGCAGCGCCAGCGCCTCGGTGTGGGCCACCAGGTTCCCGGCGAGCACCGCGACCGGTCCCGTGGCCGTACGGGCGACGCCCGCGACCCTGCGCAGGTCGTCCGCCAGGCCGCCGGACCCCTCCGAGCCGATCATGTACGCGCCGCCGGGCGCGCGGATGACGTCGCCTGAGCGGGTGACCACGTGCACGTCCCCGGTGGGCAGCCCGGAGAGCTGGACGGTCAGCCGGTCGAGCAGAGTGCCGCCCTGCCCGCGCAGCCCCGCGGCGTCCGTCGTGGCGAGCACGACGGTGGCCGTCCGGGCGGCGGGAACAGGTGCGGAGCCGTCGGATGGAGTGTCTGGAGGGAGACCCTCCGCGGGGAGGGAGGCATCGGGATCGGGCAAGAAGAGCTCCTTCGTATCCGACGGCTTCGCCGTACGAATCGGGGAGTGCGCACTCAGGGTAGCGAGATCTTGACCGCATAGCACGGGACCGCGGGCCGGGATCGGACGGTCAACCGTTACGCTCGCCGTATCCAGACCGTTGGAGGAGTCAGACCTTGACCGCTCTTGAACCACGCCCGTACACCGTCGGGGTCCTCCTGGCCGGCGGGGTCGGCAGGCGGGTCGGGCTCGACACCCCGAAACAGCTCGTCGAGATCGCGGGCAGGTCGATCATCGAGCACACGCTGACCGTGTTCCAGGACGCTCCGGAGATCGACGAGATCCTCGTGCTGATGACGCCCGGCTTCACCGAGGACGTGGAGCGCGTCGTCGCGGCGGGGGGTTTCACGAAGGTCAGCCGGGTTCTCGAAGGCGGCGCCAGCCGTACCGAGACCACCTGGCGGGCGCTGCGGGCCCTCGAAGGACGCGAGTGCGACGTGCTGCTGCACGACGCCGTACGGCCGCTGCTCGAACCGCGCGTCATCACCGAGTGCGTCGAGGCGCTGCGAACCCACCGGGCCGTCGAGGTCGCGATCCCCACCTCCGACACGATCGTGGTCGTCGGGCGGGGACCGGACGGGGAGGTCGTCCGCGAGGTCCCGGACCGGGCGGCGCTGCGGCGCGTGCAGACCCCGCAGTGCTTCCGCCTTCCGGTGATCCGCGAGGCCTACGAGCGGGCGTTCGCCGACCCCGGCTTCGCCGACCGGCCGCCGACCGACGACTGCGGCGTCGTGCTGCGCTACCTGCCCGACGTGCCGATCCACGTCGTGCCCGGCAGCGAGCGCAACCTGAAGGTCACCCATCCGGCCGACGTGTTCATCGCCGAGCGGCTGTTCCAGCTCGCCGCGGGGCGGGTGCCGGAGCAGCCGCCCGCCGCGTACGGCGCGGCGCTGAACGGCAGGACCGTGGTGATCTTCGGCGAGGGCGAGGGCGAAGGGGACGGGGTGGGCGCGGCGGTGGCCGAGCTGGCCGGACGGCACGGCGCCGCGGTGTTCTCCTTCCCCTGGACCCTGGTGAGGGATCCGCGCTCCGTCGAGGAGGCCCTGGCGCGCGCGGCCAAGGAGAGCGGCGGGGTCGACCACGTCGTCGGCGTGGTCGAGGCCCCGGCCGCCGGCGACCTGGGCAGGACCGGCGTCGCCGAGCTGACCGAGGCCCTCGGCGCCGCCCAGCTCGGTCCCGTGGTCGTCGCCGACGCCGCCCTGCCCCACCTGCGTGAACGGCGGGGCCATCTGCTGTTCCACTCCGCCGTGCCGTACCCCGGAGCGGGGTACGCCCTGCGGTCGGCCGCGCGGGCCTCGGTGGTCGCCCTGACCCGGGCGCTGGCCGGGGAGTGGGCGGCCGACGGTGTGCGCGTCAGCTGCCTGGCCCCCGAACCGGCGGGACCCCTGACGGCACCGGCGCCCGACCCGTCGCGTGCGGACGTCGCCCGCACGGTGGTCGACGTCCTCGTCTCCGGGGTGAGCCGCACGGCCCACTGAGGATCCGGAGGAGCCGCACGGCCCGCTGAGGCTCCGGGGCGGGCCGTACGGCCCGGCGCGACCTCAGCCCTTGGGGGGCTTGACCAGGCTGCGCGGGCTCGTCAGGAAGCCCCACCCCCACGACATGTGCATGGTCATGTAGACCAGCGGCAGTCTGAGCAGGGCGGAGGTCGGCAGTCCGCTTCCGGTGAGCGCGGACCCGGCGAGGATCGCCGCGAGGTAGCCACCGGGCAGCAGCAGGCCGGGCCAGAAGAACGGCGAGACGACCAGCCCCAGGAGGATGGCCAGCACCGCGGCGGGCGGCGCCAGGTAGCGCAGGTTGATCGTGCCCTCGTGGGTGCGGGCGACCACCCTGCGCCAGCGGCCGTAGTGGAAGTACTGCTTGGCCAGCGCCTTGACGCTCGGCCTCGGCCGGTAGGACACGCGCATCCTGGGCTGGAACCACACCAGGCCGCCCGTCTCGCGGATGCGGTGGTTCATCTCCCAGTCCTGCGCCCGCTGGAAGTGCTCGTCGTAGCCGCCGACGCGTTCGAGCGCCTCCCTGCGGAACACCCCGAGATAGACCGTGTCCGCGGGCCCGGCGGTTCCGCCGGTGTGGAACCTGGCCCCGCCGACGCCGATCTTGGAGGTCATGGCGCGGGCGACCGCCTGTTCGAAGGGCGTGACGCCCTCGGCCGCCATGACGCCGCCGACGTTGTCGGCCCCGGTCTCCTCAAGGGTCTCGACCGCGACCTTGAGGTAGTCCTCGGGCAGCATGGCGTGGCCGTCGACCCGGGCGACGATGGCGTTGCGCGAGGCGGCGATGGCGGCGTTGAGGGCGTTGGGCGTGCGGCCCGTCGGGTTGGGGACCACGACCACCCGGGGGTCCTCCGCGGCGATCGCGTCCGCGACCTCCTGGGTGCGGTCCTTCGAGGGCCCGATCGCGAGCACGACCTCGATCGGGCCGTCGTAACGCTGCGACAGGACCTGACGCACCGCCTCCCGCAGATGGCGCTCCTCGTTCAGCACCGGGATGACGATGGAGATGGGCGGCCAGACACGTGTCTCGGGAGACGACGCCGGCGCGGGCGAGTCGGGGAACTGCTTCATGGCGTCGCTCACGCTACTGTACGGACGGGTACCTCATCGACCCAGCAAGCCTAGGGGGCCACGCATGCGCGAGTCGGGAGAAGAGGACTCGGGGGTGCGGGTGGGCGGCGACGCCTACGGCAAGGTCCGAGTCACCCCCCGGCGTGAGCGCAAGCCCGCCCGGGGTGCCCGGTCGCGGCGGCGTGGTCTCGTCCTGGCCGGCGCGCTCTCCTGCCTGGTGCTCGGCGGTTCCGGGACGACCTGGGCGTTCACCAACTACGTGGGCAGCCAGATCAAGTCGGTCGACGCGGGGGTGCCCGGCTCGCAGGCCACCGGCGCGATGAACATCCTGGTCGTCGGCGTGGACAAGCGCGACAACCTCACCCGAAAGCAGCAGAACCAGCTCAAGCTCGGCCGGGAGAGCGGGCAGCGCACCGACACCATGATGGTCCTGCACCTGTCGGAGGACCACACCCGCGTCACCGTGGTGAGCCTGCCCCGTGACACCTGGACGACGATCCCCGGCCAGGGCATGCGCAAGATCAACGCGGCCTACCAGCTCGGCGGGCCCAAACTGGCCGTACGGACGGTGCAGAACGTCACCGGGCTGACCATCAACCACTACGTCGAGATCAACGTGCTGGGCTTCATCCAGGTCGTCGACTCCCTGGGCGGCGTGGACGTCTGCACCCCCGTGGCCATCGACGACCCAAAGACCGGGCTGCAGCTCCAGGCGGGCAACTACTCCCTCGACGGCGCCAAGGCCCTGTCCTACGCGCGGACCCGGGCCACCGCCCGCTCCGACCTGGACCGCATCGACCGTCAGCAGCAGGTCATCTCGGCCCTGCTGCAGCGGGCGCTGAGCGGCGGCACGCTGACCAATCCCGTCAGGCTCAGCGCGTTCGTCAACAGCACCCTCGGCACGCTCAGTGTCGACGACGCGCTCCGCAAGGACCTGCTCGGCCTGGCCGAACAGCTCAAGAACGTCTCGACCGACGACGTCTCCTTCGCGACGGTCCCGCTCGCCGACGTCGACTACAAGACGCCGACCGGTGAGTCGGCCGTGCTGTGGGACAAGGAGGCCGCGGCCGAGCTGTTCCGCAGGATCGCCGCGGACGACCCGCTCACCAAGCCCGCCAAGCCCACGAACAGCCCCTCGGGGACCCCCTCGGTAAAACCCTCGGTAAAACCTTCCGAGAAGCCGTCCGAGAAGCCGTCGGCGGCTCCGCTGACCGTGCCGCCGTCGCGGATCGCCGTCAAGGTGCTCAACGGGACCCTGATCAGGGGCCTGGGCGCGCGCACCAGGAACGACCTGCTCAAGGCCGGGTTCCGGGTGCCGCAGCCCGCCGGGGACACCCGCGAGCGCGACCACGACAAGACCCTCATCCGGTACGGCCCCGGCCGCGAGGACTCCGCGCGCACCCTGGCCGCCGCGCTGCCGGGGGCCGAGGTGCGCGCGGTCGACGACCTCGGCGACCGGATCGAGGTGGTCGTCGGCCAGAAGTACCCGGGAGCCAGGAAGGTCACCGTCACGGCCCCCTCGGCGACCCCGACCCCGACCCCGAGCCCCTCGGCGAGCACGCTTCCCGAGGCGAAGACAGCAACCGAGAACATCTGCAAGAAGTGAGTCCGGCGCCTCCCGGGGCAGGGACCCGGTGAGGAGGTGATGGCCATGACGGTTCTTGAGGTCCGCAGATGGCGCAGGGGTCCCTGCGTCGTGGTCCACGCCGCGGGGGAACTGGACATGTCGGTCGCGCCGCGTCTCGACACGGAGATCGGCCGTGCCCTCGGCATGGTCGAGCATCCCTGCCTGGTGCTCGATCTGACCGAGATCTCGTTCTGCGACTCGGTCGGCCTCGGTGTCCTGGTCGGCGCGCTCACCCGTGCCAGGGACGCCCAGGGCCGCCTCATCCTGGTCGTACGGCCCGGCATGGTCGCCCGTCTGCTGACCATGACCAATCTCGACAGGTACATCGAGACCCGGGGCAGCCTGCGGGAGGCTCTGTCCGTCGCCTGACCCCCGCGCGCCCGCACGGGGGTAACGATCAGGGCACGCGGTAACCCGGCCGAGGGCCCAGGCACGTCGCCTAGTCGTGGATTTGCTACGGCACGACGTCCAGGCCGCCACCGAACGGCGCATGGCCAGGATGATCATCTACGCCAGGGCGGGCACCACGGCGTTCCTGCTGGTCCCGCTGGTCTCGTGGGACCGGCTCGCCCTTCCCTGGGCGGCGGCCGGTGTGGCGCTCCTGGCCACCGTCGAAGCCGTGTGGTTCACGGCCAGGGCCTGGCACGGCACCCTGCACGACACGCCGCTCGTCTGGGCCGACGTCCTGGTGAGCCTGGTCGTGATGACGATCGGCTCGCGCGCCGCCCTCCCCCACGAACGCAACGTCGTCCTGACGGCCCTGCTGCCCTTCTGCCTGGCCACCTCGGCGGTACTGGGCTTCGGGTTCGGCTGGAGCCGCAGGGCCGTGACGGCGGTGGCCGTGCTGGCCGTGGCGTGGACCGCCTCCATCTACCCCAACCTCACCCAGAAACTGCTGTCCGACCTGCTGGGCTTCACGCTGTGGTTCCTGATCGCGGTGCTGATCGGCAGGGAGCTGCGTGACCTGGCGGGCCAGACGGTGCTGGCGCAGCGGCTCGCCGAGGAACGCCAGGAGCTCATCGCCGAGTACAAACGCCGCCAGGAGACGACACGCCAGCGTGAGTCGGCTCACCGGGCCATCCACGACGACCTGCTGCCGATCGTCGAACGGGTCGCGGGCAGCCCGTCTCTCGATCCGCCGACCGCCCGCGCCGCCCGCAGGGCCGCCCAGCGGGCCAGGCGGTTCATCACCGACGAGCACGCGACGGCGTTCGCCGACCTGATGGCCGAGGTGGCCGAGAGCGCCACCGACCTGGGCCTTGAGCTCACCCACGTGCTGCGCGTCCACCACGACCCTCCCCCCGAGGTCGGCGCGGCGCTCGCCTCGGCCGCCCGCGAGGCGCTGAACAACGTGGCCAGGCACGCGGGCAACCCGGACGGCGTGCACCTGTACGCCGAGGCGCACGACGACGGTGTGACCGTCGTCGTGCGCGACCGGGGCCGCGGCCTGCCCGAAGGTCCCGTACGGCGGGGCGGCGGGATGTCGCGCAGCTTCGCCGCCGTCGAACGGCACGGCGGGAGCTGGACGATCGAGCGCCCCCCTGGCGGCGGCGCCAAGGTCGTCCTGCGCTGGCCCGGGGACCGGGAGTGAGCCGGGCACGGGTCGGGATCGTCGACGACCACCCGATCGTGTCCTATCCGCTGGCCGACGCCCTGCGCCGCGCCGGCCACACGGTGCTCGAACCGGTGACCGCCGTGGAGTCCCTGCCTGAGGGCGGCCCGGGGGACGTCGCCGTCTGTGACCACTCGCTTCCCGAGGGCCGCTCGGGCGCGGAGGCGGTCGCCCACCTGACCTCCAGGGGCTGGCGGGTGCTGGCCACCTCCGGGGTCGCGGGCCGCGCCCAGGTGCTCGACGTGGTCGCCGCCGGGGCGTGGGGATACGTGGAGAAGCGCTTCACCACCCACGCGGAGTACGTCCAAGCCGTCGGCCTGGTCAGCGCCGGCCGTCACCACGTCTCCCCGCTGCTGGCCGCCCTCCTGCTCGACGACGCGGCGGCCCGCCCGCTGGGCGCGGGCGACCTGTCGGCCGGGCAGCGTACGGCGTTGCGCGCGCTGGCCGAGGGCGACGGCCGCGAGGAGGTCCTCGCCGCCTTGGGAAACGTCTCGGAAACCGTCCAGGGGACCGGTGAGGCCGGGCTTGAGGCGGCGCTCGCCGGGGCGTTCGCCCTGACGGCCCGCCGCCGCAGGATCAACCGCCTCTCCCCCCGTGAACTCGACGTGGTCGCCGTCGTCGGCTGCCGGGGCCTGGGCCTGAAGGAGACCGCCAGGGAGCTGGGGATCAGGCCGGGTACCGTCGCCGACCACCTGGAGGCGGCCAAACGGAAGTACCTGGCCTCCCATCCCGGGGAGAAGGACCTCTCCCCCCGTGCCGCGGCGCTGCGCTGGGCGATGGAGCTGCGCCTGTGCTGATCCTTCCGCCTCCCTCTCCCCGGTGGCATCCCCATGTTTGGGGATGGCGGCCCAAGGAGCGGCCATCCCAAAATCCCCTTGGGGTCCGCCCTTCCGTCAGGAGCACAACATGCGCACACGCGTCATCACGTCCACCCTCGCCGGTGCCGCACTGATCGCCGCGGCACTCCCCACGACCGCCCACGCGAGCACGGCCACCGGCCGGTCGAGCACGGCCGTCGGTTACAGCGTCGTCATCTCGGGCACCGTCAGCGGCAGGAGTTTCCGGCGTTCCGCCACGCTCGTCCTGCGCAGCACCGTCACCCGGGTCACCACGAACGGGACCAACCCGGTCGACGTCTGCCTGAAGTCGGGCTTCCCCGCCGGAGCCCCGCAGGTCGGCGCCATCTGGTACGGCAGCAACTCGGCCTGTTTCGGCGGTGCCGCGGCCCTCGACATGGCCTATGTCAGGACCAGCGGGAACACCGCGACCGTCTCCCCCGACAGCCGGATCAGCGCCTCGGGCTCGAACAACTTCACCGCGACCGGCACCCTCACCAGCTGCATCTACTTCCCGACGGAGGGTGGCGCCTCCTACACCTTCCGCAACGACGGCACCGTCTCCGGACGGATCTCGCTACGTGGCTTCGGGGGCTACCCCTGTGGCTACTCCACCTACACCGCGAACCTGTCCGGCCGCCGCTGAGGCCGGCGATCTTCCCCTCCCCGAGGGGAAGATCCGCCCGGGTCCGGGTAAACCGCCGCCACGTCTGCTCACCTGCCCGGCATCGTCGGGTTACTTGTTCCTCAACTCGTTGTCACAGGCCACAGTCAGCTTGGAATCGTAGGTCATCCCTCCGACCCGAGGAGACCCATGTTCCGACGACTCGGCCTCTTCGTCACGACCGCACTCGTGGCGGCGTTGACGGCCGTCCCCGCCGCCACCGCCGCCGTACGGCCGGTGAGCGTCGTCGCCCATCGCGGGGCGTCGGCGTACGCGCCGGAGAACACCGTCGCGGCCTTCGAACTGGCGCGTGAGCAGCGCGCCGACCTGTTCGAGCTCGACGTCCAGGAGAGCAGGGACCACGAACTCGTCGTGGTGCACGACACCACCCTGAACCGCACCACCGACGTCGAGCGGGTCTTCCCCGGCCGGTCGCCGTGGCGGGTCGGGGACTTCACGCTGGCGGAGATCCGCAGGCTGGACGCGGGCTCGTGGTTCGCCGCGAAGTACCGGGACGAGCGGGTGCCCACCCTGGGTGAGGCGCTACGCGCGATGGACGGCAGCGGCCTCGGCCTGTTGCTTGAGATCAAGGCGCCCAACCTGTATCCGGGCGTCGAGGAGCACGTCGCCGACGAGCTCCGCCGCAATCCGGCCTGGCTGGCCCCGGGACGGCTCGTCGTGCAGTCGTTCGACTGGGACTCGATGCGGACGTTCCACCGGATCATGCCCCAGGTCCCGATCGGCCTGCTCGGCACGCCCCCGGCCTCCCGGCTCGACGATCTGTCCAGGTTCGCCCGTCAGATCAATCCGACGTACGGCGATCTCACCCCCGGCTACGTCAGGAACGTCCACGACCACCGCATGGAGGTGTTCACCTGGACCGTCGACGACCGGGAGGCCATGCGCCGTGTGATCTCCCAGGGGGTCGACGGCGTCATCACCAACCGGCCCGACGTGCTGCGCGAGGTGGTCTCCCGCGCCCAGCGCCGGGCCGTACCCCAGCTCAGGCGGCGCGCGGCCGTACCCGGAGCGTCGCGAACAGCACGGCCAGCGTCGTGACGGAGGTCACACAGATCGCCAGCGTCATGGACAGCGCGCTCGCGCCCGCCAGGGAGACCAGCGGCGGCACCACGGCGCCGAGGAGGAACTGCAGCACGCCCAGCATCGCCGAGGCCGTCCCGGCCCGTTCGCCGTGCGGCGTCATGGCCAGCGCGTTGGCGTTCGGCGTGGACATGCCGACACTCGCGACCGCCAGGAACAGGCCGGGCAGCAGGCCGTAGAGGCCCCAGCCCGCCAGCACCCCGGCGAGGGCGGCCACCGCCCCGACCAGACCGACGACGATCCCCGAGCCCAGCATCCGGCGGGCGCCGTACCGGCCGACCAGGAGGCCGTTGACGTTGCCGCCGAGGACGATCCCGACGGAGTTGACCGCGAAGATCGCCGAGAAGGTCTGCGCGGTCACCCCGTAGCCCTCCTGCAGCACGAACGGGCTGAGCGTGATGTAGAGGAAGAGCGAGCAGCCCGCCAGCGCCAGCAGCATCGCGTAGCCGACGAAGACCCGGTCGCGCACGAGCACCGTGAACTGCCGTCCCGTCTCACGCAGCCCGCCGGTGTGCCGTGCCTGTTTCTCCAGCGTCTCCGGCAGGGTGAGTCCGGCCAGGAGCAGCAGCACGCCGATGACGGCGAGCGCGACGAACATGCCCCGCCAGTCGGTGAAGCGGGCGAGCTGGCCACCGGCGAGCGGGGCGACCACCGGCGCCAGGCCGCCGACCAGCATGAGGAGCGAGAACACCTTCGCCGCCTCGTCGCCGTCGAACAGGTCGCGGACCATCGCCCTGGCGATGACCAGCCCGGCCGCCCCGGCCAGTCCCTGCACCAGGCGGAAGCCGATCAGCGACCAGATCCCGGGGGCGAGCGCGCACAGCACCGACGCCACCGCGTACGTCGCGACCCCCAGCAGGAGCGGGCGGCGGCGGCCGATCCGGTCGCTGATCGGACCGGCCAGGAGCTGGCCGAGCGCCAGCCCGACCATGCACATCGACATGGTCATCTGGGCCAGGGCGTCGGTGGTCCGCAGTGCCCTGCCGAGTTCGGGCAGGACCGGCAGGTAGAGGTCCATCGACAGCGGGCCGAAGGCCGAGAGGGCGCCGAGCGTGACCAGCACCCGTACCCGCCGGAGTCCGGACAGCGCGGCGGGCCGTGCGGCGACCGTCATCGCGTCCGCCCGTCCTGGTGCCGTCCGTCCTGGCCGGGGGTGCCGACGTTCATGGATCTCCTTCTCGCGGGGGTTCCGGTCCGTGCGGGAGCCGGCGGGGCGCTCGGATCAGAACCAGTATCACGACGCCGATTTCCCCGATTCCCACCGGGTCCTGTCGTATACGACTTTTGCTGTGATGTCCTACATAGTGGGACCGTACGACACGATGTGGGAG
Organism: Streptosporangium sp. NPDC001559; assembly: GCF_042893955.1. Classification (NCBI taxonomy): domain Bacteria; kingdom Bacillati; phylum Actinomycetota; class Actinomycetes; order Streptosporangiales; family Streptosporangiaceae; genus Streptosporangium; species Streptosporangium sp. NPDC001559. Next base: position 539,438 of record NZ_JBIAVG010000001.1, read on the forward strand.
AGGACGACTGTGGCACGGGAACTGAGACTGGACGAGGCACGCGTCATGGCCGAGGCCGCGCTGGCCCGCGCCGCCCAGGAGGGCCTGCGGGTCAGCGTCGCGGTGGTCGACGCCCTCGGCCGGGACGTCCTCGTCGTCCGCGGTGACGGCGCCACCTGGTTCACCCCCGAGGTCGCCCGCTGCAAGGCCCGTACGGCCGCCGCCTTCCGCCGCGACAGCGCCGACCTGACCGGGCTCAGGGAGAACTACCCCGACGTGTTCGACCTGGCGGGCGACCAGCTGCCCTTCCGCCCGACCACCCTGGCCGGCGGCCTCCTCCTCGAACACGGCGGCGATCCCGTCGGCGCCGTAGGCGTGAGCGGCGCCACCCCCGCCCAGGACGTCCTGTGCGCCGAGGCAGGCGTCATCGCCTTCTCCACCGGCTGACACACGGACAACGGTCTGAGCCGTTTCCCGGCGGCAGTGGCCGTAACGCCCCGTCCGTCGTTCTCATACGTACGCGAGGCCGCCTCCCCTCACCGAGGCGGTGCCCGTCTCACGAGGTCAGCAAGTGCTCCGCGTGGCGAAGGTGACGGCGACCTGACCGTCCGCGCCCGCAGGCCAGCAGGGCCATGGCGATACCCGTCAGGCCCCGGGCCTGCTCCAGGGGGTTGCCGGGCAGCAGGGCCATGGCGTGACGGTGGTGCTCGGCGGCCTGGGCCGGGGCGCCCGCCAGCAGGCACAGCTCTCCCATCGCGTTGAGCGCGTTGGACTGGCCTTTGCGGTTGCGCAGGACGTGGGCCAGGCGCAGGGCCTCCAGGTGGTGACGACGGGCCTGTTCGTGACGGCCGAGAAGCTGGCAGGTCAGGCCCCGGTTGGTCAGGGCGGCCATCTGGTTGCGGCGGTCACCGATCTCCTCCGCCAGGATCAGGGCCTGATCGGAGGAGGCGAGCGCCTGGGGCAGGTTCCCCAGCCTCCGGTAGATCATGGACAGCTTGTCGAGGATGGACGCTTCCATTCCGCGGTACACGGTCTGCCGGATGAGCGTCAGGGCCTCGTGACAGCACAGAAGTGCCCGCTCCAGCCTGCCGTACAGCAGGTGAGCGACCCCGACCTCCTCCCACGCGGCTGCCTGGGTGCTGAGATCGCCGAGTTCCTGACCGATGACCAGGGCCTCACTCGCGTGGAACAGCGATGATCCCAGCAGCCCGGCGTCCCGGTAGGGCACCGCCAGGTTGCACAGGACCAGGCTGCGGCGTTCGCGGCTGCCGGTGCGGGCGGTGAGGAGCAACGCCTGGCGCAGACGGTCGACGGCCAGGAGGGGGCGGGCCTCCGCGACGCAGATGGCCCCGAGCGTCAGGGCGCGCTCCTGGACGTCCACCTCTCCCTCGGCCCTGGCGAACAGCAGCGCCCGCTCGGCGTGCCAGGCGGCCTGGCCGGAGTCGCACAACTCGTGGTACACCCCGCCAAGCGCGTAGTGGACGCGACTCAGCGCGGCGTCGTCGCCGATGTCATGGGCGGCCCGCAGCGCGCAGGAGTGCAGGGTGAGACCGTCCTGGTAGCGGCCGTGCCGGTGCAGGGGCCGGAACAGCAGTGCCGACATCCGCAGCGCGTGATCCGGCCGTCCGTGTGCCGCCGCGTGCACGGCCGTGGTCACCAGGTTGGCGTACTCGGCCTCCAGCCAGGCCGCCGCCCGGCCGGGACCGGCCAGGTCGGGTATCGGGTGGTCCAGGCCGGACGCGTCGAACCGTTCGGTGGGACGCGCCAGAAGCTCGACGGCGGCGGCCGCGGTGTGACGATGGAAGTCATGGAGCCGATCCAGTACCCGGACGCGCTCGGATTCGGCGTCGATCTCCTGGCTCAGGCTGCGGGCGTGCTGGCGCAGCAGGTCGTGCAGGGTGAAACGACCGGCCGTGGGCTGCTGCGCCAGGTGTACGTCGACCAGTTCCTCCAGCAGTTCCTCGGCCTCCTGGAGGGACAGGCCGGTCAGAGCCGCGGCGGCGTGGACGTCGATGTCATCGCCCGGCACCAGCCCCAACAGCCGGAACATTCGCCGTTGCTCACCGGACAACTGTTCGTAGGACATGGTGAAGGCCGTCTCCACCCCCCGGTCACCGGTCCGGAGCTCCCGAAGCCGGTCGTGCCGATGACGTAAACGCTGTGCCAGCGCGGCCACCGTCCAGGTGGGCCGGTGCAGCAGCCGGGCCCCCGCGACGCGCAGCGCCAAGGGCAGGTGCCCGCACAGGGCCGCGACCTCGGCCAGCGCCTGTGGCTCGGCCGCCGACCGCTCCGCTCCGACCACCTTCGTCAGGAGTGCCGCCGACTCGGCCGGGGTGAGCACGGCCAGGGAGAGGACGACGGCGTCGTCCAGATCGACCAGGCGACGCCTGCTGGTGATCAACACCCGGCAGCCGGACGTCCCCGGAAGCAGCGGCCACACCTGCGGGACACCGGTCGCGTCGTCCAGGACGATCACCATACGGCGCTCGGCCAGAACGGTCCGCCAGAGCGCCGCCGCCTCCTCGACCGTGGCGGGTACGGCCTCCGCGCCCACCCCGACCATCCGCAACAACGTCCCCAGCGCGTCGATCACCTCAAGCGGGGTTCGCCCCGGAGTGTGGGCGTGCAGGTTCACATACAGCTGCCCGTCCGGATAACGCCCGGCCAGCCGATGGGCCGCGTGTACGGCCAGCGCGGTCTTGCCCACCCCGGCCATCCCGTCGATCGCGTCGATCACCACCACCCCCGCGCCGCTGCCCTCGATCTCTTCGAGCAGACGGGTCACCTCCGGCTCACGGCCGGTGAAATCACCCACCTGCCGGGGCAGGTGGCGTGGCACCGTACGGGAAGGGAGGTCCTGCTCCGGCGTGGCGCCCTCCCGGTCACGGGAGACGGCAGAGCGTACCGACAGCCGTCGGCGGGCCGCCGTCCACCGTGCCACCCGCCCGCTCTCCAGCCCGCAGGCGCTCACGAAGGCCACCAACGCCTCCTCCCGCGGCAGGACATCGCGCTGTAGCAGAGCCGCCAGTGTGCTGGGCGGCAAAACCTGTCCGGCCGTCCGCGCCCGCCGCGCCAACTGGCGGTAACTCAATCCCGACCAGGCGCGCAGCGCCCGCATCGACGCCATGAACTCCTCAACCGTCCGGGCCCGGCGCGGATCAGGCGCTGATTCCTCCATGGACACACCATCCCTTCACCGGCAGGAAGGCTGTCCCGTTTCGTTCCATGGACAGCGTCGTGAGCTGGGGGAAATCCCAAAACAAACACGAACGTAGCAGGACATCTCAACATATTCCCGCCTGTCAGGCCAATAGGAGAAGCTCTGCGTGTGCGACATTCAGCGGAGCGAAAAACTCCCCGTTGCCCATCTTTTTCCCCAAAAGAACATGTGAAAAGGACAGGAAGAAAAGGAGTGCAAGTGAACACCACCGTGCGCGGACGAGTCGCAGCGCTACTGACGACCGCCGCCCTTCTCACCGGAGGCTCGCTCACCGTCGGCTCGGGTCCGGCGAGCGCGGCCCTCTCCGTGAGGTTCGCCCCCTCGGGAACCCCAACCGGCTTCCAGATCGAGGTCTACCGGGACGGTGACCTGGCGGGGGCCGCGGAGTGGGTCCAGGATCCCGTCGGCGGCTCCCCCGGGGACACGCTCTACGCGTACGACGTCAGCGCGGACGGCTACGGGATCGAGGCCCACCTCAGCAACGGGCGCGTGGCCACGACCCGTGGACACAACGCCCCCTACACGGACAGGAGAAGCGGCGACCTGCCGGAGAACCAGCACTACACCATGTGGGTGTGCCTGGTGAAAGGCTCCTCCTCCACATGCTCCGCCAAGTACGGCGTCACCTCCCTGGCCCTCACCCAGGAGTAGGAGCCGAAGCGGGGAGAACTCCGGCCCCGTCGCCTCCCCGGCGAAAGGCAGGGGCGAATCCCGTGGAGGTGGCGCGGAAAACCCGTCCACGACGCCCCTCGCCGGATCATGACAGCCGGTGAGCGTCCGATCCGACAGAGGACAGGGGTCTCGCTCGGATCGAAAACTCACCGGTCCCGACGAGAACCGGAAAAGAAACCACGGCCTTCCCTTCTCCCTCGGCGAAGGCCGTGGTCCCCGCGCGCCTCGAACGGCCCCCGCCCGCGCCGGGACACTCGGCCCGGACAGGACACCTGCGTCACGTCGCCGGGCTGCTCCCGCCCATCCCCGAGACCGTGCCCGAGACCGTTTCCGCGGGCACGGGCGAGGAGTCGGCCGACGGCCGAGGGTCGGCCAGGTCATGGGCGGAACGGATCAGCCAGACCATGCCCAGGGCGTCGACGACCGTCAGGGCGTCGCGGACGGCCTCCCCTCCCACGAGCAGCCCGGCCAGCGGCCAGAGAACGGGCAGCAGCAGGGAGGCGATGCCGTACTGGACGGTGGCCATCCGCCAGCGACCGTCCATCCGCTGCGCCCGCAGCACCAGCACCGTCCAGACCAGGGTGGCCAGGGCGCAGATCAGGTTCAGCTGACCGGGTGTGTCCCGGCCAAGGAGCGCGAGCACCTCGGAGACGGCGACGCCCCCGTACGCCAGGACGCCCACGGCCCCCGTGCGGTCGGCGCCCTTCACACCGCGTGTCAGCACCGGCCGGAACAACAGCACGACCGCCACCATCAGCAGGGAGTCGAGCACTATCACCCACCAGGGCCACGACGGCACGGCGAAGTAGAGCAACCAGGTCGCCGCGGTCGCGTACAGCACCACCCTCAGCCGCCGTTCGTCCCGGTCCAGCGTGGGCGACGGCCCCGCCACCGGCCCGCGAAGGCACTGCCACAGCGCCCAGGCCCACAGCGCTCCGGCCAGAACCAGGACGATCATGTTCGGCCACGTCACCGCCGCGCCCGCGTCCGCCTCGGTGAACACCGTCAGCCACCACAGCGCACCGAGATCACCGGTGACCCACGCGACCACGGCGGCGACCGCCACCGCGACGAGGTAGACGCTCATGACGATCAGGGCGGGAACACCGAAACGATGACGACGCGGCATGCGGCTCTTCCTGGGGGGTCAAGATCGAAGCTGGGAGGTCAAGACCGAAGGGGGTCAAGATCGAAGGCCCCACCCTAGCGAGTCGCCGCTCCGATGCCGACCATGCGTTCTCCCCGACGGTCCGCCCGGGCCCGCCGCCGTGAAAACACCCCGGCCGATCCGCCCGGAACAGGAAACGCCACCCGGCCGAACCGAGCCCGTTATTCCATATCTCCTTTTATGCCGAAATAACTGGTCCAATATACAGTGAAACCACTTCCACGCCGCTCCGACCTGCCAAGATGCCGGAAAACATCCATCCGATTCACGACATGAGCCATCTTGACGAGGCGAGATGAAAACATATGGTTATTACAGCCGCTCTTTTTAATTGGCCACTCCTCAAATCAAGTTCGAGTGGCTCCAGAATCAGATCGGCACTACGGGAGGCATTATGGTGAAGATCAGATGGATCGCGGGGGCGGTGCTCACGGCCGGGCTCGTGCTTCCGACCGCCAACGCGGTCGCGGTCAGCTCCTACGGCGGCGGCGCCCACGCCTGGGCCCCCGCGCAGGGAGACGCAGGAAAGATCGCGGTCAAGGACAACAGCGACGACGGCGACCCGGTCAAGGCCGAGTTCTACCGGCAGAGCAGTTCAGGAACCAAGAAGACCCTCTGGAACCACAGCGGCTACCGAAGCACCACCTACTCCGGGAGCGGCTCGAAGATCATCAAGCTCCGCGCCATCGATGAGAACAACAACGCTCCCGACGACGTCGGACCCTGGGTGGCCCCCTGACCGAAGTCCGTCATCTGGCCGGGCCGGCTTCGTCGACCCGGCCTTCGTCCTCCGGGCGGCCACCCTCCCGTCGGCCCGGAACCGACGACGGGAGGCAAGTGGACCTCACGCATGAGGGAACCCCGGTGTCCGGTTCCCGTGGCGTACGGCGACGCCGTACGGGCCGATCGCCGGTTCCGTCCGGAGACGGGGAGTCCGGTCTCGTGACGGGCCGGTGGGCGCTCCTGGTCGCCTCGTGCGTGCTGGCCGTGGTCGCGTCGTCCATGGTGCTCGCGGTCGCGACGTACGAGGGGCGCGCGGCCAGGGACCGGGCGCGTGGCCCGATCATCACCGGGACGGCGCACGGCGCCGTCGCCTGGTGGGCGTCGAGATTCGACTCGGTGGAGGGCCTCCAGCACAGCGTGGTGTTCGTCGAACCGCTGGACGCCTCGGCGCCGCCGCCTCCCGGACTGGCCCGGTGGCCCGCGCCGGGAGAGGCGATGCTCTCCCCGGAGCTGCTGAGACGCGGGGCCACGGAGGATGTCCGGACCCGCTACGGGCGCTTCGGCGGGCTCATCGGGCGGGAGGGGCTCCTGTCGCCCTCGGAACGGCTCGCCTACGTCCGCCCGCCCACTCCCCCGAACGCGGTCGAACGCGACTCGTGGATGCCGATCAGTGGATTCGGACGGTCCTTCCCGCTGGTCGAGACGCTGGACCAGCGGGACCTGTCCGAGGTGCTGCTCGCGCTCGGGGCGCTCACGCTCGTGCCCGCCCTGGCGCTCATGGCGGTCGCCGCCCGACGCGCCCCGCGAACCGGGAACCGTACCGGACCACGGTGGCGCCGGGCGTCGGCGGGCGTCGGCGAGCGGTTCCCGCCGCTCGCGGCCGGCAGCGTGGCGGGAGGACTCGTGCTCGTCCTGGCCGCGTGCGTCGACCTGCCCGTCCCGGTCACCGGCTACGTGCTGAACTCCGCCGACGTCCGCGCCGCCTGGCCTCTCGGCTGCGCGGCGATCCTCACGAGCCTCGCCATCGGGCTCGTCCTCGTGGCTGCCCCGCGCCGGACGGAGAAAAAGACCTCCGAGGTGGAAACGGACCACGGGACGACACGGGAAAAAGACCACCGGGCGGAGGAGGGCCGGGGAGCCGGACCAGACCGAGAGGCGGGAGGGGAGCCCGGCGCCCCGCCGTACTCCGTTCCGAAACGGCGCCTCGTGGCGTGCGCTCTCGCGGTCGGGACCGTCGCCCTCAGCCAGTACCTCCCCCCGGCCGGGAAACTGATCGCCTTCGCCGTGGGCACGGTCGGCATGTGGGCCCTGCTGCCCTCGGTGGCGACCGCGCTCGCCGTGTCCGGAGGCCGTGAACTCGCCAGGCGCGGCGCGGAATCGGGGCGCCCCGGCCTCCTCGCCGGCGGTCTGCGGCTCGCGGCACGACCCGCCCCGTTCGTGCGCCTGTTCACGGCGTTGATCGTCCTGTTGGGGGTCCTGACCCTCCTGCAGGTCTGGGAGGGGCGGATCGGGGACACGGCGAGAGCGGCCCTGACGACGGAGCGGCGCATCGGCGACACCCTCCTGGTCGTGCGTACGGCGGGGCGCTCGGACCTGGAGAGGTTCTCCCGGGCCCTCCCCGGCACGTCGGCGCTCGCGGTGCTGACGACCGGTGAGGACGGCCGGCCCGCGACGCTCGTCGGGCCGTGCCGGACGCTCCGGATGCTGAAACTGCCGTGCACCGGCGCGCGGGTCCCCGGGAACCACGAGGATGACAGGCTGAAGGAGCTCCGAAGCTGGTACGGCATCCGGACGCTGACCGGCCGGGTCGGCCGGGGCCGTACCGAACGGACCAGGAACCTGGTCGTGGTCGTCAGCGACACCAGGGGGCAGTACCCACAGGTCGCCCGAGCGGCCTACGCGACGCTGCCCGTGATGGAGACCACCGCCCCGGGCGCCGGCTGGATCGACGGGGCGGTCCGGCGGACCGGGCTGGGAACGTGGCTGACGCTGCTCGGCCTCGTGGGAGTGTTCACGCTGCTCCAGGCCGCCTGGATCGGCCTCGCCGAAGACCGCGAAGCCCCCGGGCCTGCCGCCTGGTGGCACCTGACGGTCCCCCTGCTCTCCATGACCGCCCTGGTGATCGTCATCACCGCCTGGCACGGCCTGTTCCTCATCTCCATCACGGCGGGAGGCTCCCTCCCCGTGGCCGTGCTGACCACGACGGCCGCGGCCTGCGCCCTCCTCGCGATCACTCTGGGGTTCCTCCACTCCCGACGGGATCCACCTTGACGGGCGGGATCCGCTTCAGGCAGGAGGTCGGCCCGGGGACCCCCTTGGCGATGAAACCGGTGATGAGACCGGAGACGCAGCCGCTGGGGTCCAGATCGGGGACGTGGCCCATGTTGGGCACGGAGATGAACCTTGACCGCTTGAACCTGCGGGCCACCTTGGCGGCGTCGGAGCTCGGGGTGATCGCGTCCAGGTCGCCGGTGAGCACCAGGGCCGGGACGTCGGGGAAGTCGTCGCCGACGGGGTAGGGCCGGGTCCCGGTCTGACGCGGCCATCCCAGGCAGATGTCACCCGACCAGAAGGTCGACGCCGCCGAGGCCACCGGGCCGAAGGCGCCGAAGTCCGCGGGGTCGGTGCCGGCGAGCGCCTGGTCGTACTGCCGGCGTCTCTGGGCCGGGGAGGCGTCGACCGACCAGGCTCTGGGGTAGTCGTTGCACGCCACGTTGACGCCCAGGGAGGAGTTCGGCCCCTCCTCCTCGGCCCCGAGCACCTGCTGGACAGCGGTCGCCAGCGGTTCGAGGTCTCCGCGTACGGCGTCGCGCAGCAGGGCGGGGAAGGCTCCGATCGGCGAGGACGCCTGGGGGTCGGCTCCGGTCCCGCTGGTGGAGTCCTGGACGGCCAGCCGGGTGAGCCACTCCTCACCGAACTTCACGGTGCGCTCCCCGGCACCGACCTTGACCGACAGGGTGACCGGCTCCTTCCTGACGGCGGCGGCGAAGGTTCGCAGGTCACGTACGGCGGCGGCGCCGTCACACGCCTTGCTCCGCTCGCAGATCCGGCGCAGGGTCGTCGTGAAGGCGCGGGCGTTGGGCCGCTGGAAGGTGTCGAAGTCGAGCGGCAGCACCCCCGACAGCATGATCGACCTCACCTGCCGGGGATGACGCCGGGCGTAGACCTGCATCAGATAGGTGCCGTAGGACTCACCGACCAGATCGAGCCGGGCGACCCCGAGCCTGGCCCGTACCGCGTCGAGGTCGTCGGCGGTCGCGACGGAGGTGTAGCCCCCGGCACGCGGCCCCAGGCTGCTCCCGCAGCGGGCGACGGCCTCCCCGCGCTCCTGGGTCGTGCCCAGGAGGTCGGCGGTGGTGATGCCGCAGTCCAGGGCACTGGACACACCTGTACCCCGGGGGTCGACGACCAGCAGGTCATGGTCGGTCAGCAACGGCTTGAGCAGGCCGGCGTAGGTCGAGGTGAGAGGAAGCGCGGGGTTGCCCGGACCGCCGGGGTTGACGGCGACGGTCCCGGTGGCGGGGCCGCCCGGCGTGCTGTGCCGTACGACGGCGTAGCCGACCGAGATGGTGCCCAGCTCCGGCCTTCCCGCCACCAGCGGACGGGGGATCGTGTCGCACTCCACCCGATGGCCCGGGACCTCGGGACACCAGGAAACCGCGGCGGCCTGCGGGGTGACGAAGAACAGGGGGATTCCGGTGACGGCCACGGCCGCCAGCGCCGTGCCCCGTTTGGTTGCTGAACGCATGACATCCACGATCAGGCCTGCCCGTTGGCCGGATCATCCTGCTACGGAGCCGAGTTCGGGGCCCCTTCTCCTGCGCGAGATGTAGAACCAGGGGCCAAGCCGACCAGCCCCGCCTGGTAGGCGATGATCACGAGTTGCGTCCGGTCACGCGCGTCCAGCTTCTGCAGCAGCTTGCCCATGTGGGCTTTCACGGTCGACAGCGTCACTCCCAGACTCTCCGTGATCTCGGTGTTGGAAAGCCCCCGCGCGACCAGTTCGAGCACCTCGATCTCGCGGCCGGTCAGCGAGCCGAGAACGGACGAATCCCGGGGGTCGGGGACGCGGGCGACGAAGTCGGCGATGAGCCGCCGGGTGATCGGCGGCGCGAGCAGCGCCTCCCCCGCCGCGACCACCTCGACGGCCGTCATCAGCTCCCGGGGCGGGACGTCCTTGAGCAGAAATCCGGTGGCCCCGGCCCTGAGGCCCGCGTACACGTATTCGTCCAGGTCGAAGGTGGTCAGGATGAGCACCTTCACTTCGGGGTCTGCCGCCGTGATCCGGCGGGTCGCCTCGATGCCGTCCATGACCGGCATCCGCACGTCCATCAGCACCAGGTCGGGGCGGAGGTCCCGTGCCAGTTCAACGGCCCGGCCACCGTCCTCGGCCTCCCCGACCACCTCGTGGCCGTCCCCGGCCAGCACCATCCGCAGACTGGCGCACACCAGCCGCTCGTCGTCGGCGACGACCACCCGGAGCCTCACGAGAACACCTTCCCCGGGACCGGCAGGTGCGCGGTGACGGCGTAGCCGCCGTCGGGCAGTGGCCCGGCCCGCAGTGCCCCGCCGTACAGGGCGACCCGCTCGCGCATGCCCGCCAGCCCGTACCCGCCGTCGACGGGCGGGATTCGAGGCGTACGGCCAGGCGGCGGGGGGTTGGTGATGTCCAGCAGCACCGCGCCCGGTTCGTAACCGACCAGCACCGTACCGCTGCCGGTGCCCGCGTGTTTGACGATGTTGGTGAGCGCCTCCTGGACGACCCGGTATGCGACCAGGTCCGTCCCCGCGGGCAGGGGCCGGGGGTCCCCGTGGACGCGCAGCTCCACCTCGATCCCGGCCTTCGCCGTACGGGAGATCAGCGCGTCGAGCTCGGCGAGGCCGGGCATCGGAGCCAGCTCGGGAGCGGCCGTACCGTCCGGTTCCTCACGCAGTACCTGCAGCAACCGCCGTACCTCCGTCATCGCCGCCCGGCCCGTCGTCTCGATCGATCCCAGCGTCTCGCGCAGCACCGCCTCGCTCTGCGGCCGGTAGAGAGCGGCGCCCGCCTGCATGGTCATCACACTCAGCCCGTGCGCGACGACGTCGTGCAGTTCACGGGCGATACGCAACCGCTCTGCGGCAAGCAGCGCCCGCGTGCGTTGCCGTTCGAGCGCCGCCACCCCGGCGAGGTGTGTCCGCCGGGCACGCGCGAGCTCCCCGGTCAGCAGCCCCGGTACCAGCAGTTCGACGTCGCGTGTCAGCTCGCTGACCGGTTGCCGGACCACCAGGCCCGCCACCAGCAGCACGGCCGTCACCCCTCCGGCGACGGCGGCGGCTCGCCGTCTGTCACGGGTGACGGTCATGGTGTGCATCGCCAGCACCATCGGGATCGGCGGGTAGCCGCCCAGCGCCCCGGAGACGAGCAGCGCCAGCGTGCCCGCCGTCACCGTGACCAGGACACCGACCGGCCATCGGCGCCGGGCGATCACCACCAGCGCCGTCACCACGCCGACCGCCTGCGACAGGAGGCCGCCCTGGCCGATCAGAACCATGATCACGCAGGTCAGTCCCGCACCCGCGACGTCGAGGGCGACCCGGTGCCGGGGCCGCAGGCCGCTCCAGTAGGTCATGAACGAACCTAACCCGCCCTCCCCCGGCGCATCTCCTCCAGAAGAAGGAGACGGCGTTGGCCCACGGCACAACCCGCCCTACGACCGGAGAACGAGGATCACCGTGACTCGGCGGGGAGCCTTCCTCGACCCGCGTCGGATCGGGCCCCGTGCCTCACGGAACAGGGGTGGGCACCGCTGGAGTCCACCCCGAGCGAACAGGACGATCCGACAGACGTGATGGACGGTCAGCCGCCCTTCTACGTGGCTTCCCTTCGTGCGGCGATGGCCGGTTCGAAGGCACCTGCTCCGAACCGTGAAAACCCCTCGGTCACAGTCACCCGGAACATGATCGTTCCACGATTTCTGCGGAGGCCGGCGGTCATTCCTTCTTGGAATCCGTAGCGGTGGAATCGCCGTGGGAAAGCCCCTCGAACAGCGGCCAAAGCGGGCTGTCCTCGTCAATGTCGATACGCTGGTCCTTGTCGATGACCTTAGCGTTCGACGTGTCGTCTTTCCCGGCCGGTGTGACGACCGACTGCCTCGTCTTCCCCGGATCGTCGCGGTCGGCCATATGGTCTCCGGTGGTGAGCAGCAACGCGGCGCCCAGAACGAACATCCGCCGGTGGCGCCATGTCCGTCCAGGCCTTTTGAGCACTTGTTCCCTCTGGCATGTCACGGGTTGGACCGGTCACGACCCGGCGTCCTCCCAGTACGGGGTATGCGATTCGATGTCCTCCGGCACACGGATCCGCCCGTTCGACAGGACAAGTGGCGCGATCTCAACGCTCTCGTGGAAGCGCAGGTAGCCGACAAAGAATCCGGCACCACCGGCAGGTGCGTCAACGGCGCACCGGCCAAGCCAGTCCAGCAGTGTCCGGAGCCGGTAGAAGTCGTCAGGATGGAGTTCTTGGCGTACCGTCAGCGCCCAGCCGTCCGCTCGCTCTCGCGCGACCAGCTCGGCGACGAGCGCGCCCCCCGCCCACCGGGCGGCGCCCCGCTGCGCGAACACGGGCTCCGCCTCCGCGTTCTCCCACTCGCAATCAGGGTCGTCGGGATCACCGAGTGGACGGGTTTCCACATATCTGTCAGAGCCGATCGGCAGCCGCTCAGGCCGTGGCCCCTCCCCCACATGCCACCGCAGCTCGGCGAGCTCGTCGTCGGTCACATCAGCACGAATGTCCACCGACAGCACGAGTTCGTAGATGTCTCCCATCGGCACACCGTACCGTCGCGACGCCCGGAAAGATCATTCTGCGAGGAATTCAAACAGGACATGACCGCCGTGGTCTCCGATCCTCACCAGAGATCCACAAAAGCCCTCTCCCACACCCGATCTCCATGACATGACCCGTTCCGTCCCCGCACCGTGTCTCACGGAACAGGGACGGAACAAAGCCACCTGGAAGAGCATCCGGGGGGTCACGAAGACCGACGGACGACTCTCAGCGACCTATTTCAGCAGCTGCCTGGCCATCACCAGGCGCTGGATCTGGTTGGTGCCCTCGTAGATCTGGGTGATCTTGGCATCGCGCATCATGCGTTCCACCGGGTAGTCGCTGGTGTAGCCGTACCCGCCGAGGAGCTGGACCGCGTCGGTGGTGATCTCCATGGCCGCGTCGGAGGCGGCGCACTTGGCGGCGCTGGAGATGAAGGTGAGGTCCTTCTGCGGCTTGCCGTGCATGGCCAGCTCGGACTTGGCGGCGGCGGCGTAGGTGAGCTGCCTGGCCGCCTCCAGCTTCATCGCCATGTCAGCGATCATGAACTGGAGTCCCTGGAAGTCGGCGACGGGCCTGCCGAACTGCTTGCGCTCCTTGACGTAGCCGATCGCGTAGTCCAGCGCCCCCTGGGCGATGCCGAGCGCCTGGGCGGCGATCGTGACGCGGGTGTGGTCCAGGGTGGCCAGCGCGGTCTTGAAGCCGGTGCCCGGGGCGCCGACCATGCGGGAGGCCGGGATGCGGACGTCCTCGAAGATGACCTGGCGGGTCGGGGAGGCCCGGATGCCGAGCTTGCGCTCCTTGGCCCCGAAGCTGACGCCCTCGTCCGACTTCTCCACGACGAAGGCGGAGATTCCCTTGGCGCCCTCACCCGGCTCGGTCACGGCCATCACCGTGTAGTACTCGGAGACCCCGGCGTTGGTGATCCACATCTTCGCGCCGTTGAGCACGTAGTGGTCGCCGTCGGCCACGGCTCGGGTCTTCATCGCCGCGGCGTCGCTGCCCGCCTCAGCCTCGGACAGGGCGTAGGAGAACATCGCCTCACCCCGCGCGACCGGCGGCAGGTAACGCTGCTTGAGTTCCTCGGAGGCCGACAGCAGCAGCGGGACGGTGCCCAGCTTGTTGACCGCGGGGATCAGCGAGGACGAGGCGCACGCCCGCGCCACCTCCTCGATGACGATGACGGCCGCGAGCGCGTCCGCCCCGGCACCGCCGTACTCCTCTGGGACGTGTACGGCGTGCAGATCGGCCGCGACGAGCGCCTTGTAGACGTCCCAGGGGAACTCCCCTGTCTCGTCGGCTTCGGCGGCCCGAGGAGCGATCTTCTCGTCGGCCAGGGCACGGACGGTCTCCCGGAGCATCTGGTGCTCTTCGGGCAGCTCGTAGAGAGGGAAGCTCATGGAGAAATACTAGGACGTCCAACAAAATATGGACCGCTCCAGGGTGGTAGATCAGTACGGCTAGATGTTTGTGCAGGTGGCGAGAGAGTACAGACAAGTGGATGCCGCTACTCTGACGGCACAGAATCGGGCAGAAACCGAAAGGAACACCAGTGGCCTACCGCCTGACGATGGTGGGAACCGGATACCTGGGTGCGACGACGTCGGCATGCATGGCGGAGCTGGGCTTCGAAGTCCTCGGCGTCGACGTGGATGCGGAGAAGATCGCCCGCTTGCAGGCCGGGGACCTGCCTATCTACGAACCCGGCCTTCAGGAGATCCTCCGGCGCAATCTCGCCAACGGACGGCTGCGCTTCACCACCTCCTACGAGGAGGCCGCGGCCTTCGGGGACGTGCACTTCCTGTGCCTGGGCACCCCGCAGAAGCCCGGAGAGTACGGCGCGGACGTCTCCCATCTGGACGCCGCGGTCGAGTCGCTGGCACCGTTCCTGGAACGTGAGTGCCTGGTGGTCGGCAAGTCGACGGTCCCGGTCGGCACCGCGCAACGCCTGTCCGAGAAACTCGCACGGCTCGCCCCCATCGGCTCCGGCGCCGAGCTGGCCTGGAACCCGGAGTTCCTGCGTGAGGGCTTCGCCGTGAAGGACACGCTGTACCCCGACCGGATCGTGCTCGGCATCGCCTCGGAGAGGGCCGAGAAGGTCATGCGCGAGGTCTACGCCGCCATGCTCGAACGCCAGACCCCCCTGGTGATCACCGACTACCCCACCGCCGAGCTGGTCAAGGTCGCCGCCAACGCCTTCCTCGCGACCAAGATCTCATTCGTCAACGCGATGGCCGAGGTCTGCGAGGCCGCCCACGCCGACGTCAAGCAGCTGTCGCTGGCGCTGTCCTTCGACGACCGCATCGGCGGCAAGTTCCTCAACCCCGGCCTGGGCTTCGGCGGCGGCTGCCTGCCCAAGGACATCCGCGCCTTCATGGCCCGCGCCGGCGAACTCGGCGCCGACCAGGCGCTGACCTTCCTGCGCGAGGTCGACGCGATCAACATGCGCCGCCGCGCCCGTATGGTCGACCTGGCCCGCGAGCTGACCGGCGGCTCCTTCCACGGGTGTACGGTGACCGTCCTCGGCGCCGCGTTCAAGCCGAACTCCGACGACATCCGCGACTCGCCCGCCCTCGACGTCGCCGTCACGATCAGCCGGCAGGGCGGCCAGGTCACCGTCTACGACCCGGCGGCCCAGGAGAACGCCCGCCGGGCACACCCTCAGCTCTCCTACGGCGAATCCGCCCTCGACGCCGCCCGCGACGCCCATGTCGTGCTGCTGCTGACCGAGTGGCAGGAGTTCGTCGACCTCGACCCCGAGGCGCTGGGCTCCGTGGTCGCCAGGCGCAAGATCGTCGACGGCCGTAACGCCCTCGACGCCGAGGTCTGGCGCGAGGCGGGCTGGCACTACCGCGCCCTGGGGCGCCCCTGAGGCACGCGACGGCCCCCTGCGCGTGAGAACGTCAGGGGGCCGGTTGATCAGATGTCGAACGAACCCTGCCTGACCTCGCCAAGGAACGCCCGCCACGCCGTACGGGTGAGGATCAGCTTCGGCCCGTCGGGGTCCTTGGAGTCGCGTAGCGCGAACAGCGGGCCGACCGTGGCCATCTCGACGCACTCTCCACCGTTGTCGCTGCTCAACGACGCCTTGCGCCACACGGCCCCGCTCAGGTCTGCTTCCATGTCTCCATCACCTTCGTCATGAGATCGATGCTCGCCCCCGGGGACATGGCCTCGGTGCGAAGCTCCTCGTAGCGTCTGCTGACCTCCGCCACGTCACGCGGATGATCCGTTACCCGCCCTTCGATCGCGCACTCCACGTAGGCGGTGTCCGTGGTGCCCTCGATTCCGGCGATGACGAACGCCCCGCTCAGACCGGCCGTGACACTGGCGTCCCCGGGCATCACCTGGATGGAGATGTGACGGTTCTCCATCGCCGCGATGACGGCCGCGATCTGACCGCGCATGATCTCGGGGCTGCCGACCCGCCGGTAGAGCATGCTCTCGTCCAGCACCGCCCACAGCAAAGGTGGATTGGCGCCGTGTAGCAGACTCTGCCGTTCGATCCTGGCGGCGACCAGCTCCTCGATCCGCTCCTCCGGCATCGTCCGCCTGCCTTTCAGCAGGGCGCGGGCGTAGTCGGGGGTCTGCAGCAGGCCGGGGAAGACCAGCGGCTGCCAGTTCTTGAGAACGTGCGCCCTGCGTTCGATCCCCACCCATGGGCGGAACCAGACGGGATAGGCGGCCTGGCTGAGAATCGGCCAGATCCGCATGAGGGTCCCCTCGGTGTTGAGCATCCGGTCACAGCGCTCGATGAAGTCACGCGACGGATTGCGCTTGGCGGTCTCGACCATCCCGACCAGGGAGACGGAGGAGGAAATCGCCTCTGCGAGCTGCTCCTGGGTCCATCCGGCCTGGTCGCGCAGGCGGCGAAGCTCTGCGGCGAAGAACGCCAGCGGGCCTGACCCGCTGTCGAGCTCACGCGACGGTGGCATCCGAACTCCTGTCTTACGTCTCACACCGGTATCGCAGCATGACCGGTCATCAGGGGACACGATCATGCCTTCAGTGACAACTGCATCACGCACGGTAATGTGACACCGTCTCGTTTGGAAGCGCATCCCCAAAACACGTCAAGATCAGCAAAGCGAAACCCAGGCGGTCACCCAGAGACCTTGACCGGGGGGATGGCGGCCAGGCACGAGGTGTCCGGCGTCCGGCCGTCACGGAGAAACGCGGTCACAACGCCCGCGACACACCCGCTGGGTTCGAACTCCGAAACATGGCCGACGTTGGGCACGGACACGAAGACCCCCCGGGGAAACTGCGCGGCGGCCTTGCGCCCGTTGGCCTCGGCGGTGATGCCGTCCAGGTCGCCGTTGAGCACCAGCACCGGCACGTCGGGAAAGCGCCCGGTCGAGACGTACGGCCTGCCGGTGCCCTTGGCGGGCCAGCGCAGGCAGTAGTCCCCGGCGTCGGCCTGCGCCCTGGCGAACCCCAGGGGGCTGAACGCGCCGAACTCGCCGGGCCTGGCCTGACCGACCGCGCGGTCGAAGTGGCGGCGCCGTTCGGCGAGCGAGGCCGCGACCGGCCACGGGCGGGGGTAGTCGTTGCACGAGACGGTGGCCGCGATGCCCATGTCCATGCCCTCGTAGGCCGCCAGGTCTCCCGCCATGATCTCCCCCATCAGGGCGACCAGCTCACGGTCGTCCCCCCGGGCCGCGCCGCGTAACGCCCTGGGCAGCCTGCCGACGGCCGGGACCTCCGAGGGCGACGCCCCGACGGCGACGCTGGCCGAGGAGTAGACCAGCTGCGCGAACCTGTCCTCGGTGAGCGCGACCCACCTGCTCCGCCCGCCGACGGTGAGCGGCACCCGCGCGGGCACGGCCCGCAGCCTGGCGGCCACCCTGCCCAGGTCCCGTACGGCCCGCTCCCCGTCGCAGGCACCGCTCCGCTCACAGATCCGCCGCAGTGTCAGGGAGACGGCCTGGGCGCTCTCCCTGCCCAGCGGGTCGAGGCCGATGGGGTAGGCGGCGGAGAACACCGCCGACTGGACCCGCTCCGGATACCGCTGGGCGTAGACGGGCAGGAGGTAGGTGCCGTAGGAGATTCCGTACAACATGACCTTGGGGACGCCCAGGGCGGCCCTGACGGCGTCGAGGTCGTCGGCGGTCGCGGCCGAGGTGTAGCCGGCGGCGCGCGGGCCGAGGTTGTCCGCGCAGCGGCCGACCAGCCGTAACAGGCTCTCCCGTGACTCGGTCACCACGGCACCCGCGGGAACGCCGCAGGTCAGGGGGCCCGATCGGCCCACTCCCCGGGGGTCGACGAGCAGCAGGTCGTGGTCGGTGAGCAGGCCCCCGAGCAGGGCGGTGAACGTCTCGTGCTGGGCGATCGCCTGTCCTCCCGGGCCACCGGGATTGACGAGGATCGTCCCCTTGGCGGGGCCGGCCGTCTCCCGCCGGAGGATTCGCGCGTATCCGACGGTGACGGCGCCCAGGTCCGGCCTTCCCTGGACGAGGGGCCGGGGAAGCGTTCCGCACTCGACCCGGTGGCCGGGAACCTCGGGACACCAGGTGGCCTCCTGGACGGGAGCGGACACACCGGACAGGGCGCCGGACACGGCGAGGGACAGGGCGAGAGCGATCGAAGTCAAGGTCACGATCGGGATTGTTGATCACCACCCGGCCCGCCGCCAGACCCAAACTTCGACCCCGGCGTCGGTCAGTTGTCGAACTCGCCGAGTTTCACACCGCCCACGAAGGCCTCCCACTCCGAGCGGGTGAAGAAGAGCTTCGGGCCTTCGGGGTTCTTGGAGTCGCGCAGCACGTACAGCGAGCCGAGGCCCGCCTTGTGGCCGGAGTCGACCGGGTCGATCACGGCCACCTCGACACAGTCCTCGGTGGGGTCGTCACCCGTGACCGCCCTGCGCCAGACGGCCTTGCTCAGGTCAACGTCCATCTCTCATCACCTTCGCTGTCAGGTCGGCGCCCGCCGGGCGCCTTCATACGGAGGTCCAGGATGACCGGTGACGTTCTCCCCCGTGCCGGATTCCCGCACACAGTATCCGCGGCGACGACCGGCGACGGACAGGACCGTACGCGATTACCTAACGGGTGACTGATTCCTCCCTGAATTGACCTCACTAGTGTCCTGACCAGCGAAACAACCGAAAGATCCTGAAGGGATTGTCATGCCGTACTTCGAGACCGCCGACGGCACCCAGCTCGCCTACGAGGACTACGGCACCGGCAGGCCGATCGTGTTCGTGGCCAGCTGGGCGCTGGGCGCCGACATGTGGGAGTACCAGGTGCCGTTCTTCGTCGAGCAGGGCTACCGGTGCGTCCTCCTCGACAGGCGTGGGCACGGCCGTTCCGACCGTCCCTCGGGGGGATACGACATCGACACCAGGGCCGACGACCTCGCCGCCCTGATCGAGCACCTCGACCTGAGGGAGATCACCCTGGTCGGGCACTCCGCCGGCGGCGGCGAGGTGGCGCGTTACCTGGTCAGGCACGGTGAGGAGCGGGTCTCGCGGGTCGCGTTCGTCTCGGCGGTGCTGCCGTTCCTGAAGCGGACGGACGACAACCCGCAGGGCGCGCCCGAGATGCTCTGCGAGGCGGTGATCGCCCAGTTCAGGAAGGACAGGCCCAAGTGGTTCGCCCAGCGGGCACAGGGGTTCTACGCCACCCACCTGGGCAACGACGTCTCGCCCGCGCTGGTCGACCTCACGATGCGGCGGTGCCTGGACACCGCGCCGTGGGCGACGACCGAGGTGTGGCGTTCGACCTTCCACGCCGACCACCGCGAGGGACTGCGCACGATCACCGTCCCCACGCTGGTGGTGCACGGCACGGCCGACCAGTCCGCGATCGTGGAGATGACCGGCAGGCGCACCGCGCAGCTGGTACCGGGCTGCGTCTACAAGGAGTACCCCACCGGCGGCCACGGCCTGTTCGCCACCCACAGCGAGCGGCTGAACAACGACATCCTTGACCTGATCAAGGGCTGACGGCTCGTTCCGCCGGACGGCCGAGGGGAAAAACCGGAGGACGGACGCGGGCAGGACGTCCGTATACTCCTGGCATGATCCGGCGACATTGATGAACGACCAGAGGTCGAAACGAGAACGGATGCCGTGGGCCACCTGGCGCCTCAGAGCACCTGGAGCCCCGTCCCATCTCGTCTCGTGGAAAGACCTCATGATCGCACTTTCCCCGCGGGCGTCGGGCGCCCGCGTGAAGCGGTTGACCCGTCCCCTCTACCTCTACGCGGCCCTTGAGGACTTCGTCCTCCTCTACCCGGTCTACGCCCTGCTGTTCGCCGACCACGGTCTGTCGGTGCCCGAGATCTCCTCCTTGTTCGTCATCGGCGCCGTCTGCGGCATGCTGTTGGAGGTCCCATCGGGCGCGTGGGCCGACGCCGTCTCCCGTCGTCTGCTGCTGTCGGTGGGGCCGCTGCTGTCCGCGGCGGGTTACGCCCTGTGGTTCCTGGTTCCGGCCTACTGGTCGTTCGCGCTCGGATTCGTGCTCTGGAGCGCCGGTTCCTCGCTCCGCTCCGGCTCGATGGAGGCACTCGTCTACGAGGAGCTCGACCATCTGGGTGAGGCCGGGCGCTACGTCACGGTGATGGGCAGGGTCCGTGCCATCGGGCTCGTCGCCGTCGCGGCGGCGACCGCGGTGGCGGCCCCGGTGCTGGCCGTCGGCGGGTATCTCACCCTCGGCGTGGCCAGTGTGCTGACCTGCGTGTTGTGCGCCCTGACCGGTACGGCGCTGCCCGAGCACCGGGCGGCCTCGGCACAGCACGAGGACGCGAGCGGGTATGTGGCCGTGCTGCGGGCGGGTCTGGGCGAGGTGCGGGGCAACCGGCCGGTCCGGGGCGCCCTGCTGCTCGTCGCGGTGGTGACGGCGGTCTGGGGTGGTCTTGAGGAGTACGTCCCGCTGCTCGCGGCGGCGACCGGCGTCTCCGAGGCGACCGTGCCGTTGCTCGTACTGATCGTCTGGGGAGGCGTCGCGGTCGGCGGCCTGCTGGCCGGGGCCGCGAACAGGATGCCGGTCAGGGCCTTCGCCGTGGTGCTCACCCTGGCCTCACTCGTCATGGCGGCCGGGGCGCTGACGGAGCGGCCCGCCGGGCTGGTCGCGGTCGGCGCGGGCTTCTGCGTCTTCCAGCTGGCGAGCGTGATCGCCGACGCCCGGCTCCAGCTGCGGATCACCGGGCCGAGCCGGGCCACGGTGACCTCGTTCGCGGGCATCGGCATGGACGCGGGCACGGTGGTGGTCTACGGCGTCTACGCCGCTCTGTCACCGTTCGCCGCACATGGCGTGATCTTCGCGCTGTTCGCCGCGCCGTACCTCTGCGTCGCCGCCGCCCTCGCGTACGGCTCCGCCCCTCCCCCACCCGCCTCGACGGGCTCCCGCTAGGACGTCTCCCACCCGCCCGCGCCGCCCCGCGTCGCGCGTGGAGTGCCTGTCCGGTGACCGGTCACCACGCCGACCGAAGTCCAGGGTTGCGGTGGCCGGGCACGTGACGGCCCGCCGGGCGTTCGACCGGTCCGTCGGGGGCGCGCCGCTGAAGGAACCGGCTGTTGCCTGCCTCTCCCGGCGTGGGGGCCGGGAGCGCCGCCTGTCCTGAGGTGAGGGGGCGGCGGGTGCCGGCTCCCATGCCGCCGAGGACCGCCAGGACCAGGACCGTCACCCCGAGGGCCGTCCGTATCACGTTTCTCATGTCTTCCTCCCTCCTCGTCCCGCCGAAAGTCCTTCTCTTCCCAGAAGGGGCGGAGATATCCACGCGGCCTGGACGGGGAGCGAGGGGTGAGGGATCAGCCGCCGAGAGAGGCGGCCTCGGCGCGCAGCTTGGCGCCCTTGGCGTGGGCCTGGTCCCTGAGCGACTCCTGGAAGCCCTCCATCCGGACCCGCAGCGCCTCGTCCGAGGCCGCCAGAATCCGTACGGCCAGCAGCCCCGCGTTGCGCGCGCCGCCGACGGCGACGGTCGCGACCGGGACCCCGGCGGGCATCTGGACGATCGAGAGCAGGGAGTCCATGCCGTCGAGATACTTCAGCGGCACCGGGACACCGATCACCGGCAGCGGGGTCACCGAGGCGAGCATGCCGGGCAGGTGGGCGGCGCCCCCGGCCCCCGCGATGATCACCTTCAGTCCGCGCCCCGCCGCCTGCTTGCCGTAGGCGATCATCTCCTCGGGCATGCGGTGCGCCGAGACCACGTCGGCCTCGAAGGAGACGTCGAACTCGGCCAGCGCCTCGGCGGCCAGCCGCATCACCGGCCAGTCGGAGTCGCTGCCCATGACGATACCGACGGCGGTCATGCTCTCTCCTCGCCTCGCGGCCCGCGGCCGCGCTTACGGACGTTCACGTGTAGCGGCCCTCGGACAGGTAGACCGCGGCGTGCTGGGCGCGCGCCCTGACCTCGTCCAGGTCGGTGCCGAGGGCGGTGACGTGGCCGATCTTGCGGCCGGGCCGTACGTCCTTGCCGTAGAAGTGGATCTTGACTCCCGGGTCGTGCGCCATGACGTGCTCGTAGCGGGAGAACAGGTCCGGGTCGTCGCCGCCCAGGAGGTTGGCCATCACCACGACGGGGGCCGCCAGTGATGGCGAGCCGAGCGGCAGGTCGAGCACCGCGCGCAGGTGCTGCTCGAACTGGGAGGTGCGGGCGCCGTCGATGGTCCAGTGGCCGCTGTTGTGCGGGCGCATGGCCAGCTCGTTGACGACCAGCCCGGTGGCGGTCTCGAACATCTCGACGGCCAGCAGCCCGGTCACGCCCAGCTCGTGGGCGATCTTCAGGGCGATCCGCTGCGCTTCCGCGGCCCGCTCGGGGTCGAGCCCCGGGGCGGGGGCGAGCACCTCGACGCAGATGCCGTCACGCTGGACGGTCTCCACGACGGGGTAGCTGACGCCCTGTCCGTGCGGCGACCTGGCGACCAGGACGGCCAGCTCGCGCTCGAACGGCACGAACGTCTCGGCCATCAGCGGCACCCCGCCGGCCAGCACCTCGGCGGCCTCGTCCGCCGACCGGCAGACCCACACGCCCCGCCCGTCGTAACCGCCGCGCACCGCCTTGAGCACGACCGGCCAGCCGTGCTCGGCCGCGAACTCCGTCACGTCCTCGACGGAGGCGATCCGCCGCCACGGCGGGCAGGGGGCGCCGATCGCGGTCAGCCGCTCACGCATCACCGCCTTGTCCTGGGCGTGCACCAGCGCCTCGGCACCGGGATGTACGGCGAAGCCGTCCTCGGTCAGCGCCCGGACGTGCTCGGTCGGCACGTGCTCGTGATCGAAGGTGATCGCGTCGCACCCCTTGGCGAAGTCACGCAGGACCGCCAGGTCGCGGTAGTCGCCGAGCCTGGTGTCGGCGATCACTCTGGCCGCGCTCTCGTCGAGGGAGTTGGCCAGCACCCGCAGCTCGATCCCGAGGGCGATGGCCGCCTGCTGGGTCATCCGGGCCAGCTGACCTGCTCCGATGACGCCGACGACGGGACCGATGGGACTGACCGGGGAAGGGCTGCTCACGTCGGTCGAGTTTACCGGCCCGCCGCACGGGAACCGGCAGGGGGCATCGGCCCCGTGCCACCGGGTACGGCGCGGGGCCGGTCCCATTTTGCCTTGAGTGCCAGGTGTGACATCCCGGGCCGGAGTAACGTCAGATGCCTAGATTTATCGCCATAAATCCGATATTTCTTGAAACACCGCTAACTGACTGCTTGCGGAACATCTGGTCAGCCGAAACACGGGACGAGCGGGTGCGCCGGTAACCTGACAGAACAACGTCCGAGGTCCTCCCAGCGACGGCCTCAGCCATCCGAAGGGACCGTGTGGGAGACGTGCTGTTTCTGCGACGCGCCTACAAGCAGCTCGTCGGCCTGATCCACGAGCTGTCCAAGTTCGGGGTCATCGGAGCCATCGCCTTCGTCATCGACACCGGCGGGCTGAACTTCATGCAGTACGTCCTGCACCAGGGGCCGCTGACCTCCAAGGTCGCCGCCACGACCGTGGCCGCCACCTTCGCCTACCTCGGCAACCGCTACTGGACCTTCAGGCACCGCGAGCAGAGCGGCCTGGCCAGGGAATACTTCCTGTTCTTCCTGCTCAACGGGATCGGGCTGCTGATCGGGCTGCTGTGCATCGGCTTCACCCAGTACACCCTCAAACTGACCGACCCGCTGAGCTTCAACATCTCCAATCTGGTCGGCGTCGGCCTGGGGACGCTCTTCAGGTTCTGGTCCTACAAGAAGTGGGTCTTCCTGGCCGCGACCGAGGACATCCCCAGGGAGCTCCCGAACGAGAACACCCGGGTCCTCTAGGACTCACGCGGGGCCGCTGACCACCCGGTTTCTCGTGGTGTCGTCCACCTGGCGCAGGAACAGCGCGAAGGCCGCAGGACGAGGACGGATGAGTTCGAGACGGCCGCCGTCCGCGGCGGCCAGCGCCCGTGCCAGGGTCAGCCCGAGTCCGGTTCCCCCGCCTCCGCTGACGTTCCTTTCGAAGATCCGTCCGGCGAGTTCGTCGGAGACCCCCTGCCCCTCGTCCGCGACCTCGATCACGATCGACCTGTCCTTGTCACTGGTGGTGACCGTCACGGTGCCGCCGCCGTGTTCGAGGGAGTTCTCCAGCAGCGTGGAGATCACCTGGCTGACGCCTCCGCTGGTGCCGAGCGCCTGCAGGCCACGCATCCCGGACAGCTTCAGCTTGCGTCCCACCCTGCGGAAGGCCGGCCCCCACTCGATGAACTGCTGGTCGAGCACGTCGTCCAGAGTGACGGCGTCCGCCTGCGCCTGCCGCTGCCTTCTCGCCGCCGCCAGCAGTTCGTCGATCACCGCCGTGAGCCGCTCCGCCTGCACGATGGCCGCCTCGCCCTCCTCCTTGACGATTCCCGGCTCGTGCGCGGCCGCCACGATCTCCTCAAGCCGCATGGTCAGACCTGTGAGAGGGGTGCGGAGCTGGTGCGAGGCGTCGGTCGCGAACTCCCGTTCCCTGGCCAGCAGGTCCGAGATCCGGGTGGCGCTGCGGTCCAGCACCTCGGCGACCCGGTCAAGCTCCTGGATGCCGTAGCGGTGTTTGCTCGGTCTCGCGTCGCCGGAGCCCAGCCGCTCGGCGATCATGGCCAGGTCGCTGAGCGGCAGTGTCAGCCGGCGTGACTGCACGACCGCGAGCCCTACCGCGACCGCGAGGGCCGCGGCGGCCAGCGCCAGGATGAGCAGGAGCCATGCCCTGACCTCCCGCTCCACCTGCGTCTTGTCCCGGCTGACCGCGACGTACACGCCGTTCTCCGACTGGGCGTCCTGGGTCATCTTGCGACTGTCGGGGGGCTCGGTCCCCACCATCGTCACCTGGGGGGGAGTCCCTTTCGCATAGACTTGGATATATCGGTCGGGGTATTTGCGCTTGAGCTGCTCCGGATCGACGGGCTGGTCCTGAATCCGGGCATACTCCACCTCCCCCAGCAGGCTTTTGGCCTGGGAGGAAAGCTCCTGAGTCGCCTCTTCCTCGATCAGCCGGTTCACCGCGACGCCCAGGGGGATGCCCAGCAGCAACACCCCGATGACGGCGACAAGCAGGGTTGAGGAGAGCAGGCGGCGGCGCATTCCCTACTCGCGTTCGAAGCGGAAGCCAACCCCTCGTACGGTCGTGATGTATCGCGGCTTGGCGGCGTCGTCCCCCAGTTTGCGGCGCAGCCACGAGATGTGCATGTCCAGGGTCTTGGTCGAGCCCCACCAGTTGGTGTCCCACACCTCGCGCATGATCTGCTCGCGGGTGACCACCTTCCCGGCGTCGCGGACCAGGACGCGCAACAGGTCGAACTCCTTGGTCGTCAGATGGAGCTCCTTGTCGCCCATCCAGGCGCGACGGGAGTCGGCGTCGATGCGCACTCCCTGGACGACGGGCGTCTCAGAGGTGCCGCGCCGCAGCAGCGCGCGAACCCTGGCCAGGAGCTCGGCGAGCCGGAACGGCTTGGTGACGTAGTCGTCGGCCCCGGCGTCGAGGCCGACCACGGTGTCGACCTCGTCGACACGGGCGGTGAGGATGAGCACGGGCGTGCCGTGCCCCTCTGCGCGTATGCGTCTTGCAACTTCCAGACCGTCCATCTCAGGAAGGCCCAGGTCAAGAACAATCAAGTCGATGCCACCCGACAGCGCCCGTTCCAGGGCCTGCGGGCCGTCGGGGCTCACCTCGACTTGGTAGCCCTCCCGACGCAGCGCGCGCGCCAGTGGCTCGGAGATCGAGGTATCGTCCTCGGCGAGAAGTACACAGGTCATGTTGCGATCGTAGGACCTTAAGGGATCGTTTCCCGGGCACAGCGCGCGGTTTGACTCGTCATTGACCTATCCATTGACCTGGGCAAACACTGATAAATCCCGGATAGTCGTCCCGCAACGGCTGGAGCCTTCGCGGTAGCGCTCCCGCATCAGAACTCCCTGGAAAGGGCAGCCCCGCCGGCTCTTCCCTCAAATGTTTCCGACAAAACAGAACACGCCCTCCGAAAGGAATTCGGCGGGCGTGTTCGGACGATCCTCCTCAGGAGGCCGACGGTGGCTCGGCGTAGCGAGCCAGGTAGAGCTGTTCGCCCAGGCTGCTGATCAGCCCCAGCTCCGTCTCCAGATAGTCGATGTGGTGTTCCTCGTCCTCAAGGATCTCCTCGAAGAGACGAGCGGAGGTGGCGTCACCCTTTTCCCGCATGAAAATGATCGCGGGCTTCAACCGGGTGACGACCTCAAGCTCGATGTTGAGGTCGGATCTCAGCTGCTCCTCGACGGTCTGGCCGATGTGCAGCGTACCGAGCCTCTGATAGTTGGGCAGGCCTTCGAGAAAGAGGATTCGATCCGTCAGTTTCTCCGCGTGGCGCATCTCGTCGATGGACTCTTCGCGGGTGTACTTCGCGAGTCTGGTGTATCCCCAGTTCTCCTGCATCTTCGCGTGCAGGAAGTACTGGTTGATCGCGGTCAGCTCTGCCGTGAGCTGTTCGTTCAGCAACTCTATGATCTTCTTGTCGCCCTGCATGGCGGGCTCCTCGGGCTAAGCGGTCGGCAACAAGTCTTCAGACCGCTTCAGGATCGCACAGATCTTCCGCACGCAGGAGGCGCAATCACCGCCCGCACCGGTCCGGTCACGAACCTGGCGCGCACTGCTGGCTCCTGACGCTATGCAGTCATGCACCTCGTTTTCGGTGACAGCGCGGCAGACGCAGACATACACGGCGGGGAAAGGCCTTTCTCAGGTGCACTACAAACTAGGTAAGGCATACCTAACATAACGCATTCAGTAAGGCTTTCCTATGTGATGTAGAACACACAAAGAACGTTTCCCCGCCGCGCGTGTCCCGGCGCGTCAGACGATCAGTGCCCCCTCGCGATCCACTCCTGGAGATGCGGGGCCTCCGCGCCGATCGTGGTCGAGTCGCCGTGGCCGGTCTCGACCACCGTCTCACCCGGCAGGGTGAGCAGCCTCTCCCCGATCGACCCGATGATCGTCTCGAAGGAGGAGAACGACCTGCCCGTCGCCCCGGGGCCGCCGTTGAACAGCGTGTCGCCGGTGAAGACCACGCCCAGCTCGGGCGCGTGCAGGCACACCGCGCCCGGCGTGTGACCGGGGGTGTGCAGCACGGTCAGCTCGACGCCGCCGGCGGTGATCACCTGCCCGTCCCCGAGCGGCGTGTACGGCAGGTCCGGGTAGACCATCTCCCACAGGACCTGGTCCGCCGGGTGGAGCATGATCGGCGCGCCGACCCGGGCGGCCAGGTCGGCCGCCGCGTCGATGTGGTCGTTGTGCGCGTGGGTGCAGACGATCGCCCTGACCTCCCGGTCGCCGATCCGCCCGGCGATGGCCGCCGCGTCGTGCGCGGCGTCGACCACCACGACCTCGCGCTCGGAGCCGACCAGCCAGACGTTGTTGTCCACCTCCCACGTCCCGCCGTCCAGCGAGAACGTCCCCGAGGTGACGACCCGGTCGATCACAGGACCACCACCGAGCGCAGCACCTCGCCGCGGTGCATCTTGGCGAAGGCCTCCTCGACGTCGCCGAGGCCGATCGTCTCGGAGACGAAGCCGTCCAGGTTCAGCCGTCCCTGGAGGTAGAGGTCGATGAGCATGGGGAAGTCACGGCTGGGCAGGCAGTCGCCGTACCAGGAGGACTTCAGCGCCCCACCCCTGCCGAAGACGTCGAGCAGCGGCAGCTCGATCGTCATCTCCGGGGTCGGGACGCCCACGAGGACCACGGTCCCGGCCAGGTCGCGGGCGTAGAAGGCCTGCCGGTAGGTCTCGGGACGGCCGACGGCCTCGATCACCACGTCCGCGCCGTTGCCGCCGGTGAGCTCCTTGATCGTCTCGACCGGGTCGCTCTCACGGGAGTTGACGGTGTGGGTCGCGCCGAACTCCTTGGCCCAGGCGAGCTTGCGGTCGTCGATGTCCACCGCGATGATCTTCGTCGCGCCCGCCAGGTGGGCGCCGTGAACGGCGGCGCCGCCGACCCCGCCGACGCCGATGACGGCCACGCTGTCGCCCCTGGTCACGCCGCCGGTGTTGATCGCGGCGCCGATGCCCGCCATCACGCCGCAACCGAGCAGCCCGGCGGCCGTCGCCGGGGCCGCCTGGTCGACCTTGGTGCACTGCCCGGCGGCCACGAGTGTCTTCTCGACGAAGGCGCCGATGCCCAGCGCCGGGCTGAGCGGCGTGCCGTCGGCGAGCGTCATCGGCTGGGTGGCGTTGTGGGTGCTGAAGCAGTACCACGGACGGCCCCGGCGACAGGCGCGGCACTGCCCGCAGACCGCCCGCCAGTTCAGGATCACGTAGTCGCCGGGCGCGACGTCGGTGACGCCCTCACCGACGGCCTCGACCACCCCGGCGGCCTCGTGGCCGAGCAGGAACGGGAACTCGTCGTTGATCCCGCCCTCGCGGTAGTGCAGGTCGGTGTGGCACACCCCGCACGCCTGGATGTTCACCACCGCCTCGCCCGGACCCGGGTCCGGCACGTGGACGGTCTCCAGGGAGACGGGCTCCCCCTTGCCTCGCGCGACCACGCCCTGCACGGTGTACGGCATGTCTGCACCTCGTCCTTGATCGTCTGGCATCGTGGCGGTGCCTCACCGGGCACCCCGGTGTCCATGCTTACCAGGCCGGACCGGGCTCCCGTCAGGCCCTTCTGAGCACGTACGGCTGGACCATGCCGAGCCCGCGCGCGGGGCGGCGGCGCATGCGCTGGACCGTGACCCCCGCTGCCCCCGCGACGGCCTCGGCCAGCTCGCCGTCGGCGATGATCGTGCCGGGGCGGGCGATGGCCGTCAGCCGCGCGGCCAGGTTGACCGTGGTCCCGAAGACGTCGCCCATCATCGGCACCACGGGACCGTAGGCGAGCCCGACGCGCACCTCGGGGCCGTAGTCGCGGATCGCCTCGACCAGGCCGAGCGCGATCCCCGCGGCCGTCCGCGGCTCCGCGGCGGTGAACAGCACCTCGTCCCCGAGCGTCTTGACCAGCCGCCCGCCGTACGTGGCGACCACGTCGGCGGCGCGCGACTCGAACCCCTCGACCAGGTCGGCCAGGCCGTTCTCGTCCAGTTCGCGGGAGAGCTGGGTGAAGGAGACCAGGTCGGCGAAGCCGACCGCGAGGGTCAGCCGGTTCGGCACGATCTCCTCGCTGAGGTCGGTCGTGGCGAGCAGGCGGGTCCCCGCCGCGGCGAGCTGGGCCCGCCAGACGTGGACCAGCACCTGCTCGAAGTCGGGCAGCAACCTGCGGGAGGCATCCAGGACCGCGGCGAGGTCGGCGTCGCTGGGCCGTCCCTGCCCGTCGAGCACGGCGCCGACCATGATCTCGGCCTGCCACTGCGCCAGCCTGGCGGTCGTCTGGCCGATCGCCCTGGTCATCCTGATGACGGCCCGCTCGTCCAGCGGGCCGTCCTCCAGCATCGCCCTGACCCGGCCGAGCGCGGCCACGTCGGCGTCGGTGAAGGCGACCGCGTCGTCGGCCAGCGTGGCGAAGCCGAGCGCCCGCCAGATCCGTTCGGTGAGTTCCTGCGGCAGCCGCGCCAGCTCGGCGACCTCGACCCGGGTGTAGCGGGGCGAGGTGCCGACGAACAGGCGCTCGATCTGCTCGGCC
Organism: Streptosporangium sp. NPDC001559; assembly: GCF_042893955.1. NCBI lineage: Bacteria > Bacillati > Actinomycetota > Actinomycetes > Streptosporangiales > Streptosporangiaceae > Streptosporangium > Streptosporangium sp. NPDC001559. Next base: position 569,041 of record NZ_JBIAVG010000001.1, read on the forward strand.
GTCGGACGTTGCGCCACGTTCTTCTTCGCCGTCCCCTCCGTCGTGCTCAGGCTTCCGCCCAGGAGGTTACGCCACCGCCCGCACTCTCCGGGTCAGACCGGCGAGCTCCTATTTGAGCGCACCGGCCGTCATCCCCGCCTGGACCCTGCCCTGAAGGAGGGCGTAGACGACCAGGATCGGCGCCATGGCGATCGTGAGGCCCGCGAAGAGGCCCGACCGGTCACCGGCGTAGCCCTGTTCGACCGCCAGGTTGGCCAGTCCCTGCGACAGTACGAACTTGCTGTCGTCGCTGACGAGGACGAGCGGGATGAGGTACTGGTTCCACTGGCCGATGAAGTTGAAGATCCCGACGCTGATGAGTCCCGGTTTGGCCATCGGCAGCATGACCTTGAAGAAGGTCGCGATCTCCCCGCAGCCGTCGAGCGTGGCGGCCTCGGCGATCTCCCCCGGCAGCGTGCGGAAGAAGGCCACCAGGAAGAACATGGAGAAGGGCAGCGAGTAGGCCGTGTAGACCAGGATGAGGCCGGGCAGCGAGTCGCCGAGCCCCAGGTTCTGGACCACGAAGAACAGCGGGACGAGCGCCATGAAGACCGGGAAGGTCATCCCGGCGACGAAGAAGTAGTAGAGCACTCCCTTGAAACGGAACTCGAAGCGGGCGAACACGTAGGCGGCCATGGCCGACAGCAGGAGCGTCAGCGTGACGCCGCCGCCGACCACGATGACGGTGTTGCCGAAGTACGTCCCGATGGAGGCGCTGTCCCAGGCCCTGGCGAAGTTCTCCCAGCGCAGGGCCGCGGGCAGCGACCACGGGTCGGCGACGATCTCGGGATCCGACTTGAGGGAGCTGACGACGGCCCACAGCAGCGGCGCGGTGGAGATCACGGCCCACAGGACCAGGAACACCTGGGCGACGGCGATCGTGGGGCCGGACGACCTTCGCGGGCCCGTGGCGGTGGCCATCAGAACTCGATCCTCTCTCTACGGGTCGCCCGGAGCGTGAAAGCGGACAGGGCGAGGGTGACGGCGAAGAGCACGACGCCCATCGCGGAGGCGTAGCCGAAACGGCCGTAGGAGAACGCGTTCTGGTAGAGGTAGAACGAGGCGACCTGGGTCGAGTCGTTCGGCCCGCCGCCGGTCATGATCTGCACCACGGCGAAGGCGTCCAGTGCGGCGATTCCCAGATAGACCGTCGCCGTCCGGACGTTCTCCCAGATCAGCGGGATCGTGATGCGGAAGAAGATCTGGGTTCTCGACGCGCCGTCGAGCACCGCCGCCTCAAGCAGCGAGGCGGGGATCGCCTTGATGCCCGCGGTGAAGAGCACGACGTAGAAGCCGACGCCGTTCCAGACCAGTACGGCGAGCACGGCCCAGAAGGCGAGCCGTTCGTCGCCGAGCCACGACGGCTGGACCTGTTCGAGCCCGACGGCGCGCAACGCGCCGTTGAGCAGGCCGTTGATGGGGTTGTAGATGTTCGTCCACAGCACACCGATGATCGCGATCGACAGGATGTACGGGAAGAAGTAGACGACCCGGTAGAACCCGGCGCCCCACACGCCCCGGATCTCTCCGCTGCGGGGCCCGCCCGCGGCGTTGAGCATGAAGGCGAGGAACAGCGCCAGTCCTATGGTGACCACGGGCAGGGTCACCAGCAGGATCAGGTTGTTGAGCAGTGCCTTCCAGAACACCGGGTCACCGGACAGTTCGGCGAAGTTGGCCAGGCCGACGAGGTCCACCTCGGCTGACAGGCCCCGCCAGTCGGTGAGGGCGATGTAGAACGCCTGCACGTATGGCGAGGCCACGAACACCGTGTACAGGACGACGGGCGCGGCGAGGAAGCCGACGATGACACGGCTCTGATGCCGGTTGCGCATGGGGTGCTCGTCCTAGCCGCGGGCCGCGTCGGTGAGGCGCTGAGCCTCATTGGCGAGCTGATCCGCCTTCACGTCACCGTTCATGAAGCGTCCCATCACCTTGGCGATGTCGCCCCACAGCCGGCTGTCACGGGTGTCCAGGGTGACGCCGAAGACGTTGTCGCCCGCCTCGGCCAGCGCGGCGTCGATCGACACGAGACCGTGCTTGGCGTCCTTGGGCAGCTTCGCCCTGCGGTTGGAGGACAGGGTGCCCGCCTGGGCGATGAAGTTCGCGGCGCCCTCGTCGGAGAGCATCGCCCGCAGGAACTCCAGGCCGCCCGCGGTGTTTTTCGCCGAGCGCGGGACGATGTACGGCTCGCCCGCCTTGGCGCACAGGGCGCCGAAGGGCCGGTCGTCGTTCGCGGTGATCGACGGGACGCGGCAGATCGACATGTCGAAGCCCGCCGGGACGCTGTCGCCCATCTCCTTCTCCAGCCATGAGCCGCCCGGGACGAAACCGGCCTTGCCCAGCAGGAACTGCATCTGCGCGTCGGTGTGGTTCAGCCCGGAGCTTCCCTTGAGCACCCAGCCGTTGGCGGGGATCGCCTCGAAGGCCTTCAGGGCGGCGACGGCCCGTTCATCGGTCCAGGCGTCCTTTTCGAGGTTGTTGATCTTGTCGATGACCTCCTTGCCGGCCACCTTGTAGATCATCGAAGCCAGCCACCAGAACATGTAGTACGGGAACTGGCCGGGGTAGGTCCACGGGGCGATGCCCGCGGTGGCCATCTTGTCGCACAACGTGAGGTACTCGTCCCACGTCTGGGGGTAGGTCCACCCCTTCTCCTTGAACAGCGCGGAGCTGTACCACGCCCCGTAGGCGCCGTAGGAGTAGTTCAGGACCGTGAACTGGCCGCCGTGCGTGCCCACCTCGACCACACCGGGGCGCAGGGTGTCGCGCACCGTGGCCGCTGGATCGCTCCACGAGGGGGCGTCCAGCAGCGGGAGGAGGGGCAGCAGTGCCTCGTCCTTGACGAGCGCGCCGTAGTCGATGGCGTTGGAGCCGGAGTTGTTCACCACGTCCGGCGGGTTTCCGGCGACGAAGCGCGGCTGGAGGGACTGCTGGATCTGCTGGGTCGCCGTCTGGGTGATCTTGGCCTTGGGATGCTTGCCCTGGTACAGCTCGACGGGCAGCTTGATGTAGGTCTGGCCGTAGCCGCCGTCGAAGACGACGACCTCGATGGGCGCGCCCTGGGCCACCCCGAACGGGTTGCCCGCGGCCGCGGCCCCGGTCGGAGTGGCGGCCGGGGCGGCGCTCTGCCGGGTGCCGCCGGTGGCACAGCCGGCCAGCGCGCCCGCGACAGGCGAGAGGGCGAGGAGCGCCAGAACCGAGCGACGGGTCGGCTGGAGCGGAGACGGACGGTCGTTCATGAGATGTACCTCCACAGGATCCTGAGCTTTTGACGATCCTGAGTAAGGTAAGCTACCTTACTAACATGGCTACAGCAACCGGCAATCCTCAGAGCCCGCCATGGAACACATTCGACCAGGCCTTCGACAGCCAGCCCGAGGCGCTGACGCGGCTCGCCACGACGCTGCCGGACCTGCTCCGCCGCCACACCGCGCCACAGACGCGGCGCCTGGTCGTGTTCGGGATCGGGGCGAGCCGTGCCGCGGCCCACGTGCTGACGGCGGGGCTCACCGCGCGGGGGGTCTCGTGCGAGTTGCTGACCGGGGCCGACTTCACCGCCGAGCACGTGCGGCCGGGGACGACGTACCTGGGGATCTCCCAGTCGGGGCGCAGCGTCGAGATCGTGCGCGCGCTGTCGGCGGCTCCCGCCGAGTCGCGCATGAGCGTCGTCAACCGGGTGCCGTCGCCGGTGGCCGACCTGACGCCCCGGCACCTGTGGCTGGGCGACGTCGCGGACTCCCGGGTCTCGACCGTCGGCTACACCGCCACCGCCCTGGCTCTGGCCCTGCTGGCCGAGCACCTCACCGGCGGCGTCGACGAGGGGCGCTGGCGCGCCTTCGGCGAACGGCTGGCCACGGTGACGCGGTGGCGCGGGGCCGCGAGCCGTATGGCGGCCGACCTGCTGGCCGCGGGCCACGTCGACCTGGTCTCCTCAGGGGCGGGGCTGGCCGCGGCCGAGGGGGGCTCGCTGCTGTTCCGTGAGGGCCTCACGATCCCCGCCTCCGCCTTCGACACCCGGTCCTACCTGCACGGCTTCATGGACAGCGCCAAGCCGGGCACCGTCCACCTGATCGTGAACCGCGGGACGGAGGCGCTGCTCGCCCGGCAGCTGGCCGACCACGGTTCCACCGTCCACCTCATCGGAGCCGACCCGATCGAGTACGGCGGAGGCGGCCCCCTGCACCAGATCCACCTGCCGGGGCTGACCGACGCCGAGCTGTCCATCGCGGCGAGCGTGATCTTCCAGATGGTCGTCCAGGAGGCCTGCGCAACCACCGGCCGCCGCCCCGAGGACCCGGTGTTCACCCGCCTCGACACGAAGGTCGTGACGGCCGCGTGAGCACGGTCGACCGGCCGCGTCGCGGCGTCGCGGGCCTCGACATCGGCGGCTCGTACCTGAGGGTCCGCGTCGAGGACGCGATCACCGGCGAACCGCTCGTCACGGAGACCAGGTCGAACACGGGCTGGAACGACCTGTCGCCCGTGGAGCGGGCCCGGCTGGTCCACGACGCGCTGCGCCGGGTCACCCCCGAGGGCCACGTCCTGGCCGCGGTCGGCGTCGGCGCGAGGGGATGCGACTCCGAGGCGCTGACCAGGGAGCTTGAGGCCGCGGTCTCCGCCGAGTTCGGTCCCGGCGTGGCCGTCCGGGTCTGCAACGACGCCCTGCTGGTCGGCCTGGCCGGGGGGTGGGAGCACGCGCTCTCGGTGATCGCCGGAACCGGCGCGGTGGTCGGCGGGCTGACCACCGACGGGGTCACGGTGCTCACCGACGGCTGGGGCTGGCTGCTCGGCGACCACGGGAGCGCGCCGCGCATCGTCGTCGACGCGCTCCGGCTCTACACCGCGGGCCTCGACCGCGAGGAGAGCGACCCGGTGTTCGGCCGGTTCGTGGCCGGGGCGCTCGGTGTCGCCGAGGACCGCAGGCTCCCCGGCGCCGTGCGACGCGCCCGGGAGACCCTCGGCGATCTCGCGCCGGGCGTCTTCGAGTGCGCCGAGGCCGGTTCGCCCTGCGCCCGGCAGGCCATAACCGACAACGCCTGGCGGCTCGCGGGCAACGTCGTGACGGCGCTGCGCCTCGGCGTCCGGGCCGACGCCGTCGTCGGCGCCGGTGCGATCATGGTCAAGCAGCCCTCCTTCAGGGCCGCGTTCGCCTCCGGGCTGGTAGCCCAGGACGTGACGCTGCCACTGTCGGTTCTCGACACGGAGCCGGTCTTCGGGGCCGTCCGGCTCGCCAAACTGGCCCTGCGCAACGCTGCTTCATGCAACGATGAGGAACAACTGACATGACATCCCACCTGCGTCATCTCGCCCTTGGCACCGTACTGCCCGCGTTCGAGGGGACCACGGCCCCGGAGTGGCTGCTCGACCTGCTGCGGGAGGGGCTGGGCGGCGTCATCCTGTTCGGCCGCAACATCGTCTCCCCGCCCCAGGTCGCGGCGCTGGTGCGGCAGATCCTGGACGCGCGCCCCGACGCCGTCGTGGGGATCGACGAGGAGGGTGGCGACGTCACCCGGATCCACCACGACAGCGGCAGCCCCTACCCCGGCAACCGCGTGCTGAGCGAGAACGACGACCTCGACGCCACCAGGGCGGTCGGCCGGGGCATCGGCGCCGAATTGCGCGACCTCGGCGTCAACTTCAATCTCGCGCCCATCGGCGACTACGTGACCAGCCCGACCAGCCCGATCACCACCCGCTCGTACGGCCGTACGCCCCAGGCCAACGCCGAACACGCCGCGGCCTGGATCGAGGGCCTGCAGAGCGCGGGCGTGGCGGCCTGCCTGAAGCACTATCCGGGGCTCGGCGGATCCCTGCTCGACTCGCACCTCTCGCTCGGCCGGGTCACCGCGGAACGCGCCGACTTCGAGTCGGAGCATCTGCGGACCTTCGTACGGGCCGCGGGCGCGAACGTGGCGAGCATGATGACCGCCCATGTCGTGATTGACTGTCTCGACCCCGGTGTCCCCACCACCCTGAGCGAGACTGTGATCGGCGACCTGCTCCGCGACGAGATCGGCTACGACGGCGTCGTCATCTCCGACGCGCTGGAGATGCGCGGCGTCCTCGACCACGCCTCGTCGCTGCCCGCCGCCGCGGTCGGCGCGCTGCGCGCCGGTGTCGACGCGCTGTGCCTGGGCGCCGAGCAGTACGAGGAGGCGACCCGGGCCGTCGTCGAGGCGATCGTCACCGCGGCGGAGTCCGGTGAGCTGCCCGTCGAGCGGCTGGAGGAGGCCAACCGGCGAATCCAGGCGATGGCCCGCGCCTACCCCGGCACGCCGGGCGCGCCGGGCGCGACCGACACGACGGCCGAACGCTCCGTCGCCCTTGAGGCCGCGTGGGGGGCGACCGTCCGCGAGGGCGACGTCTCGATCGCCGGGGGTGCCGTGCACGTCCTGACCTTCGACGACCGGACCTCCATCGCGGCGGGCCCCGTCCCGTGGGGCATCGGGCCGGAGCTGCGCGCGGCCGGCGTCCCGTTCCACGACCTGGTCCTGAGCCCGCCGATCCACGACCTTCCCGACCTGTCCGGGGTCGCGCCGTCCGACGTGGTGGTCGCGGTGGTCCGGGACCTGCCGCTGCACCCCCGCAGCGCGGAGGTCTTCGAGAGACTGCGGGCCTCGCGCCTGGTCGTCGTCGACATGGGATACCCGGGGACGGAGTACCCCCACGCCACCGGCGTGATCCGAACCTTCGGCGCGTCCAGGGCGAGCTCGGCCGCCGCCGTACGCGCCCTGACCGAGACGGTGTGACCTCGATTGCACGATGACGTTCGTCCCCTGGAACTGCCCCCCACCCAGCGGCACGTCCTGAGTCACACGCTGGGGCACGGGTCGACCACCCGGCCCCGGCTGCTCGCGGCGACGGGCCTGTCGAAGCCGAGTGTCAACGACGCCGTCAGCTCGCTTGAGGGCGCCGGATACGTGCGCCGCAACGGCAGGCACCTCCCCGCGACGGGCAAGCCCGCCGTGGTGTTCGAGGCGGCAGAGGAGGTCGGCTGGGCGCTCGGCGTCGACCTGGGCAGCTCCCACATCGAGCTGATGGCCGTCGACCTCGCCGGGACGGACCGCGCGCACGTCTCCGTCACCGAACCCGGCGGCCCCGGGACCGCGCGGCGGCGGGAACCGTCCGCCTCGGTCGTGGAACGGGCGGTCGAGCAGCTCACCGAGTGGTGCGCCCGGCCCGACCGGCTGCGGCGGCTGCGCGCGGTGACGATCGCCGTCCCGCAGATCGTCGACGCGGGTCGCCGCCAGGTCTCGGCCGCCGACGCCGACCGGGAGCGGGGGGCCGTCGCGGCCCTGCTTCGCGCGCTCACGGACCACTACGACGGCCCGGTCCGGCTGGAGAACAACGTCAACTGCTCGGCGGTGGCCGAGATGCGCATCGGAGTCGGCGCCGAGGTGCCGAGCCTGGCCTACCTGCAGCTCGGCGTCGGCGTCGGCGCCGGGATCATCAACGAGGGCCACCTCGTCCGGGGCGCCCACGGCGCGGCGGGCGAGCTCTCCCGGCTGCCGTTCCCCTGGGCCGACGGCGCCGAGCAGGCCTCCCGGTACGCAATGGAGGACCGGCTCGCGGCCTCCCGTCTGGTCGACGCCTACCGGTCGAGCACCCCCGGCGCCCAGGACTCCTCCGTCGGCGACGTGGTGCGGGCGATCCTGGCCGACGTCGCGACCGGCCCCGCCGAGGTGCGGGCCGTCCTCGACGAGTACGTGCGGGACGTGGCCAGGGCGTGTGTCGCGCTCGCGGCCGTCGTCGACCCCGACATCGTGGTGATCGGCGGCGAGATCGGCGACGTCCCCGAGGTCGTCGAGGCGGTCCAGGCCGCGGCCCGGCCGCTGCACGAGTTCCTGGTGGTCTCCGGCAGCGTCATCGGAGAACTGGCCACCGTCTTCGGCGCGGTCGTCCTCAGTCTTGAGGCGGCGCACGCCCGGCTCCTCGGTGAGCACGCGGTGCACGCCGCGGCCGCCATCGACCGCCTGGGTCCGCGTTCAGACGCCTGACCTGCGGTATCACCCGCCGGGGCGCCCGCCGCCCCGTGACCGTCGTCGCCGACCGTGTTCCACCGCGCCACCGACGGTTACCGACGTTGTCATGAAACGGTCAGGATTCCCCTGACCGCTGGTCGATGTGATTCGACCGCTCACCGACACGGCGGGACCGGTGAGCGCTCCGGGAACGCCGTTCGTCCACCCCGGCACAGCATGCCTGTTCCGCACCATCGGCCCGTCCTATGGTCAGGGTGCCCTCTCGTGTTCATTTGCCCGGCAGATCGAAGTCGGCCCCACCGGCCGATCCCCCCAGCTCTGTTGTCGGTCCCAAAAGGAAACCCAACATGAAGACGAAGAAACGGCACTTCACGTTCACCGTGGGCGTGTCACTCGTCGCGGCGGCCCTGACCCTCACCTCCTCGGTTCCCACCGCTCTGGCCTCCGCCGCGCCGAGCGCTCCTGCGGGCGCGCCGACCGCCGCGGCCCCGCAGACGGCGGCCCCCGACTGTGCCCCCGACACCACCGTGCAGACCGACCAGGGTCCGGTGTGCGGCCTGGTCACCAACGGCGTCAAGTCCTGGCTCAGCGTCCCCTACGCCGCGCCGCCCGTCGGCGAACTGCGCTGGGCGCCACCCGAGCGGCATGCCCCGTGGACGGAGGCCCTGCAGGCCACCCAGCGTTCCACGCCCTGCCCGCAGCCCGCGTTCCTCACTCCCGAGACCTTCAACGAGGACTGCCTGAAGCTGAACGTCGCCGCTCCCGCCGACGCCGGCGGCACGCCGCTGGCCGTGATGGTCGAGTTCCACGGCGGCGGGTTCCGGCTCGGCTCCTCCTCCGACGGGACCTACCTGGCCGGCGCGGGCCGTGTCGTCCACGTCAGCGTGGACTACCGGCTCGGCATCCTCGGCTTCCTGGCGCACAAGGCGCTGGGCGCCCGCTCGGGCAACTGGGCGCTGCGCGACCAGCAGGAGGCGCTGCGCTGGGTCCAGCGCAACATCTCCCGGTTCGGCGGCGACCCGCGCAACGTGACCATCTACGGCGCCTCCGCCGGAGGGTCCAGCGTGTGCGCCCACACCACCTCGCCGCTGTCGCGGGGGCTGTTCCAGAAGGGCATCTCGCAGAGCGGCGAGTACAACTCGCTGCGCGGCCACGAGACCATGTGGCAGACCCAGGACTGCAAGGCCGACCTGCCGACCGAGGCGGAGGCGCAGCAGACGGGCGACCGGTTCGCCGCCGCCGTCGGCTGCGGGGACGCCGCGGACGTGGCCGCCTGCCTGCGCGCGGTGCCCGCCAAGACCCTGCTGGAGAAGGCGGGCGACGGCCTCGGCCCCGACAAGGGCACGCTGGCCCCGATCGTGGACGGCACGGTGCTGCCCCTGTCACCCGCCGAGGCGTTCGCCACCGGCCGGATAAACCGGGTCTCCCTCATGCACGGCGTCGACCGCGACGAGACCCAGCTCCCCGGGGCCAACACCCCCGCGGACTACGAGAGGCTGGTCAAGGAGCAGTACGACACCCTCGCCCCCGAGGTGTTCAAGCGCTACCCGCTGAAGCGCTTCCCCGAGCCCTCGGCGTTCATCGCCTACCGGACCCTCGTGGCCGACTCCAACTCCGTCTGTCCCGCCCTGCTGAACGACGAGCGGCTGTCCCGGCACATCCCGGTCTTCGGCTTCCAGGTGGACAACGCCGACGCCCCGCCGCTGTTCTTCCTGGACGCGACCAAGCCGAACGGGTCGTACCACATCAACGAGGTGCCGTTCCTGATCTTCCCCAGGACCGACCTGAACGGCAACCAGCAGGCCTTCGGCAGGCAGCTGGTCTCCCAGTGGACCGGGTTCGCCAAGACCGGCAACCCGACGGTGGACGGCACGCCGTACTGGTCCAGGTACACCCGCTCGCACCCGACGGTCATGTCTCTCGTGCCGGCCGGTGACAGCCAGCTGACCGAGGAGATCGCCAAGCAGCACCACTGCGGCTTCTGGCAGAAGTACGCGGCCTTCACGCACTGAGCGGCACGCCACAGCCGGTGACCGGACGATCCGACGCGCGCCTTCCCGTGTACGGCCTGGCTCACCGGCTGTTCCGCCCTGCCCCCGCGTGCCGGTTGACCGTCCTCCACCATCGTGCCCGCCCGTCGTAACCGGCCCAAAGGACCGCCCCGGGTCCCGTGGGCCGCACCGAAAGAGGCCGGCCCACGCGACAACCGGCCTCCCCGTTCCCGGTACGGCGCACTCCGCCCCGGGACCACACATGGAGAGAAGATCATGGGAACACGTTCCATCCGCAGTGGAAAAGTGCTCAGATCGACCGCGGTCGTCGCCGCGTCGTGCCTGACCCTGCTGCTGAACACGCCTCTCACGGCGAACGCCGCGCCCCCCGACGACACCGCCCAGACCACCGAGGCGACCGCTGAGGCGCTCGGCGGGCACTCCCTCCCCGGCGACTGGGCGTCCTGGCAGAAGGATCTGAGCGGTTCGCGCTCCAATCCCTTCGAGCGCAGGCTCACCCCGGCCAACGTGGGGCAGCTCAAGCTGAAGTGGGCCTTCGCCTTCCCCAAGAACGCGGGCACACCGCACAGCCAGCCCGCCGTCGTCGGCGACACGATCTACTTCGGCGCTCCGGACGGCCACTTCTACGCCCGGGACGCGCGGACCGGCGCCGCGAAGTGGGACTTCGACCTGAGCACCGTCGGTCCCGCGAGCTTCCGCGCCGTGGTGCAGGACGGGGCCGCCGTCTCCGGGGGCAAGGTCTACTTCGGTGACGGCCGGGGCTACTTCTACGCCCTTGAGCAGCGCACCGGCAAGCTGGCCTGGGCCCGGCAGATCGACACCGAGGTCTCCTCCGGCGTGACCAGTTCGCCGATCGTCTTCGGCGGACGCGTCTACGTCGGTGTCTCCAGCGGCCAGAACATCATGGGCAAGACCTTCCCCTGCTGCACCTTCCGCGGCCACATCGACGCGCTGAACGCCGAGACCGGCGAGCAGGTCTGGCGTTACTACACGGTGCCCGAGCCCAAGCAGAACGGCACCTGGCCCAACGGCGTGCCGAGGTACGAGCCGTCCGGGGCGGGTGTGTGGAGCACCCCGGCCATCGACCCGGCCACCCGCACCCTGTATGTCGGGACCGGGCAGAACTACACCGGAAGCGCCGGAAACTACGACTCGGTCCTGGCGCTGGACCTCACGACCGGCAAGGCCCGCTGGACCAGGAAGATGACCGACGTCGACACCTGGCGGATCGAGTGCTCGGCCCGTACTCCCGAGGACAAGCAGTACTGCCCGAACCTCGACCAGGGAACCGCGCTCGACTTCGACCTGGGCGCCGCGCCCAACCTGTTCACCGCCGGTGGCAGGCACCTGGTCGGCATCGGGCAGAAGGCCGGGGTCTACCACGTGCTCGACGCCAGGACCGGAAAGATCGTCTGGCAGCGTCAGCTCTCCGAGCCGATGCCCAGCGGCGGCCTGTCCGGCATCCAGTGGGGCACCAGCTTCGACGGCCGGCGCCTGTACGTCTCGACCTACATGGGCAGGCCGGGCACCCTGTTCGCGATCAACCCGGCCGACGGCCACATCATCTGGAAGACCCCCAACCCGGCGGACGGCTGCACCACCGGCGGTGCCGCGCAGTACCCGAACGTCTGCCAGCTCGGCCACGGCCCCGCCGTGACCACCACCCCGGGCCTGGTGTGGCTGGGCAGCATGGACGGCAAGATGCGGGCCTACTCCTCGCGCACCGGTGAGGTGCTGTGGACCCACGACACGATCACCGAGGTCCAGGGCGTCAACGGCCTGCCCGGACGCGGTGGCGCCGTCTCCGGAGCGGGCGGCGCGGTCGTCTCGCACGGGATGGTCTACGTCAACTCCGGCTACATGTTCACCCCGTACCCCAACCCCGACCACGGTTCGGTCCTGCTGGCCTTCGGCCTGTGACCCCGATCTCCCTCAAGGGAGTGGGCTCTCCCTGAGGGAAGGGCCGGGGGCCGCACCTCCCCCGGCCCAACGCCGTCCTGTCGTCAGGCCGTCCTGACCGTACGGCGGTATCCACCGGGAGCCACGTTGGACTCGCGCTTGAAGGCTTTCGCGCTCGTCGCCCACCTTGAACCGAGCCCCCGGACTGGCTTCCTCCACGACGCCGGAAACATCCCGCCCCACCCCGAAGCCGGGCTCACCCAGAATCGGATAGACCCCCGACCTGACGGAGACGTCCACGGGATTCACGCCACTCGCCAGGACCCGGATGAGCACCTCACCGCCGACGCTGGAACTCCTGGCTGAGAAGGTCACGAAACCATTGAGCCGAGAGCCTCAGCCGAACAGCCGCAGAACGCTTCTGGCCTGGCGCTCCAAGGTGCCCGCCGGATTGTGGGGTGTCGCCGGTCCGTCAGGGCCGAGCTGGAGGAACCACATCAGGGCGATGAGGCGGCGGAAGTCGTGCACTCGCCTGGCCTCCTGCGGAGCGAGGTCGAGGTGGGCCAGCAGTTCCTCCGCGTCGAGGGAGCCGTCGAGGCGGGAGATGTGTTCGGTCACCTCGCCGAGTTCGAAGGCGCGGTCGTTGCGGCCGGAGTCCTCCCAGTCGACCAGCCGGATCCGGCGCTCGTGGTCGTCCCAGAGGTAGTTGGCGTGGTTGCCGTCCGCCAGGCCGATGACGGGCGGGAACGGATTCACGGTGAGTTCGTCCGGCGCGGTCGAGGACAGCCAGGAGACCCCGGCCTGGTAGGCGCGCCGCACGAGAGGGTCGTCGCCGAGGTCAGGCTGTTTGTCGGCCCAGGTGCGGACCTTGTCGACGGCCACGGCGGGCCCCCAGGGGGCGGGCTGAAGCGTCCGCACCACCGCGGCGGGAATCCGGTGCAGCCGGTTCAGGGCGGCGGCCAGCGCGCCGATCTGCTCATCGGTGGCGTGTGTTCCACGCAGGACGTGGCCGGGGAGCCTGCTCATCGTGATCACCGGAGGGTCGCCGTCGAGCGCGGCCTCCACAGGGGTGGGGGCGAGGCCGGGGGCGTGTTCGGCCAGGAGCGTCAGCGCCGTCCACTCCCGATGCGGCTCTCCCCGGTTCCATGACGCGTACCGCTTGATCACGACGCTGTCGCCGAGTTCGAGATGGTGGGTGCTGAACCGGTCGGCCATGTGTCTGCTGTACGCCCTCTCTGTCTCTGGCCCTTTCCCCAGGGGAAGGAAGGTCCTTGAGACTATCCGAGGGTGCGGCCGTCACGTGCTGGTCAGCAGATGGGAGGTCGTCCTGCCCGGATGAGCCGGGCCACGGTGGTCCAGCGCATCGGCGTGCGGGCGCCGTGGCCTCCCCGTAGTCCTTCGGCGAGTCCGGCAACGGACGCGCGCAGCGCCGCGAGATTTCGCAGACGCCACAGGGTGACCAGGGCCCAGGTGGCGAGGTTGAGGGGGATCAGCGGGGCGGGCAGGTTACGCAGGGCCAGCCAGACTCGGTTGCGGGCGTTGAGGCGGTAGAAGGCGGCATGTCGGGCCGGGTTGGTGGCCGGGTGGTGGACGACGACATGGGGGGCGTAGTGGCCGGTCCAGCCGCGCTCCCACAGCCGCCAGGCCAGGTCCACTCCTTCGTGGAAGAGGAAGAAGTGCCCTGGCCAGCCGCCGGCGTTCTCGAACGCCTCACGGCGGACCATGACGACGCCTTCGGCCATGACGGTCACGGTGCCGCCCCGGTCGGGGCGGGAGGCACGCAGTCGGGGCACCCAGCGTCGCAGGGTGCGGCCGGTGACGGGGTCGGCGATGCGCGGCTGGACGAACGCGCGGCGCGGGTCGTGGGTGAACTCCTCAGCCAGGCGGGCCAGGGCATCGCAGGTGGGGAGGACGGCGTCGTTGTCGAAGAAGAAGACAAGGTTGCCCTTGACGGTGGCGGCGCCGATGTTGCGGCCCTCGGGGATGCCGACGTTCTGCGGCAGTTCGACGGCCCGCACGCCGTCGGGTACCTGCTCGGGTGCGCAGCCGTTGCCGACCACCACCACGTCCAGGTCGATGCCTTCCTGCGACAGCAGGGAGTTCATGGCGGCGGGGAACTCGACGCGGCGGTCGTTCATGGTCAAGACCACGGCGCCGACTGACGGGCGCGAGATGTCCGTGCTCACCGGATTCCTTGGGTTCCTTTGCTGCCTCACAGCGCGCTGACGCCGACGCCGGGTCATGGTGGGGTGTTCGTTGCCCGCTCACTGTGCCGCCACGTTGCCGTCATGCTGCGGACAGCCCACCTTAATCGGTGAAGATCAGTAGTGGAGGGCGATCAGGCGGCATGGTATGCCGCCTGATCGCCCGTTGGGGTGTCGTCAGGGTCCCCACAGCGCGCGAACGGCTGTGATGACTCGTTGCACCTGGTCGTCGGTCATGGCGGGGTAGCAGGGCAGCGACAGTTGCCGGGCGGCGGCGGTCTCGGTGACCGGCAGAGGCCGGGTGGCGCTGCCGGAGTAGAACCGCAGGGTGTGCACCGGACGGAAGTGGTGGCTGGTCGCGATCCCGTACTGGGTGAGCAGGCGCTCGGCTGTCTCCTCACGCGTCAGTGGGGCACGGGCGGGGTCGATGAAGAGCGAGTAGAGGAACCAGCCGGGTTCGACGCCGGGCAGGACGGTCGGGGTGGCCAGGCCCGGCAGGCCGCTCAGGGCGTCGGTGTAGGCGGCGGCGATCTCGGCGCGGCGCGCGGTGAAGCCCGCCAGTTTGCGCCACTGCGGCAGGCCCACCGCGGCGGTCAGGTCAGACATCACGTACTTCAGGCCCGCCTCAACCACCTCGTAGTCGGCGGTGTGGCGCCCGTTGTGGCGCTGCCACACCGAGGAGTCGATGCCGTGCCGCCCCAGCAGGCGGGCCTTGCCGACGAGGTCACGGCGGCCGAAGAGGATGCCGCCCTCTCCGGTGGTGATCACCTTGTTGGCGTAGAAGCTGAAGGCTCCCAGGTCGCCGACCGCCCCGGCACGTAGTCCGCCGCGTCGGGCCAGCAGCGCGTGAGCGGCGTCCTCGATCAGCAGCAGGCCGTGCCGGTCGGCCAGGTCCCGGAAAGCGGCCAGGTCGGCCGGGTGGCCGCCGTAGTGCATGACCATGATCGCTTTGGTGCGGGTAGTGATCGCGGCTTCGGCCTGCTCGGGGCACAGGTTGTAGGTGACGGGCTCGACGTCGGCGAAGACCGGTCGTGCCCCTACCTGCCGGATGACGTTCGGCCCGGCGCAGAAGGTCAGGCTCGGGGTGATCACCTCGTCTCCGTCCCCGATCCCGGCCGCCAGCAACGCCAGGTGGAGGGCGGCGGTGCAGGAGGAGACAGCGAAGGCGTCCCGGACACCGAGTTCCTCACGAACAGCCTCCTCCAGCGCGGTCGCCTTGGGGCCGTGGGTGAGCCAGCCCGAGCGCACCGTGCCGGCGAATTCGGCGATCTCCTCCTCGCCCAGACTGGGCCGGTTCCAGGGCACCTCCACCGTGGTGGGAGTCTGCGCGGTCACCGGAGAACACCTCCGAAGGCGTCGGCGTACTCCTGCCACAGGCGGTCGCACTCGGCCGAGCGCACCGCCTGCAGGCGACCGGCGGCATGGCAGGCCCGCAGGCCCTTGAGGTTGTCGTACTCAGGCCGGTCGGGGTCGGTGATGCGCTGGTCGGCCATCGCGGCGGCGATCTGACGGACACCGTCGATCAGCGGGGTCGGGCAGGTGCCAGGCAGCAGGTCCGCCAGGCGGCCGAAGGAGGTCCGGTAGTCACGGGCGTCGGCCTCGTCCCGTTCGGGGCCGCGGTCGATGTGCGTTCCCGGGACGGCACGCGCGACGGTCTGCGCGATCTGGGTGATGGTGTAGTTCTCACCGTCGGCCCCCACGTTCAAGACGCCGTGCCCGCCCGGGTGGCCGAGGACGGCGGCCAGGACTTCGGCCACGTCGGCGACGTGCACCAGGGGGCGGCGCTGGGAGCCGCCGTTGAGCGGGATGCGGCCGGTCGCCACGGCCTGGGCGGTCATGCGGTTGGCCACCGAGTCCAGGCGCTGACGCGGAGACGGACCGTGCACGGTCGCCAGGCGCAGCACCGTCACCCCGGCCTGTCCGTCCAGCATCCCGGTGACGTGCTCTTCGGCCAGCACCTTGGTCCGGGCGTAGATGCCCAGCGGATGCGGGGCGGTGTCCTCATCGACGGTGCCCTCGTGCTGGCCGTAGACGCTACAGGAGGAGAACAGCACGTAGTTCGGCACGCCGAGGTCACGGGCGATCGCGGCGGCCAGGACGGGGGAGGCGAAGTTCAGCTCGACGGCCAGGCGCTCGTCGACGGCGCAGGCCGGTTCCCCGACCAGGCCGCCCATGTGCACCACGGCGTCGGCGCCTCGCATCGCCCGGCGCAGAGCATCCACGTCGCGCAGGTCGGCGTTGACGAAGGCCGTGGCGGTGGGCAGCAGACGCTTCGGGTCGTCGTCGCGGGCGTAGATCAGGCCGTCGACCACGGTGACATGGTGGCCCAGCGCCGACAGGTGGCGGGTGGCGACGGCGCCCAGATATCCGGCGCCGCCGAGCAGCACAACACGCATGAAGCTCAACTCCTTGGTCAGTGGTTTCTCGAGGTGAAGGCCGACGCCGAAGGCGGAGTCGGGGCGGGGGCGGGCAGGGGGAAGCGGGCGCGGCCCAGCGCGGTCTCGCGCAGATCGGCCAGGCGCGGCACGAAGGTCAGGGCGAGTTCCTCGGTGGGGTGCAGCAGGCCCCGCTGGCAGGTCTCGGCCGTCCAGGCGCGTATCCCGGCGGGCCAGGCCAGGTTGAGGCCGATCTCTCCTTTCGGGATGACGCCGTTGAACGGCGTGGGAATGCCCTGGAGGTTCCAGTAGGCGGATACGGCACTCGCCTTGGCCTGCTCGATGATCGGGAACAGCTGCGGGTAGCGAGGGCTGGTACGCAGCAGCCGGAAAAGCATCTGGCCCAGCAGTCCCGGGGCGGTCGTGGCCAGCGTGTCGAAGGTGGCCTGACGGAAGGTGACGGCGCCGGCGTCCTGGCGGGCGGTCAGCGCCATGCAGGCGAACCGGTGCGGCAGGCGGCGGCGAACGTAGTCGGCCGCACCGGCGGCCAGCGCGGGATCGACCTGCTCGACCAGGTGCCGCAGCCGTGCGTGACCGGGGTGAAACAGCGCCAGGTCGAACAGTTCCCCCATCGTGTCGACCGCCGCGAACGCCAGCTGTTTGTACAGGCGGTTGTTCAGCTCTCCGGCCTGGGCGCACTCCTTGGTCGGGCGGCTGGTCGAGTGCAGCATGAGGTATTCGGCGACGACCTCGAAGTACAGGTAGCCAAGTGCGGGAACCCCGGGCACCGTGGCGGCGAGCCGGTCGAGGAACACCTCGGCGGGGGTGTCGTTCCCGCACGCACCCGCCAGCAGCGCGTCCAGGACGTCGGCTGCCTGCCGTACCCGGCCAACGGCCGTACGCCGGAGCTGGTCGTCCTCAGCCTCGGTGAGAAAACCCCGGTGCTCCAGGTAGGTACGCAGGTGGACGCTGCCCAGCCGGAGGTAGTTGATCCCTTTGGCGGGGACCGGACGCCCGGGGGTGACCTCGAAGACGATCGTGCGGGTGTGGGGTTTGGTCTCCAGCAGCCAGGCCCCCAGGTTGTGCGGGCGCAACCCCTCGGGCTGGTGGGTGAGCGGGGCGCAGTACAGCGCGCCGACCAGGCACCCGGCGGCCTGGTAGAGCTGGCGGCTGGCGCGGATGGCCTCCAGGTAGGTCGTGGTGTGCATCAGGTAGATCGGCCGGCCGCCGGCCAGCGTCTCCAGCAGGGAGCCCGAGCGCAGCAGCCACCCGTTCGGGGTCTGCTCTTCAAGGTAGGAGCGCCATTCGGTGTCGCTGGCGGCCAGCCCTTGAGGGGCCGGGCGTGGGTGGCGGCCGAGGCCGTAGTCGGTGTGGGCGTCCTCCCACAGGGACATCGGTGCAGGGGGCGGGTCGTGATGCACGGCGAACGCTCCTAAGGCAGGTGGGAGATGATCTGGCGGGCGTGGACCAGGGCGTCGTGGTGGGAGGCGCCCTCGAGACGGGCCTGCTCGCTGTGCAGCATCAGGTCGAAGGCGATCCCGTGCAGCCAGTCCGGCACCGGCACCCGCAGCTGTGAGGTGTCGGGCCACCACCGCGTCAGCGGAAGCCGGTAGCGATCCAGGCAGTCGGCCGCTTTCAGCAGATCCGTCAGAGGCTCGGCGCGCCGGTGAGCGTGGTGGTGGGCCGGGGAGAAGGAGGAGTAGGGGATGTCGTGCAGGCCGATGGCCGTCCCGGCGGCCGTCAGCGACCGCGCCGGAAGGTCCAGGTCGAACGCGGCGGTGACGGCCGGGTGGTGGCGGGCCAGCCAGGACGCGGCCCGCTGCCCGTGCCCGGGGTCGGCGCGGTCGTTGCGGCGTCGGCAGTCGTGAACGGCGGCTGCCAGCCGTACGGCGGAGTCTTCGTCGGGTTCGAGACGGTGCTGGCGGGCCAGTAGCCCGGCCAGCAGGCAGACCCGGGCGTTGTGCCGGATGCCGTGGATGCCGTCGGCGGCCTGCCTGCTGGTGAACCAGGCGGGTTCGGGTGTCAGCAGGCCGGGCGGGTCCGTCACGGCCACCGTACGAGAGGCCTCGGCGGGCCGGTGTTCGGCGATCCACGTCAGGGTGGGCTGGTCCATGACCTGGTGATCGGGCAGACGACCCGTACGGGCCAGGTCCTTGAGCCAGACGGCAGACGGCATGCGTTTGCTCTTCCTCGTGAGAAGGACCAGGGCCGATCTCTCAGGCGGCGGTGGGCTCGCGCAACCAGGCGGGGATGGCGGTGGGTGTCTCCCGCAGCCAGGCGGCGTATCGGGCGACGCCCTCGGCGACCGTGACCCCGGGCTGCCATCCGAGGGCCTCGGTCATGCGGCGGGGGCAGGCGTAGCCTCCCTGCGGGTCACCGGGCGGCAGCGGTGTGTCGTCCACGGTGAGGTCGGGGTAGTGGACGCGGACCAGGTCGGCCACCTGGCGGATGGTGGTGCCGAGACCGGTGCCGAGGTTGACGGTCTGGTTGTGCGCCGCAGGCGCGATCAGGGCGTGCAGGGTGCCGGTGGCGATGTCGTCCACGTGCACCAGGTCGCGTACCTGCCGGCCGCCGCCGTGCAGATGCAGCGGCAGACCGAGTGCGGCACGCATGCAGAACCAGGCCACCACCCACGAGTGGCTGTTCTCCTTGATGATCTGCGGTTCGCCGTAGACCGAGAAGTAGCGGACGTTCGTGTACGAGACGCCCGCCTCCGGCAGCACCACGGCGCTCTGGAACTCCCCCCACGCCTTGCTGGCGCCGTAGACCGACACGGGGCGAAGCGGCGCGTCCTCGGCGAACACAGCGGGCTCACCGTCATGGGTGTCCTGGTTGCCGTAGACGCTGGCGGAGGAGACGAACACCACCCGCCGCACGTTGGAGGCCGTAGCGGCGGCCTCCAACACCCGCTGTGTGCCGACGATGTTGGTCTGGATGGCGGCTGTCGGCCGACGAGTGCAGGCCGCCACGTCGGCCAGGGCCGCGGCGTGGATCACGTAGTCGCACCCGCCGATCAGCTTGCCGACCGTCCCGGCCTCGGCGATGTCGCCGACGTGGAAGTCCTCATCGTCCAGGCTGATCCCGAAGTGGCGGTGGTAGACGTCCCGCGGATAGGCGTCGATCTTGCACACCGACACCGGCCGCGCGCCGAGTTGACGCAGTTGGGCCGTCAACCGGCTGCCGATCAGCCCCCCGGCCCCCGTCACCAATACCTTCGTGCCCGCGAGCTGTTCCAAAGACACTGCGCCCCCCTTGGACTGGCACCGGCCCATCGAAGAGGACCGGCAGGTGTCTCCCACCAAACCCGACCTGCGCCGCCCCGGGGAGGGCTCACAAGGGGGCGCATAAATCACAGATCAGGTTCACGCGCAGCCCTCACCGCGTTACCGTAGGTGCCACGTTCGTGGAACACACATTCGACTTCACGCCTCCAGGAGGCCCCGTGAAGCGCACCGAGGTATCTCGTGCGTCTGAGCACCCGAATGTGGAACTGGAGAAACTGATCGTCGTCTCCGGTATCAGCCACAAGGCTCTGGCCGCGCGGGTGAATCAGCACTGCGCCGCGATGGGAAAACCCGCGAGCTACACCCACACCTCCATCGCCAACTGGATCTCCGGCATGATTCCCCGCTGGCCGGCCCCGCAGGCGATCGCCGCCGCCTTGAGCGAACGGCTGGGCCACCCCGTGAGCGTCACCGAAATCGGTATGCCGCAGTCGGCGACAACCTCCCCCGACATCGGATTGGATTTCCCTCGTGACCTTCCGGCTGCCATCGACACCGCCACTGCCTGGTGGGTCCTGGGGGATCGAATGAATCGCCGCGAGTTCAACCAGCTGACGTTCGCCGCCGCGACGTTCACCACTCCCGTCACCCGCTGGCTGATCCAGCCCTCCGACCCCAGCGCCGCCGCCGACCGTTCCCAAGTACGGCGTGTGGGGGCCGCCGACATCGCCGAACTACACGAGGCCGCGGAACATGCCCGCCGTATCGATTCGAAATACGGCGGTCTCTCCAGCGGGTCCACACTCACGGCCTGTCTGCGTGAGCGTGCCGTCCCGTTGTTGAAAGGCACCTACAGCGACGCCATCGGCCGCCGCCTGTTCGCCGTCACCGCCCAGCTCGGCCGCCTGGCAGGCTATTCCGCCTGGGACCTCGGCCACCAGGCCCGCGCTCAACGGCACTACATCCAGGCCCTTCGGCTGGCCCGCGCCGCCGGAGACGTCCCCCTGGGCGGCTATGCGCTGGCCTCCATGTCGCTGCAGGCCGGACTCAACGGTTTCTGCGAAGACGCCGTGGACATGGCGCAAGGCGCCTTCGAACGCACCCGGCACAACGCAACCCCTCGCACGCTGGCCTTCTTCAAACTCGTCGAGGCCCGCGCCCACGCCCGTGCCGCTCGTCTGCACGGCCGCGCCCACGCGGGCCGGGCCGCGGGGCAGGCGCTGGCCCAGGCGGAGACGCTGCTCGGCCAAGCCCGTCCTAGCGACGACGACCCGGACTGGATCGACTTCTTCACCTACCCGCGACTGGCCGCCGACGCCACCGAGATCCACCGCGACCTGCGGATGCCGCACATGGTGATGCGCTTTGAAGCGCTGGCCACCATGCCCGCCGACACCTACACGCGCTCGTGCGGTATGCGCAACGCCATCGTCGGCTCCGCCCACCTCCACGCCCACCACCTCGACGAAGGGCTGCAGTACGGGCACCGCGCCGTGGACATCCTGTCCCAGGTCGCCTCCATCCGCTCCCTGACCTACGTCAAGGACCTTCTCGAAGCCCTGCAACCATGGAAAGCCGAGACCCGGGTACAGGAGTTTCATCATCGAGTACGCCGGGAACTCCGTGTTCCCGCGTAAATGGCTGGGCCGTCAGAAAAGATCATCCGTTGAACGGCCTCCACGAGTAGCTGGGCTTCATCGACCCGCTTCCTGCGGTCACCGCCGACTACCGCACCCGGGTCTGTTACCAGCCCACCTTCGCCTGCCGCTCCGAGATGCCCCGCTTCAAGGCCGAAGTGTGCCGGGGCTGTATCGGCATCTCCCCCGACGGCGCGATCACCTTGAACAAAGGCGCCGAACGAGTTCGACCTGTTCAGCGAGGCCCTAGGCGCCGGGGCCTGCCGTACTGCCATGCCGATCTCATTTCGCCGGTTCGGCCGCGGGGTCGGCGAACATGGCGGAAAAACCAGGACAAGCATTCTCCGCCGGAAGCGCCGGTGAAGCCGCCAGCGTGCACCACACGATCTTTCCTCCTGATTTCGGCCGGTGGTAACCCCAGCCGCTCGTGAGCAGGTCCACGAGGTAGAGGCCGCGTCCGCCCTCGTCGTCCGGATCAGGATCCTTGAGGACGGGCGAGGCGCTGCCGGCGTCCCAGACACGCAGCACAATCGCCCCCTCCGCCTGGTACAGGTCCATCCAGATGCGGTCCGGGCTCGCCAGGGCAGCCGTCTCCAGCGCGGCGAGGGACACGGCGTGTGCCTTGATCGCGTTGGAGACCAGTTCGGAGACGACGAGCCGGGCCGTCTCGACCAGGTCCTCCCGCCGCCAGCCCTCCAGCACGCGCTGGACGTGCAGGCGGGCGTAGTAAGGCGAGGTCGGGAAGACGGAGAGTTCCAGGTAGTGCTCTCTGACGCTGACACCGGTCATTTTCCCTCGATCCTGGTCGGCAGGTCGGATACGGGACCGGCGCCGCTCGCAGCCGGGGAAGCGCTCCCTCATGGGTGGCGAGGGTGCGGCGCCGGTCCCGTGGGGGCACGACCGGGAAACGACAGGGGGCTGCCGCCGGTCGTACCGCTTGCGCCGGACGGAACACCCGACAGGGGGTGGGCCGTATCGGGAGGGAAGATCGTCCGCCCGGCCGCCTGGGGAAATCACACATTTCGCCTTCCAGGGAAGAGCCACCCTGGAAGGCTTTACGGTGAGAGCATGCACCATCACACTGAGTAAATGCAATGCAGGCTTTTACACTGACCGCATAATCCAGAAGGGCGTTAAAGATGCAGGAGAAGGGCCGTATGGGCGAAATCGCACCCTTGTCACCAGCCAGGCGCCAACCACCCACGGTACGTCTGCGTCGCCTGGCGGCAGAGCTACGCCGCCTTCGCGAGGAGGCCGGGCTCTCCCAGGCCGAAGTGGGCGAAAAGACCGACATCAACCTCGCCACACTTCACCGGATAGAGGCGGCCAAAACCAAGCCGCAACTCCGGACGCTCAATGCTCTGCTCGACGTCTACGGCGCCACCGGCAGTCGCCGTACCGCCCTGATGAAACTCCAGAAGGAGGCCAAACAGCGAGGCTGGCTTCACGGTTTCGAGGCCGATCTTCCCGGGAAGTACAGCACCTACATCGGCCTGGAAGCCGAGGCACAGCAGGCCATCAACTACGAGTCGCTGTTCATCCCCGGCCTGCTGCAGACCGAGGACTACGCGCGGGCGGTGATCCGGGGGGTACGGCCGACCATCACCGACGACGAAGCCGAGACCCGTGTCGTCGCCCGGCTACAGCGGCAGGCACTCCTGGAAGGCGACACGCCCCTCCGGCTGTGGGCGATCCTGGACCAGGCAGCCCTGTCACGGACGGTCGGCAGCGAGGCCATCATGCGTGACCAGCTCACGCATCTCGTCCGCCAGGCCAAGCGTCCGCGCATCACCCTTCAGGTCATCCCGTTCTCCGCCGGAGCCCACTCGGGTATGCCCGGCAGCTTCATCGTCCTGAAGTTCGGCACGGATGACCCCGACGTGATCCACATTGACAGCATGGCCGGTGGCCTGTTTCTTGAGAAAGAGGCGGATATCCAGCGGTACAACCACATATGCGAGCATCTTCGCGCGGTGGCGCTGAGCCCGAACGACTCGGCCGCACTCATCGCCTCCCTACGCGAAGATCGCTAACGGGAGGAGCAGGATGCAGCAGCCCAACCCCCCCGATGGGCTCTGGCGCAAGAGCAGCCTCAGTGCCGACGGCCCGAGCTGTGTCGAGGTGGCCTTCATCGACGACACCGTCACCGTCCGCGACACCAAGGACCGTAAAGGCGGCGCCCTCACGTTCCACCACGACACCTGGACGACCTTCGTCAACGACATCAAACAGGGCGGCTTCGACGATCTCGCACTTCGGTGACATCGTGAGATCACAGGTAGGATCCGCCCCGGCGGTAACGACCTTCGACGGTCCGGGGAGGCGGACGCCTCCCCGGGACGCCGGCGGGGTGGGTCAGGGCTCGGCGGGACGGGGAGTGCGGGGTTCCGGTTCCTCGTCGTCGGCTTCGTCCACGGCTCGGAACAGGTCGGCGCGTACGCCCTGGAGGTCCGGGATGTCACGCAGTGTGACGTGTCCCTGCTCTCCCGCCGACTCGACGTTGAGCGTGCCGCAGCCGAACAGCCGCTCAAGCAGGGTCTGGTCGGCGCTGACCGTGTTGACCTTGGTCATCGGGATGTCCTCGGTCGACTTGTTCAGCACCCCCCTGCTGATGGCCAGCCGGTGCGAGGTCAGCACGTAGGTGGTGTTCTTCCACTGCAGGTACGGCACGAACGACCACACCGTCAGCAGCCCCACCGCGATCACCGCGACGGCGATGCGCGCGTAGCCGTCGTAGGCGAAGACCGGCATGAAGAAGATCCCGGCGCCGGACCCCAGAACGATGAGGACCAGCGCGAGGAACGGTATGACGAGGCGCTTCCAATGGGGGTGGAACGTGCGGATGCGCAGTTCCCCCTCCGCCAGATGGTGATCAGCGAGACCCATGGGGCAAATCGTGGCACGTCTCGACCTCATTAGTCACGGGACGTGCGGACGCACGTGCACGACGTCTCCCGCGCTCAGCGTGTGCGTGCTCCCCTGCGACTCGACGAGCAGATGTCCTGCCCCGTCGACGCCGACGGCCCGCCCGGTGAGCACCCGCTCGCCCGGCAGCTCGACCCGGACATCGCGGCCGACCGTCGCGCTGAGTCCCAGATAGGCCGCCCGCAGCCCGCACGCGTCGGCGTCGCCGTCCGCCTCCGACCACTCGTGGTAGTGGGTCTCGATCTCCCTCAGCACCGCCCTGATCAGCGGGTCGCGGTCGACGCAGGCGGCCTCCTCGATCGCCAGCGAGGTCGCGGTCTCGACGGGCAGCTCCTCCGCGCGGATGCTCACGTTGAGCCCGACGCCGACGACCACCGCGCCGTCCACCCGCTCGGCGAGCACCCCGGCGAGCTTGCGCTCCCCGACCAGCAGGTCGTTCGGCCACTTCAGGCGGGCCTCGACCTCGGCGATCCTGCGGACGGCCGAGGCTGCGGCCAGGCCGACGAGCAGCGGCAGCCAGCCCTGCCGCGACGGCGACGGCTCGGGGCGCAGGAGCACCGAGAAGGCCAGCCCGGATCGGGGCGGCGCGCTCCAGACGCGGCCGAGCCTGCCACGGCCCGCGGACTGCGCCTCGGCGACGACGACGGTTCCCTGCGGGGCGCCGTCGCGTGCGGCCTGGGCGAGGTCGGCGTTCGTCGAGCCGGTCCTGCCGACGACGGTGATGTCCGTCCACAGGCCGCCGGGACGGACCAGGGCGCGGGTGAGCGCCGTCTGGGACAGCGGCGGGCGGTCGAGATCGGAGAAGGGCGAGTCGAGCACCCGTCCATCTTCCCTCCCCGGGCGACCATCTGTTACCGAAGTAGGGCATTGAGCAGGGAATACCGGGGCGGTGACGACGACGCACGCCTGGAGCGCCAGGATGGGAACCATGAACGAAGGCCTCGACTCACGTCATCCGGTGCCCGGAGGGGTCGTCCGGCGCCCCGGCCCCAGCACCAGGACCCGGGTCAGAGAGGTGACCGGCGGGGTCGCGCGGGACAGGCGTGACGACCTGGCGACCGAGGAGCCGCTGGAGATCAGGGTCCAGGCGGACAGCGCGCGCCGTACGGTGGCGATCACCATGCGGACGCCGGGGGCCGACTTCGAGCTGGCGGCCGGGTTCCTGCACGGCGAGGGCCTGGCCTCGGCGGCGGAGATCGTCTCCATCGCCTACTGCACGGACGAGGACGTGGCGCCGGAGGCCCGCTACAACACCGTCACGGTACGGCTGCGCGGCCCGCTGCCCGACCTGCCCTCTCTCGACCGGCACTTCGTGACGTCGAGCGCCTGCGGCGTCTGCGGCAGCGCCAGCCTGGACGCGCTGCGCGACCGGTGCGCCCCGTTGCCCGCCGGTGACGTCCGGGTCTCCCCCGAGACCCTGTACGGCCTGCCGGAGAGCCTCAGACGGGCACAGGGCGTGTTCGGCAAGACCGGGGGGCTGCACGCCGCGGGGCTGTTCACCCCGGAGGGCGACCTGGTGGCCCTGCGCGAGGACGTGGGGCGGCACAACGCGCTGGACAAGCTGGTCGGCTGGGCCCTGATGAAGGGCATGACGCCGCTGACCGGGCACGTCCTGATGGTGAGCGGGCGCACCAGCTACGAGATCACGCAGAAGGCGCTGAGCGCGGGCGTCCCGGTCGTCTGCGCCGTCTCCGCCCCCTCCTCCCTGGCCGTCGACCTGGCCAGGGAGTTCGGGATGACGCTGGTCGGCTTCCTGCGCGAGGAGCGTTTCAACCTCTACGCGGGCGCCGAGCGGGTGACCGGGTGAGGACCCGGTCACCCGATCGAACGGTCAGCCGGTGTTCTGCAGGCCCGCGGCCACGCCGTTGACCGACAGCAGCAGGAGCGTGGACAGCCGCTCGCGCTCCTCCTCGGTCAGGGTGTCGCCGGAGCGCAGGGCGGACAGGGCGCGCAGCTGCAGGTGCGAGAGCGCGTCCACGTACGGGTCGCGGAGCTGGACCGCGCGGGAGAGCACCCTGCGGTTCTCCAGCAGGCGGCTGTGGCCGGTCACCTCAAGGGCCAGGCGGCGGGTGCGGTCGTACTCCGTGAGGACCTGCTCGACGAAGTCGTCCCGTCCGCCGAGGGCGAGGTAGCGGGCCGCGATGTCCCGGTCGGTCTTGGCCAGCGACATCTCCACGTTGTCCAGCAGCGAGGCGAACAGCGGCCACTCGCGGTAGGCGGCGCGCAGTTCGTCGATGCCCGACTTGGCGACGACCGCCTCAAGACCGCTGCCCAGGCCGTACCAGCCGGGCAGGTTGACCCGGGTCTGCGCCCAGGAGAACACCCACGGGATGGCCCGCAGGTCGTCCAGGGACCTGGGCGCGCCGAGGCCGCGCCTGGCGGGGCGGGAGCCCAGGCGCAGCAGGCCGAGCTCCTCAAGCGGGCTGACCAGGGAGAACCACTCGGGGAAGCCGGAGGCCTCGGTCAGCGACCGGTAGGCCCGCTCCGAGGCGGAGGCGACCTGCTCGGCGAGGCCGCGGAAGCGTCCGGCCGCCTTGGCCGTACGGTCCTCGATGGTCGGGGTCGAGGCGAGCAGCACCGCCGAGGTGACCTGTTCCATGTGGCGGCGGGCGATGGCGGCGTGGCCGTAGCGGGCGAAGATGACCTCGCCCTGCTCGGTGACCTTGAACCTGCCGCCGACGGAGCCGGGCGCCTGGGCGAGCACGGCGCGGTTGGCGGGACCGCCGCCCCGGCCCAGGGCGCCGCCCCGGCCGTGGAAGAGCGTCAGCCGTACGTCGTGCTCGGCGGCCCAGGCGGTCAGCGCCTCCTGCGCCTCGTACAGCTTCAGCGTCGCGGCGGCCGGGCCGAGCTCCTTGGCGGAGTCGGAGTAGCCGAGCATGACCTCAAGCCTGCGGCCGTTGGCCGCGAGCCTGTCCTGGATGCCGGGGATGTCCAGCATGCCGGACAGTACGGCGGGCGCGTTGGCCAGGTCGGCGCCCGACTCGAACAGCGGGACCACGTCGAGGCTGGGCGCCCGATCGCCCAGGGCGTGCCCGGCCAGCGTGTAGACGGCGGCGACGTCGTCCGCGGAACGGGTGAAGGAGACCACATAGCGGGAGCAGGCGGTCGTGCCGAACCGCTCCTGGATCCAGCCGATCGTCCTGATGGTGGCCAGGACCTCGTCGGTGCGCTCCGAGGTACGGCCCTCGGCCAGCTCGGCCAGCGCCTGGGCGTGGACCTGCGAGTGCTGGCGCACCTCAAGCTCGGCCAGGTGGAAGCCGAACGTCTCCACCTGCCAGACGAGGTGCTGCAGTTCGCCGTAGGCCTGCCGGGACGCCTTGGCGGCGACCAGCGACTCCTGGGCCAGGCGCAGGTCGGCCAGCAGCTCCTCCGGAGAACGGTAGGCCAGGTCGAGGCCGCGCTTCCTGGTCGCCGCGATCCTGGCGGCGACGAACAGCAGCCACTGCCGGTGCGGTTCCTGCGGCGAACGGGTGGCCATCTCCGAGACCAGCTCGGGGTGGTCGTTCTCCGCCGCGTACAGCGCGGCCTGCAGCTCCGCGGAGGCGGGCACGTAGGAGGAGGTCAGGGTGAGCGACCTGCCGATCCTGAGCGCGGCGTTCTCCAGCGCGATCAGCACGTGCTCCGACTGGATGAGCACGGCGTCCCTGGTCACCTTGGCGGTGACGTTGGGGTTGCCGTCGCGGTCGCCGCCGATCCAGCTCCCGTAGCGGATGAAGGCCCTGGCCAGCGGCTCACGGGTGCCGGTGCCCTCGCCGAGCGCGGCGTCCAGCGAGCGGTAGACCAGCGGCACGACCCGGAACAGCGTCTCGTCGAAGGCGGCCATGGCGGTGCGCACCTCGTCGAGCGGGTCGAGCTTGGTCGACCTGAGCTGCGCGGTCCGCCACAGCAGGTCGATCTCCTCAAGGAGCCGCCGCCGGGTCTCGGCCCGTTCGGCCGCGCCCCGGTCGGGACTGTTGTAGGCGGCGAGCCTGCCGCTGATCCGCTGGATCGCGGTGACGACCGCGCGCCTGCGGGCCTCGGTCGGGTGCGCGGTCAGCACCGGGTGCAGCCGCAGCCCCTCGACCAGCTCGGCGACACGTTCACCGCCCAGTTCCTGTACGGCCTGCGCGATGGACTCCGGCAGCGGTTCCTCCCCCGTGTCACGGACACGGAGGGTGCGGATCCTGAAATGCTCCTCGGCGAGGTTCGCCAGGTGGAAGTAGCAGGTGAAGGCACGGGCGATCAGCACCGCCCTGTCGACCGGCCACTGCGCGACCATCTCGGTGATCTCGTCACCGGAGACCTTCCCGCGACGGGCGTCGATGACGGCCTTGCGGAGGCGTTCGACGTCGGCGAGCAGGTCGTCGCCTCCGTGCTCGGCGATCACCTGCCCCAGGAGCCCACCGAGCAGCCGCACATCCGCGCGGAGCTCGTCGGGCATCTCGGTGACAGCGGATGAACGTTCTGCGGTGTTCGCGATAGCGGACATAATCGTCAGCGTAGTCAGTCCGAATTCTTCACCGCAGACCGGTCCCACCTATTGGACTAGACCAATCAACCCCCCTGGGAGACGGCTCCCACGAGCTCCGGATACCTGCGGAAACCGACGCTCCCCGCCACTCTCCGTCCCGCCCACGCGGCCAGCAGTCCGTACGGCACCGCCAGCGCGCTGACCCAGGTGGCGCCGAGCAGGACGGGCACCACGACGGGCAGCGACAGCAGGCCGCCGCCGATCATCGCGCCGAAGGAGGCCACGAAGGCGAGGCCGCCCTGTCCCGGCACCGCGCCGGTGAAGGCGTTGAGCCGCTCCGGCACCGAGTACGGCACCAGCACGCTCGTCAGGGCGCCGACCCCGAGCCCGACGCCCAGGACGCCCCAGCCGCTGAGCGCTCCGGGGATCGCCAGCATCGGGTCGCCGGCCAGCAGGGAGGCGATCACGGCCACCAGGGCGAGCAGCGGCGTGGCGATCGTCGCGACGGCCAGATGCCGCCCGGCCAGGTCGGTCCGCCAGTCTCCGCCGGTGCCGTAGACCACGGCGTTCATCCACAGCGAGCGGCCGTCGATGCCGAAGGAGTTGGCCGACTGCAGGGCGATCATCACCGCGCCCAGGCAGGCCGGGCCGACCACCAGGCCGGCGCCGCTCATCCCCTCTCCCCGGCTCAGGGAGAAGGCCATGATGCCGGTGACCACAAGGGAGGTGAACCAGACGACCCTGCCCCTGGGGTCGCGGCGGGCGTACTTCAGCTCCTTGGTCGCGACCGCGGCGAGCTGCCCGTCCGGCAGGAACCTGGCGAGCAGGCCCCGGGAGTTGCGCACCGAGGCGCCCTGAGTCGAGGCGTCCGGGGTGACCAGCGCCCTGCGCAGCGCGGCGATCCACAGCCGCCCGATCACCAGCACCAGTACGGCCAGCACCAGCAGCTCGGCGAACGCGACCAGGCCGCCGTCCGCGATGGCGTGGGCGGCCAGGCCCGGCGGGGTCCAGCGCAGCACCGAGGCCAGGGCGTGCAGCACCCGCCCCGGGTCGGCGGAGAAACCGCCGTTGAGCACCAGGTTGGGGATCTGCCCGGCCAGGACGAACAGGACGACGGAGACGGCGAGCACGTCGCGTCCCCTGCGGGTGCGCATGACGCCCGACAGGGAGGTGGTGACCAGCCGCGAGGTGACGATGCACAGCGCGAACTGCAGCAGCACCGCGACGACTCCGAGGAGCACGCCGCCGATCCCGCTCGCGATGCCGACGACCGCGCCGGACATGACGATGAGCGCGGAGATCGGCCAGACGCCGGTGATCGAGGCGGCGAACATCCCGGCCGCGAGCCTGCCGGTGCTCAGCGGCAGCAGCGCCAGCCGTGACGGGTCGAGCGTGTCGTCAAGGCCGAAGACCAGCAGCGGCCCGATGGCCCAGCACACCACGAAGACGGTGAACAGCACCACCCCGACGTCGGCCGCGATCTCGGCGGGGGCGAACCGCAGCGCGGAGACCCCGACGAAGCCGAGACCGGCGACGACCACGGCGGCGAGCACGGTGAAGACGAACCCGGCGACACGCGCGCCGTTGCCGCGCAGGTTCCCGGCGATCAGCCTGAGCTTGAGCCGTACGAAGAGCATGGGGCCGACCCGCGCGGCCTGTTCGTTCACGCCGAGGTCGCGCCCAGCCATGACAGACCCTCCCCTCCGCCGTCGCCGTGCCCGTGGCCGCCCGCGCCGACCAGCCCGAGGAAGGCCTCGTTGAGGCTGCGGCCCGCGCGGACCTGGTCCAGCGGCCCCTGGGCGACGATCTGGCCCCTGCTCATCACGGAGACCCAGTCGCACAGACGCTCGACGAGGTCCATGACGTGGCTGGAGAAGACGACGGTCGCGCCGGACTCGGTGTAGCGCCGCAGGACCTCGGTCAGCGTGTTGGCGCTGACCGGGTCGACGCCTTCGAAGGGCTCGTCGAGGAAGAGCACCCTGGGGTTGTGCAGCAGCGCGGCGGCCAGGCCGATCTTCTTGCGCATGCCGGTGGAGTAGTCGACGACGAGCTTGTCCGCCGACTCCGTCAGGTCCATGACCCGCAGCAGCTCCTCGGCCCGGTGTTCGACCTCGGCCTTGGGGATGCCCCTGAGCTGACCGTTGTAGGACAGCAGTTCCCGCCCGGACAGGCGTTCGAACAGGCGAAGCCCCTCCGGCAGCACACCGATACGGGCCTTGACCTGGACCGGGTCACGCCAGACGTCGAGGCCGTCGATGTGGATGGCTCCGCCGTCCGGGCGGAGCAGGCCGGTGACCATGCTGAGCGTGGTCGTCTTGCCCGCCCCGTTCGGGCCGACCAGTCCGGCGAAACTGCCGCGGGGCACGATGAGATCGACACCGCCGACGGCCACCTGCTGCCCGAATCTCTTGAAGAGCTGTTGTGTTCGTACCGCTTCGGCGCTGTCCATCATGACCTCTATTTTGCCAGAATTACCCTTTTGGAAGTCATACCTCCCAGCTCAGAACGGTCCGGGACCCCTCTGGGTTCCGGGATCACCGGAGGGCTACCCTGCTGGAAACGAGCGGGGAACGCGCCCGCGCGCCCGGGAACGTCAGGCCGCACAACGGCCGCCACGCCCGGACGCGCCTGTCACGAACGCAGCGAGGAGTGAGGGACCCGATGAGCGCCGAGCCGACAGCCCCGGGGATCGACATCCACACGACCGCGGGCAAGCTCGCCGACCTGGAACGCCGCCTGGACGAGGCGGCTCACGCCGGTTCGGCGCGCGCGGTCGAGAAGCAGCACGCCAAAGGCAAGATGACGGCCAGGGAGCGCGTGCTCTCCTTCCTGGACGAGGGCAGTTTCGTCGAGTTCGACGAACTGGCCAGGCACCGTTCGACCAACTTCGGCCTCGACCGCGAGAGGCCGTACGGCGACGGCGTGGTGACCGGGCACGGCACGGTCGACGGCAGGCCGGTGGCGATCTTCGCCCAGGACTTCACCGTGTTCGGCGGCTCCCTCGGCGAGGTCTTCGGCGAGAAGATCGTCAAGGTCATGGACCACGCCCTGAAGACCGGCTGCCCGGTGGTCGGCATCAACGACTCCGGCGGGGCGCGCATCCAGGAGGGCGTCGTCTCCCTGGGCCTGTACGCCGAGATCTTCAAGCGGAACGTGCACGCCTCCGGCGTCGTCCCGCAGATCTCGCTGGTCATGGGCCCGTGCGCGGGCGGCGCGGTCTACTCCCCCGCGCTCACCGACTTCGTGCTGATGGTGTCGGAGAAGTCGCACATGTTCATCACCGGCCCCGACGTCATCAGGACGGTCACCGGCGAGGAGGTGACGTTCGAGGAGCTCGGCGGCGCGCGCACGCACAACTCCAGGTCGGGCGTCGCGCACTACGAGGCCGTCGACGAGGCCGACTGCCTGGAGTTCGCCAGGGCGCTGCTGTCCTACCTGCCGTCGAACAACCTGGACGAGGCCCCGGTGCTGGACGCGGAGCCGGTCCTGGAGACCACCGACGAGGACCGGGAGCTGGACACGCTGATCCCCGACTCGGCGAACCAGCCGTACGACATGCACACCGTCGTCGAGCACGTGCTCGACGACGGCGAGTTCCTTGAGGTGCACGCGCTGTTCGCGCCGAACATCCTGGTGGGCTTCGGACGGGTCGAGGGGCGTTCGGTGGGGATCGTCGCCAACCAGCCGATGAGTTTCGCCGGGACACTGGACATCGCGGCCTCCGAGAAAGCCGCCAGATTTGTCCGCACTTGTGATGCCTTTAACATTCCCGTTCTTACTTTTGTGGACGTACCGGGATTCCTTCCAGGAACTGATCAAGAATGGAACGGGATCATCCGCCGCGGCGCCAAACTGTTGTACGCCTACGCCGAGGCGACCGTCCCGCTGGTCACCGTGATCACCCGCAAGGCGTACGGCGGCGCCTACGACGTCATGGGCTCCAAGCACCTGGGCGCCGACGTCAACCTGGCCTGGCCGACCGCGCAGATCGCGGTGATGGGCGCCCAGGGCGCGGTCAACATCCTCTACCGGCGTGAGCTGGCCTCGGCCGCCAGCCCCGACGCCGAGCGGGCCAGACTCGTCACCGAGTACGAGGACACCCTCGCCAACCCGTATCTCGCGGCCGAACGAGGGTATGTGGACGCCGTGATCCGCCCGTCCGACACCCGAGTCCAGGTCGTCAGGGCCCTGCGTGCCCTGCGTAACAAGCGAACGGTCCTGCCCCCCAAGAAGCATGGGAACATCCCGCTATGACACACCTGAAGATCGTTCATGGAGAAGCGACACAGGAGGAGGTCGTCGCGCTGGTGGTCGCCCTCGCCGCACGGACGGCTCCGGCGGCGAAAGCACCACCAAAGCGCGAAAATTGGCGTAATCCCGCACACCGCATGCGAAAGTATCTGCCCACCGGACATGGTGCTTGGAGATCAAGCGGACTGCCTCGTTAGATCCATGGAACGGGGTGTCAAGTTGCACGAGACTTGGGACTATCTAAGAAATGGGCGCATATAGTCAGCCCGATCAGTGAGTTCCGAGGCCTGGAGGACGAGATGACCATCCTGGACCTCACAACGCATCCCGTCGCCGCCAAGTACGCCGTCCTCGTGGACGTCGGCTACCTCTACGCGGCGGCGGGAGAGGTCCTCCTCGGCGCCAAGGAGCGCAAGGAGTACCGCGTCGCCGCCGACGAACTCATCCAGGCGCTGCAGAAGCACGCCGAGGCGCGCATCCACGGCGAACTGTTGCGGATCTACTGGTACGACGCCGCCAGAGACCGGGTGCCGACCGTCGACCAGCGCGTCATCGCCCAGCTCCCCTGGGTCAAGGTCCGGCTCGGCAACCTCAACGCCCGCGGCCAGCAGAAAGGCGTGGACGCCCAGATCAGGAGCGACCTGGAGGCCCTGGCCAGGCACCACGCGGTGAGCGACACCATCCTGCTGGCCGGGGACGAGGACATGGTCCCCGCCGTCGAGGCGGCCCAGGCCTACGGGGTGCGCATCCACCTGTGGGGCGTCGAGCCGCCCTACGGCACCAACCAGGCCGAGCGCCTGGTCTGGGAGTCCGACACCGTCGAGATCATCAGCGCCGACTTCCTGCGCTCCTTCTTCAGCCGCGCCCCCGCGCCCGTCCCCGTCCCGGTGCCCCCGGTGACGCCCTCCCCGGCCCAGGTCTTCGCCGGCCGTACCGCCGCCAAGCCGAAGGCCCCCGCCGGTCAGCCCGCCAAGCTCGGGCCGAGCCGCCCCCGGGTCGAGGACGTCGGCGAGCACGTGGCCCAGAAGTGGATCCTCACCCGGGGCCGCGACAACATCCGCGACCTGCTGCCCGGCCCGATCCTGCCCACGGTCATCGACACCGAGCTGCTCATCGAGGCCGAGAAGGAGCTGGGCCACTCCCTGCGCCCCTACCCCGAGGCCAGGGTCTGGCTGCGTGACGGCTTCTGGGCCAGGGTCTACCGCGAGTTCGAGATCGGGGTCGGCATCTCCTCCAAGTGATCTCCCCGCGGTGATCCACGGTCACGTCCGAATCCCGCCGGTCATCCCCTTTACGCTGCTCATATCGTGGGGGACATGTCCGTCGCAGAGCTTGACTTCGACTCCTGTTACCGCGCGGTGACCGCCAGGGACGCCCGGTTCGACGGGCGGTTCTACACAGCTGTCACCTCCACCCGCATCTACTGCAGGCCCATCTGCCCCGCCCGTACGCCCGCCTCGCGCAACGTGCGCTTCTACCGCCACGCCGCCTCCGCCGAGGCGGCCGGGTTCCGGCCGTGCAAGCGCTGCCGTCCCGAGCTCAGCCCCGGAGACCCCGGCTGGGACCACCGGGGCGACCTGATCGGCAGGGCGCTGCGGCTGATCGACGAGGGCGTGGCCGACGACGGCGGGATCGCCAGGCTGGCCGGTCGCCTGCACATCACCGAACGGCACCTGCACCGCCTGTTCACCACCGAGATCGGCGTCGGCCCGCTGGCCGTCGCCAGGACGAAACGCCTGCTGCTGGCCAAACAGCTGCTCACCGAGACCGGCCTGCCGATCACCGACGTGGCCTTCGCCTCCGGCTTCGGCAGCGTGCGCCAGTTCAACGCGACCATGAAGGAGACGTACGGCTTCACGCCCGGCGAGCTGCGGGCGACGGCCAGCGGGAACGGGGGCAGGGCCGTGGCCGACACCTCGCTGACGCTGCGGCTGCACCGGCGCGAGCCGTACGACTCGCGGACGCTGCTGCGGTTCCTGCGGGCCAGGGCGATCCCCGGCCTGGAGACCGTCGACGAGACCTCCTACAGCCGGGTGGTCCCCGGCGGAACCGTCAGCCTCACCCCGTTGCCCGGCCACGTGCGGCTCGACGTCGAACTCGACGACACCCGGGGGCTGGCCCGTGTCGTGGCACGCTGCCGCCGTCTGCTCGACCTCGACGCCGACCCGCAGGCCATCGCCGACGCGCTCGGGAGGACCTCCCTGGGGCCGCTGGTCACCGCCAATCCGGGCCTGCGGGTGCCCGGCGCGTGGGACGGCTTCGAGATCGCCGTGCGCGCCGTGGTCGGCCAGCAGATCTCCGTCGCGGGCGCCCGTACCCTGCTGGGCAGGATCGTCGCCCGCGCGGGCCACGAGGGCGTGCTGTTCCCGACCCCCGGCGAGCTGCTCGAAGCCGACCTCGAAGGACTCGGGCTGACCGGGCGGCGGGTCGCCACGCTCAGGGCGCTCGCCGTGTGCGTCGCCGAGGGCGAGGTCGACCTGGACGGCGCGCAGGAACCCGCCCAGGTCGTCTCCCGGCTACTGTCGCTGCCGGGCATCGGGCCGTGGACGGCGAGCTACGTGGCACTGCGGGCGCTGCGCGACCCGGACGCCTGGCCCGACGGCGACCTGGTGCTGCGCAGGACCATGGCGCGCCTGGACATCCCCGAAGATCACATCGAGCGGTGGCGGCCCTGGCGGGCCTACGCCGCGCTACACCTCTGGAGCGCCGCATGACCGTCGAGGCACAGGTCCTCCCCACCCCCATCGGCCCGCTGGCGTTGCTCGCGCGCGAGGGCGTCGTCGTGGCGGCCGGGTTCACCGCCGACCCCCAGGAGATGTTCGTACGGCTCCCGCCCGCCCTCAGGGCCCTCGACCTGGTCGTCACCGACGACCTGGGCCCACCCGCGCGAGCCGTACGGGACTATCTGGACGGCGACCTCAAGGCCCTCGACGGCGTCGAGGTGACGCAGCCCGGCACCCCGAAACGGCAGCGGCTGCTCGACGCCCTGCGGCAGGTCCCGCCCGGCGTCACCGTCAGCTACGCCGAGCTGGCCGAGCGGGCGGGGCTGCCCAGGACGGCCGCCAGGGCCGCGGGGGGCGCCTGCGCGCAGAACCTGATCGCCCCGTTCGTGCCGTGCCACCGCGTCCTGCCCTCGACCGGCGGCTTCGGCGGTTACTACTACGGCGTCCCGGTCAAGCGGTGGCTGCTCACCCACGAGGGCGCCCTCCTGCCCTGACCGGCCGGCCTCATTCGCCTCCCTTGACGACGCTCTGCACCTCGCCGACGGCCACGTCCCGGTCCGCGCTCACCTGGACCGGGGCGTAGTCGAAGTCGACCCCCGGCGCCGTGACGGGCCACACCGCGGTCACGGTCATCGTGTAGACCCCGCGCGGCTGGTCGGCCGAGGCCCGCCGGTAGGTCACCCCGCAGCTGAACGTGTCCTTCTCCCCCTTGCTGTACGGCTTGCCGCCCCCCTCGCAGTCCTGCTTGACGTCGGCGCGATCGCCCGTGGTGCCCGACTTGATCTGCAGGCTCCCGAGGGTGGCCGTGACCGTGGCGCTCATGACGCCGGGCAGCGTCGCGGTCACCGAGCGCGTCTTGGCGCCGGTGTCACCGAGCCAGACCCAGGTGGCCAGGTTGACGTAGCTCTTGACGTTCGGATTGACCTCGATCTTCGGCTTGGGCACGGTCAGCGCGGCCCTGGCGATGTCGGCCAGCTCCCTGACGGTGATCCCGGCGGGCGGGGTGGTGTTCGGCGGGACGAACACGTACGGTTCGAGCCCCGCCAGGCAGGACAGCGCGTTCGGGTCGGCCGCGTTGTAGGCGCGCGTCCACCAGTTCCCCTCCTTGCCGACCTTGTCCTTGAACTGCTTGAGGTCGTCCAGGTGCCTGCGCCACTCCGTCTCGGGGATCCACTCGGGCTTGCTCCCCTCCTGCTTCTTCAGCATGTCCTCGGCGTTTCCGCCAGGTTCGTACCAGCAGGGACGCTTGACCCGGTAGCCGTCGCTCTTGCCGCCCGTCCCGTTCCCGGACACCACGATCCGGGAGTCCTTCAGGACGACGCCGACCTTCTCGTTGTCCTCGCCCCCCTGGAAGCCCGTGGCGTTGGGACCTCCGCCCCCTCCGGGGGGCTCCGCGAAGGCGGCGGAGGGACTCGCGGAGGCGAGCAGGACCAGCCCCGCGACAGCCGTTCTCCCGATCATCGCAAACATCCCTTCACCCGTTCACTGGGAAGTTCCGTGTGCCGCAGCAGCGCGACCCGCCACACCCCGTCGTCGCCGAGCCGCATCCCGGCCGCCTGCAGGAAGGGCTGACGGGTCCACACGGGCTGGCGGGCGAGCGGCCTCCCGGTCGCCGTGTCGAGCAGACGCATGCCGGACTCGTCCATGCACGCCTCCATCTGCGCCCCCCTGCCGTCCACGGGGCCGACGGTCAGCGCGTAGACGCGGGCGGTGCCCCGTACCGAACGGCGTTGGTCGAGGAACTCCCCCACCCACGTACTCAGCTCGCCGACCGCGTCGCCGGTGACGACGTCGAGATAGCCGACGTCCTTGCCGCCGGTGACGACGGCCCTGAACGACCCTGCCAGGTGGTCGCGGAAGGCGGCGACCATCCCGGCGGTGTCCCGGTCGGGGGCGGCGGGCCACTCGACGACCAGCCGTACGCCGGGGGCCACCTCGACCGTCTCCGTCCGCGCCGTGGGGGTCACGACGGGCGCCCTTGAGAGGTCCGGCGTCGCGCTCACCCCACCGGCGTCGCCCTGCGGGACGAACCTGTCCGGCTCCGCCGTACAGCCCGCGAGCAGGACGCCGGCCGCCGCGGCCCCGGCCACCAGGGCCTTCGCCGTCCTCATGCGGACGGCGCCGAGCGCATCCGCCACGAGGGCAGCAGCTCGTCGATCAGGGCCTCGGTCTCCGGGGCCATCCCGCTCCCGCCCGGCTGGGCGGAGGCTCGCCTGTGCAGGGCCTCGACCACGGTCCGCAGCCGCGCCTGGTCTCCGGTGAGGTGGGTGGCCCGCAGCAGGTCACGCCAGAGCCCCTCGTCGTCGGCGGCGAGCAGCAGGCCCGCCCGCACCGCGGCGACGGCCCGTCCCCCGTCGCCCTCCTCGATCCGGATGTCGCAGAGCCGGTGCGCGGCGTCCGCGACGGCCGCCGTCACGTCGTACTCCAGGTCGTCGTCGGCCAGCCAGGCGTACCGGCCACGCGGGCGGCCGTTGAGCAACGGCCCGCGCACCAGGTTCAGCGCCCGTTCGAGCAGTACGGCGCGCACCCCGGAGTCGGTGTGGGAGCGGCGGACCAGGTCGCGGAAGACCATCCAGTCGGTCCGCACCTCGGGGCCGAGGCGGAACCTGCCCGCCTCGTCGGCGTAGAGGTTGGGGCGTCCCGCGCCGTCGGTGCCCAGCCAGTCGACGACCCTGGCGATGGTCGCGTCCCTGACCGCCGCCTGCACGCCGCGTGGCCACAGAACGCCGCCGAGCACGACCGGGTGGACGCCGCCAGGGTGGGTCGCGAGGTAGACGACGAGTTCCACCGCGAGCGTGGCCCGCCCCTCCTCCATCGGCGAGGGGCCCGCGATCTCCACGGGGCCGAGGACCCGCACCTCGACCGAGGCGTTCGCCGGGACGGGCTCCGGCCGGTCGCTCATCGGCTCACCGTCGAGCCGTCCCGCGGTCTCGAACAGGTCGATCAGGGCACGGTAGTGGCGGCGGGGCAGCAGCTGGGCGTCCACCTCGAAGCCGAGCGCGTCCACCTTCGCCCTGCCGTCCTCGGTGACCTCCCAGTTCCAGGTGGCGTGCGGGACCTTCCCCGCCACGACGTACCCGGCCGCGGTCCTGACGCCCTTCCTGGCGAGTACGGCCAGCCGGTGCCCCTCCTCCTCGTTCGGCACGAGCGCGGAGAGCACGTAGTGCGGCGGCCAGATCGGCTCCGCGGCCCGCCCCTGGATCCTGCCGGTCAGCACGTCCCCGCCCTGGCCGCGTTCCGCGGCCCTGGCCTCAAGCTCGGGCAGCAGTTCGGCGAGGGTCGCGACGTGCCTGATCCGGTCGGGGGCGATCACGGTCAGCTCCTCGCCGAACCCGACGAGCGTGACGGTCATCAGGTCCGACCAGCGGTTGGTCGCCAGCTCGACGGCGAGCGCGGCCAGGGCCTCGGTGCTACGCGGGCCGTCGAGGCTGATCAGGCCGTGCGCCGCCTCCAGATCGACGAGCACGCGCCCCTCGCCGTTCGACCCGAGCGAGACCAGTCCGGGGTACGGCGCGGGCGCCTCGGACAGCGTCCGTTCGTCGAGCATCCTGCCCTCGTGTGCGGGCAGCTTCCACACCTGGCCGCCGTCGTGGGCGCTCCAGGGCGCGGGCGCCTCGGCGACGGGCGGGTGGATCCACAGGTCGAGGCTCTGCGCCGACAGGTGGGCGGCGTAGATGGTGGGCGGGATCCGCTTCTGCGCGGCCAGGGAGCGGCCGAGCAGCCGCAGCCCGATGTCCAGCATCCGGCTGCCCGGGGCGTCGGCGCCCAGCCTGAGCGCCACCTCCGCCTTGGCCGCGTCGTCCTTGGGCCTGGCGATCCTGCGCCCGAACGCCCTGTGCCACAGCTGCTGTCTGCGCCTGCGGCCCAGGGCCGCCAGCAGCCCGGCCGCCGCGAGCGAGGCCCCGGCCAGGTAGTCGAGCAGCTCCAGCCCCTGCTGCTGCCCCTGGTTCCGGCCCTGGTCCTGGCTCTGGCCCTGGTCCTTGGTCCTGTACGGCTCCCGCCTGCCGCTGTCCGCGCTCTCCTCACGGGAGTCGGCGGGCCTGCGGGCCTCGCCCCTGTTCTCCCCGCCGCCCGCCTCCTCGCGGGCCTCGCCCGGCAGGTCCGAGCCTCCCTTGGCCGAGATGTCCTGGGTGTGGCCGTCGAGTTCCGCGGGCTTGCCCGGGTGGTCCTCAAGGGTCTCCCCGCGCGGCTGGGAGGCCGGGACGATGTGCACGTTCCTGGCGTCGTCCGGCATGTCGAGCACCCAACCCGGCCTGATGAGGTCGGCCATGTGCAGGCGGCTGCCGTCGGGCTGCTCCTTGTGCTGGTTGAGCCGGTAGATCTCCGGATAACGCCGCCCGTCGCCGAGGCACTTCTCCGCGATCTCCCACAGGCTCTCGTGGTGACGCCCGTGCGGCGGCTGCACCACGTAGACCTTCCTGGCCTTCTCGACGTGCACCAACGGCGCCCGTTCCTCCGGCTCCGGGGTGGTGACCGAGGCGGCCGCGGACACGGGGCGGGCGGCGGGCGTCGCCGTGGGCCTGACGATCGGCACGACGACCGCGGAGACGGTGAACAGCAGCAGGACCGCGGAGACCAGCCGGTTGGCCAGCATCTGGGTGCCGCCGGAGAAGGGCACCCTGGCGGGCATGCCGACCCGGCGCAGCCCGGCGTAGACCTCGACGATCACGCAGACGGTCAGCTGCAGCCAGGCCAGCCAGACCAGCAGCACGAGGATGGCCACGATCATGCTCGTACCGACCTGGCTGGTCAGCAGGTTCAGGTGGAGCAGCTCGGGCGACAACGGCGGCCCGGCCAGCCTCAGCAGCGCGTAGGGAACCCCGCCGACCAGTGCGACCAGCACGACCAGCGCGCCGAGACCGGCGGCCAGGTCGCCCGCCGTACGTCTCGGTCGGATGCGCGTTGGCTGTCGCGTGGGCATGCGTCTCCCTTCGTGTCCAGGTTCTTCGTCCTCAGCCGGCTCCGCCAGCCGTTCGACTCAATCGGTACGGCCCGCACCCGTCACCCGTCGTCCCCCATGTCGGGTCCCGCGGTGGCCGAGGCCTCCATGTCGGAGCCGGGGAAGCCGAGCGCGGCCAGGAAGAACGACGTCCAGGCCGCGGAGACCCGGACCGTGACCTCGCCCTGCCCGCCGCCGACCGAGCACTCGCCGAGGCGGACGTCGGAGCCCGCGTAGCCGGAGACGATCTCCTTCGCCTTCGCGCAGACCTCGTCCTCGCCCAGCAGCCGGGCCTGACCGGTCTCCCTGAGGTACTCGACGTCGATCTTGTCGGCGGCGGCCCTGGCCGCCTGCTCGGCGATGTCCGCGGCCCGCAGCCTGGCGTTGATGGCTCCCCCGCCGTCCACGAGGAGCCCGGCCAGCATGAAGACCATCACCGAGAAGATCACTGTGAAGACCGACATCGACCCCCGGTCTCCGGGTCGGCGGGCAGAGGTCACTTCTCCACCCTCCGGAGCTGCTCAAGCGGGGCCACCGCGTCCCCCCGCATGTCCTTGGCCGCGCCGAAGCCGAGGAAGTCCAGGTCGAGTGAGCAGGTCACCGTCACCTTGACCTGGCCGCCCGCCTTCCAGTCCGTGCCTGCGAGGCTGACGTCCGGTTCGCACTGCCCGGACAGGGACCCCTTGGCGGCCTCGTCCGCCGCGCTCTCCGCGTCGGAACGGGTGCGTTCGACGGAGGCCGCCCGCGCGGCGTCCCTGGCGGCGCCGTTCACCTCGCCCTGGGCCTCGACGATCCGTCCGGCGCCCACCAGGAACAGCAGGAACAGCAGGAAGACCGGCGCGAGGAGCACGGCCTCCGCCGACAGCGACCCCCGCTCGGGGTCCCTGTCCGCTCTCCTGGTCACTCCTGACACCCCTCACCGCCGTCGTCGGGCCGGAAGCACTCGACGGGGCCGCCGAAGCGCGAGGTGATGGTGAGGCTCGTCGAGGGCAGCAGCGGGACGACCTGGACCGCGGTCGCGGTGATCTCGACCCCCCGCTGGTCGCCCTCCTCCCAGGTCGTCACCTTCGCACCGTCGAGAAGCTTGGGGCCGATGGCCTTGAGCACCTCCTCGGCCTTGGAGGTGGCGTCGTCCTGCCAGGAGTCGGAGTCGATCCTGGCCAGCCGTGACCCCTCCCGCGCCGCGGCGTCGGCCACCTGGCGGCCGTGGAACCACAGGGCGAACTGCACGACGAGCAGCACGACGGCCAGCACGACCGGCATGATCATCGCGAGTTCGACGACGGAGGCGCCGCGCTCGCCGTCCCGTCCGCGCACGCGCCGGGAGCGGCGCGCGGGCGCCTCAGCCGTTGCCGCCAACCGGGCCACCTCCGCCGTCGGTGCCGCCGCCCCCGCCACCGCCACCGCCGCCGAACTGGTCGGAGATCTCCCCCTGCCTGCCCTCGACGAGGCTCCTGATGAGGGTGGCCAGACCGAGGGCGACCCCGGCGATGATGGCGGTGATGATGACCCACTCGACCGCTGAGGCGCCCCTGCTCGGAGCGTTGCGCGCCCGGTCGATCCGTACGCTCAGAAAGGTCGTCGCGTAGACGATCCACGGATGGTTCAGCATGTCAGGACCCCAACATCTTCATCGCTGCCGGAAAACTCAGGAAGATCACAAAGCCGGCGCAGAGCAGGAGCTGCGCGACGAGCATCGACTGGGAACGCTCACCCGCCTGTCCCTCGATCTCGGCGAGTTCCCGCCGCCGCAGGGTCGCGGCGCGCGCGGTCAGCGACGAGCGGACCTTGGCGCCGTCGTCGGCTACCAGCCCGAGGGCGGCGGACAGGTCGCGCAGCTCGTCCACGTTGATCTCGTCGCCGAGCTGTCCGAGGGCCTGCCACGGGGTGATGCCGACGATCCTGGCGTTGCCGAGCGCCTCACGGATGCGGGCCATCGCCCAGTTGGCCTCCTCCTCGTCCCCGGCGGGCGCGCCGACGGAGACGGCCATCAGCAGCGCCTCCGGCACGCCCCGGCCGCCCGCGAGGTTCATCGCGACCAGGTCGAGGAAGGCGCCGACGACGTGCCGGAAGTCGCGGCGCATCCGCGCGGCGTCCCGTTTGACCTGGAGGTCGGGCAGGACGAAGAACACCCCGGAGACCGCGAGGGCGACCCACAGCGGCATCGTGATCGAGGCGTCCCAGCTCATCAGCACCAGCCAACCGGCCAGCAGGGGGAAGGCCAGCAGCCCGGAGACGGCCAGCAGCACCTTGGTGGCCAGGAACGCCTCGAACGACCTGCCGAGCAGGGCCAGGTCGGCCTTGGCCGAGCGCGCCTGCCAGCCCCTGGCCGCGTACAGGCGGGCCAGCCGTACGCCGAGTTCCCTGCGCAGGGCGCTGACGTCCTCGTCCGGCAGGATGAGCCTGGCCCTGGGCGCCTGGGTGCCCTCCCTGGCCGCGTCGAGGGCCAGCAGCCTGGTCACCAGTCCCGGTCTGGCCGGGAACAGCGCCCGCATCAGCAGGAACAGGCCGAGGCCGAACACGCCCCCGGCGAACAGCGCGTCAGTCGGCATCGCGCGCCTCGCCTCCCACGGCCCCTCCGGTGGGCAGGCCAAGCAGTCTGGCGGGCTTGTCGAAGCGGGCCAGGCGCCGCATCCAGGCGAAGCCCGCACCGAAGAACGCGGCCACGACCACGAGCACGGCCTGCCCGAGGGCGCTGTCGTACTCGGCGACGTAGGAGGGGTTGAACACCACGAGCGCCACGGCGAAGGCGATGGCCGTACCGACCACGATCTGCACGCTGCGCCGGGTCGAGCGGCGCTCGGCCTCGACGCGGCGGCGCATGTCCAGCTCCTCGCGGGCCGAGACGGCCAGCGCGCCGAGCACGTCGCGCAGGCCGGGGCCGCGCAGCTTCGAGTTGAGGATGAGCGCGGCCACGACGAGGTCGGCCGAGGGGTCGTCCAGCTCGTCGGCGAACAGCCTGAGCGCGTCCTGCAGCGGCATCCTGGTGTGCAGCCGGTCGACCAGCGAGAGCAGGTGCGGGCGCAGGGTCGGCGCGGCGGCCCTGATCGACGACGGGATCGCCTGTTCCAGGCCCGCCGCCCCGGCGATGGTGTCACGGAGCGACTCGGTCCAGGCGGCCAGGCCCTCAAGGCGCCGCATCGCCGTACGTTCCTCGGCCGCGCCTCCCGCCAGACCCCGCCACCCGAGCGCGAGCAGTACGGCCCCGGCCGCCATGACCGGCCATCCGGTCACCACGAGCACCAGGACGCCCACGATCGCGCCGATCGCCGAGCGGGTGGACAGGGCCTTGAGAAGCTCGCGTCTTCCCGCCTTCCTGCCCGGGGTCGCGGGCCGGGGGCGCAGGCCGTACAGGGCCAGGCCGAGCAGGAACAGCCCGGCGCCGAGTGCCGCGCCCGCGAGCATGACCAGCGGGTCGAACAGGCCGGGGGGAAGGCCGTTCACGCCCAGCCTCCGGGGTCGTAGCCGTGGTGGGCCAGCTCCTCCATGCAGGACAGGGGGGCGTTCGGCAGGACCCGGCCGTCGGGGGCCGTGGCGAAGACCTCGGAGGAGAGCACCCGCCCGTCGACGCCCGCCACCTCGCGCACGCTGGAGACGAAGCGGCGCAGCCTGCCGCCCTTGGCGTAGTCGTTGCGCTTCTCGATGAAGACCACGAAGTCGATCGCGCCCGCGATGAGCATGTGGGTCGCCTCGATCGGCAGGCGCTCGGCGGCCTGGAGGGCGTAGGTGGCGATGCGGTTGAAGACCTCCATCGAGGAGTTGGCGTGGATGGTGGACAGGGACCCGTCGTTGCCCTGGGTCATCGCGTTGAGCATGGTGACGATCTCGTCGCCGAGGACCTCTCCGACGATCACCCGGGAGGGGTTCATGCGCAGCGAGCGGCGCACCAGCTCGGCCATCGAGATCTCGCCCTGGCCCTCGGAGTTGGGCAGCCGCTGCTCGAAGGCGACCACGTTCGGGTGCAGCTCGGCGAACTGGTCGAGGCCGAGTTCGAGGGCGCGCTCGACGGTGATGAGGCGTTCGTGGGGCGGGATCTCGTTGGCCAGGGCTCGCA
This sequence comes from Streptosporangium sp. NPDC001559, assembly GCF_042893955.1. Lineage (NCBI taxonomy): Bacteria > Bacillati > Actinomycetota > Actinomycetes > Streptosporangiales > Streptosporangiaceae > Streptosporangium > Streptosporangium sp. NPDC001559. The sequence goes on from NZ_JBIAVG010000001.1 coordinate 613,755, forward strand.
GCAGGGTCGTCTTGCCCGCGTTGGTCGAGCCGGAGATCATGATGTTCTTCCTGGCCGCGACGGCCGCGGCGAGGAAACGGCCGATCTCCGGGGTCACGGTGCCGTTGCCGACCAGGTCGCTGAGGAAGACCTTGCCCAGGCGGGAGCGGCGGATGGAGACGGCGGGGCGGACCGTCACGTCCATCACCGCGGAAAGCCGGGACCCGTCGGGCAGGCGCAGGTCGAGCTGGGGGTTGGCGGTGTCGAACGGCCTGCTGGACAGGCCGCTGTAGGCGGCGAGGACCTGGATCAGCTCGATGAGCTCCTCGTCGGAGTCGGCGACCGGCTCCCTCATGAGCTCCTGGCCGTCGGCGTAGCCGACGAAGACCCGGTCGCAGCCGTTGATGTCGATGTTCTCGACGTCGGGGTCGTCGAGCAGCGGCTGCAGGCGGCCGACGCCGAACAGCGCGGCGTGGATTCCGCCGGCGAGGGCCTCCTCCTCCTCGGCGGTCGGCGGGGTACGGCCGACGCCGATCTCCCCGCGGGCGAACTCCTCAAGCACCTGGGCGATCAGCGCGCGGGCGAACTGGCGTTCGTCCTCGCCGCTCATCGGCGGCAGGCCGCTGGCCTGGTCGAGGCGGCGCTGGTGGGCCAGCCGGTCGCCGACCTCCTGCCGGAAGCGCTTCACCAGGGTGTGGTCTATGGTCACAGGACGTGCTCCGGGGCGCGGATCTGGGCGGCGAGGCGTCCGGCCAGCTCACGGGCGGTGCGGATCAGCAGCGAGCGGTCGAGGCGCCCGCCCCACTGGCCGCGCAGCAGCTCGGCGCCCTTGGGGTCGTGCGCGATGCCGGTGACGAAGGCGACCTGTCTGCCGGTCGCCGTGACGATCCGGCGGACGTCGTCGATCGTCGTGCGGTACTGGCGGGGATCGGCGATCACCACGACCGCGACCTGCACCGAGGAGGGCAGCACCTGGAGGCGTTCGCGCAGGTGGGCGACGTGGTCGAGGCTCGCCCTGGTGAACAGCACCACCAGGGCCGCCTCCGTGACCAGCTCGGTCATCTCGGGGTGACCGCCCAGGCGCCCGCAGTCGGCCAGCACGTCGGCGCCGGGCAGCGCGGCGAACGCGCGGCCGAGCGGCCCCCACAGCCAGGTGAGGCCCGCGGCCTGTTCGCCGTGGGTCAGCCCGGCCAGCACGTCGAGCCCGCCGACGATCCGCTGGGTGTGCTCGTGGATCTGCTCGGGCTGCAGTCCCCTGCGGGCCGTGGCCCCCAGGGTGAGCAGGCCCCTGCCCGGGTTGAGCACGCCGCCGTCCTGCGCGGGCAGGCGGTAGGCCAGGTCTCCTCCCGCCGGGTCGCACTCGGCGAGCAGGACCGAACGAGGCCAGACCGCGCCGAGCGCGGTGGCCGCCGTGGTGACCCCGGGCGCCCCCTTGTCGGCCGCCAGCACGATGAGCGCCATCTCAGCGGGCTCCGGGGAGCTCGACCACCGCGACCTCGCCGCTTGAGGCGTAGGTGCTGATCAGGGGCGCGTCCTTGACGTCGACCACGATCGCCAGCGGACCGGCCGGGGTTCCCCTGCTGGTCGCGGTCATCCGGTGGACGAGCGCGCTCTGCGCCAGGACCCGGCTCTGTGTGCCGTCGCCGCCCCGGCCCGGCACGTAGATCACCTGGACCCGGTCGCCCTCGTCGAGGGTGATGGGCAGCTGGCCGGGTTTGAGCGACAGGCCGACGATGGCCTTGCCCGGCCCGAGCTCCCCGCTCGCCGAGGCGACCATCCTGGGGGTCAGCAGGGTGCCCGGCAGGAGGGTGACGCTGGCGAAGTCGTGGGCGACCTGGGCGCTCTGCGACCACGGAACGTAGTCGATGCCGGTGTCGGCGATCTGCACCTCCTGCATGGAGGTGACGAGCATCTGCTGCCCGGCGCCGATCTGCTTGACGATCCGGATCGCGGAGACCCGGTCTCCGCTGCGCAGCACCAGGAGGGTGGTGGCGAGCGCGCCGCCCAGGATGAGTAACAGGGCGAGGGCCGCGAGCGCGGGTTTGCGCTCACGCGGGGACACGGGGAGTTTGCGCGACGCCGGGCCGGAAAGCCCTGGTTGCGCGCCCGGCCGCTCGGCGTTCGCCGGGGGGCGGCCGCCCGGCTTCTCACTGGTCCTCATGGGTAGGGGGACTCCCAGAGTCTTCGCAAATGGGACTACTGCTCGAATTTACGCCATTATGCGCACCGCACCGATGAACAGGCAGACAAAATCCAGGTCCCATGCTCGTTTGATAGGAACAGGTCTGTCAACGTCGATCCCAAGGATACTGACGGTTCGGTGAGATGACAGGAGACTTATCGGGGTGATAAGGGCATCTGATTAATCTCGTGCGGCATCCGCCCCGGCGTTTAGGGGGCTCATTCGGCGGGAAAGACCCGCACCCTTCACCATCCGGCCGGAAGGCCGTTCACCGTGTGTCATCCTTGCGTCATGGCTTGCGTCATGGCGAAGTGGCCCGGGTGCGCCGCCACGGCCCCACCCCGGATGCGGTTCCCCCTCAGGAAAACGGATCACCCGTGTCACCGCGAAACCACATACGCGAAGACGGCGTCTCCCGTTGCCCGCCGTCCGCGCCCCGTCGCCACGACCTCCCAGGTCAGGCCGTACGGCGAGGCGGCGGCCTGAGTTTTCCACAGCCCCACCCGGCCATTCCCGTGCGCGGCCCGATGAGCGAACGCCCATTTAAAACGGCACGACCGGCCACTGTCATCAGGCGGTTTTCCACAGGCCGCCACGTTTTCCACATACCGCTCCACAACCCATGGCATTGCCGCAAACCACTCCTTCGCGACAAGTGCCACTCTGTACCGTGGACCGGGGCTCCGACCCGAGGAGAGCGTCGATGCGGATCATGCTCACCGTGCTCAGCGAGCACGCCGACCGCGATGTCGTGGTCGAGGGCGACGACACGACCACGGTCGCCAGGCTCGCCGAGGCGCTCGCCGGCCAGGGCGGTGAGCGGCCGAGCAACGTGGTACGGCTGACCCGCAGCAAGGCCCCCTACGGCCTGGACCGCGACACCGGGTCACAACCCCCGCCCATGTGGCTCGACGGCCGCCTCCTCGAACCGTCCGCGCCCGCCCTCGGCCTGCTCCGCGACGGCGACCTCGTCACCCTCGAACGCGACCTGGCCGCCGCGACGCTCGCCGAGGAACCGGGCGGCGTCGTGGAGATCCGGGTCGTCGGCGGGCCCGCCGCCGGGTCCGTGCACCGCCTCAGTCTGGGCGTCCACACCATCGGCTCCGGCCCGGCCTGCGCGGTCTCCGTCGCCGACCCCATGCTGCCCCCCAGGGCCGCCGTCGTACGGCTCACGCCCGAGGCCATCACCGTCGAGGCGGGGGAAGGCGCCACGCCGAGACTCGACCGGGAACCGCTCGAAGGCCCGGCGCCCTGGCGGGAGCACGCCGTACTGACCTGTGGCGCGAGCGTGCTGACCCTCAGGGCCGTCGAGCCCCCGGACGCGCACCTGGACGCCCAGCCCGACGGCGGCCTCGCCTACAACCGGCCGCCCAGGCTGCGCACCCCGCCGAACACACGGCGCTTCGAGGTCCCCGCGGAGCCGAAACGCGCCGAGACCATGCGGCTGCAGCTGCTGACCGCCTTCCTGCCCGCCGCGCTCGGCGTGGTCATGGCCTGGACCCTGCACGTCTGGTACTTCCTGCTGATGGCGCTGATGACGCCGTTGATCATGATCGGCCAGTGGTGGAGCGACCGGCGGCACGGCCGCAAGCAGTACCGCCAGCGGATGAAGGAGTACAGGAAGCGCCTGAAGGACTTCGAGGCGGACGTCGAGCGCGCCCGCGCCGACGACGAGGCGGAGCGCCGTACCGCCGCGCCGGACCCGGCCGAGGTGCTGCTCACCGCGACCGGGCCGAGACGGCGGCTGTGGGAGCGCCGTGACCACGACCAGGACGCGCTCAGGCTGCGGGTCGGGCTCGCCGACCTGCCCGCCGCCCTGGAGTTCACCCCGGAGCGCTCCGCCCCCGCCGACTCCGTGCTCCCCGACCCGCCCGACTGTCACGCGGTGCCCGTGGCCCTGGCCATGCGCCGTCTCGGCGTCGCCGGCCTGACCGGGCACAGACCGGCCGTCACGGGGCTGGCCAGGTGGCTGGTCGGCCAGGCGGCCGCCCTGCACAGTCCCCGCGACCTGGCGATCGTGGTGCTGTCGGCGCACCGCGACGGGGAGGAGAACTGGAACTGGGTGCGCTGGCTGCCGCACTGCGCCCCGCGCGGCGGCGAGGACTGCGTCGCGCTGGTCGGCGCCGACCCCGAGGCCGCCGCCCGCAGGGTGACCGAGCTGACCGCGTTGATCGAGGGGCGCCAGGGCGAGGAGGAGGGGTCCGCGGCCAAACTCGGCCGCATCGCCTCCGGATGGGGCGACGGCGCCCCGGGAGGCGCCGACGTGACGCCCGTGTACGACGAGCGGCCCTACGACGTGCTGGTCGTCCTGGACGGCGCCCAGGTCCTGCGCGCCCTGCCCGGCATGCCGCAGGTCCTGCGCCAGGGCCCCAGGGCGGGCGTCTACACCCTGGCCCTCGACGACGACCAGCGGCTGCTGCCCGAAGAGTGCGCCACCGTGGCGGACGTGGCCGGGGACGGCACCGTACGGCTGCGCGGAGGCGGCCTGGACGGGCTCGGCGAGATCCTGGCCGACCAGGTCTCCTCCTCCTGGTGCGACCGGCTGGCCCGTTCCCTGGCCCCGGTGCGCGATGTCAGCCGTGACGAGGCCGCCCTGGCCCTGCCCGGCTCCGCCAGGCTGCTCGACCTGCTCGACCTGCCCTCGGTCTCCGGCGCCGTCCTCGCCGAGCGCTGGGGCCGTACGACACGGGCGGTGATCGGCGCGGGCCCCGACGGCGTCTTCTCCGTCGACCTGCGCACCGACGGGCCGCACGCGCTCATCGCGGGAACGACCGGCGCGGGCAAGTCGGAGCTGCTGCAGACCCTGATCTGCTCCCTCGCGGTGGCCAACCGCCCCGACGAGATGACGTTCGTGCTGATCGACTACAAGGGCGGGGCCGCCTTCAAGGAGTGCGTACGGCTGCCGCACACGGTCGGCATGGTCAGCGATCTCGACGGCCACCTCACCCAGCGGGCGCTGGCCTCCCTGGCCGCCGAGATCCGCCGCCGCGAACGGTTGCTGCTGGCCGCCGGGGCCAAGGACATCGAGGACTACCACGAACTGCGTGACGCGCAGCGGGCCCGCGCCTCACGGGACCTGATGGTGGCCGGGGCGGGCTCGGCGGTCAGGCAGCTGCCCCTGCGCACCGACCCGCTGGCGGCGCTGCCCCGCCTGGTGCTGGTCATCGACGAGTTCGCGGCCATGGTCAGCGAGCTGCCCGACTTCATGACCGGCCTGGTGGACATCGCCAGGCGGGGCCGTTCGCTGGGCATCCACCTGATCCTGGCCACCCAGCGGCCCGGCGGCGTGGTCACCGCCGACATCCAGGCCAACACCTCACTGCGCATCGCGCTGCGGGTGACGGAGGCCGCGGAGTCCTCCGACGTCATCGACAGGCCGGACGCCGCGCACATCTCCAAGGCGACCCCGGGACGGTGCTACGTGAAGTCGGGCGTCGGCACGCCCACGGCGGTGCAGACCGCGCGGATCGGCGGACGCGGGCCCGGCGCGCAGAGCGAGGTGCGGGCCAGGGTGACGGAGGTCGGCTGGCGGGCGCTCGGGCAACCGCTCACGCCGCCGGAGACGGCCGCGGAGAACGCCGCGGTCACCGACCTGTCCGTGCTGGTCGACGCCCTGGTCGAGGCCGCCCGGGTCGCCGGTGTCCCCCGGCAGCCGAGTCCCTGGCTGCCGCCGCTCGACGACCTGCTGGTGGCCCCCGGGGTCACCGTGGCCCCCGGGGACGCGCCGCCGTACCGGGCGGGGGTCCAGGAGGTGCCGCCGCTGGCCTTCGGGACGACCGACCTGCCGTGGGCGCAGGCCCGCAGACCGCTGGCGCTCAACCTGGCCGCCGGGGGGCACCTGCTCCTGGCGGGCGCCTCCCGCAGCGGACGTTCGACCGCGCTGCGCACACTCGCCGGGGCGATCGCCGCCGGGGCCTCCCCCGAGGACGTGCACCTGCACGCGATCGACTGCGGTTCCGGGGCACTGCTGCCGCTGATGGCCCTGCCGCACTGCGGCGCCGTGGTGACCCGCGACCAGCTCGACCGGGTCGAGCGGCTGCTGACCCGGCTGCGCGCCGAGGTCGGACGGCGTCAGCAGTTGCTGGCCGAGGCGGGCTACGCGTCGCTGGCCGAGCTGCGCGCCGCCGCGACCGGGCCCAGGCTGCCGTGGATGGTGCTGATGCTCGACCGGTGGGAGGGGTTCGTCGCCGCGTTCGAGGGCTACGACTACGGGCGGCTGATCGAGTCGGCGATGCAGCTGCTCAGGGAGGGACCCGCGGTCGGGCTGCGCGCCGTGGTGACCGGGGACAGGTCGGTGCTGCTCGGGCAGATCTCCACGGTCTTCGAGGACCGGCTGATCCTGCGCCTGGCCGACCCCTCCGACTACGGTCTGGCCGGGCTGCCGGTGAAGGACCTGCCCGCCGCGCTGGCCCCCGGCAGGGCGCTGGCCACCGGGGAGCACGGGATCGTCGAGAGCCAGATCGCGCTGCTGTGCGACGATCCCTCCGGACCCGCCCAGGTCGCCGCGTTGCAGGCGCTGTCCAGGGAGGTGCCCGGCCGCTTCGGCGCCTCCCCCGGTACGGCCGAGCCGGGGCGGTGGCCGTGGGACGGCGAGCCGCCGCTGCGGGTCGACGCGCTGCCGATGCGGATCACCTCGGCGCAGGCGCTGGAGCTGGTGCCCTCCTTCGAGCCGCCCTCCCCGCTGTGGGCGCTGTTCGGCGTCGGCGGTGACTCGCTGACACCGCTCGGCGTCGACCTGCTCGCCCAGGGACCCGGCGCGGTCGTCGCCGGGCCGTCCCGTTCCGGGCGTTCCTCGGCGCTGCTGACCGCCGCCCGTTCCCTGCTGGACAGGGGGACGCCCGTGGTGGTGGTCACCCCCAGGCGCAGCCCGCTCAGCACGCTGGCCGGGCAGGAGGGGGTGCTGGCCGTACTCGGCGCGGACGGCGACCTCGACAGGGCCGTCGCGGGGCACGAGCGGTACGTGGCGATCGTGGACGACGCGGAGCTGGTCTCCCCCGACTCACCCCTGGGCATGTCCCTTGAGCAGGTGTTGCGCACCGGCCGCGACAGCGAGCACGGCCTCATCATCGGCGGTACGACGGGTGACCTGACCACCGCCTACCGGGGTTTCGTCGCCGAGGCCAGGAAGGCCCGCACCGGTCTGCTGCTCTCGGTGCAGAGCCCCGCGGACGGCGACCTGTTCACCATCCGGCTCCCCCGCGGCGCGGTCGGCGGCCCGCCGGGAAGGGGACTGCTGGTGACGCTGGGCACGGCCACCGCCGTCCAGACGGCCCTGCCCGGCTGAGGTACGGCGGGGCAACGAAAACGCCGCCCCGGTCTCACGAGACCGGGGCGGCGTGGCGGCCGAGTCAGCGCGTGGCGGACTCGATGTTGCCGCGGTAGGTGTTGATCACGCGGGATGCCTCGGCGAGCTCCTCGGACATGCGCTGGAAGGCGGCACGGTAGTTCTGCCAGGCCTCGGTGAAACGCTGGGCACCCGGGCCGGTCCAGGCGGTGCCGACCTTTCCCGCCTCACGGTCCAGAGCCGCCATCGTGGCCCTCACCTGGTCGGCCTGCTGGGTGAACTGGGTGGCCATCTGCTGCATTTCCGCGGGATTGCCACCAAGCAAGTTCTGGCTCATGCCAGCACTCCTTCTGGATCGGTGTCGGGGGCTCACCAAACGACATCACGATAGGTGAGTGGATCACGGAGATACTCGGATTATGCCGAGCGGCTATGGATCTTCCCATACCCACGGACCGGATAACGCGTCATTCGCCGTAAGTCACATGTCATACCGGGAATCGTCATCCGAGAGGCGCCATGTGCCGGCGGCCGTGCCCACTCCGGCGCACGGGGATCATCACCAATACGGCCATCCAAAAACAACCCATGACATATCCCAATCCCGGCGGGCGGGACCCCGCTCTTCCCAGGCTCCGTACGGCGCCTAAACTCCGTTGGAGGCCCGCCAGCCCCCCGTTCGCACGTGATGAAGGGAACCATGTCGGTGCAGAAGGTCTTGGTCGCCAACCGTGGCGAGATCGCCGTACGGATCATCCGCGCCTGCAGGGACGCGGGCCTGGCCAGCGTCGCGGTCTACGCCGAGCAGGACCTGGACGCCCTGCACGTCCAGCTCGCCGACGAGGCCCACTCGCTGGGCGGCCAGTCCCCCGCCGAGACCTACCTCGACATCGCCAAACTGCTCGCGGTCGCCGAGACCAGCGGCGCCGACGGGGTCCACCCCGGGTACGGCTTCCTGGCGGAGAACGCGGCCTTCGCCCAGGCGGTGATCGACGCCGGGCTGACCTGGATCGGGCCGCCCCCCTCCGCGATCGTCGCCCTCGGCGACAAGGTGCAGGCCAGGCACATCGCGCAGAAGGTGGGGGCGCCGCTGGTCGCCGGGACCGCCGAGCCGGTCTCCGGGTCCGAGGAGGTGGTGGCCTTCGCCGCCGAGCACGGCCTGCCGATCGCGATCAAGGCCGCCTTCGGCGGTGGCGGCCGGGGCCTGAAGGTCGCCAGGACCCTTGAGGAGATCCCCGAGCTGTACGACAGCGCGGTGCGGGAGGCGGTCGCGGCCTTCGGCCGGGGCGAGTGCTTCGTCGAGCGTTACCTCGACCGGCCCCGGCACGTGGAGACTCAGTGCCTGGCCGACACGCACGGCAACGTGGTGGTGGTCTCCACCCGTGACTGCTCGTTGCAGCGCAGGCACCAGAAGCTCGTCGAGGAGGCCCCGGCGCCGTTCCTGACCGACGAGCAGATGGAGCTGCTGTACTCCTCCTCCAAGGCCATCCTGCGGGAGGCCGGCTACGTCGGGGCGGGCACCTGCGAGTTCCTCGTCGGCCAGGACGGCACGATCTCCTTCCTGGAGGTCAACACCCGGCTGCAGGTCGAGCACCCGGTCAGCGAGGAGGTCACCGGGCTCGACCTGGTCTCCGAGATGCTGCGGATCGCCGAGGGGCAGCCGCTCGGCTACGACGACCCGCGGGTGAGCGGGCACAGCATCGAGTTCCGGATCAACGCCGAGGACGCGGGACGGGGCTTCCTGCCCGCGCCGGGCACGATCACCGCGGTGCGCTGGCCCTCCGGGCCGGGCGTGCGGGTCGACGCCGGATACGAGGCGGGGATGACCGTCCCCGGCGCGTTCGACTCACTGGTGGCCAAGGTCATCGTGACCGGGGCCGACCGGGGACGGGCACTGGCCCGGGCCAGGCGGGCGCTCGCCGAGCTGCGCCTTGAGGGAATGCCGACGGTGGCCGAGTTCCACCGGGTCGTGGTCGAGGAGGAGGCCTTCACCGCGCCGGACGGGGCGTCGTCGTTCGCGGTGCACACCCGCTGGATCGAGACCGAGTTCGTCAACCCGGTGCAGCCGTACGCCGGGCCGGTCGCCGAGCCGGGGGCCGCCGAGCGCGAGCGGGTCACGGTCGAGGTCGGCGGCAAGCGGCTTGAGGTCGTCCTGCCCGCCGGGCTGGTCGGCGGTTCTGGCGCGGGCGCGACGGCCCAGGGCGGTGCCGGGGGCAGGCGCGCGAGCAGGCGCCAGGGCGCCGGGCGTGCCGCGGCGGTGAGCGGGGACGGATTGGTCAGCCCGATGCAGGGCACGATCGTGAAGGTCGCGGTCGCCGACGGGGACGTGGTCGCGGCCGGGGACGTGGTCGTGGTCCTGGAGGCGATGAAGATGGAGCAGCCGCTGACCGCGCACCGGGCCGGAGTCGTCGCCGGGCTGAACGCGGCGGTCGGGCAGACCGTCACGGCGGGTGCCGCCATCTGTGACATTCGTGACAACTGACCCCTCCTCCTCCCGGGTGACGCGTCCAGGTTTGGAAAGGATTACGGTCAGGGGGGAACTCTGACGTCCACTCGCTCGTCTTCCAGGGCGAAGGAGGGCTTTCTGCCGTGACCACCAAGCAAACAGCGTCAGGTCGCCTCGGTGCCGCGATCATCGCGTTGCTCGCCGGGCTGCTGACCATTTTCATGATCGCCCCGGCGGCGAACGCCGCGGCGCCCGACCCGAGCACGATCGCGTCCGGCCTGAAGGACGGCGACCACTTCTACGCCGACCCCGCGGCGGGCATCCCCACCGACGCCGCGGACGCCATGAGCAGCGCCGCCGAGCAGACCTCGACGGTCTACGTGGCGCTGCTGCCCTCCGGCTCGATCACCAGCCAGTCCCAGGCGAAGACTCTGCTGACGTCTCTGCGCAAGGACGTCGGAGGCAAGGCGACCATCCTGGTCATGAACGGCAAGCAGCCGTTCGGTGTCTCCAACGTCAAGGGCATCGACGTGGACGAGCTGCTCCGCAGGGCCGCCACGACCCAGAACCCGACGGACAACATCGTCAACTTCGTGAAGCTGGCCGACGACGCGGCCACCGGTGCCGGGCTGGGCTCCAGCTCCTCCCGCTCCTCCGGGGGTTCCTCGGGCGGCGTGCTGATCGGCATCCTGGTGCTGGCCGTCGCGGGCGGTCTGGGCATCTTCTTCTACTCCCGCAAGAAGAAGCGGCAGCGCGAGGCCCGTGAGGCCGCCGAGCTGGCCGCCGTCAAGCAGACCGTGGACGAGGACGTCACCAAGTTCGGTGAGGAGATCACCGACCTGGACACCGACGTCAAGCTGCTGGGCAACGGCTCCGATCACCTGCAGGACTGGCAGCGCGCCCTTGACTCCTACGAGCGGGCCAAGATGGAGCTCGCGGCGGTCAACCGCCCCGACGAGCTCCGTGGCGTGACCACCGCGCTTGAGGAGGGCCGCTACGCCCTGGCCTGCGTGAAGGCGCGCGTGAACAACCAGCCGCTCCCCGAGCGGCGCTCGCCGTGCTTCTTCAACCCGCAGCACGGCCCCTCGGTCCGTGACGTCCGCTGGGCCCCGCCCGGCGGCGCGGTGCGCGACGTGCCCGCCTGCGCGGCCGACGCCGAGGCCATCGAGCGTGGCTTCGAGCCGCAGACCCGCCAGGTCATGGTGGACGGCCACTACCGTCCCTACTACGACGCGGGCCCGGCCTACCAGCCCTACGCCTACGGCTACTACGGCGGCTTCGGCGACGTCATGAGCGCGATGCTCGTCGGCACGATGATGGGCAGCATGCTGGGCGGCGGCTGGGGTCACAGCGGTTACGGCGCGGGCTACGAGCAGGGCCTGGCCGACGGCGGTGGCGGCAGTGACTTCGGCGGCGGCGGAGGCGACTTCGGCGGCGGCGGCTGGGGTGACTTCGGCGGCGGCGACTTCGGCGGTGGTGACTTCGGTGGCGGCGACTGGTAGTCACCGCTGACGGATCCGGCGGCCACCGCGGTCACCGGCTGAGAGCCCTCACCGGCCAGAGATCAGGACGGGCGCGTTCCCTCGGGGACGCGCCCGTCGTCGTTCGCGCGGGCGCACGCCGTACGGCCCGGCCGGCCGAGGTGTTCCGGTTCGCGGGCCACCGGCCGTCTCTCCTGCGGACCGGAGGGATTCCCCGGCGAACCAAAGGGATAACGTACGTCGAATGAGTGCGTCTGTGGTGAAACGTCCCATGTCTGCGGCCACGGGGGTCCGTCGGCGACGGCAAGGGGTGGGCCTGGGCACGCTCGTGGTCGTTCTTCTGCTCGTGGGGACGGTTTCGCTGGCCGTCGGCACCCGCGCGTTGAGTCCCGCGGAAGTGTGGCACGGACTGTTCACGGCCCCGGGTTCCGACCGGCGGCTCACCGAGATAACGCTCATCGTGCAGACCGTGCGGATACCCAGGACCGTGCTGGCGATCGTGGCCGGAGTCGCCCTGGGGGTCGGCGGGGCGTTGATCCAGGGATACACGCGCAACCCGATCGCCGACACGGGACTGCTGGGGGTGAACTCCGGCGCCTCGTTCGCCGTCGTTGCGGTGATCACCCTGTTCGGGATCAGCAATCCGTACCAGTACGTCTGGTTCGCCTTCCTGGGGGCGGGGATCGCCGGAGCCGTCGTGTTCGGGCTGGCGAGTCTCGGCCGGGGAGCGGGCAGTCCGCTGACGCTCGCGCTGACCGGTCAGGGAGTCGCGGTGTTCCTGGCCGCGATGACCACGGCGGTCGCGCTGACGGACCAGGCCTCGCTGAACGCGCTGCGCTTCTGGAACGCGGGCTCGGTGTCCGGTGTCGGATTCGACGTCATCTGGCCACTGACCGCGTTCGTCGTGGCCGGGCTGGCCCTGGCGGCGGTCACGCTGCCCGCCGTCAACCTGCTCAGCCTGGGAAACGACGTGGCACGAGGGCTCGGGGTGAACGTCACGCTGAGCCGGACGGTCGGCATCGTCGCCATCACCCTGCTGGCGGGCGCGACGACGGCGGCGTGCGGCCCCATCGCGTTCCTCGGCCTCATGGTGGCCCACGTGGCCCGGTATCTCATCGGACCGGACTATCGCTGGCTGGTGCCGTGCGCGGGCCTGCTCGGCGCCCTTGTCCTGCTGGTCTGCGACATCGTGGGGCGCGTGGTGGCACGGCCCGGCGAGTTGCAGGCCGGTATCGTCGTCGCCCTCGTCGGCGCCCCGTTCTTCGCGGCGCTGGTGTGGCGTGGAAAGTTCAAGACGGCATGAACGAGACAACGACGAAGCGATCGTCGGCACCGGGCGTGCGGCTCGGCCCCGTGTCGTTCGTGTGGCGGCCCTGGATGGTGCTCGTCACCCTGCTGCTGACGGCGGCCGCCTTCGTGGCGTTCTGCCTGTCCATCGGCGTCGGAGACTTCCCCATCGGCCTGCGCCAGGTGGTCGCCACCCTCCTCGGCCGAGGGGAGCAGGTCGACGAGTTCGTGATCATGGACCTTCGGATGCCCCGCGCCCTGGCCGGGCTCGTCGTGGGGATCGCGCTGGGGGTGTCCGGGGCGATCACGCAGTCCATCGCGCGCAACCCGCTGGCCAGCCCCGACGTCCTGGGGATCACCGGAGGCGCGAGCGCGGTCACGGTGACCCTGGTGACGGTTTCGGGCGGGGCCGCCGCGACGATCGCCGGTTCCGTCGGCCTGTCCGCCGCGGCGCTCGCCGGTGGGCTCGGCACCGGTCTGCTGGTGTACCTCCTGGCGTGGCGACGTGGGATCAACGGTCTCCGGCTCATCCTCATCGGCATCTCGGTGAGCGCCGTGATGGAGGCCGTCACGACCTGGCTGCTGGTCACGGCCGACATCAGGGATGTGGCGCGGGCCCAGGCGTGGCTGGTCGGCTCGCTGAACGACCGGTCGTGGGCAGAGGTCCGGGTGGCGCTGTGGGGCACGCTCGCCCTCATGGCCGTCGTGGTGTGCGTCGCCCCCCACCTCAGGGCGCTGCAACTGGACGACGACGTCGTGACGGGCCTGGGCGTCCGGCACTCGACGGTGCGGGCGATCCTGCTGCTGTGCGCGGTGTCGCTGGCGGGCATGGCGGTGAGCGCCGCGGGCCCGGTCCCGTTCGTCGCGCTGGTGGCGCCGCAGGTGGCGATGCGCCTGGTCCGGTACCCGGCGCCGCCGCTCGTGGCCTCCGGGCTGACGGGCGCGCTGCTGTTGATCTGCGCGGACCTGGCGGCGCGTACGGTGCTGCCGATCTCCCTTCCGGTCGGCGTGGTCACCGCCGCGATCGGCGGCCCCTTCCTCGTCTACCTGCTGGTGCGGGCGAACCTCAGGGCCCGGTGACCGGCCAACAGGGTGAGGTTAGGCTTGCCTAATATCTACGTGCTACGGTTTCCCCACCGCTGGTTGGTTTTGTGGCGGATTGTACGAAAGCAAGGGATTCCGGGATGCTCCTCCAACGAACAACGGCCACGAAGACCTTGCGGCGGTTCGCCACGGCGTTCTCCGCCGCGGCCCTCGGCATCGGCCTCCTCGCGGGATGCGGTTCCGAGCCCGCGGACAAGCCGGTCGGCGACGTGGCGGCCACTCCGGGAGGCGCGTTCCCGGTCACCGTGGAGCACGCTTTCGGGTCCACGCAGATCACCAAGGCCCCGCAACGGGTCGTCTCCGTCGGCTACACCGACGACCAGGCCATCCTGGCCTTCGGCGTGAGGCCGGTCGGCATGGTCGACCAGTACCCGAACCCGCCGGGCAAGACCCCCGACATCAACACCCAGTGGCCCTGGGTGAAGGACAAGTGGGGCGACGCCCGGCCCGAGGTCATCATGAGCAACGGGGACTCCGGCCCGAACTACGAGAAGATCGCCGCCCTGCGACCCGACCTGATCATCGCGGTCTACTCGGAGATCGACAAGGCCGCCTACGACCGGCTCTCCAAGATCGCCCCGACGGTCGGCCGTACCAAGGGCGAGGCGGAGCCGTTCAGCGCGCCGTGGCAGGACAACGCTCTCCACATCGCCAAGGCGCTCGGCAAGGCCGACGAGGGCGCGAAGCTGGTGCAGGGCATCCAGGACAAACTCGACGCCGCTCGTAAGGCGCACCCGGAGTTCGCGGACCAGACCGCCGTCGCGCTGTCCTGGTACAAGGACTCGGTCGCGCCGTTCGCCACCACCGACGTACGCGGACGGCTCGTGACGGGCATCGGCTTCAAGGGCGCGACGGAGATCGACAAGATCGCCGGCGGCAAGTTCTACACCGTGCTCTCCCCCGAACGCATCGACCTCGTCGACGTCGACCGCATCTTCGTCATCGCCGACCAGGCGGACCAGGAGGCGCTGAAGAAGTTCGCGCTCTTCACCAACCTGTCCGCGGTCAAGAACGGGAAGGTCTCCTACCTTCTGGACAGCGAGGGCCCGGCGATCGGCGCGGCCCTGTCCCAGAGCACCCTGCTGTCCCTGCCGTACGCGATCGACGAACTCGTCAAGTCGGTCGGCTGAGGTCACCGATGAACATCCCCCGTCCCGCTGCGATCCGTGGGTGAACACCACGGACACCCCCGCCGTCCCGGCCCCGCTGCGTACGGCGACCGGGCGGGAGGCGGCCCGCTGGGTCGCGGCGCGCTCCCGCGAGGTGCCGTGGCTGACGGCCGCCACCGTGCTCACCACGGTGGCCGGGGCCGCTCTCCAGGTGCTGCCGATGCTCCTGCTCGGCCGAGTGGTCGACGGGGTGATCGACCGCGAGCCCCGGTCGACGCTGATCACGATCGGCGCGCTGATGCTGGCCGCCGCGCTCCTCGGCGCGGCGGCCGCCGCGGCGTCGACGTACCTGATCGGGCGGCTGGGCGCTGACCTGCTCGCGAGGTTGCGGGAGGGCGCCGTCCGCGCGGTCCTGGGAACACCGAGCGCACGCGTCGAACAGGCGGGCCGGGGAGACGTGCTGTCCAGGGTCGGCGACGACGTGGCCGTGCTGTCCAAGGGCGTCCGCACGGCCGTTCCCACCGTGTTCTCCGCAGGAGTGCTGGTCGTCATCGCCACGGCCGGCATGTTCGGGCTGGATTGGCGGCTCGGGCTTGCGGGCGTCGGAGCGCTGCCCGCGTACGCGCTGGCCCTGCGCTGGTACCTCCCCCGGTCCGCACCGCTGTACCGGAGGCAGCGGGAGGCCCAGGCCGATCGCGCGCAGGCACTGATCAGCGGCCTGAACGGGATCGACACAGTACGGGCGTACCGCCTTGAGGCCGCCTTCCGCGAGAAGGTCACCGGTGAGTCGGCACGGGTGCGCGACCTCGGCGTCGAGGTGTTCCGGCTCTTCGGCCGGTTCGTCGGCAGGGAGAACCGCGCCGAGTTCGTCGGGCTGGTCCTGATCATCGTGGTGGGATACGTCCTGCTTGAGGCCGACGCCGTCACCCTGGGCGAGGCCTCGGCGGCCCCGCTGCTGTTCCATCGGCTGTTCAACCCGCTGGGCTCCATCATGTTCACCTTCGACGAGGCGCAGAAGTCGGGCGCGAGCCTGACCCGTCTGGTCGGCGTGCTCGGCGAGGCGACGCAGGAGAGGCTGGTGGGGCATGTGACCGCCGCGGCGGGCGCCGGGCCGTACCCGGTGGTCGTGGAAGGGGTGACGTTCGGCTACCCCGGCTCGGAACGGCCGGTCCTGCGGGACATCGACCTGGTGATCCCGGCGGGCGGCTCGCTCGCGCTGGTGGGGGCGACGGGCGCGGGCAAGTCGACTCTGGCGGCGCTGGTCGCGGGCGTCGTGACCCCGCAGGCAGGGGTGGTCCGCATCGGATCGACCGATCTCGCCGACCTGGACGAGGCCGGGGCACGGGCCCTGGTGAGCGTCCTCACGCAGGAGACACACGTGTTCTCCGGCACGCTCGCCGACGACCTGCGGCTGGCCGCGCCGGAGGCGACCGACGCCGAGCTGATGGACGCGCTGCGCGGGAGCGGCGCCGACACGTGGGTCGCGACGCTGCCCGACGGGCTGGACACCCTGGTCGGCGAGGGCGGCGAACGTCTTGACGGCGCCAGGGCCGCCCAGGTCGCCCTGGCCAGGCTGGTGCTGGGCCGCTCACCGGTGGTGGTGCTTGACGAGTCGACCGCGGAGGCGGGCAGCCAGAGCGCCGCGAAACTGGAACGGGCCGTGTCCGCCGCGTGCCTGGGCCGGACCACCCTGCTGGTGGCCCATCGGCTGACCCAGGCGACGACGGCGGACCGCATCGCCGTGCTGGACGCCGGACGCGTCGTGGAGCAGGGGACCCACGAGGAGCTGGTGGCTCTGGGCGGCCGGTACGCACGGCTGTGGCACGCGTGGCGGCAGGACGGTCGGCGCGCCTGAGATGACGACCTCAGAAGAACGACGGTTCCGCACGGGAACCGGCATCCTCCGTACGGCGCTGCGCCGCAACGCGGGCGCCATGGCCTGGGGCACCCTCCTCATGGGCCTGTACCAGGCCGGTGAGACCGCGTTTCCCATCGCGCTCGGCCTGATCGTCGAGCACACGTTGCGGGACAGAGGCCTCGGCGCTCTCGCCCTGTCGATCACCGCGCTGGCCGTGATCATCACGACCGTCTCCCTCTCATGGCGGTTCGGGATGCGAATCCTGCAGAAGGCCAACACCACCGAGGCGCACCGCTGGCGGGTACGGGTCGCGGCCTGCGGGCTCCAGCCCGTGGCCAGGGACCTCGACCTCAGATCCGGCGAGGTCCTGACCGTCGCCACCGAGGACGCCGACCAGACCGCCGACATCATCGAGGTGGTGCCGCTGCTGGTCAGCTCACTGGTCGCGGTGCTGGTCGCCGCGGTCGCCCTGGGAACGGCGGACGTACGGCTCGGCCTGCTGGTGATCGTGGGCACCGCCGCGACCCTGTCCGTCCTGAGCGTGATGTCCAGACGGATCGGCACCGCCACCCGTGAACAGCAGGCCAGGGTGGCCCGGGCGGCCGCGAAGGTCGCCGACCTGATCGCCGGCCTGCGCCCGCTGCGCGGCTTCGGCGGCAACCACGCGGCGTTCCTCTCCTACCGGAAGGTCAGCGCGGAGGCCAGAGACCAGGCGGTCACCGTCGCCGGGGTCAACGGCGCGTACGCGGGCGTCGCGCTGGCGCTCAACGCCCTCCTCGCCACGGCGGTGACCCTCACCGCGGGCTGGCTGGCGTTCGACGGCCGAATCACCGTCGGAGAGCTCGTCATGGCCGTGGGCCTGGCGCAGTTCATCATGGAACCACTGAAACTGTTCTCCGAGATGCCGAAGTACGTGATGATCGCGCGCGCCTCGGCCGAGCGGATGGCGTTGGTGCTGGCCGCGCCCGCGGTGACGACCCCGGGGAGGGAGCGTCTGCCGGAGAGCGGAGACCTCGTGCTGGACGGCGTCCGGCACGGTTCCCTGCGGGATCTGACGTTCCAGGTGCCCGCAGGGGAGTTCGTGGCGATCGTCGCCTACCGGCCGCGCGTGGCGGCCGACCTCGTGGCGGTGCTGGCCATGGACGCCCCGCCCGGTTCCTACGAGGGCGCGGTGCGGATCGGCGGGCGGAGGCTGGCGGACCTTTCCGTCGAGACGGTCCGCGAACACATGCTGGTGAACCCGTTCGACGGGGAGATCTTCTCGGGCACCCTCCGCACGAACATCGCCCCGGCGGGCGGCGACCGTATGATCCACGAGGCCGTCGAGGCGTCCATGCTGACCGACGTCGTCGCCCTCCACCGCGAAGGTCTCGACCACGGTGTCCGGGACCGCGGCGCGAACCTCTCCGGCGGGCAGCGCCAGCGGCTCTCCCTGGCCCGGGCCCTGGCCGCCGACGCCGGCATCCTGGTCCTGCGCGACCCGACGACGGCCGTCGACGCGGTCACCGAACAACTCATCGCGCACAACATCGCGAAGCTGCGCCGCGACCGCACCACCATCGTGATCACCAGCAGCCCGGCCTTCCTCGGCGCCGCCGACCGCGTCCTCGTCCTGGACGACGGCACCGTCACCGCGGACGACACCCACCGCAACCTCCTCGCCTCCGACGAGACCTACCGCCTGGCCGTGGCCCGGTGACACCCGTCACGCGGGGTACGGCGCGCCCTCGCGACGTGCAAGCCTCCGTCTAGCGGGATGCAATGATCCACTGACACGATCGGGACTGTTCCAAGGAGGTTCCCGTGCGTCGTTCCGTTTCCCTGACACTCCTCGCCGCGATCTTCGCGCTGTCAGGGGTCATGATCTCTCCCGTCACGGCCCAGGCCGAGACGGCGGCCTCCGCCGCGGCCGGGCCGTGCAGGCCCGGCCAGGGCGCCAACCTGCGCGGCAGGGACTTCACCAAGGGCGCCGCGCTGCCGTACAGCCTGCGCTGCGCCGACCTGACCAAGGCGAAGCTGGGGGGCGTCGAGCTCATCCAGAAGGATCTGACCGGAGCAATCCTGCGCGGGGCCGACCTCAGGCAGGCCAACCTCACCCAGGCCACGCTGAAGTACGCCGACCTGCGCGAGGCGAACCTCAGTGAGGCCGACCTCGGCCAGATGCACGCCGACCACGCCGACCTGCGCGGGGCGATCCTGGTCGACGCCGAGGCCGGGCAGGCCGAGTTCCCCTACGCCAACCTGACCGGGGCGAAGCTGACCAGGGCAGTGCTGACCCAGGTCAACTTCGTCAACGCCAAGCTGATCGACGCCGACCTCAACGAGAGCAGGCCCGGCCAGATCAAGGGACGCAAGGCCGACTTCACCCGGGCCAAGCTGCACGAGGCCAAGATGGGGCAGTCCGACCTGGGCTTCGCGGTCTTCAAGGACGCCGACCTGCGCGAGGCCGTGTTCGACCAGGCCGAGCTCGACGGCGCCTCCTTCGTCGGCGCCCTGGTCGACGACGCCTCCTTCACCCAGGCCGACGACGCCGACCTGACCGGTGCCCGGGGAACCCCCAAGGGCATCGACGGGCCGTTCGCCGTGCCGACGCCCGCCGAGGAGCCGGAGAGCGACGAGCCGAAGAGCACGGCCACTCCGGACGCCCAGGCCTCACGGGGAGGGACGTCCGTCGGGCTCATCATGGTCGTGCTCAGCGCGCTCGGCCTGGCGGTCACCGTGGTGGCCTGGGGGGTCAGCGCCCAGCGGCGCAACAGGCGCAACGCCAGGTTCGCGCTCATGCGGCGCGGGGCCGAGGAGGACATCACCCGCCTGGGTGAGGAGATCGACCAGCTCGACTACGAGTTCCAGATCAGCGGGCGGGGCGGCATGACCGCCGACGCCGACTGGCGGCACGCCCTCGACGCCTACGAGGCGGCCAAGAACGCGCTGGTGATGGCCAGGCGGGATGAGGAGCTGCACTTCGTCGCGCGGGCCGTACAGGACGGCAGGAACGCCCTGAACAGGCTGCGCGCCAGGACGTCCCGCTGAGACGGGCTCAGACCGGGTGGCGGGCCAGGTGGGTGAGCAGGAGTTCGTTGACCCGGTCCGAGGCCTCCAGCTGCAGCCAGTGGCCCGCCCCGTCCACACGCTCGTAGCGCCAGGGGCCGCTGACGTGCTCGGCCGTACCGGTCATCGACTCCTCGGTGAGGAAGCGGTCGCGGCTGCTCCACACCCCGAGCGTGGGGGCCTGGAGGGCGGGCGGCTCCGAGGGCGGGGCGACCAGGCTCTCCGGGGGCACGCCGGTCCGGTAGATCGCCAGGCCCGCGGTGAGCGCCTCCGGGTCGCGCATGCGCGCGATGATCTCGTCGGCGTCGGGATGCCCCTCCAGCATCTCCCTGGCGTTGCGGAAGTCGTTCTGGCTGAGCCATCGCTCGGCGACACCGCCGAACTGGAACAGCAGCATGTACCACGACTTCTCCCGCTGCCGCCAGCCTGCGGCGGCCAGCGCGGCGGGGTGGCCGACCGACAGGCAGGTGAGGCTGGCCACCCGCTCGGGGGCGAACATGGCGAGGAACTGCGCGAGCGCCGACCCCCAGTCGTGTCCGACCACGTGCGCCCGCTCGACGCCGAACGCGTCGAGGACGGCGAGCAGGTCGCCGACGAAGAGCCGGGGCTCGTACGCCTCAAGCCCGGCCGGTTTGTCCGAGTCGCCGTATCCCCGCAGGTCCGGCGCGATCGTACGGTATCCGGCGGCGTTCAGCGCGGCCACCTGGTAGCGCCAGCAGGCGTGGCTGTCGGGGTAGCCGTGCACGAGCAGCACGGCGGGCCCCTCCCCCTCGACCTGGACGTTGAGCCCGATCCCGTTGACGTCGAGACGTGTCATGGCGCTCCCGTCGGTTGGCGAGGTCAGATCCCGCTGGGGGTCATCGGCTGCATCAGGCGGCGGGCCGCCTCGGTGACGGACCCGGAAAGCGAGGGGTAGACCGCGAAGGTGTGGGCGAGCTGGTCCACGGTGAGCCGCTGCTGGACGGCCACCGAGACCGCCAGGATCAGCTCCGAGGCCCGGGGGGCGACCACGACGCCGCCGAGGATGATGCCGGTGTTCGGGCGGCAGAACAGCTTCACGAAGCCGTCGTTGAAGCCCTGCATCTTGGCCCTGGCGTTGGTGGCCAGCGGAAGCTTGACGACGTTGGCCACGATCTCACCGGCCTCGATGGCCTTCTGGGTGACGCCGACGGCGGCGATCTCGGGGTCGGTGAAGATGTTGGAGGCGACGGTGGCCAGGCGCAGCGGCTGTACGGCCTCCCCGAGCGCGTGCCAGACGGCGATCCTGCCCTGCATGGCGGCGACGGAGGCCAGCATCAGCACGCCGGTGCAGTCGCCCGCCGCGTAGACGCCGGGGGCGGAGGTGCGGGAGACCTTGTCCACCTGGATGAACCCGCCCCGGTCAAGGGTCACCCCGGCCTCCTCAAGGCCGATGCCCGAGGTATTGGGGATCATGCCGACCGTCATCAGGCAGTGGGTGCCCTCGGCCGTCCTTCCGTCCTCAAGCGTGACGACCACGCCGTCGGCGGTGCGTTTGACGGACTCGGCGCGGGAGCGGCCCATGACGTTCATCCCACGGCGCCGGTAGACCTCCTCCAGGACCTCGGCGGCGTCGGCGTCCTCGTTGGGCATCATCCGGTCGCGTGAGGAGACGAGCGTGACCTCGGAGCCGAGTGAGCGGTAGGCACCGGCGAACTCCGCGCCGGTGACGCCGGAGCCGACCACGATGAGGTGCTCGGGCAGCTCCTCCAGGTCGTACATCTGCCGCCAGGTGAGGATGCGCTCGCCGTCCGGCTCGGCGGAGGGCAGGATGCGCGGGGTCGCGCCGGTCGCCACGATCACGACGTCGGCCCGGATCGTCCGGTCGCCCGCCCTGACCACCTGGGGGTCGACCAGCCTCCCGGCGGCCTTGATCACCTCGACCCCCTCTGCGGCGAGCCGCGCGGCGATGTCGGCCGACTGGGCCTGGGCGAGGTGCTTGACGCGGCTGTTGACCAGCGGCATGTCGGCGATGACGCCGCCGACCTCCCCGTCGGGGCCGCCGGTGAAGTGCACCCCGAGCATGCTGGCGTCGAGCAGGGCCTGCTTGCGGACCGAGGTCGCGATCAGGGTCTTCGAGGGCACGCAGTCGGTCAGGACGCAGGCCCCTCCTGGGCCCTCCTGTTCGACCACGGTCACCCGTGCCCCAAGTTGCGCGGCCACCAGAGCCGACTCGTATCCGCCGGGCCCGCCACCGATGATCACGATCCTCGTCACGTACCCCATTGTCCCGCATCCTTCGCGGCATTCGCCCCCTGGGGCCCCTTCGCTTGTCACAGAAGGACCGGTTATGGCAAAGGACACCCGGGTACGGTGGACAACGGCGTGGGACAAAAGACACCGACACCACACCGACACGCGTGAGCACCCGCCGGATCTTCGATTAGTGTTGGACGCTGTGCCTGTCTACGCCGCCTACGGCACCAACATGGACCCGAAGCAGATGGCCCTGCGGGCCCCTCACTCCCCCATGAGGGGGTCGGGCTGGCTTCAGGGCTGGCGCCTCACCTTCGGCGGGAACGACCTCGGCTGGGAGGGCGCTCTCGCCACCATCGTGGAGGACTCCTTCGAAGAGGTCTTCGTCGTGCTCTACGACGTGCCCGAGTGGGACGAGACCTCCCTCGACCAGTGGGAGGGCGCCGCGCGCGGCCTCTACCACAAGGTCAGGCTCCGAGTGCAGACCCTGGACGGCGAGGTCGTCGCCTGGTTCTACGTCATCGACGGTTACGAGGGCGGCCTGCCGTCCGCGCGCTATCTCGGCATCCTGGCCGAGGCCGCGGAGAAGGCGGGCGCGCCGGACGACTACGTCAGGCAGCTGCGGGGCCGTCCCTGCACGTCCGCGGGAGGCTGACCGGCTCTGTCCCGCCGTTTCCCACGGCGGGACGAGTACCCTCAGTTCGTGACCAACGACCCTTATGCCCTCGCAACGGACGCCGCGGCCGCCCTGAGGAAGGCCGTCGGCGTGAGCTCCTTCGATGTCGCCCTGGTGATGGGTTCGGGATGGGTTCCGGCCGCCGACGCGATCGGTGAGACGATCGCCGAGATCCCGGTGACCGACCTGCCCGGGTTCGCCCCTCCCGCGGTCGAGGGACACGCGGGCAGGATCCGCGCGGTGCGCACCGGGTCCGGCACGAACGCGTTGATCTTCCTCGGCCGTACCCACCTCTACGAGGGCAGGGGCGTCGACCCGGTCGTGCACGGGGTGCGGACCGCGATCAGGGCGGGCGCGGGGACGATCGTGCTGACCAACGCGGCGGGCGGGCTACGCCCGGAGACCCAGCGGGTCGGCGAGGCCGTACTGATCAGTGACCACATCAACCTGACCGGCGCCGGCCCCATCACCGGCGCCACCTTCGTCGACCTGACCGACGTCTACACCCCCCGGCTGCGCGACCTCGTCCGGGAGGTCGAGCCGTCCATGACCGAGGGTGTCTACGTGGCCTTCCGCGGGCCGACCTACGAGACGCCCGCCGAGGTCCGCATGTGCAGGATCCTCGGCGGCGACATGGTCGGGATGTCCACGGTGCTCGAAGCCATCGCGGCCAGGGAGGGCGGGGCGGACGTGCTCGGCGTCTCCCTGGTCACCAACCCGGGCGCGGGCCTGGTCGGCGAGCCGCTCAACCACGAGGAGGTGCTGGCGGTCGGCCGCGCCACCGCCTCGCGCATGGGAGACCTGCTCGCCCAGGTCGTCTGCAAGCTGTAGCGGGAGGCCACGATGAGCGACGATCTCGTACGGCGCGCGCGGGCCTGGCTCGCCCAGGACCCCGACCCGGAGACCAGGGCCGAGCTGACCGATCTGCTCGACCGGTTCCCGGAGAGCCTGGAGGCGCTGCGCGAGCGCTTCCACACCAGGCTTGAGTTCGGTACGGCCGGGCTGCGCGGCGAGCTGGGCGCGGGGCCCAACCGGATGAACCGGGTCACGGTCATGCGCGCCGCCGCCGGGCTCGCCCGGGCCCTCGGCCCCGGGGCGCACGTCGTGATCGGCTACGACGCCAGGCACAAGTCCGACGTCTTCGCCCGTGACACCGCCGCCGTGCTCACCGGCGCCGGGCTGCGGGCCTCGGTTTTCTGCGGCCCGCTGCCGACCCCGGTGCTGGCCTTCGCCGTACGGCGTCTCGGGGCGGACGCCGGGGTGACCGTCACCGCCAGCCACAACCCGCCGAGGGACAACGGCTACAAGGTCTACTGGGGGGACGGCTCGCAGATCGTGCCGCCGGTCGACACGGAGATCTCCGCCGCGATCGACGCCGTCGGGCCGGTCTCCGAGCTGCCGCTCGGCTCGTCGTGGACCGAACTCGGCGACGACGTCGTGTCCGCCTATCTGGCGGCGGTGACGGCGCTGCCCATCGGCGAGGCCAGGCGGCTGCGGGTCGCCTACACCCCGCTGCACGGCGTCGGCGGCGACCTGGCCGCGCGCGCCTTCCTGGCGGCCGGATTCGACGCCCCCGTGGCCGTCGAGGAGCAGGCGGCCCCCGATCCGGACTTCCCCACCGTCGCTTTCCCCAACCCGGAGGAACCCGGCGCGATGGACCTCGCGTTCGGGCTGGCCCGGCGGATCGACGCCGACATCGTGCTGGCCAACGACCCCGACGCCGACCGGTGCGCGGTCGGCGTGCGCCTGCCCGGCGGGGGTCACCGGATGCTCACCGGCGACGAGGTCGGCGCGCTCCTCGGCGAGCACGTGATCAGGCACACCTCCGGCGAGGACCGCCTGGTCGCCACCACGATCGTCTCCTCCTCACTGCTCGGCAAGATCGCCGCCGAGTACGGCGTCCGCCACGCGGAGACCCTCACCGGCTTCAAATGGATCATGAAGGCCGGGCCCGGGCTGGTCTTCGGCTACGAGGAGGCCCTGGGCTACAGCGTCGGCTCCGACGAAGGCCTGCCCGTCCACGACAAGGACGGCATCGGCGCCGCGCTGACCGTCGCCGGGCTCGCCGCCGAGGCCGGCGAGCGGGGACGAACCCTGCTCGACCTCCTCGACGACCAGGCCAGGAGGTACGGCCTGCACGCCACGTCCCAGCTGTCCTTCAGGGTCGCCGACCTGTCACTGATCGCCGAGGCGATGGCCGGGCTGCGCGCCGTGCCCCCGGCCGAGCTCGGCGGGCGCAAGGTCGAGGCGGTCGACGACCTGGGTGAGGGCCTGGACGGGCTGCCGCCGACAGAGGGACTGCGTTACCGCCTGTCCGGGGGCGCCCGCGTCGTGGTCCGCCCCTCGGGCACCGAACCGAAGCTCAAGTGCTACCTGGAGGTCGTGGTGCCGGTCGAGGGGGAGGTCTCCGCGGCCAGGGAGCGAGCCGTACACGACCTCGACGCCCTTCGCGCCGACCTCTCCGTCGCGCTGGGCCTGTGACCCGCGGCGGCCCCGGCCCGCGGCTCGCCGCCCCAGGCCGGTGGCCCGCCATCCTGGACCCGTGACCTGCGGTCTTGGGCCTGTGACCTGCGGTCTTGGAAATGTGACCTGTCGGCCCCGACCCGCGAATCGCCGCTCCGGCCTGCGATCCGCCGCTCTGAACCTGTGGCCCGCCGGTCGGCTCCGGGACGGTAGGGCAGCCCTCACCCCACGGCTACAGCCACTCTGAGTAATCGATCGCATGCTTTCTGTGCAGACGAGGCCGGGATGTCCTTCGGTCTCCCTCCACAAGGAAGGCAGAGAGTATGCGTCCGATCCGCGCCCACCTGGCCGCGCTGGCCACCGTTCTGGCCACTGCTCTGGCCACCGTCCTGGTGCCCGGGCTGTCCACCGCCGCCTCCGCCGAGACCGTCTCGGCTCCCCTGCCACCCAGGGTCACGCTCACCATCGGCCGAGGGCACGTGGTGAACATCGACGGCAGGGTCTTCGCCGCCCTGCTGCCCTCACCCCCGGCCACCAGGTTCCGCATTCTGCCCGCCCGCGGCGGCGTCCGGTTCCTTGACGAGCGCACCCACGGCCTGGTCTACGTCCCCCAAACCGAGCCCTTCACCCAGTTGCGCGTGAGCGCCCCCGGCCACGTGCCCCCGCACTCGGTCTTCGTCATCGAGGAGGCCACCCCCATCGAGGACGGCCTCGCCTCCGGCCCCACCTCCGACCTGACCCCCGACGGCCCCGGAGAGGTGATCCGGACGGCCAGGATCAGGCTGGCGGGCACCAACCAGTACATCGGCCGCAACCTCATCGAGGACCGCAGCCTGCTGCCCAAGCGGGTGGTGCTGCTGCCGGCGGGGGTCCGCGCCCCGGTGTTCGGCATCCACCCTGTCTTCTGATCCTCTGACGCGTTCTCCGACGCCCGGCATCCGAGGCCGAGCCCCGGGTGCCGGGCGTCAGGAGAGGAGGGCGACGACGATCATGACCACCGAGACGGCCAGGGCCGCCAGGGCGGTCGGCGACCAGGTCACCCTGACCGTCCCCGGCTCCGGCGCGGTGCCGGTGGCCTTCGACGCCGTCCGCTTGGCCGAGCGCGCTCGTTCGAGCATCTGCTCGGCGACCCAGTCGGCGTGGGTCTTGCCCGCCAGCGCCTCGACCGCCGCCTGCTCGCCCTTCGACCGCGCGGGCTCGGTCCTCAACCGGCCCCCCTTGCCCGGCAGGGCCCTGCGCATGGCGGAGACCCGCTCACGCCCCGAGGCCTGCGGCGTCCAGCAGCGGATCTTCCTGTCTCCCGAGGTGATCATGATCGAGTGGGAGACGCTGACGTCGTCCACGAGCAGCCACGGCACGAAGAAGTTCCTGAGGGGGTTGCGGACCAGCACACCGCCCTCGACGAACTTGGTCACGGGGCGCAGGCAGGTGATGAGGACCACCGCGGTCAGCACGGTCAGCACCGCGGCGGCGACCACCGAGGGCCGCCCGCTGAACCGGACGATCAGATCGACCGCGTTGAAGGCGGCGAAGGCCATCCAGATCCAGCCGAGCACCTGCACGGCCGTCGATCGGAACGCCTGTTTCATCCCACAGCTCCCACTCTCGTCACGAACCTCCATCCAACCCGATCACGGGAGGCTTCAACACATCCGCGGGGAATCACGTCCGCCATTTGAGCCGTGCGAACCCGGGCTTGATGACGCCGTTGATGAGCGCCAGCCGTTCGTCGAACGGCAGGAACGCCGACTTCATCGCGTTGATGGTGAACCACTGCAGGTCGTCCCAGCCGTACCCGAAGGTCTCCGAGAGCTTGGTGAACTCCTCGGAGAGGGAGGTTCCGCTCATCAGCCGGTTGTCGGTGTTGACCGTGACCCGGAAGTTCAGCGACCGCAGCAGCCCGATCGGGTGCTCGGCGATGGAGGGGGCGGCCCCGGTCTGGAGGTTGGAGGTCGGGCACATCTCCAGCGGGACACGCTTGTCACGGACGTAGGCCGCCAGCCTGCCCAGTTTCGCCTGCCCGTCCTCGGAGACCGTGATGTCGTCGATGATGCGGACCCCGTGGCCGAGCCGGTCCGCGCCGCACCACTGGAGCGCCTGCCAGATCGACGGCAGGCCGAAGGCCTCCCCGGCGTGGATGGTGAAGTGGGCGTTCTCCCGCTGGAGATACTCGAAGGCGTCGAGGTGACGGGTCGGCGGGTAGCCCGCCTCCGCCCCTGCGATGTCGAAGCCCGCGACGCCCACGTCGCGGTAGCGGACGGCCAGCTCGGCGATCTCCATGGACCTGGCCTGGTGGCGCATCGCGGTCAGCAGGGTGCCCACCTTGATGCCACGGCCCCGTGAGCCGGTCTCGAACCCCTCGATCACCGCCTCGATCACCTCTTCGAGGCTGAGACCCGCCTGGGTGTGCTGTTCCGGCGCGTAGCGCACCTCGGCGTAGACCACGCCGTCGGCGGCCAGGTCCTCCGCGCACTCGGCGGCGACCCGCACCAGGGCCTCGCGGGTCTGCATGACGCCGACCGTGTGGTCGAAGGTCTCAAGGTAGCGTTCGAGCGACCCGGAGTCGGAGGCCTCACGGAACCAGGCGCGCAGCGCGTCCGGGTCCGTCGTCGGCAGCCCGGCGTATCCCGACTCACGCGCCAGATCGGCGATCGTCTCCGGCCGCAGGCCACCGTCGAGGTGGTCGTGGAGCAACACCTTGGGAGCCTGACGGATCTCCTCAAGGGCGAGTGGCTGACTCATCTCCTCATCCTAGGGGCGAGGTCCGGGGCGGAAGGCGACGGCCACGCGCCCGCCCCCGTCGGCCTCTTCCGCAAAATCGAAACGCATGCGTACACTTCTCGATGTGAACGACACCGTTTCGACAGGAGGTCGGGATGCCGACGCGCCGACGCGGCGAGATCCGGGAGGAAGCCATCCTGCTCGCGGCCATGAGCCTGCTGGGCGAGGTCGGTTACGACCGGTTGACCATCGAGGCCGTCGCGGAGCGTGCCCACGCCAGCAAGGCCACGATCTATCGACGATGGCCGGGCAAGGCCGAGCTGGTGGGGACGGCCGTACGGCGGTATGCCGGAACACCGGTGGCCACCCCACCCGAAACCACGAATCTGCGTGACGACCTGGTGGCGGTGCTGCTGGAGCTGCGAGCCGGCCTCACCGGCCAGGACAGTGCGCTCATTCTCGGGCTCCTCGTCGCGATGCGTCGCGACCCCGATCTCGCGCACGCCGTACGGCGACACGTCCTCGACCACAAACGTGAGGTGTTCGCGGCCGTCCTGACCAGGGCCGCCGCCAGGGGCGAGGTTCCCGAGACGGTCGACCACGCGCTCCTCGCCGAAATCGGCTCGGCCGCGCTGCTGTCCCGTCTCCTCGTCACCGGCGAACCCCTCGACGACCTCTTCCTGCACACACTCGTGGACGCGGTGCTGCTTCCCATGCTCAGCCGTCAGCTCGACCGACCATAAGGACTTCCACGATGTGGCAGACGATCGTTCTCAGTTTCCTCGGCGGCCTCGTCGCCGGTAACGGGCTGCCGCACTTCGTCCGCGGCATCACCAGAAGGCGTTACCCGAGCGCCCTGGGCAACGGGCCCGTCCCCAACCTCGTCGCGGGATGGGCGGGCCTGGTCCTCGGCGGCGCGCTGCTGTGGTGGGCGCACATCGACCGGCACCCCGGACCGGCCTTCGCCTCCATCGGCGTGAGCGTCCTGCTCATCGGCCTCTTCCACGCGGGCCCCGGCGCCTTCGGGCGTGGGGAGACGACCTGACGGCCGTCAGAACACGTCCAGACGGGCTCGCTGGTCCTCCGTCAGCTCCAGGTCCACGGCGGCCAGGCTCTCCTCAAGCTGCGCGACGGAGGAGGCGCCGACCAGCGGGATGATCGGGTACGGCCCGCCGAGCTGCCAGGCCAGCACCACCTGATTGACCGTCGCCCCGGTCTCCGCGGCGACCTCACGCAGCGCCGCGAGCCTGACGGGCGTTCCCGGGTGGTCGTAGTCCGGCGGCAGCTGCTTGTCCTGCCGGGCGTAGACGCCGCCCATCAGCGGGGAGTAGGCGACCAGGGTGAGGTCGCGCTCCTCCTTCAGGTAGCTCAGCAGTTCGGCCCCGGCGTGACCAAGGCTGCCCTCGGGGAAGATGCCGTAGGGCATGTCGTAGCGCGGGCGCAGGAGGCTGTGCTGGTACTGCAGGACCTCGTAGCCGGGCAGCCCGGCCTCGGCGGCGATGGCACGGGCCCGCTCGACCCGCCAGACCGCGTGGTTGCTCACCCCGAGCAGCCCGACCGTTCCCTCGGTGACCAGCTCGGCGAAGCCCTCGACGGTCTCCCGCGCCGAGACGCTCCTGTCCTCGATGTGCGCGTAGAGCATGTCGAGCCTGTCCACCCCGAGCCGCTCCCTGCTGGCCTCGGCGGACTCCCTGATCGCCTTCGCGGACAGCCCGTCGGCGCCGTCGGCGTAGCCGGTGCCGGGCACGAGCGGGCGGGCGCCCAGCTTGGTGGCGATGACAATCTCGTCCCCGACGCCGCGGCTGCGCCGCCACCGCCCGAGCAGTTCCTCGCTCCGCCCGCCCAGGCTTCCGTCGACCCAGTAGGCGTAGTTGTTCGAGGTGTCGACGAACGTCCCGCCCGCCTCGACGTAGCGGTCGAGGATCGCGTAGGAGGTGCTCTCGTCGGTCGCCGACCCGAAGAGCATGGCGCCCAGGGCGATCACGCTCACCTCGCGGCGGGTCTTCGGGTCGGTGCCGATGGTGCGGTACTTCATGGTGTCCTTCCGGTACGGCCCGGCGTTCGCGGGCCCCGGTAAAGGAGTCTGGGATGTGGAGTGCACTCCAGGTCAAGCCCGGAGCCTTCCGGTCGTCATTCGGAGCGGTTGGCGGTCTCCGGGGAGAAGGCGGGCAGGCACACCGCGACGTACTCGGCGCCCTCGGGGCCGGAGCTGTAACGGATCTTCTCCCCCGGCTCGCTCACGAACGCCTGGCCCGCACCGACCTCGGTGACACCCTCGTCGTGCTCGACGACGACCGTGCCCCTGAGCACGAGGGTGTACTCGGCGAACTCCGGCGTCTGGGCGGGTTCGTCCCACCCGGGGGGAGCCGTCATGTGGGCGATCGAGATCTGGGTGTCGCCGCTGTTGACCCGGCCGACGTACTCGTCGATGGTCTTGCCGCCGGGGACGGGGATGCGGGTGGCGTTGTCGATTCTGCGTACCATCGGGCCAGTCTGCCAGCGCTCGGGCCGGCGCCGGGAGCCCACCTCCCCCGGTGGCGCGCCGCCGACCGGCGGGGCACCACCAGTGCACCACCGGGACACCGACGGGGCGCCACCAGGGCACAGCCGGGGCGCTGCCGGGGCACGGTCAGTGCGCGACGTCGATGACCAGGCGCTGCGGGTTGCGCTGCTCCAGGACCCGGAAGGCCGCCCGGTGGTCGAGGACGATGCCCACGCCGACCACGGCCTCGAAGTCTCCGGTCTTGACCACGCTGCGCACGTTGCCCAGCCCGGCGTGGAAGACCGGGCCGCCGACCCAGGTCGGGGAGCCGGTCTCACCGTGCGCGTTCGCGGGGGTGATGGTCACCTGGAGGTAGGCCCCTCCCGGGGCGTCGATCGGGTCGCCCGAACCGTCCTGGACCAGCTTGGGCACCCACTGCACGCTGTAGCCGGGCTGCCCGCCGCTCAGGTCGATCACCACCCGGTCGAACCCGTCGTGCTTGGCGAAGCGCGCCCCGAGCACGAGGGGCGGGTTGTCCGTGGTCCGCCTGACCGTGACCTCCCGCGTGCTCGTCGGAGGCCCGAGCCGGGTCTCCCCGGGGAAGTCGGGAGAGGCCGTGGCGGAGGAGGAGACGGAGGGTGAGACGGTGACGGTGGCCGTGACGGTCGGCGGGGCGGTCGTCCCCGGCGCGGCCGAGGGCGGGCCGCCGGACAGGCCGCAACCGGTCAGCAGGACGAACGGGGCAAGGGCGAGTGCGACGCGGGTGCGCTTCATTATGGCCTCCTGTCCGGTTAGATGCCCAGAGGCCGGGCCGGGTTCACCACCTGCGAAGATCCACACCCGGTACACGGCTTCGGGGCCGCCGACGCGCCCCGGTTTCTGCGTCGGCGGCCCCGAAGGCCAGGTTCCGCGAGCCGTACGGCCCGCGCGTCTCAGACGGTCTCCAGCACCCTGCCCTCTCCGGCGTCCACGGCGTCCACGGCCACGGACGCGGAGCGGGGGCGGCGCAGCCCGGTGAGGGCGACCAGCAGGCCGACCACGGCGAGGATCGCGGAGACCATGATCGCGGCGCGGAAGGCGTCCAGCGGGTTGGCACCGGTGTTCGAGGTGAGCACGGCCGTCACGACGGCCAGCACGATCGCCCCGCCGACCTGCCCCGAGGTGTTGAGCAGGCCGGAGGCCAGGCCCTGCTCGTCGTCGGCGACGCCGTTGGTCGCCTGGATGTTCAGCGAGGGGAAGGACAGGGCGAAGGCGATGCCCAGCAGGACCATGCCGGGGATGACCAGCGTGGCCAGGCTGGGGTCGGCGTTGACCCGCAGGAACAGGGCGAAGGCGCCCGCCAGCGAGGCCGAGCCGACCGCGATCAGCTTGCCGGTGCCGAACCGGTCGGCCAGGCTGCCCATCTTGGT
Organism: Streptosporangium sp. NPDC001559; assembly: GCF_042893955.1. Classification (NCBI taxonomy): domain Bacteria; kingdom Bacillati; phylum Actinomycetota; class Actinomycetes; order Streptosporangiales; family Streptosporangiaceae; genus Streptosporangium; species Streptosporangium sp. NPDC001559. Next base: position 645,498 of record NZ_JBIAVG010000001.1, read on the forward strand.
CGACGTCACGGCCACCAGGACTCCGGCGGGCAGGAAGGCCAGCGCGGTCTCCAGGGCCGACCAGTGCAGGAAGTTCTGGAAGTACTGCATGGCCACGAACTGGAAGCCGACGTAGGAGCCGAACAGGATCACCAGTCCGAGGTTGGCCCGGACGATCGGCCCCGAGCGCAGGATGCCGAGCCGTACCAGAGGGTGCTTGACCTTCGACTCGGTCAGCACGAACAGGCCGAGCAGTACGGCGGAGCCGACCAGGGAGCCGATGGTGCGCAGGGAGAACCAGCCCGCGGCGGGCGCTTCGACGACGGTGAAGACGAGCAGCAGCATCGAGGCGGTGATCGTCACCGCGCCGATGAGGTCGTGACCGCTCTCCGCCCTCTCCTCACGCCGCTTGGGCAGGACCTTCATGGCCGCGAACAGCGCGATGACCGCGACGGGGACCGGCATGAGGAACGTCCAGCGCCAGCCGAGTTCGGTCAGGAAGCCGGAGATGACCAGGCCCAGCGAGAATCCGCTGGCGCCGGAGGCCGTGAAGACGCTCAGAGCCCGGTTGCGGGCGGGGCCCTCGGCGAAGGTCGTGGTGATGATGGACAGCGCGGCGGGGGCGGTGAAGGCGGCGCTGACACCCTTGACGAACCGGGCGGCGATCAGCATCGTCCCGTCGTTGACCAGGCCGCCGAGGAGGGAGGCGAACACGAAGACGGCGAGCGCGGCCAGGAAGACCTTGCGCCTGCCGAGGAGGTCGGCGGTGCGGCCGCCGAGGAGCAGCAACCCGCCGTATCCGAGCACGTAGCCGCTGACCACCCACTGCAGGGCAGAGGTGGAGAGACCCAGGTCCGCCTGGATGGACGGCAGCGCGACTCCCACCATCGAGACGTCGAGGGCGTCGAGGAAGATGACGGCGCAGAGCACCGCGAGCGCTGCCCAGAGGCGCGCGTCCCAGCGCTCTTCCGTGGAGGAGATCATGCGGACAACCATACATGCAGACGCATCTAATGCAAACGAACTTAATTCGCATGCATTAGTTGACTGAGGATGGTATGCTCCGCGACATGAACGAGGATTCCGTCGTGCACCTGTGGCGAGATGTGCTGGCCAGGCACGCCGCGGCCTCGTGCGCGCTGGAACGTGAGCTCTCCGAGCGCCACCGGCTCGGGATGAGCGAGTTCGAGGTCCTGGAGCGCATGGTCGAGGGCGGCCGCGACAAATACCGCGTCCAGGAGGTGGCCGACGCCGTCCACCTGAGCCAGAGCGCGTGTTCGCGGCTGATCGCGCGCCTGGAGAAGGCGGGCCTGGTCTGCAGGAACATGTGCGAGGCCGACCGGCGCGGGGTGTTCGTCCGCATCACCGACGAGGGCCGCGCGCGCCACAAGGAGGCCCTGCCGACCCACCGGGCCGTGCTGATGCGCGCCCTGACCACGGAGTCACGCCCCGCGGAGGTCTGATCCCCGCCTCCGAGGGCGCGGTCCGCGGCCGAACCGGCTACCGGAGGGTCAGCTCCAGCCAGTCACCGATGCGGGCCATCGCCAGGCGCTGGGCGCCCGACTGGCAGTGAGCGTCGGCCCCCTCGGACTCGTGAAACTCGATGAGCGTCTTCTCACAGGTCAGATGGGCGTACAGCGTCTCGGGCTGCCCCCTGAACGCGAAGTCGTCGGGGGCGGAGCAGACGAGCGTCGGGCAGGTGATCCGCTCGGCGACGCCGTCGCCCAGGTGGTAGTCGTCGAGCATCGCCCTGGCGTAGCCGCTCGGCGAGGTGCCCGTCACCCAGGTGCCGTGGCCGATGGCCCAGCGCGCGACCGCGTCCCGCTCCATCAGCCCGCGCATGAACGCGTCGGCCTCCGGGTCGTCGAGGGCCCGCCTGGCCGCCTCCCTGTCGCCGCCGAACCGCTCGGCGATGACGACGCCCATGTCGTAGACGCCGTCGAAGGCGACGAGCGCCTTGATCCTGGGCTCGAACGCCGCCGCGCGCGGCGCCAGCAGGCCTCCCATGCTCGCCCCGAGCAGCGCGACCCGCTCCCGGTCCACGTACGGCCTGGCCTCAAGCCAGTCGAGCACCGGACCGACCACGTTCTCCCAGTCGGGCCGGAAGACCAGGCCCTTCCTGATGGCGCCCGGCTGCCCGGGGCCGTCGAAGGTCAGCACGTTGAAACCGCGTTCCCGCAGCGCCGCCGCCCCGAAGAAGTGCATCTCCTCCACGCTGCCGTCGAAGCCGTTGTGCATGACGACCGTGGCGCCCCCGCTGCCACGGTAGAGGTAGCCGGGCAGCGTGGTCCCCTCGTAGGGAATCTCGACCGGCTCGACGTCATGGACCTCGGCGAACTTCCCGAAGGCCGCGACCTGCCGCGCGTAGGCGGCCGCGAGGCGCGGGTCCGACGGGTCGCCGTGCAGGAAGAACTCGGCCGCGCGGTAGTAGTTGGACGCGCGCAGGAAGCCGTCGGCGGCGCTGATCCGGTACCCGGCGGCCCGTGAGCGCTCCGCCTCCGCGGCCACCCGGTCCGCCGTGGCCAGCCACTCGTCGTGCCAGCTGTCGTAGTCGCTCTCGGCGATGCGCTGGGAGGTCGTGACGACCTCGCCGAAGTCGGCGCCGCCGTAGGCGATGTGGCCGAACATGCGCAGTGTCTCGTACCAGAACGTGGTGTCTTCCGCGAAGACGAGAGGACGCATCCCCAACTCCTTAATGCGAGTAATTTCGCTTCAAAGTAGCGTGCGCTCGACACTAAAGCAAGACGGTTCGCGTTAGTCTGTTCCCATGCAACCTGTACAGAGACCGGGAGGCCGCACCGCGAAGGTCAGGACGGCTGTGCACGAGGCGGTGCTCGACCTGCTGCGTGAGGACCGCTGGGACGACCTGAGCATCGCCGTGGTGGCCGAACGGTCCGGCGTGCACCAGGCCACGATCTACCGGCGTTGGGGCACGCTCAACGCACTGGTGGACGACGTGGTGGTCGAACGCCTGTCCCAGGGGTCCCCGGTGCCCGACACGGGCACGCTCCGCGGCGATCTGGAGGCCTACGCGCTCCAGGTGGCCGAGGACGTCGCGGGGCCGCTGGGCAACCTCTACCTGCGCGCGGCCATGATCGGCTCACGCGGCCCCGAGGGCGCGACCTACCTGGTCGACCGGGCGGTGCAGCTTGAGGGCATGCTCGACAGGGCCGCCGAGCGCGGGGAGCGCCCTCCCACGCTGCTCGAACTGATGGAGGTCGTCATCGCGCCCCTGTACTACCACGCGATGTTCTTCAGCCGCCCGGTCGGCCCCGACCACGCCCGTTCCCTGGTCGACAGGCTCCTCAGCCTGGGCGGCTGAGACCTGCGCCCAGGCCGTGATCCGGCCTCAGGCCGTGATCCGGTCGATCACCAGGGGCAGCGCCTCGACGGCTCCCCCTTCGGCGATGACGTAGGCGCCGTCGAGCGCGGCCAGCGCCCGCTCGAAACGGGAGGCGTCGTCGGCGTGCAGCGTCATCAGCGGCTGGCCCCGCCGTACGGTCTCGCCCAGGCCCGCGTGCAGCACGACGCCCGCTCCGAAGGAGACCGGGTCCTCCTTGCGCTCCCTGCCCGCGCCGAGCCGCCAGGCGGCCAGGCCCACGCCGTAGGCGTCGAGCCCGGTCAGCACGCCGGAGGCGGGCGCGGTCACCTCAAGGGTCTCCGCCGCCCTGGGCAGGGGGGCGTCGGGGTCACCTCCCTGGGCGGCGATCATGCGGCGCCAGACGTCCATCGCGGAGCCGTCCCGCAGCGCCCGCTCCGGGTCGCCGTCGATCCCCGCCGCCTGGAGCATCTCGTGGGCCAGCCGCAGCGTCAGCTCCACCACGTCCGCCGGGCCGCCGCCCGCGAGCACCTCGACGGACTCGGCCACCTCAAGCGCGTTGCCCACGGTCCTGCCCAGCGGCCGGTCCATCGCGGTGAGCAGCGCCACGGTGCGCACGCCGGCGTCCGTGCCCAGCTCGACCATGGTCGTGGCCAGCTCACGGGCCCGCTCCACGGTCTTCATGAAGGCGCCCGAGCCGACCTTCACGTCCAGCACCAGCGCCCCGGTGCCCTCCGCGATCTTCTTCGACATGATCGAGGAGGCGATCAGCGGGATCGACTCCACGGTGCCGGTCACGTCGCGCAGCGCGTACAGCTTCCTGTCCGCCGGGGCGAGTCCCTCCCCCGCCGCGCAGACGACCGCGCCGGTCTCGCCGAGCACACCGAGCATCTCCTGGCCCGACAGCGAGGCGCGCCAGCCGGGGATCGACTCCAGCTTGTCCAGCGTGCCCCCGGTGTGCCCCAGCCCCCGCCCCGAGAGCTGGGGGACGTAGCCGCCGCACGCGGCGACCAGCGGCGCCAGCGGCAGCGTGATCTTGTCTCCGACGCCGCCGGTCGAGTGCTTGTCCGTCGTACGGCCCGGCAGCCCCGACCAGTCCATCCTGGAGCCGGAGCGGATCATGGCCTGGGTCCAGTCGGCGATCTCCCGCCGGTTCATGCCGTTGAGCAGGACGGCCATCGCCAGCGCGGACATCTGCTCGTCGGCGACCGCGCCCCGGGTGTAGGCGTCGAGCACCCAGTCGATCTGCCCGGTTGACAGCTCACGGCCGTCCCGCTTGGTGACGATGACGTCGACGGCGTCCATTCCTCAGTCTCCCCGGTCCAGGTCGTCCGGCCCGAACGCGTACGGCAGGATCTCAGCCAGCGTTCTGGGACCGTCCACGGTCTCCACGAGCAGGCCCGGGCCGCCGAACTCCAGCAGCAGCTGCCTGCACCTGCCGCACGGCATGAGCAGTCCCCCACGGCCGTCCACGCAGGTGAAGGCGACCAGCCTGCCGCCCCCGCTCGCCTGGAGGGCACTGACCAGGCCGCACTCGGCGCACAGGCCCAGGCCGTAGGAGGCGTTCTCCACGTTGCAGCCGGAGACGACCCTCCCGTCGTCGACCAGGGCCGCGGCGCCGACGGGGAACTTCGAGTAGGGCGCGTAGGCGTGGGCCATCACCCGTACGGCCTCCCGCCTGAGGGCGGGCCAGTCCACGTTCTCCCCGCTCACTTCGCCTGCCCCCTGCGGTACGGCACGCCGTCGGCGGCGGGCGGACGCAACCGCTGGGCGGCCAGCGAGAGCACCAGCAGCGTGGTGACGTGCGGGGCGACCGAGGTGAACTCCGAGGGGATGGTGCTGGTCAGCGCGAACACCACGAAGACCGCGACCGCCGCGATCCCGCTGATCACCGCGGCCTGGGTGCGCCGCTGGGCGACGAGCTGGTAGACGGCCGCGGCGGCGACGAGGATCGCCACCACGAGCAGCAGCGCGTGCACCGACTCCCCGCCCCGGCGAAGCTGGAGCGCGTCGGTGTAGCCGAACAGCGCCGCGCCCGCGGCCAGGCCGCCGGGACGCCAGTTACCGAAGATCATCGCGGCCAGGCCGATGAAGCCCCGGCCTCCGGTCTGCCCCTCCCGGTAGGCGGTCGCGGCCACCAGCGAGAGGAAGGCCCCGCCGAGACCGGCCAGGGCACCGGAGACGAGCACCGCGGCGTACTTGTGGAAGTAGACGTTGACGCCCAGCGACTCCGCCGCGACCGGACGCTCGCCACAGGAGCGCAGCCGCAGGCCGAAGGCCGTACGCCACAGCACGTAGTAGCTCAGCGGGACCAGCGCGATCGCCAGGACCGTGAACAGCGAGACGTTCGTCAGCAGGCCCCGCACGATGCCCGCCAGGTCGGAGACCAGGAACCAGTGACCGGACTCAAGGGCGGCCAGGCCGTCCTCCACGCCGGGCACACTCACGATGCCGGGCTTGGGCACGGGAGGCGACTGGGAGTCACCGCCGCCCGGCATCTCCGCGAAGGTGATCTTGGAGAGGAACTCGGTGACGCCCACGCCCAGGATGTTGATCGCGACACCGGAGATGATGTGGTCGACCCCGAACGTCACGGTCGCGACCGCGTGCAGCAGGCCGCCCAGGGCGCCGCCGATCGCCCCGGCGAGCACACCCGCCCACGGGTTGCCGAAGTGGAGCGCCCCCCAGGCACCGCACCAGGTGCCCATGACCATCATGCCCTCAAGGCCGATGTTGACCACGCCCGCCCGCTCCGACCACAGGCCGCCGAGACCGGCCAGGCCGATCGGGACCGCCAGCGCGACGGCGGCGTTGATCGCCCCCGCCGAGGTGAGGTCGGCGGCGCCGGTGACCGTCCTGGTGACCGAGAGCAGCACGACCAGGGCGCCGAAGGCGGACAGCAGGATCGGCCAGGTGACCCTGAACCTGCGCGGCCTGGGCGGCTCCGCGACGGGAACCTTGGCCAGGGTGAGACCGCCTTCGCTCATGCCGACGCTCCTTCGGCCTGGACCTTGGGTCCGCCGGACAGCTCCTTGCTGACCCTGCGCTGTCCCGCCGAGATCTGGTAGCGGTGGACCAGCTCGTAGGCGACGATCACCGAGAGGACGATCGTGCCCTTCATGATCTCGACGATCTCCGGGGAGATGTCGTGGATCTGCAGGATGTTCGACGAGGTGTCGAGGAAGGCCCACAGCAACGCGCCGAAGGCGATGCCCACGGGGTTGTTGCGGCCGAGCAGCGCGATGGCGATGCCGGTGAACCCGAGCCCCGGCGGGAAGTTCAGGCTGTAGCTGTAGGACTCGCCGAGCAGGTTCGGCATGCCCGCCAGGCCCGCGACCGCGCCGGACATGATCATCGTGACGAGGACCATCCGTTTGACGTTGACACCGCTGGCCACGGCCGCGGGCTCGGAACGCCCGGTGGCGCGCAGGTCGAAGCCGAAACGGGTCCGGTTGAGCACCACGTAGTAGAGCAGGCCCATGACGGCCGCCAGGATGATCAGGCCGTCCACCTTCAGCGGGCTCCCCGGGATGAGCGGGATGCCGGGGACCTGGGCGGAGGGGCCGAGCGGCTGGGTGCCGATGTTGTTGCTGCCCGCGACCTCGACCGCCAGCCGGTCCTTGTTGAGCAGCCAGGAGCCCAGGGCGGTCGCGATGGCGTTCAGCATGATCGTGGAGATGACCTCGCTGACGCCGCGCCTGACCTTGAGCACCGCGGCGATCGACGCCCAGCCCGCGCCGACCAGCACGGCGACCAGCAGGATCGCGGCGATGTGCAGCGGGGCGGGCAGCGTGATGGCGCCGCCGACGGCCGCCGCGATGAGCGCCGCCAGCCGGTACTGCCCGTCGACGCCGATGTTGAACAGGTTCATCCTGAACCCGATCGCCACGGCCAGCGCGGACAGGTAGTAGCCGGAGGCGAGGTTCAACGCCAGCGCCAGCGACCTGGGCTGCACGCCGTAGTCGACCATCACGCCCAGCGTCTCCACCGGAGGGGCTCCGGTGACCAGCAGGATGGCCGAGGTGACCAGGCCGGCGAACACGATGGCCAGGACCGGCGCGGCCAGCGAGAGCAGACCGCCGAGTTTGACCCGGCCCATCAGCCTGTCGACGAAGGTGGACCCCGCCTCCCGGCCGCCGGCCGTACCGTCGCTCATGCCGCCTCCCCCGCGCCCGTCATGGCCGACCCCAGCAGCTCGGGCGTGACCGTCGCCGGATCGACGTCGGCGACCAGCCGTCCGCGCAGGATCACCTTCAGCGTGTCGGACAGGCCGATCAGCTCGTCCAGGTCCGCCGAGATCAGCAGGACGGCCAGCCCGGCCGCGCGGGCGGCCCGCAGGTGGTCCCAGATCGCGGCCTGCGCCCCGACGTCCACCCCCCGGGTCGGGTGGGAGGCGATCAGGAAGACCGGCTCCCCGCTCATCTCCCTGCCGACGATCAGCTTCTGCTGGTTGCCGCCGGAGAGGGACGCGGCCTCCACGTCGATCCCCGGCGTACGGACGTCGTACTGCTCGACGATGCGCCGGGTGTCCGCGCGGGCGCCCGAGCGGTCGATCCAGGGTCCCCTGACGTTCGGCCGCCGTGTCTGGTGGCCGAGGATCCTGTTCTCCCAGAGCGGCGCCTCAAGCAGCAGGCCGTGCCGGTGCCGGTCCTCGGGGATGTAGCCGATGCCCGCCTCACGGCGGCGCAGCGTCGTCCAGGCGGAGATGTCCTGGTCACCGAGGAGGATCTCCCCCTCCGCCTGGCGCATCCCCATGACGGCCTCGACCAGTTCCGCCTGGCCGTTGCCCTCGACGCCCGCGATGCCGAGCACCTCGCCCTTGCGGATGTCGAAGCCGATCTCCTCGATGAGGACCCTGCCGTCGGGCGCGCGGACCGTCAGGTTCCGCACCGAGAGCGCGACCTCGTCGGTGACGGTCGACTCGCGCGTCTCCGGGCTTGGCAGCTCGCTGCCGACCATCAGCTCGGCCAGCTGCCTGGCGGTGACGTCCCCGGGGTTCACCTCGGCGACGGTCGTACCGCGTCTGATGACGGTGACGGCGTCGGCGACCGAGAGCACCTCGTCCAGTTTGTGGGAGATGAAGATGATCGTCAGGCCCTCGCGGACCAGGCCGCGCAGGTTCTCGAAGAGCTCGTCCACCTCCTGCGGCACAAGCACCGCGGTCGGCTCGTCGAGGATGAGGATGCGGGCTCCCCGGTAGAGGACCTTGAGGATCTCCACGCGCTGCCGCGCGCCGACACCCAGGTCCTCGATCATGGCGTCCGGATCGACGCCCAGGCCGTAGGAGTCGGAGATCTGCCTGATCCTGCGGCGCGCGGCGCCGAAGTCGATGGCGACCCCGCCGACGCGGGGCTCGCTGCCGAGGATCACGTTCTCCAGCACGGTCAGGTTGTCGGCGAGCATGAAGTGCTGGTGGACCATGCCGATGCCCACGGCGATGGCGTCGGAGGGGGATTTGAAGGTCACGCCCGTGCCGTTGACCCGGATCTCACCCTCGTCCGGACGCTGCATGCCGTACAGGATCTTCATGAGGGTGGACTTGCCCGCGCCGTTCTCGCCGACGACGGCGTGCACGTGCCCTTGCTGGACGGACAGGGAGATGTCGCGGTTGGCCACGACGCCGGGGAACCGTTTGGTGATTCCCTCAAGTTCGACGGCCGGTGTCGAGGTGCTGATGACGGCCCCCTCCGTACGGATGGCCATGGTGGTGAAAGCGCAACGCTGGACGTTACCCAAAGGGCCCGGGGAGGAATCCGCCGGGCCCTTCGAGGTCGTGGATCAGGAGGCCTTGTCGGGGACGACGATCTCGCCGGAGACGATCTTCTGCTTGAGCTCGTCGAGCTGGGCCTTGATGTCGTCGATCTGACCGCCGGTGGTCGAGTAGTCGACACCGCCCGCCTTGAGGTCGTAGACCGTGGTGCCCGGCTTCAGCGAGTTGGAGGTGAAGCCCTTGAGGAAGTCGAAGACGGCGACGTCGACCTTCTTGATCATGGAGGTCATGATCACGCCCTGCACCTCGGGCGCGGCGGTCTTCGCCTGGTCGGAGTCGACGCCGATGGCCAGCCCCTTGGCGGACTTGGCCGCCTCGAACACGCCACCGCCGGAACCGCCCGCGGCGTGGTAGACCACGTCGGCGCCCGCGTCGAACATGCCCTGCGCGGCGGTCTTACCCTTGGCCGGGTCGTTGAAGCCGGTGAAGTCCGGCGGCTGGGTGAGGTACTTGACGTCGATCTGGATGTCAGGCTTGATCTTCTTCGCCCCGGCGTAGAAACCGGCCTGGAACTTCTGGATCAGCGGCACCTGGACACCGCCGACGAAACCGATGTGCTCCTTCTTCGACTTCAGCGCCGCGGCGGCACCGACGAGGTAGGAGCCCTCCTGCTCGGCGAAGAGCAGGTTGGAGATGTTGGGACCGGTGGCCGCGGCGTCGTCGACGATCGCGAACTGCACGTTGGGGAACTCGGCGGCGACCTTCTTCAGCGAGGCCGAGTAGGCGAAACCGATGGCGATGACGGGGTTGTAACCGCCCTGGGCGAGCAGTCTGAGCCGCTCCTCCTTGGCCGCCTCGGTCTCGCCGTTGCCCGCTTCGAGCTCCTTGGTGTCGGCCAGGCTCAGCTCGGTCTTGGCCTTGTCGAGGCCCGCCGCCGCGGCGTCGTTGAAGGACTGGTCACCGCGACCGCCGATGTCGTACGCCAGGCCGACCTTCGGTCCCTTCTCCTGCGGAGCGCCACTCGCGCTGGCGTCGGGCTTGGCCGACGTCGTCGGCTCCTCGCTTCCCCCGCACGCGGCAGCCCCCATGAGCATGCCTCCCGCGACCACCGCCGCGGTCAGCCTGCCGAATCGGTTCCGAAGCAAGATGGACCCCCTTCGCGTTCAGTGCACGCGCGAGGAGACGCACGGCAACCCTGCACGGAAGATAGTTGGTTGACCAGGGTTGACCAAACCAGCACACCAGTCCGCAACAGGTCTGTTATGCAGCTCACGCCACCTCGTGACCCACAGGGACGGCCGATCCTACCGAACGGTAGCTTCGGGTGTCGTCACGGTAGCGTCACGGTAGGGCACCGTCTTCCATGCGGAGGCCCACGGGTGATCCGTCCGGGTTTCACCTGCTCCGGTCACCGGCGGCCACCCAGACGCCGGTGACCGGCGTCCGGGATGGCACTTCAGGCGACGTCACTTCAGGCGAAGGCACTCATGCGGCGGCGCTTCGGGCGACGACGCCTCAGGCGATGGCTCCCGCCACGTGCTCGCTCGCGCTGGGCCGCTGCCCCTCCCACAGGGCGGTCAGCGCCGTGGCCGCGAGGAAACGCACCCCGGCCGCGATGCAGGACTCGTCGACGTCGAAGGTGCCCTGGTGGATGTCACCCGGATGCGGCGTCCCCGGCGTACGGGTGCCCAGCCTGGCGAAGGCCCCGGGGATCGACTCGAGGTACCAGCCGAAGTCCTCGCCGCCCAGGCTCTGCTGCGTCGGCTCGGCCGAACCCTCGCCCAGCACGCCCCCCGCCGCCTCGGCCAGCATCTGCACGCTGACCTCGTCGTTGACGACCGGCGGCACGCCCCTGATGTAGTCCATCCGGGCCTCGACACCGTAGGCGCCCGCGACGGACTCCAGCAGGGCCTTGATCATGTCGGGGGCCGCGTGCCACGCCTGCTCGTCCAGGCAGCGCACGGTGCCCTCGGCCAGCCCCTCGTCGGGAATGGCGTTGGCCACAGAACCCGCCTCGACCCGGCCCCAGACCAGGCTCAGCGAGGAACGCGGGTCGATCCTGCGCGACAGCGCCGCGGGCAGCTCGGTCAGGATCTTGGCCAGGGCGAAGACCAGGTCGGCGGTCAGATGCGGCCTGGCCGTGTGCCCGCCGGGACCGCTGACCCTGATGAAGACCTTGTCGCAGGCGGAGGTGATCGGCCCCGTCTTCAACCCGACCTTGCCGACGTCGACCCGGGGGTCGCAGTGCAGGCCGAAGATGCGGTCCACACCGCTGATGCCACCCGCCGCCATGACCTCGAGCGCGCCGCCGGGAAGCTCCTCCGCGGGCTGGAAGATCAGCCGGACCCTGCCGGGCAGCAGACCCGCCTCGGCCTGCCTGGCCAGGAAGAGCGAGGTGCCGAGCAGAACCGTGGTGTGCACGTCGTGCCCACAGGCGTGGCACACCCCGGGAACCGTCGAACTGTAGGGAACGTCCTTCTCATCCGGCACGGGAAGCGCGTCGATGTCGGCCCGCAACGCGACGGTCGGCCCGTCGCCGCTGCCGACCTCACAGATCAGGCCGGTACCGCGCGGCAGCACCGAGGGCGTGAGACCCGCCGCGATCAGCCGGTCGGCGATGCGCTGGGTCGTCCGGTACTCGGCGAACGCCAGTTCGGGATGCATGTGCAGGTCACGCCGGAAACCGATCAGCTCCTGCCCGGTCTCGGCGAGGAACACGTCCAGTTCCCCCCGCAGATTATGCCCCCGCATTGGTCACCGTCCTATCCGCGCCTGCCAGCTCTGGGTCCCGACGCACCGTGCCACTGCCCTCAATCACGTGAAACATGGGGCAGTCGACAAAAACGATCACCGCACCGACAAGCCTGAGGGGGTGCCCAAAGCCGTTCCGGCGCGGACCGATGGACCGCCAGCACGAAAGCGGCAGGCCGGTCAGAGTCCACCGGCGTGTTGACGATGACTTCGACTTTATCTCCCCTCGGACACACCTCGCCGTCATCTCGGCCAAATGTTTTGCCGCCCCATGCTCTCCATTCACATCTCCTGACCCACTTGGACCAGGGATGATGGCCCGGATTGACTATGCCTCTTTGCTCCGCCTAGCGGCGTCGCGGGGGGCTTGGGCGCCCTGAGTCGGTGCTTTCCCTCGTCGCTCATCCGCTGCGCTCCTTCGCTCCTCAGTCCAAGCACCGACGCGCCCAAGCCAAACCCTTCACGCACGGCACCGGTAAGGCACAAGCAACCCCTCACGCCCGGCGACGGGAAATCCAAGATCAAGCGGAGGGCGGGAAAAGCCAAGATCAAACCCTGTGCGTGAGGGGGGCGGGGGCGAACCTCGTCGGCGTTCACGGGGCGAGGGACGCATCGGTGAGGGGGCCTCCCGGGGCGTCCCGGGGCGTTCTCGATCAGGGGCTTCCAGCCGTCGCGGGCGGTGATGTTTGGGCTGGGGAGTGGGGAGAGGGACCGCTCTGGGGGTAGTGGCAGGTTTGTGGGGGTTTGAAACGTCGAAGGGCTGCCAATTTCCGTGTCCTCAGGTACCAGTCATAGAACCCGACGGAGTGATGCAAAGGGGAGGAATGCATGTTTAACTCCGCCTATGATCACTTGCATCCCGTTCGGGGAGAAGCATTCCGGATTGAGCATCTTCGAACCGGACGAAGGGACCATAGTGATCGTCCCTTCTCTGTCGCTTCCCCAGGACGAACTCCGCAGGATCACGGGTGCCTACTGCTACGAGGAACGCATGTTGTTCTTCCTGCTCACACTCCGGCGCCCGGGTGTCGAGGTCGTCTACCTCTCCTCGGCACCGGTGGACGCCGCCACGGTTGACTACTACCTGAGCTTCCTTGACGATCCCGCTGAGGCTCGTTCGCGGTTACATATGATCAATTTGGGTGATACGGGAGCGACCCAACTCACCGAGTCCCTGTTGCGCCGCCCCGACCTGCTGGCGAGGATCCGCGCGGCCCTCGACCGTACGACCGACGCGTGGATGGTGCCTTTCATCGTCAGCGAGCACGAGGAGCGGCTCTCTGCGCTGTTGAACCTGCCCATCTACGGGCCCGCGAGCAGACTGGCCTCCTTCGGGTCGAAGAGCGGGGGCCGTACGCTCGCCGAGGCGGCCGGGGTGCCGGTGGCGCGGGGCTTCTCCGACCTGCGCTCACTGAGCGAGGTCGAGCACGCGGCCCGCGCGCTGAACCCCGCGGCCCGGCTGATGGTCAAGCTCAACAACAGCTACTCGGGGCTGGGCAACGCCGTCGTGACCAGGGGGGACGGGCCGCTCAGCGCGAGCCCGACGAGCTTCTCCGCCCCCGACGAGACGTGGGTGACGTTCGCCGAGAAGATCGCCGAGCGGGGCGCGGTGCTTGAGGAGTTCATCGAGGAGCGCCCGCTGCGCTCCCCGAGCGCCCTGGCCATGATCACCCCGGGCGGTTCCTGCCACGTGGTCGCCACGCACGAGCAGATCCTGGGCGGCCAGAACGGCGACGTCTACAAGGGCTGCGTCTTCCCCGCGGCGGCCGACTACCGCGCCGAGGTCCAGGAGTGCGCGGGCCGGGTCGCCAGGGCTCTCGCCGAACGCGGTGTGGTCGGGCTGTTCGGCGTCGACTTCTTCGCCATCAAGACCGACGCCGGGTACCGCGCGCTGCTGTGTGAGATCAACCTGCGGCTCGGCGGCACCACCCACCCGTTCGGGGCCGCCCTGCTGACCACCGGCGCCTCCCCCGGCGGGCAGACCGGGCTGGTGAGCGGGGAGCGCCCCAAGTACTACGTGGCCACGGACAACTGCGCCTCGGACGGCCTGCTCGGCCGTACGCCCGCGGACGTCGTCAAGTTCGTCAACGACAGCGGGCTCGGCTTCGACCGCGACAGCCGTACCGGGAACGTGTTGCACCTGCTCGGCGCGATCCACAGGTACGGCAAGCTCGGCTTCACCAGCATCGGGGACTCCCCGCAGGAGGCGGCCGACCTGCACGACAGGACCCTACGGGCGCTTTGCGAGTCCGCGTAGCCCGATCACCCCGAGGGCGATTCCCAGGAGGATGTTGACCCCGATCAGGACGCCGTGTACGACGTAGAAGGCCGTCGGGTGGCCGTCGGCGAGGTTGAACCCGAGGTTTATCCACTCGAAGATCATGAAAACCGCGACGGCGACCAAGAAACCGGCGATCTTTCGCGACATTTGCATGCGTTCAGTACTCCGTCGCACCATTGCGCCCCTGATCAGGGCGTCGTGTACATGATGCGAATCAGTACGAAGCTACCCTGTGATCACTATGGGGATGAGACACGTCGCGCCCGTCGGGGTGCTGCTGGCGGCGAACGCTCTGCTCGGGCTTCCCGCACACGCCGACAACGAGCCGGTCGGCGGCACCACGCACTCCGCCGGTAGCGCGCCTGTCGGCGGCGCCGCGCTCGGCACCCGGGGCGTCGTCGCCCCCGCCGGGGTGAAGGCACCGCCGAAGACCGCCGCGAAGTCCTACGTGGTCGCCGACGCGGAGACCGGGGAGGTGCTCGCCGCCAAGGACCCGCACGGACGTTATCTCCCGGCGAGCACGCTCAAGGCGCTGACGGCGCTCACCCTGATCCCCAAGCTCGACAAGAACACGAAGGTCAAGCCGAGCAGCCGCGCGGTGAACGAGGAGGGCAGCGCCGTCGGCCTGGTCTCCAAACCCCTGTACACCGTGGACGACCTCTTCAAGGCGCTGCTCCTGGTCTCGGGCAACGACTGCGCGATGGCGCTCGCCGAGACCAACGGCGGCCTCGCCAAGACCCTCAGGGAGATGAACGCCGAGGCCAGGCGCCTGCAGGCCTACGACACCGTGGCCAAGACGCCGAGCGGCCTCGACAAACCGGGGCAGAGCAGTTCGGCGTACGACCTGGCGCTGATCGCCCGCGCCGGGCTGGCCAACCGCGACTTCCAGCGCTACACCAGAACGAAGACCGGGAGGTTCCCCGCCCCCAAGGGCTACTACGAGATCGGCAACCACAACAAGCTGCTGTGGCGCTACAAGGGCATGATCGGCGTCAAGAACGGCTGGACGTCCAAGGCCCTGGGCAGCTTCGTCGGCGCGGCCAGGCGTGACGGCCACACGATCATCGTGACGATCATGCGGCATGACGGCTACTTCTGGAACGAGGTGGCCGACCTGCTCGACTGGGGGTTCGCCGCCAGGAGCAGGGTCACACCGGTCGGCACGCTCGTCGACCCGCTCCCCGAGGCCGCCCCGACGCCGACCGGCCAGGCCGTACCGAGGACACCCCAGGTGGCGCGCTCGACCGCCCCGAGGGCCGACGCCGCACCGGCCGGAAACAGCGGCGGCGTCTCCCCCGCCGTCTACGGGCTCGGCGCGGGTCTGCTCGGCGGCGGCGTCCTGCTGGTGTACGGCCTGCGCAGGCGCTCCCGGAGCAAGTCCTCCTGAGCCTCGCCGGGGTGGAGTTTTCCCCACCTTTTTCCGGGATACCTCGCCCATGTCACACGGGCACGGGCAGTCCATACCTTTGATGCCATGAACGAGGTGCTCACCCCCTGGGACCGGGTCCGGGCCCGGGCCCGCGCCCACTGGTCGGCACTCACCTGGCTGCGCACCGTCCACGTGGTGACGGGACTGCCGATCGCCCTGCTGTCCTCCGGCGTGGTCATCGGCCTGGTCGCGGCCTCGATCGTACTGGTGTGGACCGTGGTGGTCCCGATCGCGGCGCTGCTGCTGCTCGTCTGGGCCGTACCGCTGCTCACCCGCCTGCAACGGGCCCGTTTCCAGGCGTTCCTCGGTGTGGACATCCCCAGGACGCACCGCCGTCTCGGTACCCGCAACCCGCTGAAGCTTCTGGTACGCGCGGCCAGGGACGGCGGCACGTGGCGGCAGCTCGGCTACCACCTGCTGGCGCCGCTGATCGGCCTGGTCGGTTTCCTCGGGGTCGTCTGCGGCTGGGCCGCCTGCCTGGTCGCGCTGCCCACGACCGTCCAGATCTGGCGGGCGGGCGGTGAGTGGTACATGATGCCGCCCGTCGTGGCCGCGCTGGCGCTCTTCGTCACCGTGCCGTGGGTGGCACGCGGGATCACCGCCCTCGACCTGATCGCCGCCGAGGCGCTGCTCGGCCCGAGCAGGAGCGACCTGCTGGCCCAGCGGGTGGAGAGCCTGCGGGAGAGCCGCGCCGAGGTGGTCGACGCGGCGGACGCCGAACGCCGCCGTCTGGAAAGAGACCTGCACGACGGCGCGCAGCAGCGGCTGGTGTCGCTGGCGATGAACCTGGGCATAGCCCGCACCACCCTCACCGACCTGCCCGCCCCCGCCCGCGAGGTGATCGTCCAGGCGCACGAGGAGGCCAAGCAGGCGCTCAAGGAGCTGCGCGACCTGGTGCGCGGCCTGCATCCCGCGGTGCTCAACGACCAGGGGCTCGACGCGGCGCTCTCCGGTGTCGCCGCCCGCGCCCCGGTCCCGGTCAAGCTGCAGGTCGAGGTGGAGGAACGGGTCTCCCCCACCATCGAGGCGGTGGCCTTCTTCGTGGTCTCCGAGGCGCTCACCAACATCGCCAAGCACGCGCGGGCCTCCAGGGCGGAGGTCAGGGTGCTGCGCCGCGACCGGCTGTTGCACGTGAGCGTCCACGACGACGGCCGGGGCGGCGCCCGCCAGGACGGCGGCACCGGTCTGCGCGGCCTGGCCCAGCGGGTCGGCTCCGTGGACGGGAGACTGAGCATCCACAGCCCGGACGGCGGGCCCACGACCATCACGGTGGAGTTGCCATGCGAGTGATCCTGGCCGAGGACTCGGTGCTGCTCAGGGAGGGGCTCGTCCGCCTGCTCGCCGGTGTCGGCATCGAGGTCGTCGCGGCGGTCGCCGACGCCGCCGCGCTGCTGCGCGCGGTGGACGAGCACACCCCCGACCTCGTCGTCACCGACGTGCGCATGCCGCCCTCGCACACCGACGAGGGACTGCGCGCGGCGCTGGTGCTGCGCAGGCAGCATCCCGGGCTGCCGATCCTCGTGCTGTCGCAGTACGTCGAGGAGCGTTACGCCACCCAGCTGCTGTCCACCGCGACCAGCGGCGTCGGCTACCTGCTGAAGGACCGGGTCGCCGACGTCGCCGAGTTCGTGGACGCGCTGCGCCGGGTCGCCGAGGGCGGCACCGCGCTCGACCCCGAGGTGGTCGCCCAGCTCCTGCTGCGCGGGCGCAGTGACCCGCTGGACCGGCTGACCCGCAGGGAGTACGAGGTGCTCGCGCTGATCGCCGAGGGACGTTCGAATGCCGGGATCGCCGAGGCCCTCGTCATCTCCGAGAGCGCCGTCGGCAAGCACATCAACAACATCTTCACCAAGCTCGACCTCTCCGGTGCGGACAAGGACCACCGCCGGGTGCTCGCCGTACTGCGATTTCTGAAGATCTGAGGAAGGACAGGCATGCGAACCGGTGTCAGGGCCGCCTGGATCGTCGTCGGCGGGGCGCTCAGCGTCGCCCTCGTACTCGGGCTCGCCGTCACGACCTGGGGCCAGATCGAACTGCCCCGCGCCTACGACTTCGTCTACCCCGGCTCCTTCGGCTCCTCCCTCATCGAAAGCCGGGAGACCTCGGACGGCGAGAGCACGAAGGTCTACTCGCTGGCCGCCCCCTGGGTCATCGTGGACGTCACCGGCCCGGTCGGCGTCAGCGTCACCCCCGGTACGGCGGGCAGGCTCACGGTGCGGCAGAAGCTCACCTCGACCCAGGTCTCCCGCACGATGCGGGAGGTGTGGGAGAAGGGCAAGACGCTGCGGGTCGACCTCGACTGCCCCGGCTACGGCCCGCCGTGGGCGCCCTCCCCGCCCTGCCGGGCCGACTACACCCTCGCCGTCCCGCCGGGCGTCAAGGTCGTGGTCGTGACCCGTTCGGGGACCATACCGTGCCCGCTCACCTCGGAGCGGACGGTCTGCCGGTCCCCGGACGCGGAGGCGGGCTGAGCCCTCAGGCCGGCTCCCCGCCCAGCGCGCCCGCGTCGGGGATGGGGGTCGGGTCCGGCGGCGGGCCGAGCCTCGCGGTCTCCGTCCAGGCCGCCGCGTAGAGGATCACCCTGGCGGAGAGGTTCATCCAGACCAGCAGGCCGACCATCACCGCGAACACCCCGTAGATGGGGTTGTTGAGGGTCCGCGACAGGATCAGCGCGGCCAGCTGCTTCAGGAGGCCGAAGCCGACCGCGCCCAGCAGCGCGCCCCGCACGACCACCCCGAACGGCTGCCGCGACCGGCCCATCCAGCGCAGGACGATCACGAAGAGGACGGTGTCGGCGAGCAGGCCGACCGCCACGCCGAGCAGCCACAGCGACCAGCTCCCCGCGATCGAGGCGGACAGGCCCAGCTTCTCCGCGACGAACCCGCCCGCCTGGGTGGCGACCCCGCCGACCAGCACGGAGGCGATCATCGTGGCGCCTACCAGGATGAAGGCGGCCAGGTCCCTGAGCTTGGCCAGGAGGAAGTTGAGCGGGGGTTCGACGGTCATCGACATCTCGCGGAGCGCGCCGCGCAGCGCGTCGATCGCGCCGAGCCCCGCGTAGAGCAGACCGAGCAGGCCGATGACCCCGGCGCTGCCCCGGGAGTCGGCGATCTGCTTGATCGGCAGCTGGTCGGCCAGCCCGGGGAGGTACTGGTCGATGGCCTGCTGCAACGTCGCGATGGCGTCCGGCCGTACGGAGAGGAAGTAGCCGAAGACCGCGAAGGCCAGCGCGATGATCGGGAAGAACGACAGGAAGGCGAAGTAGGTCACCGCTCCGGCCAGCCGGTCGCCCGACTGGAGCTGGTAACGCTGCACGGTTCTGATCAGGTGGTCGAACCAGGGACGCTCGACCCGCTCCGAGGCGATCGCCGCCCTGCCCCGCTCACGGATCGCGACGATCCGCTCTCGCACGCTTGTCACGCGCGTCACCTACCCAAATACCGCCGGACCGTACGTATGACTCCACGTGGGACGTACGGCCCGGGGCGGGAGGCGTCAGACGGTGGGCAGGAACCCCACCCGGTCGCGGACCTTGGCCATGGTCTCCGCGGCGACCGCACGGGCCCGCGCGGCGCCGACGGCGAGCATCCGGTCGAGCTCGGCCTCGTCGGCGAGCAGCTTCTCGGTGCGCTCCCTGATCGGGGTGAAGGTGTCCACCACGGCCTCGGCGACGTCCTTCTTGAACGTGCCGTAGCCCTGCCCGGCGTAGCGGGCCTCAAGCTCGGGGATCGGCGTGCCGGTCAGGGCCGACTGGATGCGCAGCAGGTTGGTGACGCCGGGCTTGTTCTCGTCGTCGGCCAGGACCTCGGAACCGGTGTCGGTGACGGCGCGCATGACCTTCTTGCGCAGCGGCCCCGGCTGTTCGAGCAGGTCGAGGATGCCGCCGGGCGAGGAGGACGACTTGGACATCTTCGCCGTCGGGTCCTGCAGGTCGGTGATCTTCTCGACGTCCTTGACGATGTGCGGCTTGGGCAGCGTGAAGGTCTCGCCGAAGCGGTGGTTGAAGCGCTGGGCCAGGTCACGGGTGAGTTCGAGGTGCTGCTTCTGGTCGGCTCCGACCGGGACCTGGTCGGCCTGGTAGAGCAGGATGTCGGCCGCCTGCAGGATGGGGTAGGTGAACAGGCCGACGCTGGCCGAGCCCTCACCGTAGCGGGCGGACTTGTCCTTGAACTGGGTCATCCTGGCCGCCTCGCCCATGCCGGTGAGGCAGATCAGCACCCAGGCCAGCTCGGTGTGCTCACGGACGTGACTCTGCACGAAGACCGTCGAGCGCTCGGGGTCGAGACCCGCGGCGAACAGCTGGGCGGCGGCGATCCTGCTGCGCCTGCGCAGGCCCTCCGGCTGGTAGTCCACCGTGATCGCGTGCAGATCGACGACGCAGTAGAAAGCGTCGAACCCCTCCTGCATGGCGACGTACTGACGCACCGCGCCGAGGTAGTTGCCCAGGTGGAAGGAGTCTGCGGTGGGCTGGATTCCGGAGAGGACACGGGGACTGGCCATAGCTGGTAATTGTGTCAGCTGTCGGGAGTGTTCGGTGCGCCGGACGCGGGCGCCCGACGCTTTATCCGGATTCTTGACGCTCTGCGGCCGTCCATTCCGGTGACCGACAGCTCGAACCCGGGGATCTCGACCCGTTCTCCCGTCGAGGGCAGGTGTCCCAGGGCGGCCATGACGAACCCGGCGAGCGTCTCGTACGGCCCGTCGGGGAGCCTGATGCCGGTCTCCGCCTCGACCATGTCGAGGTTGGCCAGGCCGTCCAGCTCGACCTCCCCCGCGGGCAGCGCCACCCGCTTGTGCTGGACGTCGTGCTCGTCGCGGATGTCGCCGACCAGCTCCTCGACCAGGTCCTCAAGCGTGACGATGCCCGCCGTCCCGCCGTACTCGTCGATCACGATCGCCAGGTGGTGCCCCTCCCCGCGCATCTCCGACAGCGTGGTCAGGACCCGTTTGCTGGTGGGGACGAGCTTGACCGGGCGGATCGGCACCAGCTCGCTGATCGGCTCGATGGAACCGGTCAGCACCGGGTCGAGCAGGTCCCTGATGTGCACGAACCCCACGACGTCGTCGTAGGAGTCGCGGTAGACGGGAAAGCGGGAGTGCGGCATCGCCGCGGCCAGCACCGCGGCCTCGGCCAGCGGGGTGTCGGCCGCCATGAACTCCACCTCGGTGCGCGGCAGCATCACCTCGCGGAGCTGACGCTTGGCCGCGGCGAAGACCTCCGCGATCAGGTCGCGCTCGTCCTGGGTCAGCTCGTGGTGGCCGACGACCATGTCGCGCAGTTCCTCGGTCGTGATCTCCTCGCGGTCGGCCTCCGGGTCGCCGCCCAGCGTCCTGACCACGACGTCGGTCGAGGTGGACAGCGCCCAGATGAGCGGGCGCGACAGCGCGGCGACCCGGTCGAGGAAGGGCGCGACCAGCAGCGAGATGCCCTCGGCCCGCTGCCTGGCGATCCGCTTGGGCACCAGCTCGCCGAGCACCAGCGAGAAGTAGGAGATCGCCAGCGTCACCAACACCAGGGCCAGCGGGGCCGCGACCGCCGTGGGCACCCCCCAGCCGGCCACGACCGGCTGGAACTCCCTGGCGAGGGTGTCGGCGCCGAAGGCCGCCGAGAGCATGGTCGCCACGGTCACGCCGATCTGGACCGCGGACAGGAAGCGGTTCGGGTCGTGGGCGAGTTTGGCGGCCCTGGCGCCCCTGCGCCCCCGGGTCTCCAGCCTGCGCACCTGGCTCTCCCTGAGGGAGACCATCGCCATCTCCGCCGCCGCGAAGAAACCCCCGACCAGGATGAAGACCAGAACCAGGGCCGCATTCGCCAGGACGCTGTTCACGAGATTGTCTCCGTCATGGCCGCCGCCCGTTCCGACTGTGGCCGATATTTGAGGTGCAAGCATATGCTGGCACCGTCCTCACAAAAATAAACACGTATCAACATCATCAAACAGGAGGTCTTGTGAAGCTGCTGGTCACCGGTGGTGCCGGATATATCGGGAGCGTCGTGGCGGCGCAGCTCGTCGAGGCGGGTCACGAGGTCGTCGTGCTCGACGACCTCTCCACCGGTCACGCCGACGCGGTTCCCTCCGGCGCGCGGTTCGTCCAGGGGTCGATCACCGACGCCTCCGGCGTGCTGACCGGCGTGGACGGTGTCCTGCACTTCGCGGCCAAGTCCCTGGTCGGCGAGTCCGTCGAGAAGCCCGGTCTGTACTGGGGGCACAACCTCGGCGGCACCCTCGCCCTGCTCGACGCCATGCGGGCCGCCGGGGTCGGCCGGATCGTCTTCTCCTCCACCGCCGCGACGTACGGCGAGCCGGAGCGCTCCCCCATCCTGGAGACCGACCCGACCCGGCCGACCAACCCCTACGGCGCCTCCAAGCTCGCGGTCGACACGGCCCTGACCGCCTTCGCCGGCCTGTACGGCCTGGCCGCGGTGAGCCTGCGCTACTTCAACGTGGGCGGCGCCTACACCGCGCCGGACGGGCGAACCTACCGCGAACGGCACACCGTGGAGACCCACCTGATCCCTAACGTCCTCGCCGTCGCGCTCGGCGGGCGCGAGACGGTCAGCCTGTTCGGCACGGACTACCCCACGCCCGACGGGACATGCGTGCGTGACTACGTCCACGTCGCCGACCTGGCCAGGGCGCACCTGCTGGCGCTGAACGCCTGCTCCCCCGGCGAGCACAGGATCTACAACCTGGGCAGCGGCACCGGCTTCTCCGTGCGCGAGGTGCTGTCGGTCTGCCGCGAGGTCACCGGCCACCCGATCCCCGCCGTCGAACTCGACCGCAGACCAGGCGACCCGGCCGTACTCGTCGCCTCCTCCGAGAAGATCCAACGCGACCTCGGCTGGAAGCCCGAGCACCCGACCCTCAAGGAAATAGTCACCGACGCCTGGACCGCCCTACAGACCCCCTGACCACAACTCCTCTCCCCGCCACCACGCGTGAGGGGTTTGACCTTGTGCTTTCCCGGTGCCAAGTGTGAGGAGTATCGGTTTGGGCGCGTCGGTGTCTGGACTGAGGAGTGAGGGAGCGCAGCGGACGAACGACGAGGGAAGACACCGACCCGAAAGCGCCCAAACCCGCGACGCCGCCAGGCGGAGCAAAGGGACACAACCCGCGACGCCGCCAGGCGTCGCAAAGGGTCACAGCCTGATTCGCGCCATGTTGTTCGCCGGGCGGCGGTCTCCCACATGGGAGGAGTAGACCGTCGCCCTGGCCTTGGGGGCCGTCCTTCTGGCGCGGAAGGCGAGCCTGAGGTTGATCCGGCTGCCCGAGCCGACCGCGCCCAGCGCGCAGCCGACGTAGCCCGCGTACGCGTGGCAGCGCGCCCCCTCGGCCGACAGGAAGCGCGCCTTGACGGTGCGCAGGAAGACGGAGGCGTCCCTGACGGTTCTGGGGCCCCGGTTGTGGACCACGGCGTCCATCGTCACCAGGCGGCCCTGCCGGGTCTTGCGCGCCAGCCGTACGGCCAGGTCGGCGCCCTCGTCGACCTGGGTGGTGAGCCGGGCCGAGTTGTTCGTCTCGTCGGCGTCGATCACCTCGGAGGTGAGGGCGGCGGTGGCGGTCAGCGGGCCGTGCGCGCCGGTCCTGACGATGCCGCTGATGGTCACCCCGCCGTCGGTCCCGGCCAGGACGTCCTGCTGGGAGGGGCAGATCACCTCGCCGGTCGTCTTGCCCGGCACGCATTCGGCGACGTTGACGCTGAGGACGTCCACGCCGTGCGGAAGCCGTACGACGAGAAGGGGAAGCACCGCGTCCTCCGGGCCCGCGTTGTGCACCTCCACCCGGTAGGACAGTGGTTGCCCTGGTTGTGCCACTTCCGGTAGGGCGTGGATCCGCACCGAAAGGTCCGCTCCACCGGGTCTTGCTCCCCTGTTCTCCGCCTGAGCCGCCCCTGGCATTACAAAAGCCATAAAAAGGGCAAAACCTACAACTGCGGCGACAAAACGCCCCGCACCATACGCTGTGAACACCGATCCCCCGAACGTCAGTGGTCATTCAACGCGAGACACCCTCCCGGGGCATGCTGACACGCCGCCCGCCGACGCTCTGGAGACCTGAACCGGTTCACCCGGGGAGACGCGAGAGGGGGCCCGGCGGACCGGGACCCCCTCTCGCGTGCGGAACGCGACCGCTCGGATCAGATGAGACCGAGCTCGCGTACGGCGGCGCGCTCCTCCTCAAGCTCGCGCACCGAGGCGTCGATGCGCTCGCGGGAGAAGGCGTCGATCTCCAGGCCCTGGACGATCTCCCACTTGCCGTCACGGGAGGTGACGGGGAAGGAGGAGATGAGGCCCTCGGGCACGCCGTAGGAGCCGTCGGAGGGAATGGCGGCGGAGGTCCACTCGGAGCCGTTGACCCAGTCGTAGACGTGGTCGATCGCGGCGTTGGCGGCGGAGGCCGCCGAGGAGGCGCCCCGGGCCTCGATGATCGCGGCGCCGCGCTTGGCGACGGTCGGGATGAAGGTGTCGCGCAGCCAGGCCTCGTCCACCTGCTCGGCGGCGATCTTGCCACCGACCTCGGCGTGGTAGAGGTCGGGGTACTGCGTGGCGGAGTGGTTGCCCCAGATGGTCATCTTCTTGACCTCGGTGACCGGGACCTGGAGCTTGGCGGCGAGCTGGGACAGCGCGCGGTTGTGGTCGAGACGGGTCATCGCGGTGAAGCGCTCGGCCGGGACGTCGGGGGCGTGCTGCTGGGCGATGAGGGCGTTGGTGTTGGCCGGGTTGCCCACGACCAGGACACGGATGTCGTCGGCCGCGTTGTCGTTGATGGCCTTGCCCTGCGGGCCGAAGATGCCGCCGTTGGCCTGCAGCAGGTCGCCGCGCTCCATGCCCGCCGTACGGGGGCGGGCGCCGACCAGCAGGGCGACGCTGGCGCCGTCGAAGGCCTTGTTGGCGTCGTCGGTGACCTCGATGCCGCTCAGCAGCGGGAAGGCGCAGTCGTCGAGCTCCATCGCGGTGCCCTCGGCGGCCTTGACCGCCTGCGGGATCTCCAGCAGGCTCAGCTTGACCGGGACGTCGGCGCCCAGCAACTGGCCCGACGCGATGCGGAACAGCAGCGCGTAGCCGATCTGACCGGCGGCGCCGGTGACGGTGACCTTTACGGGAGTCTGGGCCATGACCTTCCCCCACTCGTAGGATGAATTGCGACGTTCGGATGTTACCCGTCGATGGTCGTCGACCTCGCGGCGAGTACCTTGATCCGGCCGGAGGGCAGCGCGATCAGGGCGATCAGCGCCACGACGGCCCCGCTGACGGCGAGCCAGGGGACGACGTTCGCGGTCGCCGCCGCGTGCGCCGCGCTCAGCCCGCGCAGGGGCGCCTCCTGCCTGACGACGGAGGCGTAGAGCGTTCCGGCCAGGGCCAGGGCGACCGAGCCGCCGATCTGCCGGAAGAAGGTCAGGTTGGCGCTCGCGGTGCCGATGAACCTGGGCGGCACCGCGAACTGCACCGCGACGGTCAGGCCGGACAGCATCGGCCCCATGCCGAGGCCGAGCAGCGCCATCCATCCGGCGAGCAGGACACCCGAGGTCCCGGCGGTGATTCCGGAGCACAGCAGGGCCCCGGCCGCGATGAGGAACGCCCCGCAGATCAGCCACGGCCGGTAGCGCATGCTCCTGGTGATGAGCAGGCCGGTGCCCGCGCTGCCCACGACCATCCCGAGCATGAGCGGGTAGATGCGCAGGCCTGACTCTGTCGCGCTCAGGCCCACGGACTCCTGGAAGTAGCGCGGCAGGAAGACCACCCCGGCGTACAGGCAGAACGCGGTGAAGAAGGAGGCGATGTTGGCCAGGGCGTAGGTGCGGACGCGGAACAGTTCGAGCGGGATGATCGGCGCCTGGGCCCGGCTCTCGACGAGGACGAACAGCGCCAGCAGCGCGACGGAGGCCAGGACGGGCCACAGCACGGGAGCGCTGGTCCAGGTGTGCCCGTCGATCCCCTTCTCGGTCAGACCGATGAGCAGCACGCTGATCGCCACGCTGAAGACGGCGATGCCGAGGTAGTCGGGACGGGTGCCCCGTCCCTGCCCGGCGGTGTGCGGCAGCCTGGCGACGATGATCGCGATGAGGGCGACACCGATGGGCAGGTTGACCAGGAAGGCCCAGCGCCAGCTCGCCTGGTCGGTGAACAGTCCGCCGAGGAAGGGCCCGGCGATGTAGCTCAACGCCATCACTCCGCCCAGGGCGCCCTGCACCCGGCCGCTCCTGCCGGGCGGGAACAGGTCGGCGACCAGTGCGAGGGACAGCGGCAGCAGCGCCCCGGCCCCCAGTCCCTGCAGGGCGCGGAAGGCGATGAGCTGGCCCATGTCCTGCGCCGCGCCGCACAGCGCGGAACCGACCAGGAAGAGCGTGACCCCGGTCAGCAGCAGGGGCTTGCGGCCATAGGTGTCCGACAGCCTGCCGTACAGGGGGACGGTGATCGTCGAGGTCAGCAGGTAGGCGGTCACGACCCAGGTGTACAGGCCGGCGCCGCCGAGTTCCTGGACGATCCGGGGTAGCGCCGTCCCCACGATCGTCTGGTCGAGCATGGCCAGGAACATGCCGCCGAGTACGGCGAGCAGCAACAGCCCGTTCTTCGCGGGCCGGGTCTCCACGGGAGGATTCAATACGTCGGTAGACACATGTTGATAGTGACGTGTCAGTCTTGACATGTCAATGCGTAGCTATGATGAGGACATGTCTCTCCGGATCGCGCTCCTGGGCCTGTTGACCGCCGCGGGACCCTCAAGCGGCTACGACCTGACCAAGCTCTTCGAGAGCTC
The DNA here is from genome assembly GCF_042893955.1 of Streptosporangium sp. NPDC001559. NCBI lineage: Bacteria > Bacillati > Actinomycetota > Actinomycetes > Streptosporangiales > Streptosporangiaceae > Streptosporangium > Streptosporangium sp. NPDC001559. Next base: position 671,727 of record NZ_JBIAVG010000001.1, read on the forward strand.
GATCAGCAACGCCTGGCAGGCCCGGCACAGCCAGATCTATCCCGAGCTGAACAAGATGGCCGCCGAGGGACTGATCACGGTCGAGGAGGCCGGACCGCGTGGCAGGAAGAGCTACGCGATCACCAAGGAGGGTTCGGCGGAGCTGCGCGCGTGGATGCTGGACGAACAGCCCTCACGCATGCACCGCAGCGAGGTGGCGCTGCGCGCCTTCCTGCTTCCCACGATCGAACCGCACGAGGCCGTCGCGCTGCTGCGCGAGCAGGCCGAGGTGCTCGCCGCCAAGATGACCGAGCTTGAGGCCATCCGCGCTAGGGCCTCCGTCTGGCTCAAGCCCGGCTTCGGACGGTACGCCCTTGATCTGGGCATCCGGCAGACCCGCCTGCTGTACGACTGGGCCACGGAGACCGCGACCGAGATCGAGAGGTCGGCCGACCAGGGCTGACCTCAGCCGCACCCGGCCATCGTGGGAAGGGTGTCCTCCCTGGTGGAGAAGTCCACCTTGGAGAAGTGACGGTCGAGCAGCCTGCTGATCGTGCCGTCGCGGTAGAGGCTCACGATCGCGCCCTGGACCGCCTTGCAGGTGCGCTGGTCGCCCTTGCGCAGGGCCACCGCGTAGCGCTCGTCGGTGAGCTTGAGCCCGACCACCTTGTAGCGGATGCTCTCGCGGTCGGCGAAGCCCGCCAGCACCAGGTCGTCGCCGGGGATCGCGTCCACGTCCCCGGCCAGCAGCATGTTCATGCACTCGGTGTAGGTGCTCGCGGCGACCAGGTCCAGGCGCTTGACCACGTCCTGCAGGGCGCCGACCGAGGCGCTCGCCCCCGGCTGGCAGAGCTTGCGGCCCTCGAGGTCCGCCACGGAGGAGATCGCCGAACCTCCCTTGACGAGCACGTCCACGTGCGCCACGTAGTACGGCCCGGCGAAGGTGACGGCGTCCGTCTTGTTGATCGAGTAGGTCGAGATGACCAGGTCGAGGTCCCCGGAGGCCAGCAGCTTCGGCCGTTCCTCGCGGGAGGTGCCCCTGAAGGTGATCCCGCTCGCCGGCACGTCGAGCTTCTTGGCGATCGCGGTCGCCAGATCCACCTCGAACCCCTGCCAGGTGCCTTCGTTGTTCAGCGCGACGCCGGGCAGGAAGTCACGCATGCCGATGGTCAGCCGGTGGGTGCTCGCCGCCTTGTCCACGACCGAGGAGAAGGTCTTCGGGTCCGGCGTGACCGGTGTCAGGGTCGACTGCTGGACACGTCCGGCCAGTCCCGGCAGCCAGCCCGAGAAGTAGGCGACCGCGCCCGCTCCCGCGACCAGCAGGACGGCCACCGCCGCGGCGATCCAGCGTCTCCGCGAACGCCGCCGGGGAGCCGGGGAGGAGGCCTGGTTCGCGACCGTCGCCTGCCAGTTCGGCGGCTGCTCGGCGTACCCCCCGGACGGGCCGTAGGCGGGCTGCGCCGGCCCTGCCTGATGCTGGGTCGGCCGCTCGCCGTACACCGGGAACCGCTCGGCCTGGGACCACTCGGGCTGGGACCGTTCGGTCTGAGGGCGCTCGGGCTGGAACCGTTCAGCCTGGGACCACTCAGGCTGGGACCGTTCGGCCTGGGGGCGCTCGGCCGAGGGGATCCTCGGGCGGGAGATCTGGGAGAGCGAGGACTGCGGGGGACGCGGGATCTGCACGGTCGGCGGCGACTCGGCGACGGGCATCCTGATGGGGTTGGTGGCGTCCTCGGGGCCCGCGACCTGCGCCCCCTCGTTGAGCACCGCGGGCGAGGCGTTGACGGTCTCCGGGTGGCCGAGCAGGCGCAACAGGATCTGGTCGGCGGAGGGGCGCTCGTCGGGCGCCTTGGACAGCGCCGCCGCGGCCACGCCGCGCAGCGGCTCGGGCAGGTCACCGAGGTCGACCTCGTGGTTGAGGATGCGGTTGAGCACCACCGCGATCGAACCGCCCGCGAACGCCGTCTCGCCCGTCGCGGCGAAGGCGATGGTCGCCCCCCACGCGAAGACGTCCGTGTGCGGCCCGACGTCGCCCCCGGAGACCTGCTCCGGGGCCATGTAGGCGGGGGTGCCGATGGCCCTGCTGGTGATCGTGCCGGTCGAGTCGATGACGCGGGCGATGCCGAAGTCGACGACCCTGGGCCCGTCGGCGGCGATGAGCACGTTGTCCGGCTTGAAGTCGCGGTGCACGATCGCGGCCTGGTGGATGGCGGTCAGGGCGGTCGCGGTGCCGACGGCCAGGCGCTGCAGCGCGGTGCCGCGCAGCGGCCCCTCGGCCTCGACGACCTCCCGCAGCGACCTGCCGTCGATGTACTCGCTGGCGATGTAGGGGGTGTCGCCGTCCAGGTCGACGTCGATCACGCCCGCCGTGCAGAAGGAGGCGACCCGGCGGGCGGCGCGCGCCTCCCTGGCGAAGCGGGACCTGGCGATCGTGTCGCCGGAGAACTTCACGTGCAGCAGCTTGATCGCCGCCCGTTCCCCCTCGGGGTTCTCGCCCAGGTAGACGATCCCCTGGCCGCCCTCCCCGATCCGGCCGACAATGCGGAACTGCCCGAGCTGGTGCGGTTCCCCCGCCCCCAGCGGCGCGATCTGCGGCATCATCGTCCTCACGATCCGGTGACTCCCCGACCAGCCAAACTTTACGACCCCGCGCCCCCATCTCCGTCTTGTACGGTCTGTGGCGGGTCATCTGGACACGCCGACCTGCCCGATTACCGACAAACCACCCCAAGATGGCGCGGCACGCGCTTAGATCGCTACCGTTGACCGTTCCTTCAGTCAAAGCGGAGCCAATCCTTGATGCGCCGATACACGGGTTATCGCGACTTCATCCAGCGCGATCAGCGTCTCCTGGTCGGTACGGCCCTGCTCCTCACCGGTAGCCACGACCAGGCCTTGCGGCTCGTCCTGTGGTCCCTGCGCTCCGTCGGGCTGAGCTGGCCCCCGACCCTCTGGGAGAACCCCACCGTTCACGCCCAGATCACGATGTACCGCCGCTATCTGCGGCGGCCCGTCACGACGAGGGCCACGGCCCTGCTGCGCCTCCCGCCGGTCCGGCGGGTGATCGCCGTGGCGTGCCTGCACGACGGCAGGACCCCCGAGGAGGTGGCCACCGCCCTGGGCCTGTCCCTGGAGGCCGTGGAGACGGAGGTCTCCGAGGCGGTGACCACCCTGGCCAAGGGTGACGCCAAGCGGCTGACCACCAGGCTGGCCGCCGTGGCGGCCGAGGCCTCGGTTCCCGACCTCGCCGTCAGGTCCGTGCGCGCGCTGCGCCGCCGCCGCGTCCGGGGGGTGCTCCTGACCACGGTCGCGGGCCTGGTCCCGGTGGGTCTCATCGCCTTCACCCTGCAGCAGGGACAGGTGTGGAACTCCGCGCTCGGTGAGAGCAACCAGATCGCCTCGGCCGGGGTGGGGTCGACCCTGGGCCCCGGCCCACAGGCCTGGCAGACCCCCCGTACGTCGTTCACGATCCGCTACGCCGTACCGGACAAGTGTCCCGACGACGGCGCCTCGACCGACGGCAGGCCCGCGCCCTCGCGGGCGGGGAAGGTCACCTGCGCGGGCTGGACACTGAAGCTGGCCGGAGGCGACGAGGGCCGTCCCGCGCTCGAGTCGGTCGAGTGCGAGCGTCCCGGCCACTGCGAGTCCACCGTGAAGGTGCCCGACGCGGCCCAGCATCTGGCGCACGGCGACGACTGGAGCTACTGGAGCCTGTCACCCGCGGTCAGCGGGGACGGGCGGCGTATCGCCTATCTCAGCGCCGCGGAGGGCCGTTACGTCGCCCACGACCTGAGCAGCGGCGAGAAGAAGTACCTGTCGCCGGTCCTGGCCCCCTCCGACACCGAGACGGGGACCGGGGTGAGCGTCTCGCGCGACGGCGGCTTCTTCGTCGTCGAACTGAACGGACGGCGGCTGCGGACCGACTTCGCCACCGGCGCCACGACGTCGCTGCCCGCGGGCCAGGCGACGGCCGCGGAGAAGGTGGCCGACTGGATGCGGCAGACCTACCGGGTCTGGCGTGACTCGCCGAGCGGGAGGTTCACCGCCGCCGTCAAGCCGGGCGGGGACGACAGCGATCGCCTGCACGTCATCGACGCCAGGACCAGGAAGGTCTTCAAGGACCTGCCGATGCCCTCGCTGGGCGACCCCACCTCCGCCGAGGTCGTCGGCTGGGCGAACGTCCGCGAGGTCGTCGTCAAGCTGACCGACAGACGGACCGGAGACCTGCTCGGCTTCTTCAGGGTCGACGCGATCACCGGACGGCTGCACCGGATCGCCGGGCTGCCGGACGGGGACTCGATCGTGCTCGGCGACCTGACCGAGCCGTGAGCGTGGCCTCTGCCTTCGAGACGTGGGAAAGCGCTTCCCGACACATTCGGGACACGGAAGAACGAGAGGGGCCGCCGTGACGGCGACCCCTCCGCGTGAGGAACGGCCTCTCAGGCCATCTTCCTCTTGAGGTTCTCGTCCAGGGCCGCCAGGAAGTCCTGGGTGGTCAGCCACTTGGCGTCGCCGCCGACCAGGAGGGCGAGGTCCTTGGTCATCTGACCGCTCTCGACGGTCTCGACGCAGACCTGCTCCAGCTTCTCGGCGAAGTCGATCACCGCGGGGGTGTTGTCGAGCTTGCCGCGGTGGGCCAGGCCCCGGGTCCACGCGAAGATCGAGGCGATCGGGTTGGTGGAGGTGGGGTTGCCCTTCTGGTGCTGACGGTAGTGACGGGTCACGGTGCCGTGAGCCGCCTCGGCCTCGACGGTGCGGCCGTCGGGGGTCAGCAGGACGGAGGTCATCAGGCCCAGCGAGCCGAAGCCCTGGGCGACGGTGTCGGACTGGACGTCACCGTCGTAGTTCTTGCAGGCCCAGACGTAGCCGCCCTCCCACTTGAGCGCCGCGGCGACCATGTCGTCGATCAGGCGGTGCTCGTAGGTGATGCCCGCGGCCTCGAACTCGGCCTTGAACTCGGTCTCGTAGACCTCGGCGAAGATGTCCTTGAACCGGCCGTCGTAGGCCTTGAGGATCGTGTTCTTCGTGGAGAGGTAGACCGGGTAGTTGCGGGCCAGGCCGTACCGCATGGACGCCCGCGCGAAGTCGCGGATCGACTCGTCCAGGTTGTACATGGCCAGCGCGACACCGCCGCCGGGGAAGTCGTAGACGTCGAGCTCGATCGGCTCGGAGCCGTCCTTCGGGGTGAAGGTGAGGGTCAGCGTGCCCTCGCCGGGGACCTTCAGGTCGGTGGCGCGGTACTGGTCGCCGAAGGCGTGACGGCCGACGACGATCGGCTTGGTCCAGCCGGGCACGAGCCTCGGCACGTTGGACATGATGATCGGCTCGCGGAAGATGACACCGCCGAGGATGTTACGGATCGTCCCGTTCGGGGACTTCCACATCTTCTTGAGGCCGAACTCCTCGACCCGGGCCTCGTCCGGAGTGATCGTGGCGCACTTGACGCCGACGCCGTACTGCTTGATCGCGTTGGCGGCGTCGATCGTCACCTGGTCGTCGGTCGCGTCACGGTGCTCGATCCCGAGGTCGTAGTACTTCAGGTCGACGTCCAGGTAGGGAAGGATCAGCTGGTCCTTGATGAACTGCCAGATGATCCGGGTCATCTCGTCGCCGTCAAGCTCGACGACGGGACCCTCTACCTTGATCTTGGGCATGCGTGTGGTTCCCCTTCTGAACTAACACTGGCCAGACAGTCCTTGAGGCTCACTGGCCGTTGAGGCTATCGGACGGGTTTGACCGCCCTGCGACGCCCCCTGTCATCTGCCATAGCGCGGCATGAGCCACGGATACTGCAACAACAGCGATCCCACCATCAGCGCGATGCCGAAGATCGCCAAGGTGACGGCGTCGGTCCCCTTGCGGCGTACGGCGAGCCGTCCTCCCCCGCCCAGGCGCAGCAGCGCGCCCAGCGCCATGACGGCGCCGAGGGCGAAGCCTCCCCACTCGGGGTCGGCCAGCACGGCGAAGACCACGGCGAGGATCGCGCCGGCCAGGACCAGGGGGTACGGCCCCCACCGTTCTCTGGGGACGCCGCCCGCGTTCACCGTTCGCCTCCGCGCCCGTTCCCCTGCGTTTCCCGTGTCCGGCTCATCGCTCGTCGATCGGCTTCCACTTCTGGTCACGCTCGCCGACGTACTCGCTGTCCGGGCGAATCAGACGGTTGTCCGCGTGTTGTTCGATGACATGTGCGGTCCATCCTGACATGCGACTGACAGAGAAGACGGGAGTGAACAGGTCGGTCGGGATACCGAGATAGTGGTAAACAGTCGCCGCGTAGAAGTCCACGTTCGGGTAGAGGCCCTTCGTCTCGAAGACGACCTCCTCCATCTCCTTGGACATCCGGTAGTAGGTGTCGTCCCCGGAGGCCTCGGCGAGCTCCCGCGACATCCTGCGCAGGTGCGTCGCGCGCGGGTCCTCCGTCTTGTAGACCCGGTGCCCGAAGCCCATGATCTTCTCGTGGGCGGCGAGCCTGTCACGCACGGACTGGGCGACCGAGGCCGGGTCCAGCGCCTCAAGGGTGCGCATGACCTGCTCGTTCGCGCCTCCGTGCAGGGGGCCCTTCAGGGTGCCGATGGCCGCCACGATGGCCGAGTGCATGTCCGAGAGCGTCGCGGCGCAGACGCGGGCGGCGAAGGTCGAGGCGTTCATGGTGTGGTCGGCGTGCAGGACCAGGCAGGTGTCGAAGATCTCGACGGCGTGCGGGTCGGGGACCCGGCCGGTGATCTGGAGCAGGAAGTTGGCGGCGACGCTCAACTCGGGGTCGGGCTCGGGGATCTCGGCGCCGGTCCTGGCCGCGTGGTAGCGGGCCACCAGGATCGGTTGCTGGGCGGTGAGCCTGGCCGCCTTGCGAAGGTTGGCCTCCGGGCTGTTGGAGTCCTTGTCCGGATCGTCGCCCGAGGCCAGCGAGACCAGCGTGCGCAGCGCCTCCATGGGAGCCTGCTTGTCCGCGATCTCCGGGATGTTCGCCTCGGCGAGCGCGCCGAGCGCGCGTCCCCTGACGAGTTCGGCGCCGTAGTCGGCGAGCTGCCCCCTGGTCGGGAGGCTGCCGTGCTGGAGCAGGTGCGCGGTCTCCTCGAAGGTCGTACGGCCCGCGAGATCGTGGATGTCGTAACCGCGGTAGAAGAGACGACCGGCCTGTCCGTCGATGTCGCTGAGCGCCGTGGACGCGGCTACGACATCTGCGAGACCTTTTGTGGGCTTGTCCGCCATGACTGTTTCCTCCGCTTTTCTTCCAGCGAAGTCTACCTGTGAGCAGGACAAACCTTCCCAAGAGGTCAAGGCCAATTTCACGTGGGATTCTCCTCACGGCAAAGGCGATTCCCCTTCCCCTCGTTTGGGTAAGCCGCAGCTGTAGGAATAGTTACGGCGGGCTACCTGGGGAGGAACTGCCGTGGAGGGGCCGTTCATACGCATCGAGGACACAGGCGAGGTTGTCCCGTTGCGCCCCGAGATCACGACGATCGGGCGTGGCCGGGGAGTAGACATCCGGCTCAACGATCCAAGTGTTTCCCGGCTGCACGCGGAATTCGTCCGGCGCGGTCCCTACCTGTATGTCGTTGATCTGGGCCTGTCCCGCAACGGCACACGGGTTAACGGAAGGCCGATCGCGAGAAGGGTGCTCGACGACGGCGACGTCGTCTCCTTCGGCGCCGCGAGGGGCAGGATAGGCGGGGTCCCGCGCGAGGACTTCGCCCCCGAGGTCGAGCTGCGCCGCGCCGCGGCGCCCGAGCTGACTCGCCGGGAGGTGGACGTGCTGACATCACTGTGCCGTCCAGCCCTCTCCGACGAGGCGTTCGTCGCTCCCGCGACCGCGCGGGAGATCGCCGACGACCTGGTGGTGACAGAGGCCGCGGTCAAACAGCATCTGCTGCGGCTGTACCAGAAGTTCCGGATACCCGAGGGCACCAACCGCCGAACGCGACTGGCCAACGAGGTGGTCGCCCTCGGTCTGGTCAGGCCGACTCCGGTGGTGCCGCCGCAACGCGCGGCGGGTCCTCCTGAGCCGCAACCCGCGACCACGACGGCCAACCGCCGGGCCTCCTAGCCCGCGACCGGTGTCCCGCCCCCAGGTCTGGGGTGGGGTGTTCCGTCGGCACGAGCGTACGGTGTGCCTCCCTCCGGCACACCGTGCTCCGTCATGTCCGCGGCCCTCTTCTGGCCGGTGCGACCGGGTCCCGCGTGGCCTTCAGGACCGGTCCCGCACAGCCCTTCAGGGCCGGGGCGGCACGGGCCGCCAGAAACGGGCAAAAAGTGACAGATCACGGTGGGCATCGGCCGCTCAGTGACGATCCCCTGACCGGCCCCCACATTCGCCCACGAACCGGCCCAACGCGTTGACCAGCGACTTCTCGCCCATTTCATGATCCTTTCCGGCCGCGGAGCCCGGTACTGACGACCGGATCGTTCCCTTGATGACAGGTTCAGTGACATGAGCGCTGTCATAAGTGTCTTTTTCCGCCTATGCCCCAAGAAGCACCATTCAAGTGCGGAAACGACCGCTTGACGTGAAGGAGCGAGGAGAGGCATGGGCAAGTACGATCACCTGTTCGTCCATCACATGCGGGACTGCGCCGACGACCTGGTGAACGAGGGTGCCGCCGCGGGTGGCGAGCGTCCGGCCAACATCGGCAACCCCTTCGGACTGATGCGCTCCATCGACGTGGACCTCAGCACGGTCCACATGGCGTACAGCTGGATCAACCCCACGACGGAGCAGGTGCACTGGGTCAACGACCACGAGCACACCTACGACGAGGTCCTCATCTGGATGGGCAACGACCCCGACAACATCCACGACCTCGGCGCGGAGCTGTACCTCGACATCGAGGGCGAGCGGCACACGGTCAACACGACCGGCTCGGTGTTCATCCCCGCGGGCACCCGGCACTGCCCGCTCGGGTTCAACTACGTGAACCGCCCGTTCACGTTCATCGCGCTGTCGCTGAACCCGTCCTACGCCTCGGACGAGAACGTGCCGCGCCACACCTGATCGGTTGGGGGGCGGCGTGGGGGGGGGGGGGGGGGGGCCCACCCCCCCCCCCCCCCACGCCCGTTCCTGGGACGTCACCCGGAGCGGGCCGGGGACGAGAACGGGCCGGGCGGAGAGACTCCGCCCGGCCCGCGTCCGTTCACCCTAGGCCTCCGGGACGGGACCCCTCCCCGCCCCGGTCTCCCGCAGCGCCGCCACCACCTCGGCCAGGTCCTCCTGAGTGAGGCTGAGCGATCCGGCGGGCAGCCAGCCGTCCACCTGCCCCGGGTTACGGGCGCCGACGATCGCCGCCGTCACCCCCGGCACCGTCGTCGTCCAGGCCGCCGCCACCGCGCCGACCGGCACCCCGTGGCGCTCGGCGATCGGCCGCAGGGCCTCCTGGAGCGCCAGGTTGCGCGACAGGGCGGGCTCCCTGTACTCGTCGTTGCGCGAGCGCCAGTCGTCGGACGGCAGCGCGGCGGCCCGCTCGGCGGTGAACGTGCCGGTCAGCAGACCGGCCGCCATCGGGCTGTAGACGATCACTCCGGTGTCGTGCTCGGCGCACCACGGGATCACGTCGGCCGCCGATTCACGGTTGATCAGCGAGAGCGGCGGCTGGAGGGTCTCGACGGGGCCGACCGCCTCGCACCGCTCCAGCAGCTCGACGTCGAAGTTGGACACCCCGGCGTGCCGGACCTTGCCCTCCTTCACCAGTTCGAGCACGGTGCCCCAGGACTCCTCGATGGGCGGGCCCTGCGGGTCCGGGGCGTGGATCTGGTACAGGTCGACGTGGTCGACGCCCAGGCGGCGCAGCGAGTCCTCACACTCACGCCGGATCGACTCCGGGGTGAGGTTCTGGCTCTCCACACCGTTCTCGTCCCAGACCAGGCCGCACTTGGTGAACAGCAGCGGCCGGTCGGCGGCGGGCAGCGCGGCCACGGCCCGGCCGACGACCGTCTCCGAGTGGCCGAAGCCGTACACCGCCGCCGTGTCCACCCAGTTCACCCCGCCCGCCACGGCGCGGTGGACGGCGGCGATCGAGTCCTCGTCGGACTGGGAGCCCCAGCCCATCAGCCCCGGGCCGCCGGTGACCCAGCTGCCGAAGCCGACCGAGCTGATCTCCAGCCCGGTACGGCCGAGCCGGCGGAATTCGTTGATGGACATCAGTGCTCCGTGTGGTAGGGACGCGTCGCCTCCGGGCTGACGACCGGCAGCACGACACGGGAGAGGTTGAGGCCCGCGTGGTGGATGTTCTGCAACGCGCTGATCATCTCGGTGGACCTGCCGGGCAGCTCACCGGTGTTGGGGTTGCGGTCGAAGTGCGGGAAGTTGCTGCTGGAGATCTCCACCCGGATGCGGTGCCCCGGCTGGAACACGTTGCTGGTCGCGCCGAGGTCGAGGTGATACTCCACGACCTCTCCCGGGACGACCGGGTTCAGCCCGGCCTTCGGGTCGCGGTGGCTGGCGCGCAGGATGCCGTCGGTGATGTTGCGGGCGTAGCCGCAGGGGCCGACGTCGACCAGCTTGGCGGTCCAGTCGGTGTCCAGCGCGGAGGTGCTGGCGTGCAGCACCACCGAGACCGGGCCGGTGACGTCCAGCGGCTCGCCGAGCGGCTCACTGGTGTAGACGAGCACGTCCTCGCGCTCCTCGATCGGGCGCTGGTCGTAGACGCCGCCCTTGGTGTGCACCGGGCTGCAGCACAGCGAGCCGCCCAGCGTGGGGACCGGGTTGCGCGGGTTGTAGACGTAGCTGTCCGGCGGCTGCTCCGCCCCGGGCCTGTCCCTGGACAGGCGCCCGTCGCCGTGCAGCGTGTTGGCCCGGCCGCCGCTGTGCAGGTACCAGTCCTGGTAGTCGGTGCCGGGCAGAGGCCAGGAGTCGGCGACCCGCCACTGGCCGGCCCCCATGGCGTACAGCAGCACCGGCGGGTCCTCCCCCGCCGAGTCGCCGCCGTCGCGCAGCCACCGGTCGAACCAGCGAAGCTGCAGGCCGTCGACGTCGAGGGCGCCCCCGGTCGAGCGCCCGCCGAAGTTCCACGAGCCGACCGGGTTGCCGCTGAACAGGCCCTCGTGCGGCCACGGCCCGACGAGCAGCCGCTGCCGGTCGCGTACCGCCTCGCCGCCCTCGGCGCGCATGCCCGCGAAGTTCGCCAGGGTGCCGCCGAGGAAGGTGTCGTACCAGCCACCCATGTTGAACGCGGCCACGTTGATCTGGGGGTAGGCGCGGGAGACGTCGAGCCGCTCCCAGAACTCGTCGTAGGTGGGGTGCTTGAGCCACTCCCGGTAGTACGGCGCGACACCGTCCAGGTAGGGGTGTTTGTCCAGGGGCAGCGTCAGCACCGTGTCCTGCAGGTCGTCCAGGGCGTCGGTCAGCGCCCCGCGCACCTCGCCGGAGACCGAGGGGTCACGGGCGGCGTTGTGCGCGGCGAGCGAGAGCGTCCAGCCCAGGCTGAAGCTGAGCTGGAACGCGCCACCCCGGTAGACCCAGCCGTGGTGGTAGCTGGAGGCCGTGACGTTCGGGGCGATCGCCTTCAGCGCCGGGTGCCCGGACATGGCGGCCTGCCACTGCGTCACCCCGTCGTAGGAGCCGCCGAACATGCCCACGTTGCCGTCGCACCAGGATTGGGAGGCGACCCAGTCGATCGAGTCGTAGCCGTCCTCGCGTTCGTGGACGAACGGTGTGAACCGGCCCCCCGAGGCGCCCCGGCCCCGGGTATCCTGCATCACGACGGCGAAGCCGCTGGAGGCCGCCCGCAACGCGAGCGTGCCGTACATGCCCAGGCCCGTGCGGTCGTACGGCGTGCGGAAGATCAGGGCGGGGCAGCGCTGCCCGACCGGACGGTAGATGTCGGCGCGCAGGACGGTGCCGTCCCGCATCGGGATGGCGACCATCCGGTCGACCGAGAGCGACTCAATCATTCTTCTTACCCAGCCAGTGGTCGAGAACGTTGCGGGTGATCCTGGAGATCCCGTTGTCGTAGCCGTGGGCCGACAGCCCACCGCTGTAGGAGATCGAGCCCGTGGCGAACACGGAGCCGCCGCCACGGGTGTGGAAGTAGACGATGTCGGAGCGGACCTCGGGGTCCTCATAGGCGCCGTGGCCCGGGTGCGTGCCGCTCAGCTCCTCGACGGCGAACTGGTAGCCGTCGTGCAGTCCCTCCGAGGTGGCCAGCACGACCGCCTCCGGCGGGCTGCCCAGCGTGAGGTCGTAGCGGTCGATCTCGCCGCCCGCCGAGCCGTCGCCGTCCAGCCCGGAGTCGCCGAACACCTCGGGCACGCCGTCGAGCAGGTGCTTCAGGTCCTCGGGCACGGCGTCGGGGCCGATCCGGTAGCGGCCGGAGGGGCCGCCGCCCTGGGCGCTGAAGCCGACGCCGAACACCTTCTGCGGCGGGCGGCTGCGGTTCAGCCACAGGCCGCCGCGCTCACCGGTGGTGGCGTGGTGGTGCTCACCGGTCTGGGCCTGCCAGCTCCTGGTGCCGTTCTCACCGCGGCGCAGCTCCATCACGTGCGGCAGCTCGGGGTGGAAGGAGACCACCCAGTAGTAGCCGTTGCCACCCAGGTAGGCGAAGTTGCCGCCGCCGTCCACGTACGTCTCGATGGCGTCGATCATCTGCTCGGAGGCGTACTCCGGGTGGCTGCCGCTGATGACCCCGGCGTAGGGACGCAGCAGGTCCACGCCCTCGGCGTGCAGGTCGTGGTCGGTGATGACGTCGAAGGAGTAGCCGAGTTCGGTGAGCCAGTCCAGGAAGTACAGGTCGGAGGCCAGCATGAACGGCGACAGGTGGACGCGGAAGCCCGGCGCCAGGGTGAGGATCGGGCGGCTCCACGAGATGTAGCTCACGCCGCTGCCGTCGGTGTACCTCGCGTAGGCCGAGTGCCCCAGGTCGTAGCGGTGTTCGAGGAACACCGTGCCGTCGGGGACGACCGGCACGTGGCCGAGGCCGCGCTCGTTGGAGTAGGCCAGGTAGGTCGCGGTCGGCAGGAGCAGGGCGAGCCTGCCGGTGGCGGTTCCCCGGCGGGGGCGCACCACGAACGGGATGCCCCGGTCGCAGGAGCCGTCGGCCGCTGTGACCTGCAGGGCGTAGACGCCGCTCGGCAGGTCGTCGGGAACGGTGAACTCGTGGCTCGGCGCCCATCCGGCGTCGGCGAGGGAGTCCTCGTGGAAGTGGATCGCGGCGTATCCGCGCGGGTCGGCAGCGTAGTGCTCGATCCGGCCGGTGAAGTGGCGCCCGGTCACCCCGCGCACCGGCAGGTTCACCAGCCTGCCGTCCAGGCCGGGACGGCCGACGCACGGCACGACCAGCGACGCCGCGGTCTCCCCCGGCTCGAAGGACCAGCGCAGCGGGGCGTCGTGGTCGTCGGAGACCGCGACCACCAGCGCGGCCCTCGACAGCGGGTACGGCCACACGCCGGGCCGTTCGATCTTGCCGTTGTAGTGGTCGTCCTCGGGGGTGCGGGCCGCGAACAGCAGGTCACCGTGCTCGGCCGGGGCGAAGCCGCCCTCGACGTCCTGCTCGGTCACCTGGGGCCGGTCGTCGACCACGATCGGGCTCACCCGGCTGTTCACCCCGGTCACCAGCGGCCGGGCGACCAGCGTGGCGCGCCCGGTCTCCGGGTCGTAGGAGGCGGCGACGCCGTACCAGCGGTGCAGCGGGAGGGGGGTCTCGGCGTGGACCGCGCTCTCTCCGGAGCCGTCACCGAGCCAGAGGGTCAGCCGTCCGGTCTCGTCCAGGCCGAGCGCGTAACCGCGCGGGCCCTCGTCCCAGCGGGACACCACGACCTGCGGCCTGCCTGTCACGCAGGTCGGGTATACGTAGGCGGCGACGGTGAAGCCGTCCGCGCCCGTGGTCACGCCGTGCGGGTCGCGGACGGCGATGTGCGAGCCGAGCCGTACCCGCTGTTCCCGGCCGGCGTGGCGGCCCTGCCAGACGTCGGGCACCTGCTCGATCCGGACGCCGGGGCTTGCCGGGTTGTCGTCGGTGTGCCGTACCCGGACCAGTTCGGTGGTGTACTCGGCGACCTGTTCGGCGCTGACCATGAACGTGATCCGGTCGCCGGGGGCCGCGCTCACCCGGTCGGCGTAGCCGAGCAGGACCGGTCCCTCGTGCCGCAGCTCCGGCCCGTCGATCGCGTCCTCCGAGGGCTCTCCCCAGCCGAAGACGTCGAACAGCTCGCGCCGCAGACCCGCCTCACGTGCCTCGTTGAGGCTGGTGAACTCCCGCCGGTCGGCGAGCCGGTAGGTCTCGCCGCGCCGCGCCGGAGGGTGGACCAGCCGCCAGACCTCGCGCCTGGTCTGTTCGTAGACGGACAGGCGCTCGGTCGCGGGCCGCTGGCCGAGGAAGTTCGCCAGCAGGGTCAGGGGCTCCCGGTGAACCGCCTCAGGATCGTGGATCCATGCGGTCACCAGGTCCTCGGTGATCAACGAACGTAGCTGCTCGACGCGGCGTTCGGCGAACCGCGCCCTAATGCCCACAACGGAGGATTCCATGACTTAACGCTAGGCAGCAGGTCGCGGCACATATAGCTCGTCAGGTCGGCGGCCGTGTCACTGAACGGAGGTAATCCGCGGCGCCTGCGCGCCTGCGGAACTCCCCCGGGCTCGTTCCGGTCTCGCGCTTGAAGAAGCGGCCGAAGTACGACGGGTTGTCGAACAGCAACCGCTGGGAGACCTGGGCGACGGTCAGGTCGGTGTGCCTGAGCAGCCGCTTGGCCTCGACGGTCAGCGCGGCCCGGATGATCTCCGCGGGCCGCTTGCCCGTGGTGCGTTTGACCACGTCCGCCAGGTGCTTGGGGGTCACCCCGATCCGGCTGGCGTAGCCGCTGACACTCTGCTCGTACGGCAGTTCCTCGCTCACCAGCCGCAGGTAGCGGCGGGCCAGCGCGGTGCCGCTGTCCTCCTCGACGGTACGGACGTCCGCGCCCCGGCTGAACCTGCGCATCTCGACCAGCAGGATGTGCAGGTACGCCTGGAGCACCGAGACGTCGGTGCCGCCGGGACGCTGGTACTCCCTGACCAGCGCGGCCAACAGCGTGGTGACCGGCTCGACCTCCTCGGGGGCCAGGTGCAGGGCGTGCCCGGTGCCCAGCGGGTCGAGCGCCAGGGACTGACGCGGGGAGACCCGGTCCCCGTACTGGGGAACCAGGAACTCCTCGACGAAGGTGACGATGTATCCCTCAAGGGGGGTGTGACCCTCCCAGAACTGCACCTGACCTGGGGCGACGAAGTACATCGTCGTCGGGGTGACCTTGTACGGCACGAAGTCGATCACATGGGTGCCCGTGCCGCCGGTCACGCACACCAGTTCGTAGAACTCGTGCCGGTGCGGGTAGGGCGCGGACGACCATGGCGCCAGGTCGGCGAACGACCCGATGGCGAAACCGGGGGCCCCGTCGCCGATGAGGGGATCGTCGAAGCTGTGGGTCGGGAACGAGACGGGAGAGACCGAGGTGGATGACACAGACGAGATGGACGACACGGACGGCATGGCGGCTCCCAGTGTCACTGACGCGAACTTGCGGTGCCCTCGGCTTCCGGTGAAGCCGGGGAGGCTTCCGGTGAAGCCGAGGAAGAGGGGGTGATGCCCGGGTTGGCCGCCAGCAGGGTGCGGGTGTAGTCGTGCTGCGGCTCCGTGGCGAGCTTCTCGGGGGTGGCGACCTCGATCAGCCTGCCGTTCTTCATCACCCCGACCCGGTCGGCGACCGAGAGGATCAGGCTCAGGTTGTGGGTGATGAACAGGTAGCTCAGGTTGTGCTCGCGGCGCAGGTCGAGCAGGAGGTTCATCACCTGTCCCTGCACCGAGACGTCGAGCGCGGAGGTGGGCTCGTCGGCCACGATCAGCCGGGGCTCGGGGGCGAGGGCTCGCGCGATGGCCACCCGCTGCCGCTGTCCGCCGGAGATCTGCCCGGGGATCTTGTCGATGATCGCCTTGGGCAGGCCGACCTCGTCGATCAGGCGCTCCACCCGGCGGCGCAGGTCGTCGCCGCGCAGGTCGGTCAGCTCGCGCAGCGGCTCGGCGATGATCCGGCCCACGGTGTGGCGCGGGTCCAGTGAGCTCTGCGGGTCCTGGAAGACCAGCTGCACGGTACGGCGGAACGCCCTGACGTCGCCCTCCAGGCCACGTGAGGTGTGCCGCTGGCCGTCCACGGTGATCGTGCCCTCGGTGGGGTGGTCGAGCGCCGAGACGATCTGCCCGAGGGTCGTCTTGCCGCTGCCCGACTCGCCGACCAGGCCGAAGAACTCGCCCGGCCGGATGTCCAGGCTGACCCCGTCGACGGCGGACATGCGCTCGCGGCGGCGGAGCCTCAGCAGGCCGCCGGCGCGGCCACTGCGGGTGACGAACTCCCGGCGGACGTTGTCGATCACCAGGAGCGGTTCGGTCCGCGCGTCGGCCTCGGCCTCAGCCTCGGCGGCCGTGACGACGGGCGGGGGCAGGGCGACCGGGCCGGCGCCGGGGTTCCAGCAGGCGACCTCGGCCTGCCGCTCCACCACGGCCGTTTCGGAACGCTCCACACGCTTGATCTCCTCCACCGGAACGGTGACGAGGGCCAGCGGCGGTTCCTCGGAGCGGCAACGGTCCCCGGCGTGTGAGCAGCGCGGGGCGAACCGGCAGCCGGGGAGCTTGGCGCCCGCCTCGGGGACGGAGCCGACGATGGACGGCATGCCCCGGGTGTGGCGCACACCCACCTGCGGCACGCACTCGACCAGGGCCCGCGTGTAGCGGTGCCTGGGCGAGCTGAGCACCTCGGCCGCGGGCCCGACCTCGACCAGGCGGCCCGCGTACATCACCGCGATCCGGTCGGCGATCTCCGCCGCCACGCCCATGTCGTGGGTGATGAACACGCACGCCATCTGGTGTTCCTGCTGCACCGTGCGGAACAGGCGCAGGATCTCGGCCTGGGTGGTCACGTCCAACGCCGTCGTTGGCTCGTCGGCCAGCAGAAGATCAGGGCTGGACATCAGCGCCATGGCGATCATCACTCGCTGCTGCATCCCGCCGGAGAGCTGGTGCGGGTACAGGTTCGCCACCCGCTCGGGGTCGGAGAAGCCCACCTCCCCCAGCAGCTCAAGCGCCCTGGCCTGCCCCTGCGCACGAAGGTCACCACGACGGGAGGCGGCGTCGGCCGACCAGTAGGCCTCGCCGAGCTGCGCGCCGATCCGCTGCGCCGGGTTCAGCGAGTCGAGCGCCTCCTGGAACACCATTCCGATCCGCCGGCCGCGGAACGACCGCATCTGCGCCGCGTTCAGGGAGGTCAGATCGACGTCGTCGAGCCGGACCGCACCGGTGGTCCGCACCGGGGCGACGAACTCCAGCAGGCGGATGATGGACAGCACGGTGACGGTCTTGCCGCTGCCGGACTCGCCGACGACGCAGAGGGTCTGTCCTGAATCAAGGCTGAGGGTGAGTTCGTGGACCAGGTCGGTGGTCACCTCGTCGGAAAGTACTCCAACGGAGAGGCGATCTATCTCGAGTAGTGACATGGGTGTCATCCTTTCCGTCGGCCAACCTGACCTCGGGTCGGGGATTCTGCACCTCAAAGCTGCCGCTTAACAAGGCTGTCGGCACAGTGTGCCTATCGGGAACGGCGTCTGTCCACACTCATGGGCACAGGTGGGCTGATTTCGCATGAGTGACATAAAAGCCGACATCGACGCCTATCTTGGGCGGGCGGGCCGGGTTACGTTCTCCGCCACCGACCCGCGGAAACAGGCGCGAGGAGCCGCAATGGATCGCACCGGACAACGTCGCAAACCCAAGATCATCGCCCTCGTCACGGCAGGGCTCTTGCTCTCGGCTTGCGGCACTGCCACAAAGTCCCCATCCACCCCGGCCACCCCGGCTGCACAGAGCGACGCGGGACAGCCCGCGCGAGGCGGCAACCTGACCGTCCGCCTCGCCCAGGACCCTGGATCGCTGGACACGGTGCAGAACAGCAACGCAGGAACCAGCTATCTCGGGCACGAGATCTTCGAGTCTCTGGTCGCCATCGACGCCAACTACCAGCCCCAGCCCGTGCTGGCCGAATCTTACAAGAAGAGTGATGACGGCCTGACTTACACCTTCACCCTGCGCAAGGGCGTCCAGTTCTCCGACGGCTCGCCGCTGACCTCGGCGGACGTGGTGGCCTCCATGCGCTACTGGGTGGAGAAGGGCAGCTACGCGGGCTCGCTCAAGCCGGTGCTCAAGGAGATCACCGGCCCCGACGAGGGCACCGTGGTGTTCTCCATGAAGGCGCCGTTCAACCTCGTCGCCCTCATGGCCTCCAGCCACGGCAGCGGCATCCGCAGGGCCGCCGACGTGGCCGCCGCCGGAGCCACCGGAATCCCCCAGGACCACTCGATCGGCACCGGGCCGTACAAGCTGAAGACCTGGACGGCGGGCCAGGAGATCGTGCTGGAGCGCAACGACAAGTACAAGCCGCCGGCCGGTGAGTCCAGCGGGTACGCCGGAGCCAAGGGCGCCTACCTGGACACCATCACCTACAAGGTGATCGCCGACCGCGACGCCGCGTTCAACAGCCTGCAGACCGGGCTGCTCGACGTCTCCGAGCCGTCCTACGACCAGTACGACCAGGTCAAGCAGAACCCCAACCTCAAGATCGGCGTCGAGGGCGCCGCGAACGTCCAGTACATCGCGCTCAACCACAACTCCGGCTCGATCTTCTCCAAGCCCGAGGCCAGGGACGCGATGAACATGCTCGTCGACAAGAAGGCGATCATGGACTCGCAGGGCGTGCCCGACCTGGTGCTGCCCAGCAACGGCGCGTTCGCCACCCAGACCAACAAGGCCATGTACTCCGAGGCCGGCAAGGCCAAGTGGGACCAGCACGACCCGGAGAAGGCCAAGCAGATGTTCGCCGCCGCGGGCCTGCGTCCCGGTCAGACCATCCGCATGATCACCACGGACGAGTTCCCGCAGTTCAAGGACGCCCTGGTCATCATCCAGGACTCGCTGAAGAAGATCGGGATCAACGCGACCGTCGAGAGCTACGACTTCGCCACCCTGATCGGACGCAAGAACAACCAGCCGAACAGCTGGGACGTGCTCGCGCTGATGGACGACGCCAACCCGCCCGTCCCGTCCTACAGCGACAACGTCCAGGGCATGGACAACATGGGTTACCCGAGGGACAAGCTCGCGCCCCTGCTGACCACCTACAACGAGGCCAAGACGCCGGAGGAGCAGAAGCAGGCGATCGACAAGATCCAGGAGTTCACCTCGGAGAACCTGCCCACGCTGACGCTCTACCACGCCAGGTCCTACGTGGCCTACAACCCGAAGGTGCAGGGCTATGACGGCTGGGGCCTGGAGTTCGCCAACACCTGGCTGGCGAGGTAGCACCTGATGCTGGGGGTCATTCTGCGCCGGTTGCGCGATCTGGTGATCGTGCTGTTCGTGGTCGGCACCGCACTGTTCTTCCTGCTGCGCTCGATCCCGGGTGACCCGGCCGCGGTGCTCCTGGGCACCAAGGCCAGCCCGGAGCAACTCGAACGGCTTCGCCAGGACCTCGGCCTGACCGGACCGCTGTACGAGCAGTATCTGCACTGGCTGGGCAACGTGCTGAGCGGTGACTTCGGTACGTCGATCAAGTACAACCTCCCGGTCCTGCAGATGATCTTCGACAACATCGCACCCACGCTGACCCTGGCCATCCTGAGTACGGTGATCAGCTTCATCCTCACCGTGCTGATCGTCACCTGGGTCACCGTGGCGCCGCACAACCGGGTGGCCCGGCTCGTCAACCGGGCCACCCAGTTCGGGCTGGCCCTGCCGGAGTTCTGGCTCGCCCTGCTGGCGGTCTACCTGTTCGCGCTCACCTTCGGCTGGTTCCCGACCGGCGGCTACACCCCGCTGTTCGAGGACCCGGCGACCGCGATCACCCAGCTGGCACTGCCGGTCGCGGTGCTCGTCGTCGGGCAGACCGCCTTCCTCACCATCACCATGGAGGAGAGCGTGCTCGGTGAGCTGACCCAGCTCTACCTGCGTACCGCGCGGGCCAAGGGCGTCGGCGAACGGCGGATCATGCTGAAGCACGTGCTGCCCAACTCCATGCTGCCGGTCCTCACCACGGTGGGACTGAACTTCGCCTCGCTGATCGGCGGCGTGGTGGTGATCGAGAGCATCTTCATCATCCCGGGCCTCGGCACCACACTGCTCGGCGCCGTCTACGCCCGGGACTTCCCGCTCATCCAGGGGGGTGTCATGTTCATCGCGTTCCTGTTCGTGCTGATGAACCTGCTGGTCGATCTCGCCTACGCGCTGATCGACCCGAAGGTGCGGGTGTCGTGACCACCGACCTCGCCACCGCGCCGACCGTGGCGGCCCCCACCCGGGTCCGCTCGTTCGTCCGGCGAAACCCCACGCTGATCGTGACGGGCGGACTGCTGATCCTGATCACCCTGGTGGTCATGGTGCTCCCGCCGTTCCTGCCCGACCCGAACGCCGCCGACCCGGTGAACCGGTTGCTGCCGCCGTCGGGTGAGCACCTGATGGGCACCGACAAGTACGGCCGCGACCTGTTCGCCAGGTGGGCCTCCGCCGGTCGGGTCTCCATCGGGATGACCATGCTGATCACGCTGTGCTCGGTCGGGCTCGGCACGTTCATCGGCCTGGTCGCGGGCTACTTCGCGCGGGCCGGCACGGTGATCATGCGAGTCGTGGACGCCTGGATGGCGTTCCCGTCGATCATCCTGGCGATCGTGTTCGCGGTCGTGGTCGGTCCCGGCATGATGAGCGAACTGCTCGCCGTGACGATCATCTTCACCCCGTACACGGCCCGGATCATCCGCAGCCGTGTGCTCGGCCTGACCACCCGCACCTACGTGAAGGCGGCCAGGGTGTCCGGCATGGGGCCGTGGAAGACCCTGGGCGTGCACATCCTGCCGAACACCCTGCCGCTGGCCGTCGTGCAGTGCGTGCTGCTGTCGGCGGGCGCCATGCTCATCGACGGTTCGCTCAGCTTCCTCGGTCTCGGTATCTCACCACCCACCGCCACCTGGGGAAACATGGTCGCCGACGGGCGTACCTACCTGCAGACCCACCCGACCATGGTGATCTTCCCCGGCCTGACCATCGCCCTGTTCGTGTTCCTGCTGAACCTCACCGGTTCGGCGCTGCGCGCCTTCGTCGATCCTCGGGCGAGGATGCTGCTCGACCAGCAGCGACGACAGCGGCGGTCGCGCCGGTGAGCGCAGGCACACATTCGGGGGAAAGCCACCCGGTGACCGCGTCCAGACGAGGTCGCCCGGTGGGTCACCCGTGAGCGCGGACGGCCTACCGGCCGTCCCGCCTCCGATCGCCCGGACCCGCAGGCTGCTCTTCACCCTCGGAGCCCTGTCGACGTTCGGCCCGTTGTCGATCGACCTCTACCTGCCCGCGTTGCCCGCGCTGGCCCGCCAGCTCGGGGCCTCGGACGGCGCCGCCCAGTGGAGCATCTCGGCCTGCATGATCGGCCTGGCCGTCGGCCAGCTGTTCATCGGGCCGCTCAGCGACCGGATCGGCCGCAGGCGACCGCTGTTCATCGGGGTGATGACGTACACGGCGGCGTCGTTGCTGTGCGCGGCGGCGCCGTCGATCGAGACGCTCATCGTGCTGCGCCTGGTGCAGGGACTGGCCGGATCGGCCGGGATGGTCGTGGTCGAGGCCATGGTCCGCGACCTGTACGAGGGCCGGCAGATGGCCCGCATCCTGTCGTTGCTCATGCTGATCGGCGGAATCGCGCCGATCGTCGCCCCCGTCATCGGCGGCCAGTTGCTCTACGTCGTGGACTGGCGAGGGCTGTTCGTCTTCCTCGCCGCGATCTCGGCGGTGCTGCTGGTCGTGGCCCTCACCCTGCCCGAGACGCTGCGCCCCGACCTCCGGCACGCCGGGGGCATCGCCAGGGTGCGGGCGGGCTTCTCCGCCGTGGGGCGCGACCGGCTGTTCGTCGGCTGCACCCTGGGGTCGAGCATCGGCAGCATCGCGCTGTTCATCTACATCTCGGTCAGCTCGTTCGTGATCCAGGACGGCTACGGCGTGAGCCCGCAGGCGTTCTCCCTGATCTTCGGGATCAACTCGGTCGGCCTGATCCTGGGCGGCTGGTTCAACGCCCTGCTCCTGCGCCGCTTCACCCCGGAGCGGCTGCTCGTGCCCGAGGCGCTGATCGCCGTCGTGACCGGTGTCGGTACGGCCGTCGCCGCGGCGCTGCACGCGCCGCTCTGGGTGTTCCTGACCTCGCTGTTCTTCACGATCATGTCGGGCGGGCTGGCCTCACCGAACGCGACGGCGCTCGCGCTGGTCCGTCATCCGGCCAACGCGGGCACGGCCGCCGCGCTGCTCGGCAGTACGGGCTTCCTGTTCGGCGCCATGATCGCCCCGCTGGCCTCGCTCGGCGGCGCGAGCGCCGTCGCGATGACCGTCGGGATCGCCCTGGCCCGCATCGGCTCCTGGCTGGCGTACGCGCTGGTGGCCAGGCCGCGTGCGAACCACACCCCCGAGGTCGCACCGCAGCCGTGCGGTTCGGAACCGAACCCGTGACCGGCTACCCGCCGGAGCCCGGCATCGCGGGCCGCGCGTAGTAGGCGCTCACGAGGCTGCTGTCGTTCTCCGCCGGGTACGCCTCGGCGGAGCTGCCGTAGTCGTTCACCCGGGCGGGAGCCACCGGCACGTCGTTCACTTCGTCACAGCGGACCCTGGGCGCCCTGGACCTGGCGTTCCGCGGCCTCGACGACGTTGCTGAGCAGCAACGCCCTGGTCATCGGACCGACGCCGCCGGGGTTGGGGGTCAGGAAGCCCGCGACCTCGCCGACCTCGGGGGCGACGTCACCGGCGATCTTCCCGTCGACCCGGGAGACCCCGACGTCGAGTACGGCGGCGCCGGGCTTGACCATGTCGGCGGTGATCAGGTGGGGCACGCCCGCGGCGGCGACGACGATGTCGGCGCGCCTGACGTGGGCGGCGAGATCCTGGGTGCCGGTGTGGCACAGGGTGACGGTCGCGTTCTCCGACCTGCGGGTCAGCAGCAGGCCCAGCGAACGGCCCACGGTGATGCCGCGCCCGACCACGGCGACCTCGGCGCCCTTGAGCGGCACGCCGTACTCCCGCAGCAGCAGGACGATGCCGTGCGGGGTGCAGGGCAGCGGCGCGTCGACCATGTGCACGAGACGGCCCAGGTTGATCGGGTGCAGGCCGTCGGCGTCCTTCGCCGGGTCCATCCGCTCGATCAGGGCCAGGGCGTCAAGGTGCCGGGGAAGCGGGAGCTGGACGATGTAGCCGGTGCACTCGGGCGAGGCGTTGAGCTCGTCGATGACGGCCTCGACCTCGGCCTGCGTCGCGGTGGCGGGCAGGTCCCTGCGGATGGAGGAGATGCCCACCTCGGCGCAGTCACGGTGCTTTCCCGCAACATAGATCTGGCTGCCGGGGTCGTCGCCGACCAGGACGGTGCCCAGGCCCGGGGTGACGCCACGCTCCCTCAGCGCGGCCACCCTGGCCGCGAGGTCTGCCTTGATCTTGGCCGCGGTGGCCTTGCCGTCCAGAATCTGCGCGCTCATGGCGCCAATCCTTCCATGAAGTTCAGCCGCGGCTCGCTTGCCTGCGCTCGATGATGCGGCGGGTGAAGGGGATGTACTCCACGGCCTTGGCTCCCAGGTAGGCGGCCCCGAGGGCCACGATGACGAGGAGCACGGGGCTCTGCCAGAACCCATTCATGATCACGAAGGCGTTCAGGAAGGAGCCGAGCAGGGGCATGGGAGTCTCCACGGGCGCGATGGACGGGATGCTTCACCTTAACCGGGCTTTAAACCCTTTTTAGCCGAAAAATCCTGTCCGTCTCGCCACGTTCCTGTCTCTGGTGTACGGCTGCCCCACGGATGGCGGCAGCCGTACGACCTGGGAAGATCTTGAGACTAGTGGAAGAAGTGCCGGGTGCCGGTGAAGTAGAGCGTGATCCCGGCGGCCTCGGCCGCGGCGATCACCTCGGGGTCGCGGATGGAGCCGCCCGGCTCGACGACCGCGGTGATCCCGGCGGCGACGAGCAGTTCGAGGCCGTCCGCGAACGGGAAGTACGCGTCGGAGGCCGCGACCGACCCCTTGGCGCGCTCACCGGCGCGGGCGACGGCCAGCCGTGCCGAGTCGACCCGGTTGACCTGCCCCATGCCGACGCCGACGCTCGCTCCGCCGGAGGCCAGCAGGATCGCGTTCGACTTCACCGAACGGCTGGCCCGCCAGGCGAAGGCCAGGTCGGCCAGGACCTCCGGCGAGGCCGCGGCCCCCGCCTTGAGCTCCCAGGTGGCGGGGTCGTCGCCGGGGGCGTCCACCCTGTCGGTCGTCTGCATCAGCAGGCCGCCGTCGATCCGGCGGAACTCGGCCTTGTTGTCCGGTCCCTTCGGGCAGGCCAGCAGACGGATGCTCTTCTTCGCGGTGAGCAGCGTCAGCGCCTCGGGAGTGAACGACGGAGCCACCACGACCTCGGTGAACACCTCGGCGATCTGCCCGGCGAGCTCCTCGGTGACCTCACCGTTGACCGCGATCACCCCGCCGTAGGCCGAAACCGGGTCACAGGCGTGCGCCTTGCGGTGCGCCTCGGCGACGTCGGCGCCGACCGCGATGCCGCAGGGGTTCTGGTGCTTGATGATCGCGACGGCGGGCTCGGCGAAGTCCCACGCGGCCCGCCACGCGGCGTCGGCGTCGAGGTAGTTGTTGTACGACATCTCCTTGCCGTGCAACTGCTCGGCGTTGGCCAGGCCGTCCCGCTGACCGGAGTAGAGGGCCGCGCCCTGGTGCGGGTTCTCGCCGTAGCGCAGCGGCGTCCTGAGCGTCCAGGCCGCGCCCATGTAGGTGGGCCAGGCGCCCTCCTCGGCGGCGTAGACGTTGGCGAACCAGGAGGCGACCGCCGTGTCGTAGGCGGCGGTGTGGGCGTAGGCGGAGGCGGCGAGACGACGGCGCTCAGTGACGGTGAAACCGCCGGCCGCGACCGCGGCGAGCACGTCGCCGTAGACGGCCGGGTCCACCACGACCGCGGCGGTGCCGTGGTTCTTGGCCGCGGCGCGGATCATCGCGGGGCCGCCGATGTCGATCTGCTCGACGCACTCGGCGTCGGAGGCGCCGGAGGCGACGGTCTCCTGGAACGGGTACAGGTTGACCACGACGAGCTCGAACGGCTCGATCTCCAGCTCTTCGAGCTGCTTGACGTGGGCCGGGTTGCCGCTGTCGGCCAGCAGGCCCGCGTGCACCCTCGGGTGCAGGGTCTTGACGCGGCCGTCCAGGCACTCGGGGAACCCGGTGAGCGACTCGACCGGGGTGACGGGAACACCGAACGAGGCGATCGTCGCGGCGGTGCCGCCGGTGGAGACGATCTCCACGCCTGCGGCGTCGAGTCCGCGAGCCAGCTCCTCCAGCCCGCTCTTGTCATACACCGCGATCAACGCGCGCCTGATGGCGATGCGGGTCACTTCGTGGTCCTCCTGTTTTGTTCAGATTTTCCGGCCGTCCGGCTCATCCGCCGGATCGTCCGAGACGTACGGTCCGTCCGGTCACCGTCCAGCCCTCCCGGGCCAGCCTGCCGACGGTCTCGACGAGCAGCCTCCGCTCGACGACCTTGATGCGCTCGTGCAGCGTCTCCTCGTCGTCGCCGTCGAGCACGGCCACCGCCTCCTGGGCGACGATCGGCCCGCTGTCCACCCCGGCGTCGGCCAGGATCACCGTGCAGCCGGTGACGCGGACGCCGTAGGCGAGGGCGTCGCGGACGCCGTGGGCGCCCGGGAAGGACGGCAGCAGCGCGGGGTGGGTGTTGACCATGGTGAAGGAGGTCGTGGACGGCTCACCGAGGATCTTCATGAACCCGGCGAGGATCACCAGGTCGGGCCGGTGCTCGGCGATCCTCTCGGCGATCGCCCTGTCCCACGCGGCCCGGTCCTCGTGGTCGGGCAGCCGCTCCACGAAGGTCGGCACTCCCGCGCGCTCGGCGCGGGCCAGTCCTTCGATGCCGTGCCGGTCGGCTCCGACCGCGACGATCCGGGCCCCGTACGCCTCATCGGCCGAAGCGTCCAGCAGGGCCTGTAGGTTGGTTCCAGAACCGGATACGAGGACCACAAGCCGAGCGGCCTGGGATGACACCGACGCACTCCTTTCGGACGGGACTCACGCCGCTGCAAGGGTATCGGCCTGTGCGCTCGTACGACGCAAGGAGGTCCGTTGACGTCACCCGTCCAGGCACGGCCTGCGGAAAGCGCGGGGCGCAGGGCGCTGTGGCTCGCGTTCGCCTCCGTGGTGATGACGTTCCTGCTCCCTCTCGCCGGCCTTGTCATGTCGATATTCGCGCTGGTCGTCTCGATCCGCGCGATCCCCGCCCTGCGTTCGGTCTCCAAGCCGACCGGTACGGCCGTCACCGGGATCGTCCTGTCGGCCCTGGCGCTGCCGATCTCCCTGTCGATGGCGGCGATGCAGCTCTATCTCAGTGACGAGCTCTCGGCCTACACCGACTGCCGCGCGGGGGCGGGCACCGTCGCCGCGCAGCGGGAGTGCGTCCAGCAGCTCGAACAGGCGCTGCAGAAGAAGATGCCCTTCCTGCAGCCCGGCGACATCCGGTTCCCCTTCACTCCGTAGGAACCCTCACGGCCACAACCCGGTCAGCTCAAGAGCCTGCCCGGGTGAGGTGGCGTGCCGTACGCCGGGCAGCGGGGCGCCGTCGCGGTCGAGGACGCGCCAGCCGCCGAGCTGGACCACCGGGGCGCGTCCCCCGCGCATGGTCAGGGCCAGCTCGGACAGCGTGCCCCATGAGCCGCCGACGACGATCACGGCGTCTCCCGAGTTGACGACGACGGCGTTGCGCGCCTCGCCGAGGCCGGTGGGGATCACGACGCTCAGGTCGGGGTTGGCCTGCCACCGGTCGGCCCTGGACAGGACGCCGACGACCGTCCCACCGGCCGATCGCGCCCCCGCCGCGACGGCGGCCATCACGCCTCCGTAACCGCCGCAGACCACCACCGCGCCCCGCTCGGCCAGCAGCCTGCCGACCTCGCGCGCGTCGGCCTCCTCCTGGGGCGTGCAGTCGCCGGGACCGCAGACCGCCACCTGAACCGCCATCGCGCTCCCTCGTCGTCGGCGCACCCGCCCGGTCGCCCCGGTCTTGTCACCACGGTCCGGGCACCACGGTCCGGTCGCCGTGGCTCAGGCAAAGTGTCCCCCGCCGGGCGCTTCCCGTCAGCCGAAGACGCTGAAGGTCGCCTCGGCGCGGCCCCGGGTCGCGTACATCTCCCAGGCGGCGTCGGCGAGGGCGTCGGGGTCGAGGGTCATGTCCGCCACGGGGCCGTATCGCTCCGGCTGGGAGGAGACCATCCCATGGATGTCGCCGCGTTCGATGACACCGCCGATGACCAGGCAGCCCGCGTAGACCCCCGTCTCGGCCAGGGCCGTGTTGAGGGTCACCGCGTAGGTGCGCAGGGCCGCCGACAGGATCGCCAGGTTGCCGAGGGCGGGCATCGGCATGACGGCGCTGAGCCCGGTGGCGAACAGCAGGCCGCCCTCACCGCGTTCGATCATGCCGGGCAGGACTCGCTGCGCCACCTCGACCGCGGGGTAGGCCCACTCCATCGCCCGCCGGACGTCGTCCTGCCCGGCCTGGAGGATCGGGACGGGATGGGACTCGGGGTCGGCCGAACCCGGCCCGTAGTAGACCATCCCGACGGGACCGTGCCGTTCGACGACCGTGTCCAGGACGGACAGCAGGCGGTCGTGGTCGCGCACGTCGGCGGCGAACGCCTCGGCCTTGACACCGGCGTCGGCGAGCGAGGAGACATATCCGGCGTGTCTGGCGTCGCTTCTGGACACCAGGACGACGGTGTGGCCCTCACGGCCGAGCCGGTGCGCGATGGACATGCCGAGGCCGGGCCCCACTCCGATGACGACCGCGACCCCACGTGAAGCGGACATGGCTGCGCCTTCCTTCCCAGGATAGATTGAGGCGACCCTCAAGTTAAAAGTTGAGGGAGTCCTCAATTTCTTGCGAAGGTACCATGAAATCGAGGCTTCCCTCGACTTTTCGTGGGATCCGCGCTTCGAGGGGACTGACGACACATGGCGCTTCACGCCAGACCGGCGAGGCCGCTGCGTGCCGACGCCGTACGCAACCGCGACAGGTTGCTGGCCGCCGCCAAGCAGGTGTTCGGCGAGCGCGGGCTCGACGCGCCGCTTGAGGAGATCGCCCGCAGGGCCGAGGTCAGCATCGGCACGCTCTACAACCACTTCCCCACCCGGCAGGCGTTCTTCGACGCGATCCTCCCCGAACGGCTGGCCGCCCTGGAACGGATCGCCGCGGCGGCGATGGCCGATCCCGACCCGTGGCGCGGCTTCACCGGCTTCCTTGAGGGGCTGTTCGCCCTCCAGGCCGAGGACCAGGGGCTGAACGACGCGATGGCCCGGCGGCTGCCGCTGAGCGAGGAGGTGCTCGCCTCCTGCCACCAAGGCTTCGAACTCGCCGGCCAGGTCGTCGAACGCGCCAAGGAGAGCGGCACGCTGCGCGCGGACTTCGAGATGCGGGACCTGCCCCTGCTGGTCTGGGCCATGTCCCAGGTGATCCGCGAGTCGATGGGGGTGGCGCCCCAGGCCTGGCGGCGTTGCCTGTCGTTCCTCCTCGACGGCCTGCGCGCCGAGACCGCCCGTCCACTCCCCGTCCCCGCCATGACCGAGGAACAACTCGACGGGATCAGGCTGCGGACGACGCCGGAGAACTAGGACGACAGGGGCGCGGCGGCAAGCACTTCCCCAGCAAATGCCGCCGCGCCTTTTGCGCACAATCCAACCGCGAGGGCCGAATCACACTCCCCAAAGGAGTACCCACAACCCACTGGTTTTCCACGGATTTCCTGGTAAACGTCCTATATCGGCCATCCAGCCGGGTGGCACCTCCCCCAGGGCAAGCACCTCTGCCCTGCGGAAACAGTGAATAAGATCCGAGCGGGCCCCCGTCCTCTCCCCAAGACGACTACGCTCACGCCGCTCTCCGCCACTACCGGGACGCGGTATACCTGCATGACGACAAACGGCTTCCCAACGCCGACCATCACTACGGATTCGCGGTGGAGTGCGCGCTGAAGAGCCTTCTCCTGCGCTACCTCAACGCCACGATGATCGACTCCAGAGGCAGACCCTCCCACTACCCATGGACCGTTGACACCGGTGGCAGTCATACGAGGCACGGCCACCTGCCTGGCATCTGGTCCGACGTGGCGACTCTGCTCCGAGGCCGGACAGGTAGCACACTTGCTGCTGTGCTGACCTCTTCCGCCCCCTTCGCCGGTTGGGACGTCGCCGACCGTTATCTGAAGGCCCCATCGCTCAGCACGGCAATCATGACCCAGCGCAAGGCAGCCGCCACGCAGATCCTCACCCTGCATCAGCAGGCGCTCATTACCGGAGCCATCCAGTGACCACCCCTGACACCACCGTCCGTTTTGACGATGCCTGGCCTCTCGCCCTGGCCGTGGCCAGAGCGACGGCGGCCCAGGGGTATGACACCGTACTGGTGCGTGACATCCTGGGACGTTTCAGCCTGGCTCTGGACGACCGAGTCCCGAAGGTCTCATCGGAGTCCGCCGACAGGTGGCGCACCGAACTGGCCGAGCGCCTCGGTCGTTATGCCGCCGCGAACACCGTCCTGCTCGCCTCCGACCTCTTCGCTCCAGAAGCCGTCTTCGAATCTCCCCATCTGATCGACCTTCCAGGGCAGGAGGTCTCTCCAGGACACGGGCGCATTCGTGTGCTGGACAACGGTGTGGTCGGTGAGGACTGGGCGCCTGTCACCACCCCTCGGACGGAGGACTCCGGCGTCGGCACCACACGGATCGCGTTGTACGGATTCAAGGGAGGTGTCGGAAGATCGACTGCCACGTTCATGCTCGGCAAGCACCTGGCCGATCAGGGATCATGCGTCCTTGTCCTCGATCTCGACCTCGAATCGCCGGGGTCAGGTCCTCTGCTGCTCAGGGAAGAGGACACGCCCCAGTACGGCCTGGTCGATCATCTCGTCGAGTTCGCTCTCGGCAACGCCGACGGTCTGGATCTCGTGGCGACGGCCTCCGGCATCTCGGTCGCGGGAAACGGCGAGCTGTGGGTCGCCCCCGCACGGGGCCGTGGTTCCGGGACGGCACCGTACACGTATGTCGACAAACTCAACCGCGTCTACGGGAGCGTGCCCGGTACTCCGTCCCTCACCTTCGCCGACCGGCTGGAACAGGCTGTGACCGCCTGCGAGGCGGCTGTCGCCGCCCGGAGCCGCCGACCGGATGTCATCCTGCTGGACAGCCGGGCCGGTATCCACGACATCGCCGCGGTCACCATCTCGCGGCTGTGCGACCTGGCTCTGCTGTTCGGCTCCGACAACAGTCAGACGTGGAACGGCTACCGCGACCTCTTCACCGCCTGGCAGGCCTCCGGCCAGGCGGAGGCGATCCGCGACAAGGTGAAGATGGTGGCCTCAATGGTTCCGGACACGCACCGCGCGGAATATCTCTCGACGTTTCGCGATCGGTCCTGGACGTGTTTCTCCATCCTCTACGACGACCTATCAGCCGACGACTCGACTGGTTTCAACCCCAGTCCCGAGGACCTCTCCGCCCCACACTCCCCCATCCCCATCCTGTTCACCCTGGATCTCGTCGGCCTCGACGGGGTTTCCAGCCCCGGGTGGAGCGAGCAGAGGTTCGTACAGGCCGCCTATGACGAATTTCTGACCACCGCCACTCGTCTCATCCTCGAAGGAGCATGATGACCGCCCTGCTCCCTCCTCAGGAGCTCCGCACGCTGCTCGGTGCCGCGTTGCCGAGCACATACGATGCCGACACCATCGAGCCGACAGTGAGCACACTGTTCACGCCCGCCGGGCACCGGCGCGCGCTGGATGTGGACACCACGGTCGTCAGAGGTGGTCGCGGCGCCGGTAAGACCTTCTGGTTCAGATCGCTGCGTGACGATCGCCTACGCGCGGTCGCGGCCAGTGAATATCTCATCGACCGGCTCGCACGGGTGAGAGTCGACGCAGGGTACGGCGCGACCATCGATTCCGATCGATATCCGGGGCCCGGAGAGTTGCACCACCTGGTGGACCGTGACGTCGCCGCCCAAGATGTGTGGAACACCGTGCTCCTGGCCGCGCTCGGCGTACCCGATCTCAAGAGCGTCCTCTCCTGGGAGGAGCGCATCAGGTGGGTGCGTGAGCATCCCATGGCTAGGGATCGGGTCATCGCCGACGCCGACCGGCAGGCCAGGGCCGACGGAACCCTGCGGATGATCCTTTTCGATGCCCTGGAGCACCTCCATCGAGATCGCCGCCATGCGGATCAACTCGTCGCCGGCATCCTCCAGCTCGCCCTTGAGGTACGGCTGCGCACCCAGAACATCCGGTTCAAGGTCTTCATCCGGCCCGACATGCTCGATGGAGCACTTCTGTCCTTCCCCGATGCCTCGAAGCTCACTTCGAACGCGGCCAACCTGACCTGGTCTCCTCCGAATCTGTACGGGCTTCTCTTCCATCATCTCGGTAACGTTGCGACCACTGAGGCAGAACGTTTCCGAGCCTCAGTCCCCGGATGGACCGAACCCACTCCCGGACGTCACCTTCCGCCTCCCTCACTGCTCGGTGATGAAGATCAACAGGCTGCCCTGTTCACCGCCATCGCAGGCCCTTACATGGGGGCGAACTTCCGTAAGGGGCATACCTACACCTGGCTTCCGAACCACCTGATGGACGGGGCCGAACAGGTCAGTCCCCGAAGTTTTCTCAACGCTCTGGCCAAGGCGGTCGAGGAGACCGAGGCACGGTATGCCACTCACCCCTATGCCATCCACCACGAAGGCATCCGACGGGGCGTTCAGGCGGCGTCCACAACCCGTGTGGAGGAGATCAGAGAAGATCTCCCCTGGGTTCAGACAGCCATAGCCCCTCTCGCGGGACAGCAGGTCCCCATCGACGAGAGTCTCGTGATCGGTCTGTGGAGCGATCACGAGCTGACCGAGTCCCTTCAGCGGCAGATGACGGGCACCGTTGGAAGCGAGGCGGTGAGGACGGGCCCGCGGAACCCCGACCGCTATCCCGATCTCATCGGCGAACTCATCGATCTGGGAGTGATGCGCCGCCGCAAGGACGGCCGTATTGACCTTCCCGACGTCTACCGTGTCGCTTTCTCCATCGGTCGCAAAGGCGGCGTACCACGGGTCAGGACGTAGCCACATCCGCTGGATCATCCGGCCCCGGCGTCAGTCGCGGTCCCAGGCGTAGGGGTCCAGGTAGATGACGTGGCCGCCCTTGTCATCCGACTCGTCGACGATGTCACGCCGGGGTGGGCGCGGAGGCTCCCGGTCGGCCGGTTTCGACGGGCTCTCCGCGGCGGCCGAGGCGTGCTCGTCCTGCCAGTCGTCCCTGATGACCGGGATCGGCTGGGTCTCGCACTCGGTGGCGTCCAGCCAGTGGCCGGGCAGCCTGCCCAGCTCTTCGGGATCGGCGAGGCCGACCTTGCTCGCCACGGTGCCCGCGGCCTTGGCGATCTTGACACCCGCCTTGCGGACCGGGGCGGTCGCCGTGCCGACCCTCTCCGCGGCCCTGGCGACGGCGGTGTTCTGGCCCCGGAAGATCAGCCACCAGTTGGCCAGTCCTGCGGAGATCCCCGCGGCGACCCCGACCTCCAGGGTGACCGAGAGCATCACCTCCCAGGCCGCGGGACCGACCACGGTGAGCCGTGTGCCGCCGAGCGGGCCTCCGGACAGCGCCGACAGCGCCCCGGCCACCGCGCCCGTGAACAGCCCGCAGGCGAACCCCCACAGCGGGGCTCCCTCGTAGGTCGGCGAGGGCGCGATCCTGACGCTCAGGACGCCCGCGACCGCTCCCGCGGCGAACGGCAGCGCGACCACCACCATCACCCACGCCGGAGTGGGACCGGCCTCGGGAAGCGCCCCAAGGATCGGCAGGCTGGGCACGACGCCGAGTTGGACCCCCGTCGGGGCGACCAGCGTCCCCGCGCCCACGGCGAAACCGGGACCCGCGGTGTAGGCCATGCCCCAGACGATCGCGTTCGGCAGGTAGAGCACCTGGATCAGCAGAAGCAGCAGCCCCCCGACGAAGCCGGGAGCCAGGATCTCCGACAACGCCCTGACCTGCGAGAAGTTCGCCACGAGCGCGCCGGTCACCAGGACCGTGCCCGCCACGAGCATGATCCCCAGCGCGGCGGCCGAGCTGATCAGGGCCGCGCGCAGGCGCTCGGGCAGCAGCCTCAGCATCGCCCGCCACGGCCCGATCGCCCTGGCCGTGGCCAGCGAGCCCGCGGCGAAGGCCAGCAGCAGGTGGCTGAGCAGCGTCTCGCCGATGAACGGCTGGGTGACCTCGTTGTCGGTGATCAGCGCGATCACCCCCGCCAGCAGCGCGTACGGCGCCGCCAGTGAGACACCCGCCTGGGCGACCAGCACGAGCTGCGCCCTTCGCCGGGCGTTGGCCTCGTCCTTCGGGCTGTTCTTCGGCAGTCTGGCGGGCATCCTGAGCCGCAGGTCGGCGTCCCTGGTCATCCAGACACCCGCGCGGTAGAGCAGGAAGGCGGGAAGGACCGTCAGCCCCAGGGGGAGCAGCCCGATGACCCCGCCGGAGATCGAGAACCCCGCGTGGTGGGCCACCAGCCACAACTGCGCCGCCGTACGGAAGACCCCGGGCAGGCCGCTGCTGAACGCGCCCCTCGGGGAGGCGATCCAGCCGACCAGGGTGAAGGTGGTGAGCACCGCGAGACCCACGCCGAGCGTCCACACCGCGGCGAGCATCCCCGAGACGGGAAGCGGCCTGCGGACGTCGTCGTCGTCACCCGTGACGCCGGGCAGGGGGATACGGCTGAGGACGTTTCGGGGAGCCGTCCGTAGCTGGTCGAGAAGGGCCGTCACAATAGTCGATGGTCTCAGGATCTTCCACGGGGAAGGCACTCATCGCCCCGCGTGTCGCGGCGCCGTACGGGCTGATGTGCGTCCGGGGTGTGCGAACGGCCCCGCGCGGCCGATAACCCCACGGCCGAAACCCCCTACGGCCGATAACCCAACGCGGCCGGGAACCTTGCGCGTCCGACGATCCCGCACGGCCGGGAACGCGGTCGAGAACGCGACAGGGAACACCGGGGCGCCAGGGACGCCGGAACGCCGAGAGCAAGGAAAGGCGCCCGTCGAGGACGGGCGCCTTCGCCTGTGGTCTACCGGGATGTCCTAGCGGGCCTGCATGACCTCGCGCATCAGGCGGGCGGTCTCGCTCGGGGTCTTGCCGACGCGCACGCCGACCTTCTCCAGAGCCTCCTTCTTCGCCTGGGCGGTTCCGGCCGAGCCGGACACGATCGCGCCCGCGTGACCCATGGTCTTGCCCTCGGGGGCGGTGAAGCCCGCGACGTAGGCGACGACCGGCTTGGTCACGTGCTGCTCGATGTAGGCGGCGGCGCGCTCCTCGGCGTCTCCGCCGATCTCACCGATCATCACGATCGCGTCGGTCGCCGGGTCGTCCTGGAAGGCCTGGAGGGCGTCGATGTGCGTGGTGCCGATGACCGGGTCGCCACCGATGCCGACGGCGGTCGAGAAGCCGAAGTCACGCAGTTCGTACATGAGCTGGTAGGTCAGCGTGCCGGACTTGGACACCAGGCCGATGCGGCCCGCGGTGGTGATGTCGGCCGGGATGATGCCCGCGTTGGAGGCGCCGGGGGAGGCGATACCGGGACAGTTGGGGCCGATGATGCGGGTCTTGTTGCCCTTGGCGACGGCGTAGGCCCAGAACTCGGTGGTGTCGTGGACCGGGACGCCCTCGGT
This sequence comes from Streptosporangium sp. NPDC001559, assembly GCF_042893955.1. Taxonomy (NCBI): domain Bacteria; kingdom Bacillati; phylum Actinomycetota; class Actinomycetes; order Streptosporangiales; family Streptosporangiaceae; genus Streptosporangium; species Streptosporangium sp. NPDC001559. The sequence goes on from NZ_JBIAVG010000001.1 coordinate 706,457, forward strand.
GATGACCACGCAGAGCGGGATCTCGGCGTCGATGGCCTCCTTGACGGCGTCCTTGGTGAACGCCGGGGGCACGAACACGACCGAGACGTCGGCGCCGGTCTGCTCGATGGCCTCCTTGACGGTGCCGAAGACGGGCAGGCCCTCGTGGACGGTCCCGGCCTTGCGGGCGTTGACGCCGCCGACGACGCGGGCGCCGGAGGCGAGCATGCGGCGGGTGTGCTTGGTGCCCTCGCCGCCGGTCATGCCCTGAACAATGATCTTGCTGTTCTCGGTCAGCCAGATAGCCATTACGCACCTACCGCGGCGAGCTCGGCGGCGCGCTTGGCCGCATCGTCCATCGTGTCGACAAGCTCGACGCCCTTGAGGTTGGCGTCGGCGAGGATCTTCCGTCCGAGATCGGCGTTGTTGCCGTCGAGACGGACGACCAGGGGGCGGCTGACGGCCTCTCCGCGGCTCTCCAGGAGCTGGAAGGCGGACACGACGCCGTTGGCGACCGCGTCACAGGCGGTGATGCCGCCGAAGACGTTGACGAAGATCGACTTGACCGAGGGGTCGGAGAGGATGATCTCCAGACCGGCCGCCATGACCTCGGCCGAGGCGCCGCCGCCGATGTCGAGGAAGTTGGCGGGCTTGGGCTGGCCGGGGAAGGCCTCGCCCGCGTAGGCGACGACGTCGAGGGTGGACATGACCAGGCCCGCGCCGTTGCCGATGATGCCGACGTTGCCGTCGAGCTTGACGTAGTTGAGGTCCTTCGCCTTGGCCGCGGCCTCAAGCGGGTCCTCGGCGGCCTTGTCCTCGAAGACCGAGTGCTCGGCCTGGCGGAAGGAGGCGTTGTCGTCGAGGGTGACCTTGCCGTCGAGGGCCTTCACCTGGCCGTCGGCGGACAGGATCATCGGGTTGACCTCGACCAGGGAGGCGTCCTCGTCGACGAAGGCGGCCCACAGCTTCTCGATGAGCTCGGCGGCGCCGTCGAGCGCGACCTCGGGCAGGCCGCCCGCGACCGCGATCTCACGGCCCTTGGCGCGGTCGACGCCGTCCAGCGGGGAGACCGGGACCTTGGCGACCTTCTCCGGGGAGGTGTGCGCGACCTCCTCGATGTCCATGCCGCCGGCGGCGGAGCAGATGGCGAGGAAGGTACGGTTCGCACGGTCGAGCAGGAAGGAGAAGTAGTACTCCTCCGCGATCGCGCTGGCCTCCTCGATCAGGACCTTGTGGACCGTGTGGCCCTTGATGTCCATGCCGAGGATCTGGGTGGCCTTCTGCTCGGCGTCGGCGGCGTCGTCGGCGACCTTGACGCCACCCGCCTTACCCCGGCCACCGGTCTTGACCTGTGCCTTGACGACGACACGGCCGGTCAGCTGCTCGGCTGCCGCTCGTGCCTCCTCCACGGTGTGCGCGACGATACCGCGCGGCACCGGGATGCCGTACTCCGCGAAGAGCTCCTTCGCCTGATGTTCGAACAGGTCCACGAGGGTCCGTCCTTGCTTGTGCGGCTGGTGTACAGAATGCGGGCGGGCCGGCTCCTCGCTCTCATGGGGGAGCCCGGCGTCTTTGCGCCAAAGAAGCCTAGCCTCCCGAAGGGCGTGGCCAGGTCACCGGGTCCTCGCGGACGAAAGGGCCCTCTTCGCGCGGGACGGAATCATACGCGGGACGGGATCGCGCTTCGCACCCAATCGACGATCTCCTGAGTGGTCGCTCCCGGGGTGAAGACCCGGGCGACTCCCATACGCTCCAGCTCGGGCATGTCCTCATCGGGGATGATGCCGCCGCCGAACACCACGATGTCACTCGCGTCGTTCTCCGCCAGCAGCTCGATGACCTTGGCGAAGAGCGTCATGTGCGCCCCGGACAGGACGGAGAGACCGACCGCCGCGGCGTCCTCCTGGATGGCGGTGCGCACGATCTGCTCGGGTGTCTGGTGCAGGCCGGTGTAGACGACCTCCATCCCGGCGTCCCGCAGTGCCCGCGCCACGATCTTCACGCCCCGGTCGTGCCCGTCAAGGCCGGGTTTGGCGATGACCACGCGAATCCTCGACTCGGCTTCCATGCAGACCTCCTTGTCCGCGCTCCACGCGCTACGGAAGAGCTGTTCGCAGCGTAACCGGCGATGCCCCGCCGGATTTCACGGGACCACCGGAAATCTCGACACATTCATGATCATTGTCTGGAATGATGCCTTTCCCTCCCCTTGCGAAAACTGATGTACAGGACGGTGAACCCCATGAGGCGATGGATCGCCCCGCTGGCCGCGGCGCTGCTCGCGCCGGCGCTGACCATCACGGCTCCGGCCGCCGCGCAGGCCGCCGCCGTCGACCCGGTGAAGGCGCTCAGGCAACGGCTGGCGTCCTGGGACGGCGTCCGCGTCACCGAGACGGGCCGGGCCCCCTCGGCGAGCGGCGTCCTGAGCTCGCGCCGCACGGGTGTCCTACGCCTGTCCCCCTCGGGTCTCGCGGGTCTGGACGTCGTACGGCGGGACGTCTCAAGAACCGTCTCCGGCGGCAGAACCGAACTGCGCGCGGAGCGCGTGATCACCGTCGGCGGGGTGAACTACACCTCCTCCCCCCGTTTCGCGGACCGGCTCCCGCACGGCAAGGCCTGGGTCAGCGACACCCGCGGGAACACCCGCTGGGAGGTCCTCCTCGGCGACCAGGCGGTCAACGCGCTCGAACCCTCCACCCTGGGCCTCCTGCTGCGCACCGCGAAGGATCGCCTGCCGTACAAGGGCGGTGTCCAGTACCGGGGCACGGTCACCCTGAAGCGGTTGTACGACGCCTCCCCCTCCTTCAGGGAGCGCCGGGGCTACACGCTGCCCGTCGAGACAGGCCGTCTTTCGGTCGGCTGGCGGCTGTGGCTCGACACCCGCGGGCTGCCCACCCGCCTGGCGACCAAGGACCCCCACGGCAGTGACGACATCCGCTACACCGGCTGGGGCACCGGGATCGTCGTGACCGCCCCGCCCGCGGACCAGGTCGTCGACGCCCGTTACCTCGGCTCAGGCGCCGCGATCGAGCGCACGCCGAACTCCCCCGCCGAGGGGGCCAGGTCGGGTGCCGGACACGAGGACGCGCCGTCCCCCCGAAGCGACGCCGGGACCTCCGATGTCGAGGCCCCCGTCGTCGAGGCCCCCGTCGAGGACCGGGAGCCGGCCGTCGGCGCCTCCGGCCGCGGCTGACGACCGCCGGGCTCACCGGAGTTCGCGTGCAACCGCGGAATCCATAAAGGCGGAAAGCGAATCACGGCCGCCGAATGCCCGGCTGTTCTCTCCGATCGGGCCTTTCGCATATCGCCTCCGGCGACATTCCCGTCCGTCTCAGTTGGACACCACGTCCCGCCTGGTTCTGCGCCGCACTCGCCTGTCGGACACCACGCCCCGTCACCGCCCCGCCGCCCGGCCCCCGCCGCCCGCCGTACGGCTCACGCGCCTGCCTGGTCCTGGGCGGTGCGGAGCGGCGGGCGGGGTTCACGGAAGGTGACCGGAAAGACACTGCACCAAATATTCACAACTAATTACGAATAAGCCATCAGATATCGCATTTTACGATGATCATATCTGATATGAATACCCTGAGCCCTCCCGAACGGGGCGGAGGGTATGTTCAGGAGGAATCCCCCTTTGAAGCGATACATTGCCGGTCTGGCGTGCGCGGCCATGGCCGTGGTGAGCGTCCCCGCGCTCGCGTCGACCGCGCACGCCAAGGCCGCCGACCCGGTCGCCGCGCTGAAGAGCAAGCTCGTCAGCGGCCAGGGTGTGACCTTCGTCGACAAGACGAAGATCTACGCCAAGGGCCAGAAGAGCGCGATCGCCGCCGACCGTAAAGGCGTCCTGCAGTTCGGCCCGTCGGGCGTCGTCGCGTCCGACCAGACCGGGAAGTACCGGATCGACGAGGCGACCCGCAAGATGCTTGAGGAGTTCTCCGACTCCGACGAGAACGGCGAGGAAGATCCCTTCGTCAGGCTGATCAGAGGTATGGCCAAGCCAGAGCGGGTGATCCACCTCGCGAAGACGACCTACGTCTCAGGAGGCCCCCTTGGCGAGTTCGTCCCCGAGGGCAAGTCCTGGATCCGTTTCCCCCATGACAAGATCGGCTTCCCCCACGGCACACTCGGCGCGGTCGGTGAGGCGAGCCAGTCGGTCAACGCCGCCGAGCCCGCGACGCTCAAGGCGCTGCTCGGACACGCCACCACCAAGCGCGCCGGGTTCTACGCCGGGAAGATCACCTGGGGTGAGCTGGCCAAGGTCTCGCCGTGGTTCCGCGCCTCGCAGGGCATCGGGCTGACCACGAACGCGAGCAAGACCGTGATGAGCTGGAAGCTCTACGTCGGCGCCGACCAGCTTCCCCGGCGTCTGACGACCAGCTACACCCTTGGCGCCAAGACCACGACGGTCTACGACACCGTCTACAGCGGCTGGGGCAGCATCGTGTCGATCAAGACGCCCGAGCCCGAGACCGTCGCCGAGCTCAAGGACCTGCGGCTGACCAAGCCCGAGGCCCAGGTCTCGATCCTGCGCGGTCAGGTGAACGCCTTCGTCGACCGCCCGGGGACGGGCACCTCCCGGAACCACTGATCCGGAAAGACGGCGAACATGTACGTGCCCGGCGGACCGTGTCCGCCGGGCACGTCTCGTTGATCCCCCGGGTGGGCGACAATCTCCTCACCCCCCTGCGACGACGCGGGGACACCCCGGGAGGATCTTCTCGATGAGGCGAACGACCGCCGCCCTGACCGGTGCCGCCGTCACGGCCCTGGCACTCCCCCTGCTGACGGCGGCCCCGCCCGCCAACGCCCTCGCCGCCGATCCCGTGGCGGCGTTGAAGGGGCGGTTCAAGGCCGGGCACGGGGTGAGGATCGTCGAAAGGGCCAAGCTCGTCGGCGACGGCGGAAGCCCGCGCACGGTGTACGGCCGGGTCAAGGGCGTGCTGGAGTTCGGCCCCTCGGGGGTCGTGGCGTCCGACCTGACCAACTCCCTCGAACTGCCCGCCGCGGAGGGCACCCCCTCCGAGCCGTTCGCCCCCTCCCGGACGATCACCGTGAAGGGCGTCTCCTACACCCAGGGCGGCGTCTACGCGGGTTCCTTCCCCGAGGGGAAGAAGTGGCTGCGCGGCCGTGACGACATCCTCACCGTGACCAACCCCGCGCAGCGGCTGTTCAACCCCCTGGAGCCCGCGACGCTGCGGGCCGCGCTCGCCCACGCGGGCCCGGCCCGTCCCGGCGGGACCCTGGACGGCACCAGGACCGTCGTCCGCTCCGGCTCCTTCACCCTGGGCGAGCTGTACCGCATCTCCCCGTCGGCCCGCGCGGTGCTCGGCGCGAAGCCCTCGGCCAAGTCGGCCCCGCTCAAGGTGAGCTGGCGGCTCTATCTCGGCGCCGACCAGCTCCCCCGGCGTGCCGTCTCGTCGTACGTCCAGTCCGTACGGGGCCTGACCAGCGTCGACGTCACCTATTTCAACGACACCCAGTACGGCGGCTGGGGCCTGCGCTCGGCGCTCAAGGCCCCGCCCGCCGCCGAGGTCGCCGACTTCGACGAGCTGAGGATCGGTGACGCCGACCCCGGGAACGTCTCCCTCAACAGCCTGTTCACCGGGTGAACCGGGGTCAGAGCTTCTCGATCGGCGCGTAGGTCAGCAGCAGGGTCTTCTCCCCGCCGCTACCGAAGTCGATCTTCGCCTTGGTCTTCTCCGCGACCCCGTCGACCGAGACGACCGTGCCCAGGCCGAACTGGTCGTGGGTGACCCGGTCGCCGGGGGCCAGGTTGGGGACCTGCCGCCCGCCTGTCTTCCTGGGCTGGGCGGGCCGTGCCTCACGGCGGGTCGTCGCGGCGCTCCAGGCGCTCTTGCCGGGGTCGCCGCGCCACTCGACCAGGTCGGCCGGGATCTCGGTGACGAACCGGGAGGCCGGGTTGAAGGCGGGGGCGCCCCAGGAGCTGCGGACGGCCGCGCGGGAGAGGTACAGACGCCGTTCGGCCCGGGTGATGCCGACGTAGGCCAGCCTGCGCTCCTCCTCAAGCTCCTTGGGCTCGCCCAGCGAACGCATGTGCGGGAAGACGCCGTCCTCCATGCCGGTCAGGAAGACCACGGGGAACTCCAGCCCCTTGGCCGTGTGCAGCGTCATCAGCGTGACCACGCCCTGGCCGCCGTCACCGGCCGGGATCTGGTCGGCGTCGGCCACCAGTGAGACCTGTTCGAGGAACTCGACCAGCGTGCCCTCGGGGTTGGCCTCCTCGAACTCGGAGGCGACCGAGACCATCTCGTCGAGGTTCTCCAGACGGCTCTCGTCCTGCGGGTCCTCCGAGGCGGCCAGCTCGGCGCGGTAGCCGGTGGCCTCAAGCACCTCCTGGGCCAGCTCGGAGGGCGGCGTCGTCTCCGCCTTGGCGAGCAGGCCGTCGAGCAGCGCGACGAAGTCCTTGATCGCGTTGAGCGAGCGGGTGGCCATGCCCGGCGCCTCGTCGGCCCGGCGCAGCCCCTCCCAGAACGAGACGCGCTCACGGGAGGCGAACGCCTCGACCATGGCCTCGGCCCGCTCGCCGATGCCGCGCTTGGGCACGTTGAGGATGCGGCGCAGCGAGACCACGTCGTTCGGGTTGGCCAGGACCCTGAGGTAGGCCAGCAGGTCGCGAACCTCCTTGCGCTCGTAGAAGCGCACCCCTCCGACCACCTTGTACGGCAGGCCGGTCCTGATGAAGATCTCCTCGAAGACCCGGGAGGCCGCGTTGGTGCGGTAGAACACGGCCACCTGACCGGGGATGACCTCCTCGTCGTCGGCGAGCCTGTCCACCTCCTGGGCGACGAACATGGCCTCGTCGTGCTCGTTGTCCGCGACGTAACCGATGATCTTCGGCCCCGCGCCCTGGTCGGACCAGAGGTTCTTCGGCTTGCGGCTCTCGTTGCGCGAGATCACCGCGTTCGCCGCGCTGAGGATCGTCTGGGTCGAGCGGTAGTTCTGTTCGAGCAGGATCGTCCTGGCGTCGGGGTAGTCGCGCTCGAACTCCAGGATGTTGCGGATCGTCGCGCCGCGGAAGGCGTAGATCGACTGGTCGGCGTCGCCGACGACGCACAGCTCGGCGGGGTCGACGGTGCCCTCCCTGACCACCTCGCCGTCCGCGGTGACCAGCTCGGGAGAGCCGACCAGCTCTCTGACCAGGGTGTACTGGGCGTGGTTGGTGTCCTGGTACTCGTCGACCATGACGTGCCGCCAGCGGCGCCGGTAGTGCTCGGCGACGTCGGGGAAGATCTGCAGCAGCGTGACCGTCAGCATGATGAGGTCGTCGAAGTCCATCGCGCCGGCCTCGGTGAGCCTGCGCTGGTAGTTGCGGTAGGCCTCGGCGAGGGTGCGCTCCAGGTGGGTGCCCGCCTGGGCCGCGGCCGTCTCGTAGTCGATCAGCTCGTTCTTGAAGTTGCTGACCTGCGCCGAGAAGGAGCGCGGCGGGTAACGCTTGGGGTCGAGGTCCATCTCCCTGCAGACCATGGCCATCAGCCGCTGGGAGTCGGCCTGGTCGTAGATGGAGAAGCTCGTGGGGAAGCCGAGCCGCTTGGCCTCCCTGCGCAGGATGCGCACGCACGCGCTGTGGAAGGTCATCACCCACATCGAGGCCGAACGCGGGCCGATGAGGGCGTCGATCCGGTCCTTCATCTCCCTGGCGGCCTTGTTGGTGAAGGTGATGGCCAGGATCTCCTGCGGCCTGACGTCGCGCTCGGCCAGGAGGTAGGCGATGCGGTGCGTCAGCACCCGTGTCTTGCCGGAGCCCGCGCCCGCGACGATGAGCAGGGGGGCGCCGTGGTGCACGACGGCCTCACGCTGCTGGGGATTGAGCCCGTCGAGCAACGGATGGGTCAGGGGAGCGGCTGGGATCGACACGTCCCCTAGGGTAAGGCGGCCCGCCGACAGCCGGGTCCAGGAATGTGGGCGGGCCGGTGGACGGTTATGAGAATTCATCAGTACGTGAACGACACGAGGGGGCGCACATGTTGTCGGAGAGCGAGATCGAGCGGGTGCTCGTGGTCACCGCCCACCCTGACGACGTCGACTTCGGCGCGGCGGGCTCGATCGCGCGTTTCACCGACCGTGGTGTCGAGGTGACGTACTGCGTCGTCACGGACGGCGACGCGGGGGGTTTCGACCGGGAGGTGGACAACGGCGGGATGGCCGAGCTGCGCCGTGGCGAACAGACGGCGGCCGCCAAGGCCGTCGGCGTGACCGACGTGCGCTTCCTGGGCTACCCGGACGGCTCCGTGGTGCAGAGTCTCGACCTGCGGCGTGACATCGCCCGGGTCATCCGCCAGGTCAGGCCCGACCTGGTGATCACCCACTCACCGGAGCGCAACTACCGCTTCGTCGCCCCCAGCCACCCCGACCACCGGGCCGTCGGCGGGGCCGCCCTCGACGCCGTCTACCCCGACGCCCGCAACCCCTACGCCTTCCCCGAGCTTCTGCTCCAGGAGGGTCTTGAGGCGTGGACGGTCAGGGAGGTCTGGCTCAACGGCTCCCCGACCCCGGACCACCACGTGGACATCACCGAGACCGTGGACCGCAAGATCAGCGCGCTGCGCGCCCACGCCAGCCAGGTGAGCCACATGGACGACCTCGACGGCTTCGTGCGGGACCGGTTCGGCCAGACGGCGGTCACGGCGGGTTTCGGCGAGGGCCGTTACGCGGAGGCCTTCCAGCGCGTCCTGACCGTCTGACCTCCGGCCTGCGAGCCGTACTCCTTCGGCGGAGCCCCAGGCCGCCCGCGTGGGCGGGCGGCCCCCTCCCATCCGCGTCGAGCGCCCTGTGAACGGTGTTCTCGATCCTCCGGCCGCGGTGAACCCATGAAGGAATCCGAGAAGGTCCGACCGGTCCGCAGCGTGTCCTGACCGTCTGAGACCACGATCGCGTTCGTCTCTTGTAAGCTTTGCCCACATTACCTAGTATTCAGGTAGGTAATGCATGCTTAACGACCGGATGGAGACAAACGTGCGCAAGAGAGTCCTCGCCACCGCAGTCGTCGCCCTCGCCGGCATGTTCACGAGCCTGCCAGCCGGTGCCGTCACGGCGGGTCAGGGCGCGCCGGGGGTCGGCGACCCCTACTACCCCGACTACGGAAACGGCGGATACGACGTCGCCCACTACGACCTGAGATTGAAGTACCAGCCCGCCGACGACCACTTGGAGGGCACGGCGACCATCACGGCCACCGCGACCCAGGACCTGACCCGCTTCAACCTCGACTTCGCGCTGACGGTCAGCGAGGTCCTGGTCAACAACCGCAAGGCGACCTTCGCCCGGTCCGGGGCCCACGAGCTTGAGATCACCCCGGCGCTTCCCCTGCGCAGGAACCAGCCCGTCACCGTCGTGGTGAGATACGCGGGCACGCCGTCCCAGGTGACGGTCAACGGCATCAACCCCTGGCTGCGCACCCCCGACGGCGGTGTGGCGGCGGGCGAGCCCGAGGGCTCCTGGTGGTGGTTCCCGAGCAACGACCACCCCTCGGACAAGGCGACCTACGACGTCTCCGTCCTCGTTCCCGACGGGACCCAGGCCATCAGCAACGGCACCCTGCAGTCGGCCGTCTCCCGCCTCGGCTGGACCCGCTACAACTGGCGTTCCGCCAAGCCCCAGGCGACCTACCTGACCACCCTCGCGGTCGGCAGGTTCGAGATCGTCACGGACACCACCGAGAGCGGCCTGCCGGTCTTCAGCGCCTACAGCAGGGATCTCGGAGCCGACGAGGGCGCGGCCAAGGCGAGCGTCGGGCGCGCCGCGGAGATCCTCGACTGGGAGACCGGGGTCTTCGGCCCCTACCCGTTCGACGCGATCGGCGGCTACGTCCCCAACGTGCCCACCGGCTACGCCCTGGAGACCCAGACCAGGCCCTTCTACAGCCCGCGTCACTTCCGCAGCGGGGCCAACCCCTACGTGGTGGTGCACGAGCAGGCGCACCAGTGGTTCGGCGACGACGTCTCGGTGAAGACCTGGCGCGACATCTGGCTCAACGAGGGCTTCGCGCGCTACGCCGAGTGGCTCTGGTCGGAGAAGGAGGGCGAGGGGACCGCCGCGGAGCTGGCCGCCTACACCTACGGCTTCTACCCGGCGGACAGCCCGTTCTGGCAGGTCAGGCCGGGTGACCCCGGTGCCGAGAACCAGTTCCACGCCGCGGTGTACAACCGGGGCGCCATCGCCCTGCAGGCCCTGCGCGGCGAGGTCGGCGACGAGACCTTCTTCAAGATCCTCAAGGGCTGGCCCGTGGCCAACAAGTACGGCAACGCCCGCGTCGAGGACTTCGTCGCCTACGCCGGGCGTCTGGCCGGCAGGCCGTTGGACGACCTGTTCAGGACCTGGCTGTTCACCGCGGGCAAGCCCGCCTCGCCCCCGGTGGCGGCCAACGCCCGCAGCGCCGCCCCCACCGGCCCGCTCCAGGAGCCCAGGTCCTGGAAGAAGATCCAGCGCGAGGGCCTGTCCGACCACGCCGAACACTGACCCGCGCGTCCCGGCGCGAAACACGGAAAGGAGGGATGCCGTTCACGCACCCACAGGAATCCGCTGAGCACGCACGTCCCACGGTCCCCGTGTCCTCTCAGGGCACGGGGACCGTCACGTCAGCGAGAGGCGTCGGCGGGGGCCAGCCGCGCGAACAGGTAGCCGAGCGAGTTGGTCGCCACGTGCAGCAGCGACGGCGCGGCCAGGCCTCCCCTGCGCCGCAGCTCGCAGAACACGACCCCGGCGAGCGCCGTCGCGACCACGGAACCGGCGACCGCCCGGGAGACCTCCCGCGTGGACGGCTTGCCCGGCGTGGGGTCCTCCCCCGCGGCCAGGCGGCCGAGGGCCGGGTTCGCGGTCAGCATGTCGATCGCGGGCAGCACGTGCCAGAGGCCGAACAGGGCCGAGGAGACCGCGGTCGCCGTGACGGGCCCGTGCGAACGGGCGACGAGGGCGTGCACCACCCCGCGGAAGCCGACCTCCTCAAGCAGGACCGTGCCGAACGGCACCTGGATCAGGGCCTCCTCGGCCACCCTGGCCGGTGAGAGCGCCAGCGCCCGCTCGTCGCGGAAGAACCCCCGGGTGGCGGGCAGCGCGATCCCCACCCCGTAGGCCCCGGCGACCGCGGAGGCCAGGGCACCCCCGATCAACAGGCCGCGGGAACCCTCCTGGAAGCCGACCTCCGACCAGGAGATCCCACGGCGACGGGCGACCGCGAGCAGGACGCCGACCGTGGCGGCCGAGGTCAGCGGGGCCAGCCTCGGCGCGACCCGGTTGTTGAGCACGTTGGCCGCCGCCAGCACGGCGACCGCCCCCGCCAGCGCGGCCCGCTGCCGCTGCCTGACGGGCGCGGCCCGCTCGCGCGCCGCCCGCCGTACCGCCTTGAAGGTCCTGAAGCCCATGCTCTCCGGGTGCACGCGTCGCGTCATCCCGCCTCCGTCCCTGCCGGTTCCGGGATGGGTCATCCGGCCTCGGGCCGCCGCCACCCTGCCGGGAAGCGCAGCCCGCGCCGTTCCTGAACGGTGAGACCGCCCCAGATGCCCTCGGGTTCGGCCGCCCTCAGCGCGTAGGCGCGGCACTCGCCCAGGACCGGGCAGCCTGAGCAGACCGCCTTCGCCCGCGCCTCCTGCTCGACCGCCTGCGCCAGCGGGAAGAACAGCTCGGGATCGCTCGCACGACACGCCCCCCGTACGGCCCAGCCGATCTGCCCGACCATCTTCCGCATGACATCACCCCCTGGTGGACCACCGATCAACAGACTAGGCGGACCAGGGTGACGCCGACATCAACCTCGTGGCGGATTTCCGGGTAGGCGCCGCGGCGTACCCGGCGCCGGGAACGGCACCCAGGACGGCGCTCCGGGCAGGGGCTCGGTTCGGGGGCTCAGTTCAGGGGCTCAGTTCAGGGGCCAGGTGTGGACCGGCTCGTTGGTGTGCATGTGCTCGATGTAGCGCAGGGTCATCCGGCGCAGCGCCTCGTGCCGGTCGAGTCCGTCGGCCGCTTCGAGGGTCTCGACCGTGCCGGTCTGCCACCTGGCCCCGGTCCTGCCCGTCGCACACCGCCGTTCGACGATGGTGAGCAGCCTGTCGCGTACCTCCGCGTCCACGCCCCGCAGCCGGAGGCCCTCGTCGGCGATCGGCAGCAGGCGGCGCAGGATCAGGTCCGAGGCGGTCACCTCACCCTCGCCCGGCCAGTAGAGGCGGGCGCCGAGACCGTGCCTGGCGGCGGAGTGCAGGTTGTCCCGCGCGGCGGAGAAGGGCATGCGCGTCCAGATCGGCCGCTCGGCCTCGGTGAGCACGCGCATGAGGCCGTAGTAGAAGGCCGCGTTCGCCGCGACGTCGGCCACCGAGGGCCCGGCGGGCAGCACCCGGTTCTCCACCCTCAGGTGCGGGACGCCGTCCACGACCGCGTAGACCGGCCGGTTCCAGCGGTAGACGGTCCCGTTGTGCAGGGTCAGCTCGGCCAGCTCCGGCGGGACGCCCCGGTCGAGTTCCTCCTGCGGGTCCGCCTCCTCGCACAGGGGCAGCAACGGCGGGAAGTAGCGGACATTCTCCTCGAACAGGTCGAAGACCGAGGTGATCCACCGTTCGCCGAACCACACTCTCGGCCGCACCCCTTGAGCCCGCAGCTCGACGGGACGGGTGTCGGTCGCCTGTTCGAACAGCGGGATCCTGGTCTCCTGCCACAGGAGTCTGCCGAACAGGAAGGGCGAGTTGGCCGCGACCGCGACCTGTGGCCCGGCGACGGCCTGGGCGGCGTTCCAGGTGGCCGCGAACGCCGAGGGGGCCACCTGGAGGTGGAGCTGGAGGCTCGTGCAGGCGGCCTCGGGCGTGATGCTGTCGGCATAGGTGTCGAGGCTCTCCCCGCCCTCGATCGACAGATGCATGTCCTCGCCCCTGGCCGCGAAGATCTGCTCGTTGAGCAGCCGGTAGCGGGGGTTGGCCGACAGCGTCCCCTCGTGCACGTCGCTCTCGCGCAGCGTGGGCAGGATGCCGACCATCACCAGGTGGCCGCCGACCGTGTCGGCCCGCTCCTCCGCGTGGTTGAGCCGGTCGCGCACCGCCTTCTCCAGGCGTACGGCGCCGTCCCCCTCAAGCGGCTCGGGCAGGACGTTGATCTCGACGTTGAACTGGCCCAGCTCGGTCGCCCAGTCCGGTTGGGCGATCGCCGCCAGCACCTCGGCGTTCTTCATCGTGGGCTCGCCCCGGTCGTCGACCAGGTTGAGCTCTATCTCCAGGCCCGCTCGTGGCCTGTCGGCCTCGAACCTGAACTCACGCAGCATCCGCGCCAGCGCGTCGAGGGACCGCCGGATCTTGTCCCGGTAGCGTCGGCGGTCCTCCCGGCTGAACACCATGGCAGGTACGTCACGACCCATACATCGCAGAGTCGCACATAAGTTACATATAGTACAGATCACACCAGACGGCGCGCGGTCGCCCATCGTGACAGTTCATGCCTGTTGGAGAGCTGAAGCTTACGCAGGACGGACGAAACATGCGTCTCAACCGTCTTCACCGAGATGAACAGCTCCTTCGCGATCTCCTTGTAGGCGTAGCCCCTGGCGATCAGGCGCAGCACCTCACGCTCCCGCTGGGTCAGCGAGTCGAGTTCGGGGTCGATCGGCGGGGCCTCACTGGAGGCGAAGGCGTCCAGCACGAAACCCGCCAGACGCGGGGAGAAGACCGCGTCGCCCTCGGCGACCCTGCGGATCGCGTCGGTCAGCTCACGCCCGCTGATGGTCTTGGTGACGTAACCCCTCGCGCCGCCCCGGATCACGCCGATGACGTCCTCGGCCGCGTCGGAGACGGAAAGGGCCAGGAACCGTACCGGCGAGCCCGACCCGAGCACCCGGCGCAGCACCTCCTGGCCGCCGCCGCCCGGCATGTGCACATCCAGCAGCACCACGTCGGGCTGCAGCTCGGCGATGGCCTTGACCGCCGACTCCACGTCCTCGGCCTCACCGATCACCTCGACCGAGTCGCCCAGCTCGGCGCGGACGCCCGAGCGGAAGAGCCGGTGGTCGTCGACGATCAGAACCCTGACGGCGCTCACACGCTCACACCTTCTCCAGTTTCATGGTCAGCATCACTTCCGTACCCTCGCCCGGCTCGGTCCTGACCCGGGCACTGCCGCCGTTGCGCTCCATCCTGCCGATGATCGACTGGCGGATGCCCATCCGGTCCTCCGGGACGTCCTTCATGTCGAAGCCGACACCCCGGTCCCGGACGAAGATGACGACCTCCTCCGGCTCCGCCTCGGCGTAGACGGAGATGACCGGCGAGCCGGAGTACTTCGCGGCGTTGACCATAGCCTGTCTCGCCGCCTGCATCATCGCCGACAACTCCGGGGTCAGCGGGCAGTCGCCGACGCAGACGATCTCGATGGGCACGCCGTGCGCGTCCTCCTCCTCGGCCGCCACCCGCCGTACGGCCGCCGCGACCGAGGCGTCGGCGTCCTGCTTGGGCTGGTAGAGCCAGTTGCGCAGCTCACGCTCCTGGGAGCGGGCCAGCCGCATCACCTCACGGGAGTCGTGCGCGTTGCGCTGGATCAGCGTCAGCGTGTGCAGGACGGAGTCGTGCACGTGCGCGGCGAACTCGGCCCGCTCCTCCTGCCGGATGCGCTCACGCCGCTCCCGCTGGAGCTCCTTCCACAGGGCCGCCAGCCACGGCGCCGCGATGAGCGCGACCCCGCCGACGACAACCAGCGTGAACATGATGCCGGGGCGGGCGCTGCCCAGCTCGTTGGTCACCGCCAGGAAGCCGATCGCCCCGACGACCACCAGCCCGAGGCCGACGAACGTACGGACCCGGTTCTGGCGTACCTGCCCGACCGTGGTGGACATCCAGCGCCGCCGCCGGTCGGGGTCGGCCTGCTGCCACAGGATCAGCGAGCCGATGCCGCCGACCGCGATCGGCCACGCGCCGATTCCCCCCGCGGAGGCTCCGGTGAGCCACCCCAGGGCCAGCAGCGCCATGCCGATCGCGCCGTAGGCGGCCAGCTGGCTCCAGTCCCTCGCCGGTTCCCTGCCCTCGTACGGCTCGCGCGGCGTGAACATCCACAGCGCCGCGTAGGCCACGGCGCCGATCCCGTCCAGGACCGTGAGCAGCACGAAGGCCAGCCGCAGCACCACCGGGTCGAGCCCGAGCTGGGCGGCCGCGCCCTGGGCGACACCCGCGAACAGCCGCCCCTCGACCGGCCGCATCAGCCGGGGGGAGGCGGGTTCCTCCGAGGTCGCGGGCGCCGCGTCGCGAATCATCGTTCTGTCAGCCATATCACCAGCATCGTCACACGTCGGACGGTATCTCCGCATCCGGCGTTCCCCTGACGGGACCCTGAGGAAGGCTCGTTCGGTAGGGGACGACTCAGGGGTCTCCCGGATGCGACCACCACCCCGACCAGGCCACGATGGACACATGAACGACACCGGGAACGCGCAGGACCCGGCGAGCACCCCGCCCGACTCGCCATCTCCCTCGTCCCAGCGGAACAGGACGCTCGGGCGCTCCGAAGAGGGCCGGATGCTCACCGGTGTCTGCGCGGGACTCGGCCGCCACACAGGGGTCGACCCGGTGCTGTTCCGGGTGGCCTTCGCCATACTGGTGCTGGGGTCGGGCATCGGCGTCATGCTCTACATCGCGGCGTTCCTGCTCATGCGGGAGACCAACGGCGGCCCCGGCTACATGGAGCAGTGGACCAGGCGCGACTTCGACAGCGAGACCGTCCTGGCCCTGCTGGCCGGCGTCTTCGCCGTCGGCCTGATCATCAACCTGTCCTCGGACGGCATCGGCACCGGCACCGTCGTGGTCGGCACGCTGTTCGCCATCGCGCTGCTCACCGCCCACTCGCGCGGCGTCGACCTGCTGGCCGTCACCCGTTCCCTGCCCGAACGGCTCCGCCCGCGCCGGGCCTTCCACCCCCCGGCTCCCCCGTCCTTCTCCAACCCTCCCGGCCCTCCCGGCTTCTCCTTCAGGGCCTCCCCCGCGCCGCCTTCCTCCGGGGAGCCGTACGGCACGCCCCAGGGTCCCGTGGCGCAGCCGTACCCACGGCCTCACCAGGACACGACCGAAGCACCCGTGCCTCCGGTTTCTGCGACTTCCGAGGTCCCCCCGGCATCCGAGACGCCTTCGGCTCCCGAGTCCTCTGTGTCCCCGGCCCCCGAGGCACCCGTGTCCCCGGCCGCCGCGGCCCCTGAGGCTCCTTCGGCGCCCGAGGCCCCGGTCACTCCTGCGGCACCCGAAGTCCCCGAGCCCCCCGTCGCGGCCCGGCCGTACACGGAGGAGACGACCGTCAACGCGGCGCCCGCCCCGCCCGGGGACGCCCCGCGAACCGTGCGGGCGGCCTCCAGCGGGCCGTACACCGCGACGCGGATGCCCTTCGACTCCTCGGGAGAGCCGTTCTCCCCCTACGGCCCCTACCGCCCGCTCGACCCCGGCAGGCGGCAGCAGCCGTACTCCCCCTACGGCCCGCCCGCGTACGGCCCGCCGCCGCAGAAGACGGCCAGGCCCAGGCGCCCAAGAACGTTCGTCGGGGTCATCACCATGTTCCTGGCCCTGATCGTCGGAGGAATCATCGTGGCGGTCCAGTCCCCGTCCGGATCTGTGAACATGACGGCCGTCGGTGGCGCGATGCTCATCACCATCGGCGCGGGCCTGCTGGTCGCCGCCTGGTTCGGCAGGGGCACCGCCCTGGTCGCCGTGGGCACCGTCCTCGCGCTCGCCCTCGTCGCCGGATCGACGCTCACCGGCATGCCGAGGAAGTTCGGCAGCTACCACTGGGAGCCGACCAGCATGGCCGACATGGCCCCCGCCTACGCGGTGGGCATCGGCGAAGGCACCCTCGACCTGAGCGAACTGCCCCTGACCCCCGGGTCACGAACCGTCCTCGCCGCCTCCATCTCCGTGGGCGAGCTCCGCGTGATCCTCCCCCCGACCGCCAGGGTCGAGGTCAAGGCATACACCAAGATCGGCGAAGTCAAGATCGACCACCTGGTCGAGGGCGGCGCCGACGTCCGCTACGACAAGATCCTGGAGCCCGAGGTCCAGCCGAAGGGCGACGCGCCGACCATCGTGCTCGACGTCAAGGCGGGCATCGGAGACGTGGAGGTACGGCGTGCGGCCTGACAACGAGCCCGAAGTGCGCCGGCGGGTGCACCGCACGGACTGGATGGCGCTGCTCAGCGGCCTGCTGTTCATCGTCACCGGCATCCTCTTCATCACCCTGCCCGACATCGAGCCCCTGGTCATGCTCCCGGTGGTCCTCGGAGGGCTGGGGCTGGCGGGGTTCGCGGCGATCTTGGCCAGGGCCGTACGGCGTTGATATTGCGCTGCCTTCGGCAGCGCGGGTCGTGCCTCTTTGCGCCGCCTTCGGCGTCGCGGGCTTGGACGCTTCGGGTCGGTGTCTTCCCTCGTCACTCCGTCGCTGCGCTCCTGCGTTCCTCAGTCCAGACACCGACGCGCCCAAGCCGTGCCTCTTTGCTCCGCCTGGCGGCGTCGCGGGCTTGGGCGCCTCTGAGTCGGTGTCTTCCCTCGTCACTCCGTCGCTGCGCTCCCGCGTTCCTCAGTCCAGACACCGACGCGCCCAAGCCGACACTCCTCACACTTGGGGCCGGGAAAGCACAAGGTCAAAACCCTCACGCTTGGCACCGGGAAAGCCTGAGCCGGAAGCCCTCGCTCCGGGGTGGAAAAGTGGGAGCCGGGGCTTTCACGTTTGCATCTGGGGTGTCCGAGTCCCGGGCGGAACGGGGCGTTTTCGTTCGCATCGTGAAGTCCGGCCTGGCGGCTTCGGCTTTTGGCGCCGTCTGTTTCCTGGCCGGCTTTCCCGAGAACCGTCACCGTGCGGGTTCGGGAGAACACTTCCGGACGGGCACGGGTCGCCGACGAGTTCTCGGATTTCTGCATTTCCGGGGTGAGATCGTCTTGTGCCGCGCGGGCCATTTCGGTGCCGGGGCGGACACGGTATTGATCTTCAAGTGATCTTGCTGACAGGGTCAGCCGCGCCGGGAACACCCGGTTCACACGTTGTCCGATTCAATCTTCGGGGGTTGATCGATCAATGCGTTTTCTCACCATGTCCATCGGCACGGTCGCCGCGTTGGCGGCTCTCGGTGTGGCCGTCGCGCCCGCCGTCGGCGCCTCTCCGTCGCCCTCAGCCTCTCCGTCGCCCGTTTCCCTCTCCTCCCTCAACACCGTCGGCCAGGCCTCTCCGGCCGGTAGGCACTGCGTGGTCCACTTGACCGCGAGCAAGCCCTCCATCGTGCTCTCCAGCGAGAACACCACCTGTTACACCACCTTCACCGCGGCCATCGCCGACGCCACCGGCGGGGCGATCACCAACGCTCCCGCCGACACCGCGACCGCCATGGCCGACTCCGACCTCAAGCGCCGCATCAACGCCCTCAACCAGGGGGCCCTCGACCAGACCGACGGCCGAACCGCATCGGTTCGGCCCACCAAGACCCCCCAGCCGCCGAACGTCGTCGGGATCGAGTACGAGCACGGCAACTGGGGAGGCGGGTCCTACACCTTCCAGTCCCCTTACGGCTGCAGGAAGGATGTCGGCGTCGACTACGAGGTCAGCAGTCTGTCGGGCTGGTTGAACAACGCGATCTCCTCCTACGAGACCTACGGAGGGTGCTGGGTCATGCACTACGAGAACGAGAACTTCAAGGGAAACAGCACCTCCTGGGAACACGATTCCAGTTGGATCGGCGCGGACATGAACGACAAGACCTCTTCCATTCGGTGGAGCTAGGAAGATCTACGTCGGCGGTCGGACCTAAGCGCGCTTCCCGAACGGGTCTCACGCGACACCCGAGAATGACGGACGCGACGGTCCTGGACGGCGCACTTTCCGGATCGCCCTCCATATGGCATAACCGACCGCCTCCAGAAGCCTGACGAGACGCTCGGCTGGGGTTTCCCAGTCGAGCGTCTTTCTTCATCCGGCGTTCAATTCGGTGACCGGCGGGCCGCTCCCCGATCGGTCACTTACGTTCCCACGGCGTCGGGGCCACACGAATCTCCAAGCCGTCCCGGCGGTGGTGGCCTTTCTTGACGCCCGAGAAGGCGGCCGTTGAGGACCGGAGCGCCCGGCAGGCTCGCACCGACCTGATTCTCGGCCGCGTCGCGGCGGAGACCGGAGAGGCCGATGTGGCACGGAACGCCGGCCGGTGGATCGGCCGGCCGCCACTCGTGCCCGCGTACGAGGACACTCGGTCGGTCGACGTCGTGGATCTCACGCCCCTGAGCTGCGGATTCGCCTGCTTGAAGAGGAAGGGTGACGGGCAGAAACAGGGAGATACGTATACGTTTGTCCGGCTCCGCCTTCCGGGCCGCCACAGGTGCATCGGGAGGGTCTATGCCTCGGATCACCGTCACCGTTGACGAGATCACTTACGAGGAGGAGGTCGAGCCGCGCCTGCTGCTCGTCCATCTGCTCAGGGACCGGCTCGGCAGAACCGGGACCCCGATCGGCTGTGACACCGGCAACTGCGGTGCCTGCACCGTCATGCTCGACGGCGTCAGCGTCAAGAGCTGCTCCGTGCTGGCCGTACAGGCCGACGGGGGTGAGGTCGTCACGATCGAGGGTCTGGCCAGGGGGCCGGAGTGGCATCCCATGCAGAAGGCCTTCCACGCCGAGCACGCGCTGCAGTGCGGCTACTGCACCCCCGGCATGATCATGGCCGCGATCGACCTGGTCAGGAACGACCCGGACCCGTCGGAGGAGGCGGTGCGCCGGGGACTTGAGGGCAACCTGTGCCGCTGCACCGGATACACCGGCATCGTCAGGGCCGTACGGCGCGGCGCCCAGGAGATGGCGGGGCGAGAGGGCGGAACGCCATGACCGAGCGAACCGCCGGGAACGACCGGCTCGGCACCCTCCGCGGGAATCGCGAGACCGACGAGAACCACGCGACCGGCAGGGGCCACGGGCCTCAGGGACGCGGACGGGCGGTTCCGGCGGATCTCCCCCGAAACCACGAGGCCGACGAGGGCCGTGAGGTCGGCAGGGCTCGGAGGCGTAAGGAGGATGCCAGGCTGGTCACCGGGAGGACCACCTGGACCGACAACATCCGGCTTCCCGGCATGCTGTACGTGGCGTTCCTGCGCGCTCCGATGGCGCACGCCAGGATCACCCGGGTCGACACCTCCGCCGCGCGTTCCCGGCCCGGCGTGGTGGCCGCGTTCCGCGGTCAGGACTTCGCCGGCGAACAGGGCAGCCTGCCGTGCGCGTGGCCGGTCACCGAGGACGTCGTCATCCCCGACCATCCGCCGATGGCGGTCGAGAAGGTCCGCTACGTCGGTGAGGCGGTCGCCTGCGTGGTGGCGACCGACCGTTACGCCGCCGCCGACGCCCTGGAGGACATCGAGGTCGACTACGAGCCGCTTGCGGCGGTCGTGGACATGACCGAGGCGCTCACCGAGGGCTCCCCGAAGGTCCACGAGACCGGGAACAGGGCTTTCACCTGGCGTTTCTCCCAGGGGGACGTCGAGGCGGCCCTCCGTGACGCGCCGGTGGTCGTCGATCGCTCCTACGTCCAGCAGCGGCTCATCCCGACCGCGATGGAGCCGAGGGCCGTGGTCGCGACGACCGACGGCGACTCCTTCACCCTGTACTCGGCGACCCAGATCCCGCACGTGCTGCGGGTGATGCTGGCCATGACCACCGGCATCCCCGAGCACCGGCTGCGGGTGATCGCCCCCGACGTGGGCGGCGGTTTCGGGTCCAAGCTCCAGGTGACCGCGGAGGAGGTCCTCGCGCTGCTGCTGACCCGCAGGCTCGGCAGGCCGGTGAAGTGGACGGAGTCCCGTTCCGAGGGGAACCTGACCGTGCACCACGGCCGTGACCAGCTCCAGCGGATCCGGCTCGCCGCCGAGCGGGACGGGCGGCTGCGGGCCGTACAGGTCGAGTTGCTGGCCGACATGGGCGCCTATCTGATGCTGGTCACGCCGGGGGTGCCGCTGCTCGGGGCGTTCATGTACGGCGGCATCTACAAGATGGACGCCTACGACTTCACCTGCACGGGCGTCTTCACCACCAAGATGCCGACCGACGCCTACCGGGGCGCGGGGCGTCCCGAGGCCACCTTCGCCATCGAGCGGGCCATGGACGAGCTGGCCCACGAGCTCGGTCTCGACCCCATTGAGGTACGGCGCCGTAACTGGATCACCCATGAGGAGTTCCCCTACACCACGGTCTGCGGCCTGACCTACGACTCGGGGAACTACGAGGCCGCGACGGACCGGGCGCTTGAGCTGTTCGGCTACGACGCGCTCAGGGCGGAACAGGCGCGGCGGCGGGCGGAGCGCGACCCGGTGCAGCTCGGCATCGGCGTCTCGACCTTCACCGAGATGTGCGGCATCGCGCCCTCGCGGGTGCTGGGCTCGCTCAACTACGGCGCGGGCGGCTGGGAGCACGCCTCGGTCAGGGTGCTGCCGACCGGCAAGGTCGAGGTGGTGACCGGGACGAGCCCGCACGGCCAGGGGCACGAGACGGCCTGGAGCCAGATCGCGGCCGACGCGCTCGGCGTGCCGTTCGAGGACGTCTCGGTGCTGCACGGCGACACGGCGGTCTCGCACAAGGGCATGGACACCTACGGCTCCCGGTCGCTGGTCGTCGGGGGCGTCGCCGTACTGTCGGCCTGCGAGAAGGTGAAGGACAGGGCGCGGGAACTGGCCGCCCACATGCTTGAGGCCTCGACGCAGGACGTCGAGTTCGCCGACGGGTCGTTCCGGGTGCGCGGAACCACACAGGGACGGACCATCCAGGAGGTCGCGCTGGCCGCCTTCGCCGCGCACGACCTGCCGGACGGCGTCGAACCCGGCCTGGACGCCGAGACGACCTTCGACCCGGAGAACTTCTCCTTCCCGCACGGCACCCATCTGTGCGCGGTCGAGGTGGACACCGAGACGGGCGGGACCGTGATCAGGTCGTACGTCGCCGTCGACGACGTGGGGTCCGTGGTGAACCCGCTGATCGTCGAGGGCCAGGTGCACGGCGGCATCGCGCAGGGCGTCGGGCAGGCGCTGTTCGAGGAGGCGATCCACGACGTGGAGGGCAACCTGCTCACCACGACGATGGCCGACTACCTGATCCCGTCGGCGGCCGACCTGCCGGAGTTCGTCACCGACAGGACGGAGACTCCCGCGACCAGCAACCCGCTGGGCGTCAAGGGCGTCGGGGAGGCGGGCACGATCGCCTCGACCCCCGCCGTGGTCAACGCGGTCGTCGACGCCCTGCGCCCGTACGGCGTGCACGACGTGCGGATGCCCTGCACCCCGGAGCGCGTCTGGCGGGCCATGACCGCCGGGGCTCCGGAGGGTTTCGGCGCTTCGCGGGCCCTGGGCGCCTTCGGGGCCTCCGGGGCTTCGGTGGGCTCCGACGCCGCCGGGGCATCGGAGAGGCCTCCGGCCTCCGGCGATCCGGAGGGCTTCGAGGGGGGTGCCCGATGATTCCGGCGCCGTTCGACTACGTCAGGCCCGGCTCGCTCGACGAGGCGTGCCGGGTGCTCGCCGAGGCCGACGAGGCGGGTGAGGACGTCAAGGTGCTGGCGGGCGGCCAGTCGTTGCTGCCGCTGCTGCGCCTGCGGCTGTCCTACCCGTCGGCGCTGGTCGACGTGGGGCGGCTGGCCGAGCTGCGCGGTGTCGAGGACCGGGGCGACCACGTGTTCGTCGGCGCGCTCACCACGCATGACGAGGTGCTGCGCTCGGAGGTCGTCAGGGAACTGGTCCCGCTGCTCGCGCTAGCCACGGCCACCGTCGCCGACCCCGCGGTACGGCACCGCGGCACGTTCGGCGGCTCCCTGGCCCACGCCGACCCGGCGGGGGACCTGCCCGCCGTGGCCCTGGCGCTCGACTGCGTGCTGGTCGTCAGGTCGGACGAGGGGGAACGGGAGATCCCCGCCGCCGGCTTCTTCGTGGACTATCTGGAGTCCGCGCTCGAACCCGGCGAGGTGCTCGTCGGGGTGCGGGTGCCCAAGCTCGGCCCAGGCTGGGGTTTCCACTACGAGAAGTTCCACCGGACCGCGCAGTCCTGGGCCACCGTGGGGGTGGCGGCGGCCGTACGGCTCGGCGAGGGAGGTGGGGTGGTCGAGGAGGCGCGGATCGCGCTGACCAACATGGGCCCGACCCCGGTGCGGGCGCGGGCGACCGAGACCGCGCTCGTGGGTGTCCCCATCACGCCTTCAGGCTCGGAGCCCTCGGGCTCCGGGTTCTCGGGTCCCGGGGGACCCGCCTCGGGTGGGGATCGGCTCAGGCATGCCTGTGACCTGGCCGACGAGGGCACCTCCCCGCCCACCGACCTGCACGGAGACCCCGCCTACCGGCGTCATCTGGCCCGGGTGCTGACCCGCAGGGCGGTCGTCGCGGCGGGCCACTGAGTCCCCTGCCGGGCCCCGGCCTCCGGCGTGTGAGCGGTGATCGACGTGGTGATCGACAAGGAGCGGTTCGATGGCGATGCGGTTCGAGCACGAGTTCACGGTTCCTGTGCCGGTCGAGCGGGCGTGGACGGCGCTGCTCGACGTCGAGCGCGTCGCCCCCTGCCTGCCGGGGGCGACGCTGGAGACGGCCAAGGGCGACGAGATGACCGGGCGGTTGAAGGTGAAGGTCGGGCCGATCACCCTCACCTACCGGGGCAGGGCCAGGTTCGAGGAGGTGGACGAACCAGGCCGTACGCTGACGATCGGGGCGACCGGCAAGGAGACACGGGGCCCGGGTACGGCGTCGGCGACGGTGGTCGCGCACCTGCGTCCGGAAGAGGGGCGGACGCGGGTGACCGTGGACACCTCCTTCACGGTGACGGGACGGCCCGCCCAGTTCGGCAGGGGCGTGATGTCGGAGGTCGGTTCCCGGCTGGTCGAGCGGTTCGCGGCGAATCTGTCGGAGTCGCTTCAGGGCTCGGAGACCGCGCCCCGGGAGTCCCGTCGTCTCACCGCCGTCCCCGGAAAGCCCGGGGATCCGGAAAAGGCCGCGAAATCCGAAAAGCAGGGAACCTCCGGGGAGACGGGAAAGTCCAAGGAGGGAGAAAACGCCGGGGGCCGGGACGTCCACCCGGCGGGCACCTCACGTACCTCCCGCACACCCGACGAGGAGGCCCTGGACCTTCTGGAGGTCGCGGGGATTCCCCTCCTGAGACGTCTCGCCCCGTTCGCGGGCGCCCTCGCCGTCCTCGTTCTGGCGGGGTGGCTGGCCCGCCGCGCTCTGTGCCGCCGGGCCGCGGGGGGCCGCCGGAGGGCCCCGATCCTTATAGGAAGATGAAGAAAACCATAAACGAGAGTTATGAGTTGCGCTTCCGGTGAAATCCACCCGCCGACGGCGCTTCGACTCTCCACGCCCTGGAACTGCAATGATTTCCTTGAAGTCACAACAAGTCAGTTAATTTCTCAAACTGATGGTGAATGCGGATGCTATGACGGATAGCGTCTTCATATCGGGGAGGGCGATGCAGCGTCAGGAGCAGCCATGAGGAGCCCGGCGTCACCCGATCTGATCGGGCGTGGCAACGAGCTGCGGGCGTTGGTCAGGGCGATGAGCAGGCCGCCCGCGGTCGTCCTGGTCGAGGGGGAGGCCGGGATCGGCAAGACCCGGCTGGTACGCACCGCGCTCGCCCACCTCATCCCCGGTGAACGTCTCGTCCTGCTGGGCGGCTGTCACCGCATCCGTGAGCCGTTCCCCTACGGGCCGGTGTTCGAGGCGCTGCGGGACCTGGCCGGTGGGCTGCCGCCCGTCGGGGACCTCAACCCGGTGATCGGGGCGCTGCGCGACTACCTGCCCGAACTTCCCCTCCCCTCGGCGCCGCCGCCGCTCGGTGACTCCCGGGCCGAGCGGCACCGGGTCTTCCGCGCCGTCCGCGCCCTGCTGGCCGCCGTGGGGCCCGCCGTACTGGTGGTCGAGGACCTGCACTGGGCCGACGACGGGACCAGGGACCTGCTGCACTTCCTCATCGGGCAGCCGCCGGAGGAGCTGACGCTGGTGGTGACCTACCGGCGGGACGGGCAGCACGGGCAGGCCACGTTGCCGCTCGGCCACGCCTACCGGCGTCCCGCGGGCGCCGACAGCGTGGTGGTCACCCTGGCACCGCTGGACGTCTCCGGGGTGCGCGGCATGGCCGCGGCGCTGCTCGGCCGCCCGGACCCGCCCGAGCCGTTCGTCACCAGGCTGCGGGAGCGGACGGCGGGTATCCCGTTCGTGATCGAGGAGATCCTCAGGTCGCTGTCCTCGACGTACGAGCCGGGTTCCGAGTGCCCGGACGCGCTCGACCACGTCGGTGTCCCGTTGCTGCTGCGCGAGGCGACCGCCGACCAGCTCTCCGGGCTGTCCGAGGCCGCGGTGCGGACGGTCAGGGCCGCCGCCGTCTTCGGCGTCCCGGTCGGCGAACGGCTCGTCACCGCGGTCGGCGGCGACCTGGCCGGGCTCGGTGAGGCCCTCGCCGCCGGGGTCCTGTACGAGGACCCCCCCGGCCGGTACGGCTTCCGCCACGCCCTGGCCCAGCAGGCGGTCTACGAGGCGATCCCGGGCCCGGAACGGCGGGCGGGGCACGAGCGGGCGATGGCGGCGCTCCAGGAGGCCGATCCGCTGGCGCTGGTGCAGCTCGCCTTCCACGCCAGGCAGGCGGGGATGCGCGAGGCCTGGCTGCGGTACGGCACCGCGGCGGCGAGCCACGCCGCGAAGCTGGGCGACACCCCCGTCGCGGTCGAGCTGATCGAGGACATGCTCGCCGACCCGGACCTGCCCCCGCGTGACCGGGAACCGCTGATGCTGACGCTGAGCCGCCTGGCCACGACCGGGTTGTCCCACCAACGGGTGGTACGGCTGCTGCGCCGCCTGCTCAGCGACGACCTCCTCGAACCCGACGTGCGCGGCGAGGCGCGGCTCAACCTGGGGCTGCTGCTGTGCAACCAGGCCAACAACAGCGCGGAGGGCAGGCCGGAGATCGCCACGGCGGTCGGCGAGCTGCGGGACCGGCCGATGCTCGCCGCCCGCGCCTGCTCGGCGCTCGCGATGCCGTGGTGGGGCTCCGACCCCCTGTCGGCCCACCAGGAGTGGATCGACCGCGCCGAGGAGCTGATCACGGACGCCGACGATCCGGCTCTCGCGACCGCGGTCCTGGTCAACCGGGTCTCCTTCGAGATGACCCTCGGCTCTCCGCGCGCGTTCGACCTGGTGGCGGAGCTGCCGGTCACCGACGGGAACCCGAGTGTGCGCAGGGAGGTCGCCAGGGCCTACGCCAACGTCGTGGACGCGGCGGCGACCCTGGGACACCTTGAGTGGGCCGAGCGTTTCGCCCGGGAGGGCGTACGGCTGGCCGCCGCGGCCAACGCCCAGGTCTCCGCCTACCAGCTCAACGCGACGGCGATCCGCAGGGACTGGCTCACCGGCCGCTGGGAGGGGCTGCGCGAGCGGGCCCGCGCCCTGGTGGAGCTGGTCCCCGAGACTCCCCTGTCCGCCGCGGACATCTGGCTGGTCATGGGGATGCTGGCGCTGGCCAGGGGTGAGTGGGAGGAGGCGGCCCGGCATCTGCGCGCGACCGGCCTTGAGGAGCCCGACGGCCACTTCCTGCCGGTCATGTTCACCGCGGCGGGCGGCATGATCGAGTTGTGCCTGGCCAGGGGGCTGACGCAGGAGGCCGTCGGTCACGCCACGCGCGCGGTGGCGCGGCTGCGGCACAAGGGCGTGTGGGTGTGGGGCGCCGCGTTGGTGCCCTCCGCCGTCACGGCGCTGGTCAGGACCGGCGACGCCGAGGAGGCCGCCGCCCTGGTCGCCGAGTTCGCCCGGGGGATCGAGGGGTACGACACGCCCGCCGCGCGGGCCGGGCTCGCCCTCGCCGAGGGGACGATCTCCGCGGCGGCCGGGCGGCACGCCGCCGCGGCCGACCGTTTCGCCAGGGCCGACGAGGCCTACCGGGCCCTGCCGCAGCCGTACCAGGCGGCCAGGGCGCAGGAGGGCAGGGCGCGGTCCCTGATCGCCCTGGGCGATCCGGCCGCCGCCTCGCTGCTGGCCGGGCTCGCCGGGTGGTACGACGAGCTCGGCGCGGTCCACGACGCGGCCCGGTGCAGGCGGACGCTGCGTGACACGGGGGTCGGCGTCGCGCCGCCGAGGTCCCGGGGCAGGGGCGGTTCCGGCGCGCTGTCCCGGCGGGAGCGGGAGGTGGCCAGGCTGGTCGCGCTCGGCAAGACCAACCGGGAGATCGCCGACGTGCTGTTCCTGTCGCCTCGTACGGTGGAGACCCATGTGGCGACCGTGCTGCGCAAACTGGGCGTGCGGTCGAGGACCGAGGTGGTCGCCCTCGCTCCCCCGCTCTGAGAGGGTCCGCCCGACGTTCAATGGGCCGCATAAACGATATGAAAAGCCAGGAACGCCATGAAATTTATGATCAATGGAGATGAGGGCAAGAAGAGGGACACGTCCCCCTTAAGACAGAAGGCCGCAAAAATAAATTCATAGGTCCATAAAGCGGACAATACCGATCACAGTCCAGGGAAAGCCCCATACTGTGATCAAGGCTCCCGAGTGCAGTGTGATCGTCATCACCTACAACGACTCCGCCCGGCTGCCCAGGGCCGTACGGTCCGCGCTCGCCCAGTCGTTGCGGAACATCGAAGTGATCATCTCCGACGACGGCAGCACGGACGGGACGGAAAGGGTCGCCCGCGCGCTCAGGCGGGAGGACCGCCGGGTGCGCTACCTGCGCAGGGACGTCAACAGCGGCGGCTGCGGGGCGCCGAGGAACGACGGGGTCGCCGCCGCCCGCGCGCCGTACGCGATGTTCCTCGACAGTGACGACGAGCTGCCCCCGCACGCCTGCAAGAGCATGCTCCTGGAGATGGAGCGCACCGGCGCCGACTTCGTCACCGGGCAGATCTCCCGGCTGCACGAGTGGAACGGCAGGATCAAGCCCTACTATCCCGGGCTTTTCGCACGCCGCAGAGTCGTCGAGGGGATCGCCGAGGAGCCGGGCATGTTCCTCGACTCCTTCAGCACCAACAAGATCTACCGAACCTCAATGCTCCGGGAGCTGCCGTTTCCGGAGGACCTCCACTACGAGGACCACGTCTTCACCACGGAGCTGTACTGCGTGGCCCGGCGCTTCGCCGTCGTCCCGTGGGTCGTCTACCTCTGGCACCGGGCCGCCGAGGGGGACGGCAGGCCGTCCATCTCGCTGAACCTCCAGGAGATGGACAACATCGGGCACCGGATCAGGGCGGCCCGGCTGAGCGACGACATCCTGCGCGGCAACGGCCTGGCCGAGCTGGTCGCCGACCGGCAGCGCCGGTTCGTCCGCCACGACCTGCCGGTCTACCTCAACCCGCTGCCCGCGCGCGGCCCGGTCTGGGCGCGGGAGTTCACCCGGCTGGTCCGCCCCTATCTCGCGGGCCTCGACCCCGGCGTCATGGACGGCGCCGATCCTCTCGTGCGGGTCTGCTGCCGCCTGATCCTCGACGAGGACGCGGACGAGCTGGTGGTCGCCGCCCGGTCGCTGACCACTCCGAGGGCCGCGCCCCGCTTCGCCGTACGGCGGGCGGGACGCACCTACTGGGGCACCGTCCCGGACGGGGAGCTGGAGATCACCTCGCTCAGGATGGCCGAGCTGCCCTACGGCGCCGCCAGGCTGCGGCACGAGGCGGCCTTCCACGGCGACGGCTCCCGGCTGGCGCTGAGGGTCAGGACCTACGACCCGTTCGGAGTGCTGGCCACGGCGCCGGACTGGCGCGCGTTCGCGCGCTTCGGCGGGCACCGGGTCGAGCTGGCGCCGCGCGCGCTCGACGACGGCTCCTACCTGAGCGAGGCGACCGTCGACCTGGCCAGGGCGGGCCGGGGGCGCTTCGGCCACGAGAGCTTCCGCGACCCGAGGATCTCCGTCGTCCGCGCCGACGGCCGGGCCACCTCCGACCGGCTGCTCGTCGATCCGGCGGCCGAACCGGTCAGGGTCGCCGTCCCCGGCCACGAGATCGTCGCGGGGCCGGAGGGGCAGTCGGCGTTCCTGCGGGTGCGCTGGCGTCGCAGGGGGACACTGCGGTGGATCGCGCCCAGGCTGGGCAGGCTCCGGGCCGGGCTGGTGCGGCGGCTCTGCGCCCCCCGGGTGAAGCTGCGCGTCTACCGGACGCTGATCAGGCTCGTCCCGCCGCGCGAGAACCTGGTGCTGTTCGAGGCGGACGTGGGCGCCGGATACACCGGCAACCCCCGCTACGTCTACGAGGAGCTGAAGCGCAGGCGGGCGCCGTTCGAGATGGTCTGGTCGGTCGCCGGGAACCGGCGCAACTTCCCCTCCGACGTCCGCCTGGTGCGGCGGATGAGCTGGCGCTACCTGTGGACCATGGCCAGGGCGGGGCACTGGGTGGACAGCCACGGCCTGCCGCTGGCCTACCCCAAGCCCGCCGGGACCCGCTACCTGCAGACCTGGCACGGCCAGGGCGTCAAGACGGTCGGCTTCGACGCCCCCGACCTGCGTGCCGACTTCGAGGCGCCCAGAAAGACCTGGCGCGGGGCCGTGGCCCGCTGGGACGCCCTCGTCATGCCGAGCGCCGAGTTCGAACGGATCTTCGTCACCTCCAACGGGTATCGGGGGCCGGTCCTGCGGCACGGCTCGCCCCGGTGCGACGTGCTGGTCAACGGCGACCCCGAGGCCGTACGGCGGGCCAGGGAGCGGCTCGAACTGCCCGGCGACCGCAAAGTCCTGCTGTACGCGCCCACCTACCGGGACAGGGCCAAGTTCTCCGGCGCCTCGGTCAGGGCCGACCTGGCCATGATGGCCGAGGAACTGGCCGGTGACTGGGTGGTCGTCCTGCGCACCCACCCCGTCGAACGCTACGCCGTACCCGAACGGCTGCGGCACTTCGTGCGGTTCGCGGGGGGTTATCCGGAGGTGAACGACCTGATGCTGGCCTCGGACGCGCTGCTGACCGACTACTCGTCACTGATGTGCGACTACGCGGTCACCGGAAAGCCGATGTTCTTCCTGCTCGACGACTGGGAGGAGTACCGGCGCGCGGAACGGGGCGTCAACCACGACCTGCCCGCGATCGCCCCCGGCCCCTGCGTGACCGGGACCGAGGAGCTGATCGGGGCGATCCGCGCCCTCGACGCCGACCCGGCCGCCTTCGCCGCCGAGCACGCCGCCCGTTACGCCGGTTTCCGCGCCACCTGGTGCGCCGAGGAACGGGGGGACGCCTCGGCCAGGGTCGTCGACGCCTTCTTCGGCCTCTCGCCCGTGCCCGTGCCCGCCGTACGGCCGGCGGCGCCCGAGGTGGAGGAGGTCCGGTGAGCGGCGAGACGGTGGTGTTCGCGTGTCTGGACGCGGACACGCTCGGCGGCGTGCAGCGGGTCACCCACACGCTGGCGCAGGGGCTGGCCGGGCGGGGGTACGACGTGCACGTGCTCGGCCTGCACCGGGCCGTCCGGCCGTTCCGCTACGTGGAACAACCCGGCTATCGGCGTCACGTGGTCAACCGCTTTCCCGCCGGCAGGCTCTCCTGGACCGCCGCGCACCGGGAACGCCACCGGCTCCGCGGCATGCTGCGCACGCTAGGACCGGGCTTCGCCGTGCTCTCCTCGCCCGGAGTGGTCTCCCGGCTCAAGGACGTGATCCCCCGGCGGCTGCTGCCCATCGGGCAGTACCACGGGTCCTACGAGCACGCGCGGGGGTCGTGGCACCTGCGCTCGGTCGGCCGCGACTACGGGAGGCTGGAGAAGGCGGTCTTCCTCAGCGAGGAGGACGCCTGGTCCTTCTCCGAGCACGCGCTGCTGCCCAACGCCTGCGCGATCCCCAACCCGCTGCCCGGCTGGCCGTCCCGGGTCTCGCCGCTGGCCCGCCGCCGGGTGCTCGGCGTCGGCAGGCTGGAGGGCGTCAAGCGCTTCGACCGGCTGATCACGGCCTTCGCCGAGGCGAGCCGTACGGTGGGGGACGACTGGGAGCTGCACCTGATCGGGGAGGGCGCCGAGCTGGGCAGGCTCAGGACGCACGCGCGCGAGAGCGGGGTCCGCGACCGGGTGGTGTTCCGTGGTGCGGTACCCGCGGCCGAACTGGGCCGCGAGTACCTCGACGGGGCGATCGCCGCCCTGTCCAGCGAGCACGAGGGGCTGCCGCTGGTGCTGGCCGAGGCCGCATCGTACGGCGTGCCCTCGGTCGCGTTCGACGTCTCCGGCGGGGTGCGCTCCCTGGTGCTCGACGGCGAGACCGGGCTGCTGGCGCCCGCGGCCGACGTGCCCGCGCTCACAGCGGCGCTGACCACCCTGATGGCCTCGCACGAGGAGCGGCGGCGGCTCGGCGCCGCCGCCCGCGCCCACGTCGAGGCCTTCCGGCTGGAACGGGTCCTCGACCGCTGGGAGTCGCTGTTCGAGCAGGTCCTACGCTGACCGCTCGCTGACCACCGCCGGTTCGTTGCGCGGCATGGGGACCCCGGCGAGCACGAGCTGGCCCGAAGTGAGCCTGGCGCCCAGCGGGTTCGGTTCGCGGAGCCGTACCAGACGGTCGAAGGCGACCCGTTTGACCCGGGCCAGCTTGCGTTTGGCGGCGATCCGCTCGTAGGCCACCATCCGGGAGGCCTCGGTCCTGGGCGCCCCGCTGAGCTCGTAGCCGTAGGTTTCCAGCCGGTCCCCCAGGACGCTCTCGCACAGCGAGATCTCCCAGGGGTCGAGCCGCTCACGCCAGGTGCCCGTCCGCGCGGCGGTCACCTCGCCGTGGGTGCGGGAGTGCCACGTCTTGTGCGCGGGTACGGCCACGTCCGCGATCAGCCTCGGTTCGCACATCGCCGGGGCGAAGTCCTCACCCAGGAAGTCGCACAGCCTGCGCAGCTGGGCCTCGGGGGCGGCGGTCAGGTCCTCGTAGCGCAGCTCGTGGTAGCTGCCCTCGGGGAGCTTCGGCGCGCCGTACCTGGCGAAGTCGACCGCCTCGGCCCAGGCGGAGACGGCGCTGTAGACGCTCCCGTTGTACCAGGGCATCTCCTTCAGCGAGGCGACGCAGTCCCGGCCGTCCCTGATCAGGTGGACGAACTGCGCGTCGGGGAACAGCCTCAGCAGCACGTCGATGTTCTGGAAGTAGGAGGGCCGCTTGTCGCCCCAGCGAGGCTTGCCGTGCTGGGTCGCGTAGAAGCGCAGCACGATGCCCAGCGCGGAGCCCAGCGTCGGCGGCCCCTCGACGATCTGCCTGGTCACCTCCTCGGCGTCGAGCCGCAGCTCGTGGAAGCGCGACTGCCGGCGGCCGACCACCCAGTCGGCCAGTTCGCGCCTGCGCGCCGGGTCGTTCAGATCGCCGAAGCGCAGCCGCCTCTGGTAGGCGGCGACCATGAACCGGGTCTCCGGGGGAATCGCGATGCGGGGGTGGGAGTGCAGCATGAGCTGCAGCAGAGTCGTCCCCGAGCGGGGACAGCCCACGACGAAGATCGGTCGGTCCGACTGCATGCTCAGACCTTCGCCAGCTCGCCGAGCTGCCGGGTGGTGAGCTGCGCGGCCACCGGCCCCGGCTCGCGGAGACGGTTGATCCGGTCGCGGAACCCCTTGCGCCTGCGGGCCCAGCGCCGCTTCGCCGCGACGCTCGCGCACGCGTCCACGTGGGACCTGCCCGCCACGGGCGCGCCGCTCAGTTCGTAGCCGTTGGCCGTCAGCCGCTCACCGAGCACGGTCTCGCAGAGCGAGACCTCCCACGGTTCGAGCCTGTTGCGCCACGACCCGGTCCTGGCGGTCGTCACGTCGCCGTGGGTGTTGCTGTGCCAGACCTTGTGCTGCGGGATGGCCAGCCTTCCCACGTGGTACGGCTCGCTCATCGCCGGGTCGTACTCCTCGCCCAGGAAGTCGCAGAGCTTGCTCAGCTCGGTCTCCGGGTAGGCCGTCAGGTCCTCGTAGCGCAGCTCGTAGTAGGTGTCGGCGGGCAGGTTCCCGGCGTGCCTGCGGCCGTAGTCGATGGCCTCGGCCCAGTTGGTCACCGCGTGGAAGACGTCCTTGGTGTACCAGGGCATCTCCTTCAGCGAGGCGACGCAGTCCCGGCCGTCCCTGATCAGGTGGACGAACTGCGCGTCGGGGAACAGCCTCAGCAGCAGGTCCACGTGGTGGAAGTAGCTGGGCCGCTTGTCGCCCCAGCGGGACTTGCCGTACTGCTCGGCGTAGGAGCGGAAGGCGATGCCCAGCGCGGAGCCCAGCGTGGGCGGTCCCATGACGATGTCCTCGACCAGCTTGTCCCCGTCGAGCCTGAGCTCCTTGAACTTGGTGTCCTTGTCGCCGACGATCCACCGGGCCAGCCTGCGCCGGTTGACCTGCTCACGCAGGTTCCCGAAGGCCAGCCTGCGGTAGTAGGCGGGCACGACGAAACGGGTCTCCGGCGGCACCGCGATGCGCGGGTGGGAGTGCAGCATGAGCTGCAGCATGGTGGTGCCGGAACGAGGACATCCGATCACGAAGATCGGTCGATCGGACTGCATGACAACGAACCCCCGAAAAAGATGATCAAACAGGTACGCGCTGCGTGTTCTCCGGGCGCGGGACGAAAGGCGTCGACCGGGTGAACCGCCACATTCGGTAGATCAGCACGATCTCGTTCAGCAGCAGCAGCGATCCCGCGACGGCCGTGACGGGTATGAGGACCGCGGGCCCGGCCAGCGCGCTGAGCAGCGGGCCGGCCACGAAGACCGCGGCGTGGAACTCGATCCCGCTGATCAGGTGGGTGCGCACCCGGTGCTTGATGAGAAGCCGGCCGATCCTGCGCCGCAGGCTTGGCGGTTTCGGTGGCCGGTAGGCGGCGGCACGGTCCTTCTGCGGCTGTTCCGCCCGGTTCTCCTTGACCGCCTCACGCACCCGCCTCATCTGCGGAGCGTTCACATATCTGAACAGGTCGAGCACCGCGACCCCGGCGCCGAGCAGGACGAACGAGACGTCCCCCGACGCGGCGTACTGACCGAACGCCAGGCCCGTGGCACAACAGACCACCCTGATGCGGTCGCCCACGTAGTCGAGCCAGAGCCCGAACGGGGTCCCCGTCCCCTTGAGACGGGCGATCTTCCCGTCCATACAGTCGACCATGAAGCTCACGTAGAACAGCACGGCCCCCGCCACGACCTGTCCCAACGCGAAACAGACCGCCGACCCCAACCCGAGGAGCAGCGACAGACGGGTGAGCCCGTTCGGCGTGACGTCTGTGCGGTTGGCGACGGCGAGCGTGAGCCTGCACGCCACCGGGTCGACCAGGAAGACAGTCCACCAGGAGTCTTTTCGCTTCCGGGTCGCGTGCACATCGTTCAACGAATAGGCCCTCATGCCTACCAGGATGGCCACCCGGAGCGACCGGAGAGTCACACTCTGACGCCAAGAGAGGATCTCCATACTGGTTCTTGACCGGCCGTGGCATACCGTGCCGCCTCCACCCAACCGGTCACGACCCCGGCGGTACGGAAACCAGCGCTATCCGCTTTTCACAGGACATCGTGACACATGCCCCTCAATGGCGTTGACAGGCCTCGATAGGCTGTTTGCTTCCCAGAAGTCACTCGACCCGGAAGCTCACCCTCATGAAGTCTCCCGTCCGACTGCTCCTGGCCGCCGCGTGCACCGCGGCCCTGCTGTCCTCGCCCACCGCGGCATGGAGCGCGAACAAACCGAAAGCGGAAAAGGCACCCCCGGTGGACTGCGCGAAGGTCAAGTGCATCGCGCTGACGTTCGACGACGGCCCCGGCAAGTACGCCGACAAGCTGCTCGACACCCTCAAGAAGACCAACTCCAAGGCCACCTTCTTCCTTGAGGGTCAGTACGCGAAGTCCCGCAAGGCCTTCGCCAAGCGGATGGCCGTCGAGGGCCACGAACTCGGCAACCACAGCTACACCCACCCCCACCTGCGCGAGCTGAGCGAGGAGAAGATCCGCGAGGAGCTGACCCGGACCCAGGACATCGTCAAGCAGGCCACCGGCAAGGCCCCCACCCTGCTGCGCCCGCCGTACGGCGAGCTGGACGAGAGGGTCCGGGCGATCGCCGAGGAGATGCGCCTGCCGATCGTGCTGTGGAACGGCGGCTCCCGCGACTGGGCGACCAGGAACGAGAAGGCCATCTACGACGAGGTGCTCAAGAACGCCAAGCGTGACGGGGTCATCCTCATGCACGACTGGGTCGAGCAGACCGTCAAGGTGATGCCCAAGCTGATCGCGGCCCTGCAGAAGCAGGGCTACCACGTCGTCTCGGTCTCCTCGCTGCGCGGCGCGAAGGACCTGAAGGCCGGCGACATCTACCCGGTCGGCTCGGAGAAGGACGACGACCTGGCCTCCGAGACGCCCGACTCCCCCGGCCCCGAGGCGTCCTCCCCCGAGGACGGCATGTGAGCCAGTCTCCGGCCGAACCGCTGCATCGGTAGCTCGACGTAGCGGTAGGTCAGCCAGCTCAGCCCGACCACGACGGCGACACAGGCCGTCGAGACCGACAGCTGCACCGCCTGCGGCATGGCCCGTACGTCGCCGAGAACGGCGGAGACGAGCTTCAGCAGCGGGTGGTGCAGCAGGTAGAGCGAGTAGCTGATCAGCCCGAGCCAGACGACGGGCCGTGGCAGGCGGCGTCCGCGCAGGGCCATGGCCCCGGCGAACGTCGCCCCCGCCAGCACGAGCGTGGTGATCCACACACCGGGCTGGACCCACCACCAGCCCGCCTGGATCGACCACACCGGGGCGAGCGCCACGAGCACGGTCGCGGCGGCCACCGGGAGCGGCCCGCCCACGCCCTGCTCCCAGCGGCGGATCGCGGTCCCGGTGAACATCACCGCCAGGATCGTCGCCCCCAGCCACGGGACGAACCCCGAGAAGAGCGTCAGCACGACGGCCATCACGCCGAGCGCACAGGCGGCGGCCGTACGGAACCGGCCACCGACCACGCACACCATGCCCACGCAGAACAGCACCCCGGCGACGTAGGCGGGCCAGGGGCCCCCGAGCAGCGGCGCGGACAGCACCAGCCCCGCCCCGACCCCCATGACGCCGAAGAGAACGGCGAAGAGCCCGCTCCTGAGATGCAGGCCCCGCACGAACAGCGCGGTCACCAGCAGGTAGAAGACCATCTCGTAGGAGAGCGTCCACATGGTGTCGGCCAGGCCGCCCATGTGCAGGACGTCCTGCAGCATCGTGACGTGCCCCGCCACGGCCGACAGGTCGCGCGGCACCTGCTCACGGACCGGGATCCAGAACCCCATGGCCAGGACGAGCCCGACGACCAGCAGGTAGATCGGGTAGAGCCGGAACGCCCTGCTGATCCAGAAGGCCCGCACGTCCCCCCGCCTCTCCAGGGAGACCGGGATGATGTAGCCGCTGACCAGGAAGAACACCAGGACGCCGTACATCCCGAGGTTGAACCAGTAGGGCCGCAGCGCCGGCATGAACCACGGCAGCAGGTGTTCGAGCAGCACCGCGACCGCGCCGACGCCGCGAAGCGCGTCCAGCCAGGCCAGGCGTTCGCCGGTCGCGGGCAGCGGAGACGTCGGAGGAAGGGCCGGGGGAGACATTCGCCCCAAGTTACCCCCTCATTCCCTCTGAAACAGGACCGAGCCCCGTCGGGGTCCTCCATCCACAGGACACTCCCAGGTTGACCGATAGAGAGCGTCAGAAGTACCGGTCGATGACGGATTCCCCGTTCCGTACCGCTCCGTAACGTTGTGACCTGCGAGAACGAAGCACGTGAGCGACGAGGAGAGATCGACATGACCGCCGCAGCCAAGCTGGTCGAGCGCTACCTGGCCATCTGGAACATCACCGACGCCGCCGAACGGCGCGCGGAGATCGACGCCGTCTGGACCGAGGACGCCCGCTACGTGGACCCCCTGGTGGACGTCACCGGGCGTGACGCGATCGACGCGACCATCGCCGCCGTCCAGCAGCAGTTCCCCGGCCTGGTCTTCACCCCGGGCGACGACGTCGACGCCCACCACGACCTGGCCCGCTTCACCTGGAGGCTCGGCCCTGAGGGCGGCGAGGC
Source organism: Streptosporangium sp. NPDC001559 (assembly GCF_042893955.1). NCBI lineage: Bacteria > Bacillati > Actinomycetota > Actinomycetes > Streptosporangiales > Streptosporangiaceae > Streptosporangium > Streptosporangium sp. NPDC001559. The sequence continues at coordinate 743,338 of NZ_JBIAVG010000001.1, forward strand.
GATCGTGGTCGGCTTCGACGTCGCGACGCTGACCGAGGACGGCCGGATCAGGACCGTGCACGGCTTCCTCGACCAGGTCCCCGCCTGACCGCTTCCGGCCCTTCCGGGACGGCCCCCGCGGCGCCGTCCCGGGCCCGCTCCCCAATCCCCCGGAAAACTCCGGGGAGCTCCCGGAAAGCGCACAGAAAAACCCCGGAAAGCCTTCGCGGAATCCGAAAAACCCTGGAAAGGCCCCGCCATGACCACCACCGCCGTCACCGCCCCCCTCCTGCGCCTGGCCCTGAGGCTCGACGCCGTCGTCACCGGCGTCAACGGCCTGGCCTACCTGCTGCTCGCGGACCCCATCAACGACCTGCTCGGCCTGGCCGTACCCCTCCAGCGTGGCGTCGGCGTCTTCCTCCTGGTGTACGGCGTCGCGGTCTGGCTGCTGGCCGTGCCCAGGACCGTCAACCGGGGCGCCGTGGCCGCGGTCGTCGCCCTGAACGCCGTGTGGGCCGTGGCGAGCGTCGCCGAACTGGCGCTCGGCGGGCTGGGCACGACGACCCTCGGGGCCGTCTGGGTGGTCGCCCAGGCCCTCGTCGTCGGCGGCTTCGCCGCCCTGCAGTACGTCGCCCTCCGCCGCGAGCGGTGAGGGCCGGAGAAACGGCACGGCCCCGGAGAGGTTCTCTCCGGGGCCGTGCCGTCGTGTCCTATTCCCACTCGATGGTGCCCGGGGGCTTGCTCGTCACGTCGAGGACGACCCGGTTGACCTCGCGGACCTCGTTGGTGATCCGGGTGGAGATGCGGGCCAGCACCTCGTAGGGAAGGCGGGACCAGTCGGCCGTCATGGCGTCCTCGCTGGAGACCGGGCGCAGCACGATCGGGTGACCGTAGGTGCGGCCGTCGCCCTGGACGCCGACCGAGCGGACGTCGGCGAGCAGCACGACCGGGCACTGCCAGATGTCCCGGTCGAGACCGGCCCTGGACAGCTCCTCACGGGCGATGACGTCGGCCTCGCGCAGGATCTCCAGGCGCTCGCGGGTGACCGCGCCGACGATGCGGATGCCCAGGCCGGGGCCGGGGAACGGCTGGCGCCAGACCATCGCGGACGGCAGCCCGAGCTCCTCGCCCGCGCGGCGGACCTCGTCCTTGAACAGCGCGCGCAGCGGCTCGACCAGCGTGAACCGCAGGTCGTCCGGCAGGCCGCCCACGTTGTGGTGCGACTTGATGTTGGCGGTGCCGGTGCCGCCGCCGGACTCGACCACGTCGGGGTAGAGGGTGCCCTGGACGAGGAACTCGACCGGCCCGTCGGCGAGGATGGCGCGCTGCTCGTCCTCGAAGACCCGGATGAACTCGCGCCCGATGATCTTGCGCTTCTCCTCGGGGTCGGTCACGCCGTCGAGGGCCTTCAGGAAGCGCTCCTGGGCGTCGACCACCCTGAGCTTGACCCCGGTCACGTCGACGAAGTCGCGCTCGACCTGCTCGGCCTCGCCCTGACGCAGCAGGCCGTGGTCGACGAAGACGCAGGTCAGCCGGTCGCCGATGGCCCGCTGCACCATCGCCGCCGCCACCGCGGAGTCGACGCCGCCGGACAGGCCGCAGATCGCGCGGCCCTCGGGGCCGATCTGGGCGCGGATGGCCTCCACGGCGTCCTCGACGATGTTGAGCATCGTCCACGCGGGACGGCAGCCCGCCGCGTCGAGGAAGTGCTTCAGCACGGCCTGGCCGTGGTCGCTGTGCAGGACCTCGGGGTGGAACTGCACGCCGTACAGGCCGCGGCCGGGGTTCTCGAAGGCGGCGACCGGGGTCTCGGCCGTCGTGGCGGTGACCAGGAAGCCCTCGGGGGCGGCGGCGACGCTGTCACCGTGGGACATCCAGACCGACTGGGCGACGGGCAGCCCGGCGAAGAGCACGCCCTCGCTGACCACGTCGAGCCGCGTCCCGCCGTACTCGGCGACGCCGGTCTTGGCCACCTGGCCGCCGAGCGCCTGGGCCATGGCCTGGAAGCCGTAGCAGATGCCGAAGGTGGGCACCCCGGTCTCGAACAGGCCCACGGGGGCGGCCGGGGCGCCCTCGGCGTAGACCGAGGAGGGGCCTCCGGACAGGATGATGGCCTTGGGATTCCTGGCCATCATCTCCTCGACCGGCATCGTCGAGGGGACGATCTCGGAGTAGACGTGGCATTCACGCACTCGTCGCGCGATCAGCTGCGCGTACTGCGCGCCGAAGTCGACGACGAGGACCGTGTCGAACTCAGACACAAGACCCCCAAAGAAAACACAGCGGTCCTGTCAGTCTATCGGCGCTCGTCCGCACGCTTACTCACGAGTCGTTCCCCCCGGACGCGCCTGGGTTTCCGCCTATGTGGACGGCTGAGCGGACGGCTGGACGAGGGCGGCGCCGAGAAGGCCGAGGGGCGGGGAGCCGAGGTCGAGCATCGCGGTGTGGAAGCGCTTGAGGGTGAACCCCGCGCCCCACTCCGCCCTGGCCCGTGAACGCAGGTCGAGGATCTCCAGCTTGCCCCACGTGTAACGGCCGTAGGTCGGGTCGAAGGTGGCCCTGGCCGCCTCGGAGAGCGCGGCGGGCCCCGCGAGGTGGGTGTCGGCCTCGAAGCGCCTGGCCCCCTCCTGGACGGTCATCGCGCCGCTGTGAACGCCGATCGCGCAGGCCAGCCGGGTCACCCTGATCAGCGCCTCAAGCCAGACGCCGATCTCGAAGCGCGGGTCCTCGGGGGCGAAGCCCTCCTCGACGCACAGTTCCTCCGCGTAGTGCGCCCAGCCCTCGGCGAAGGCCAGCGACATGAGCGTACGGCGCACCGGTGAGGGGGCGCGCCGCAGAGCACGGCTGTGGGAGAAGTGCCCGGGGGCGACCTCGTGCACGTTGATCGCGGGAAGCGTGGTGGCGCTGAAGACCTCAAGCCACTCCTCGATGTCGCGTTCCGGCCACGACGGGTCGGGCGGGGTGACGTGGTACCACGAGGGGGCCTCGGGTTCGCCGGGCGCCGCCCAGCTCATCATCGCCATCGCCCATCTGCGCGACTCCGGCGCGATCCCGACCAGACACTCGCCGTCGTGGTAGGGCACCAGGTCCTTCTCCCTGGTGAAGGCGATGGCCCGCTCGGTGCCGGCCCTGGCGGCCTCGATCACGCCGTCGACCCCGGGGTGGTCCTTGACCAGTTCACGGGCGACGTCGAGCGGGGGCCTGCCACCCTGCCCGAGGCGCTCGCAGGAATCGGCCAGCCTGGCCAGCAGCCGGTCACGCTCGGCGTCGGCCCGTACGGCCAGCGCGCCGAGATCGACCGGGAGGCCGTCACCCGCCCCCATCAGCCGGGCCAGCCCGGCCGCGCCGAGGGAGGCGTCGGGGTCGCCGGAGCGGGCGGCCTCCTCCACGTGCTCGACGAAGCGGGCGTGGGCCTTGAGCGCGGCCTCGCGCACGGAGGCGTCGGCGTCTGCGGGCACCCCGGCGGCCAGGCCGCGCGCGGCGCCGAGCAGCGCGGTCGCGACGGGGGCGCTGAGCCGGTCGAGGGAGGCGATCGCGTGCTCGACGGCCTCGGGCCACCGGGCGAGGTGGGCGTTCCGGGCGGCGGCCCGCTCCGCCTCGGGGGCGTACTCGCGGTCGTAGGTCGCCAGGTCGAGGTTCCCCAGGTGCGGGAGCGGGCTGCTCCGGTGCAGCTCCAGCTCGCCGTACCTGACCCGGGCGTCCTCCTCGAAGATCCGCAGGTGCGCCGCGTCGTGGGGGTCGGCGGGCGGTTCTCCCCCGCCGAGCGCGGCCAGCCCCGCGCGCACCCCCTCGGGGGAGAGGTCCTGGATCCGGCCGTCGTACTCGTGTCTGCCCGCCATCTCCCGGATCTCCGAGAGGGACAGGTCGCACACCGCGCGCAGGCGGCTGTCGAGTTCGGTCATGGCCTCGACGCTATATCAGACGATCAGGACGGATCCCCTGCTCCCTCCCGGCGCATTTGGCAGGAAAGCCATGATTTTTGGCGCTTTATCCGCTCGTGGAAAAACCCCGGAGAAAAGTAGTTTGATGAACATCAAACCGTAACCGGCCAAGGAAAGAGGCTCCATGCGCAAGCTCTTCCTCACCGTGCTGGCCGTTCTCGCCGGCCTCACGCTCCTGTCCGTTCCCTCCACGGCCCAGGCCGCGCAGTCCAGCAAGGCACTGGTCAGCTGCCCCGGCAGCAAGGCCGAGACCGGCGACGGCATCACCATCAGGGTCTACTACGTGGTCTACGGCAGCAACTGCCAGGTCAACCACGTGCAGGCCTGGAGCGCCGCCGGCTCCAAGTACGGACACTTCAACCTCTTCGGCCCCTACGGCTGGTCGGACGACAGCCCCACCAAGAGCTGGGGCTGGGGCGAGCCGTACAACTCCTACCCCTGGGTGATCGCCTGGCCGGACCACCTGTGGTGCGCGAAGTTCTACAACGAGAACAACCAGCCCATCACCGACAACATCTGCGTCACCATCTGACGGACTCCCCGCGCCGCCGTCGCCTCACCGGCACGGCGGCGCGGTGGTCCGTCCCCGTCTCACCCCGGCTCGGCGATCCTGTCGAGCAGCGCGTGCAGCGTCTTGTCGTCGGTGGCCGGGGCCATCACACTGGCCCGCAGGTGACGGATCCCACCGATCTCGGCGGAGGTCAGATGGAAGGCTCCGTCCGCCGTCAACGACTCCCGGATCGCCGCCTGGTCGCCGGTGCCGTACCGGAAACAGACGATGTTGCTCTCCGGCTCGTACGGCAGCGCGAACCCGGGCCGCTCCCGGGCCAGCTCCCACAGACGACGCGCGGTGGCGTACCGCCCCGCCACGTACTCGCCCAGGCCCCGCTCCCCCCGCCAGGCCAAATTGAGGAAGATCTTCAGACCGAGCTCGGCCTTGCTGCACTCGACGGTCCTGCCGATCGAGTCGAAGCCCTGGTCACCGTAGAACAGGTAGCTCGCCCGCTGCCTGAAGGCCGCGTCCAGGGCGCCTCCCCTCCTGACCAGCACGGCCGCCGCGAGACTTGAGGTACGCAGCATCTTGTGCGCGTCCCAGGTGAGCGAGTCGGCCAGTTCGACCCCGTCGAGCAGGTGCCGGTACCCCTCCGACAGCAGCGCCGAGGCCCCGTGGGCGCCGTCCACGTGGAACCACAGGCCGTTGGCGGCGCAGAACTCCCCGATCGGCCGCAGGTCGTCGTACAGACCGGTCCCGGTCGCGCAGGCCGCCGCGACCAGCGCCATCGGCCGCCGCCCCGCCCGCCGTACCCGGTCGAGGGCCTCCGGCAGCCGCGCCACGTCGATCCGGCCGAGGGGGTCGGTGTCCAGCGGCACGACGGCCCGCTCGCCCAGCCCGAGGATCGCCGCGGCCCTGGTGAGCGAGTAGTGCGCCGACTCGGGCACCAGCAACGCCAGGTCTCCGGGAACCCCGTCCTCCCACGCCTCGGGTACGGCCGCCGCCCGCGCGGCCAGCAGGGCGGTGAGGTTGGCCAGCGACCCCCCGTGGGTGAGCACACCCCCGCCCGCCGGACCGTACCCGGCCTTGTCCAGCATCCAGCGCACGACCTCGAACTCGACGGTCGCCGCCGCCGCGCCCATCTCGTAGACCGCCATCGGGTTGTTGGCGGCGCCGTGCACGAGGTCGGCGAGCGCGGCGGGGAAGTCGGGCGCGGCGATCTGGTGACCCAGGTGGCCGGGATGGTGGAACCTGGTCCCCTCGTCGAGGTAGACCGCCAGGAACTCGGCGTACGTCTCCGGCGTCATCCCGCCCTCGCGTATCCACCGCGCCAGCCCGAGCCGCTCGGCCAGTTCCCCCCGCGGACGCCGCCCGACGACCGGGGACAGCCCTCGCTGGCTGCCGTCCACATAGGCCGCCAACCGCTCGACGGTCACACCCGCGGCGCCCACGAACTCCTCAACGTTCCAGATCACACCGGGGATACTGAAGGATTTCTCCGCGAATCTCCACTTTCGCCATGGTCAACGCGACTCAGACCGGGACCGCCGTTTCCGTGGCGACCATACGCGTCCCTCGCCTCGGCCAAGCCCTTCTGGCGCCCCTACGATCGGGGGCGTGCGAATCGATCTGTTCACGATCGTGGTTGACGACTACGACCCGGCCATCGAGTTCTTCGTCGGGGTGCTCGGGTTCGAGCTGGCCGAGGACTCGCCGTCCCTGACGAACGACGGCCGCAGGAAACGGTGGGTCGTCGTCCGTCCGCCGGGCGCGGAGACGGGCGTCCTCCTCGCCCGCGCGGACGGAGACCACCAGGCGACGGCCGTCGGGAACCAGGTGGCGGGACGGGTGGGCTTCTTCCTGCGGGTCGACGACTTCGACGCCGCCTACCGGCGGATGACGGCCGCCGGTGTCGAGTTCGTCACCGCACCGCGCGCTGAGCCGTACGGCCGGATCGCCGTCTTCCTCGACATCGCGGGCAACCGCTGGGACCTGCTCGGCCCCAGACCCTAGAAGGGCCCGGGACCGGCAGGCCCGTCCGGGCGGCCGGAACGTCGGCTCCGGACCCTGGGAGGCTCCGGACCCTAGGAGCAGGTGTTCCGGGGCGGGGAGCAGTGCCCGACCTCGGGATAGTGGGCGGAGGGCCCGTCCAGCAGGGGCCGTGACCTGCCACGCAGGTGCCGGTCGAAGAAGGCGAGGACGTAGTCCCGGGTGATCTTCATGGAGCGGTCACCCGACAGCTCGCCCTCGTGCGGGACGCCGAGCTGGTCGGCCAGCGAGATGAGGTCGGTGAAGGAGGAGTGCTGGGCCCCGGCCACCGTGAGCCAGCGCTTCCAGCCGGTCATGAGCCCCCAGTCGCGGTCCCACGCCGGGCTCGCGCCTCCCGGGGTGTGTTCCGGCGAGGCCAGGAACATGAACGGCCGCGCGATCCCCTCCTGCGGGATCGGGGCGTAGGTGGTGCCGTCCATGTCGATCCCGGCCCTCACCCGGCCGTCCTTCAGCATCGCCGCCAGGGAGCTCGCGCCGCCCAGCGAGTGGCCCGCCATCGCGATCCTGCCGGGGTCGATCAGGGAGGCGCCCGCCCACTTCGGACGGGGACCGGTCAGTTCGTCGAGCACGAAGGAGACGTCGGCCGCCCGTACGGCCACGGCCTTCTCCCCGAAGCCCTCCTCGTGGTCGACCTCGCACGCGACACAGGTGGCGAGCCGCCCGTCGGGGAAGCTCGTACCCCGGCTCTCGTAGGTGTGGTCGATCCCGGCCACCACGTATCCCCGGCTCGCCAGCTCCTCGGCCAGGCCCGTGAGGGTCTTGCGCGACCTGATGAAGCCCGGGGAGAGCACCACCAGCGGCAGCCCGTGCCCACGCCCCGCCGGCCGGGCCCCGAGAACGGCGTTGGTCCGCGTCTCGGCGAGGACACCGGGCGGCAGGTCGGTGAGCCCCTCCCCCTTGAGCAGGGCCTCCGACTCCTGCGGCGTCATGTACGGCGCCCGCCGTCCGTGCCTCGACGCCGCCGGGTACCACAGGGAGACCATCAGCTCCCTGACCTTCACGGACGGAACCCACGGGTCGGGCCGGGAGGTGTCCTTCAGGTAGAGGGAGACGGTGCCGACCGGATGCGGCCCGGTCGGCGCGGGCAGCCGTGCCGCCGTAACCGGAACGTCCCCGGAGGCCTTGGAGTTTTCGGGCACCGGGGCGCCGGAACCGGAGGGCGCCGGAGTGGTGCCGGAACCCGGCGCGGCGGCTGTCGGGAGGGCGCCCGCACCGGGAGCGGAAGGCTCGGGAGTGCCGGAACCGGGTACGGCGGCCGCCGGAGGAACGCCGTCACCGAGGGTGGCGGGCACCGGGGCGCCGCCGGAGGCGGAGGCCGGGGTCAGCGGGACGAGAAGGGCCAGCAGGCCGACCGCGACGGCCAGACCACCCCGTACGGCCCGCCCTCCCGTCCCCGGTGCCCGCCCTAAGGTGCCGTACCGCCTGGGTTCGTTGTCCATGTGATGTCCGTCCTTCCCCGTCGGAACGGCCGCCCCGTCAGGACGGCCGATGACGGAAAGGTAGGCGCCACCGTTTCCTCCGCGCGTCGGCCATCAAACCGATATTGGATACGTCCAGAAAACGACCGATTTCCCCGATCGTCCGCGCGATGTACTTCCCGAGAGGGTAAGCCTGGTCTTCCCGGCGGACGCGGGCCGACTACGAGCGCCACCCGCCGACCGGCGCGGCGATGATCCGGTGGGCGGCGATCAGCACGCTGCCGCGACGGACCGTCCGAGGTCGTCCCGCTCAGCGCTCTGAACCACGACCACTCGAATGGGTCTGACGAGGCCGTCGATCAGTTCTCGAACACCCGCTGAGAGTCGGAGAATTCCCCGGAGACCACGACGCCGCCCGTCCAAGACCGGCCGCCCGCGCAAAGGCCATCGCCGTTCTGCAGGATCACCGATTTACACAGCGACTTGAGGGCGAAAAGCGTTCACTGCCATTTCAACGGTTCAAGCGCGTCAGGAACCGTGAAGATCCCCTCGCCGTTCCCAGCCAAACGGCCCGGCCAGGTGGCCGGGCCGCCCGCTCACGGACAATTCATACGGAGAACGGTCAGACGGTGGATCGCCAGTAGTTCAGGAACGGCCACTTGGCATCAAGACCGACGAGTTCGATGATTCTTCCCCGCTGGTCGAAGATGATCCGTTCGTTACCCTTGTAGAAACTGTACTTCGTTGTGGCGCCCTCGATTTCGATCGATACGTCGTCGAGATCACGCTTGAAGCGTTCGGGCAGGAACGAGAAGTCCGACAACGGTCGCAGCGGAGCCTGGTAGTCGTATCCCTGGAAGGACACGTAAGCCTCCCCGCGAACCGCCAGATGATAAATCGTCGGAGTGTTCGGGACATTGTAGTCACTAAGACCGTCGTACGGGGACGGTATCACCGTCGGACCGGCGACGATGCCGCTGTCCTCGAAAACGATCGCCTGGTTGCCCTTAGTCCAGGTGTGCCGCCAACGGAAGCCAGGGCCGCTGAACGAGATACCCGCCGAGTCGACGTCGTGGGTGAACTGCTCAGGCAGGAACGGCCATTTCGCCTGGATGCTTGCAGGCCCCTCGATGACCCCTCCGTCATTGAAGATCACGTATTGGCTGCCGACCAGTGCCAGGTGCTTCCACACGTTCTTCTGGTTGACCGTGGTGACCGCGTCGAAGTTGCGTAGTGCCGCCGTCGAGACGCCCGGGACAGAGGCTCCCGGGACGGAGGCGCCGGCGGGCGACGCCCCTGTCCCGAACACGGCGACCGCGCCGATCAGCAGAGCGATCAGCCCCCGCCACCGAGAACGCCTTCCCTCATACCTTTGATGCACTATTCACTCCTTTCGGGTGGACCAAACTTTCCAGCCGGTGGACACATTCGGAGTAAACGATTAAACGGACGGTTCGCGCTAGACCCCCCATGAAACTACTTTCCGTTAAACACTCTCACGAACCGTGCACTTAAAGGGCTCACTCTAATTCTCCAATCGGCGTATCATCACGAATTTCCGGACGCTCCGGTTACCGGCCCGGCGGCGGCGGTTTCAGCCCATATTCCGTGGTTCGCGCCGCCCTACCACCGGCTTTATGACAGACCGATCGCCATCCGAACCCTCGCTCGTTGCGGTCCATGGTGACCGTGTCGCAGGTCGCCCCATCAGGCGAGCCGACGAGCTCGCCTCCTCGCGGGTTCACAGCCCACCCACCAGACCTCCCGGTCCGCCGCCGCCGACGGCCTATCGGGCGACTTCGGGATAGAAGACCGCCCTGATAGGGCGGTCAGGATGATTTTCGACCGGCAGAATCTCCCGAATGGAGGATGCGCCTCGGAGAAGGCGAGCCGATACCCTTCTACGCGAGCTCGAAGAGCTGAATTACGTCACATTTCACAGAGAGGACGAAGTGAAATATTCGGAGCGGGAGAATCACTGGAAAAAGAGATCCGTGTAGCCGAAACATGGGCACCCGGGAACCCGGCTCCCCTGCCCGCCACAGTGGCCGGCTCCGGCGAACAGACGTCACGTCGACCGTGGAGGCGGGCGTGCGGCCGCTCCGCCTCCACTCGCTCGTCCGAAAGCTCGAAGCCGCAGGTGTAGCGGACGGGGTCGTCGTGCCCCAGGACGAGGTCCACCTCGAACAGGGTCGTCTCCTGACGGGATGTCCGGCCGAGCTTGAAGGGCCGGCGAGGCGCCGTCCCCGGTGTTTCGGCCCAGTCGGCGAAAGAACCTCGCACCGCGTCACGCATGAACCGGAATCCGCTGAGCAGGTCGGCTTTCCCGAAGCATTCACCGAAGATCCCCACAACGGGTTGCACGGAGACAGCCCGGCCTCGGGTCTGAGCCCGGTGTCGCGTGCCGTCCCCTCGTCGAACTCGGTCGCGATCAGGGACAGCTCGTGCTCTTCGTGAATGGACCGGTGGTCGGCACTACGGGCCTCCCATGTCAGACAGGTCATCCGCCATCTCGCGCAGAGTACCTGCGTGAAACAGATTGTGACCCTCCAACCTCCCCGCCCGGCAGGGAAACCAGCCGCGTACGGCGCGGGATTCAGGTGTTCCGGAAAACGACCGATTTCCCCGATCGTCCGCGCGGTGTACTTCCCGGGAAGGTAAGCCTGGTCTTCCCGGCGGATGTGGGGGCCGGGTGATGGAGGCCACAATGGGCGGGTGGTGGCAGAGGGACGACGATCATGGAGACGATACGCGCTTGAGGTACTGCGACCGGCGAGGGAACCCGTCACACCGTCACGCCGGTCGATCGTCGTCGACGTGCTACTGGCGGTCGCGCTGACCGCCCTCGCGGTGATCGCGGCGGTGAACCTCCCCGGTGGGAACCGCGACGACCACGGCGGTCCGCAGCCCCTGGTCGGGGTTCTGCGACTGCGTCCCGACGGACTGAGCAGCGGCACCATAACCGTCATGCCGCCCACCAGCGAGATCGACGGCGAGGACGCCTGGCCCGGGGACTACGGGGATTACGAGCCGCCGGTGATCCTGGTGGTGCTGACGGCGCTGCCGCTGGCGTTGCGGCGCCGCTTTCCGCTGGCCGTCTTCTGGACGGTGCTGACCGCCGCGCTGGTCACCTACGCGGGGGCGACCTGGATCACCGTGCTGGCCTGCGCCGTCGCGGCCTACAGCGCCGTCGCGCACAGTCGTAACCGGGTGGCCGCGGTGGCCGGTCTGCTGCTGGCCGCCGTACTGGCCGGGGCCGCCTTCGAGGGTGTCGCCCCACGGTTGCCCGGCTGGTTCGGCCCCTCGGCCCTGCTGCTGGGCGCCGGGATCGTCGCGAGCCTCGTCCACGTCTGGCGGCAGCGGCTCAGGGCGAGCAGACGCAGGATCGAGGAGCTGCGCCAGGCCCAGGAGGAGACCACCCGCAGGGCCGTCGAGGCCGAACGCGCCCGCATCGCCGGAGAACTCCACGACGTCGTGACCCACAATGTGAGCGTGATGGTGATTCAGGCCGGTGCCGCGCGCAAGGTGATGGCGGCCGATCCCGGAATGTCCCGGGAGGCCATGCTCGCGATCGAGGCGAGCGGCAGGACCGCCCTGGCCGAGCTGCGGCACGTCATGGGCCTGCTCGCGGGGCCCGCCGGGGGACGCTACGCCGATCCCGGCGAGGGTCTCGAACCGCAGCCGGGCCTCGACCGGCTGGACACGCTGGTCGAACGGGTCCGCGCCGCGGGGACGCCGGTGGACGTCACGTTGTCGCCGCCTCCCGGGCCGCTGCCCCCCGGGATCGACCTGGCCGCCTACCGCGTCGTCCAGGAGGCCCTGACCAACACGATCAAGCACGCCTCCGGCGCGGCGGCGTCCGTCGTGATCGGCCACGACGGCGACTGGCTGAGGATCGAGGTCACCGACACCGGCGCCACACGGCCAGCCCTCTCCAGGACCGGCGACGGCCGGGGCCTGATCGGCCTGCGCGAGCGGCTGGCCCTGTACGGCGGAAGCCTGGAGGCGGGCCCCCGGGGCCGCGGATACCGTCTCGTCGCCCGCCTGCCCAGGACGACCTCTTGAACCGGCCTCCCGAGTGGGCCGTCGACCGGCCGCCGCGTGTCGTCATCGCCGACGACCAGGCGCTGGTCCGCACCGGTTTCCGGATGATCCTCACCGCCGACGGCGCGGAGGTCGTCGGCGAGGCCGCCGACGGGGCCGAGGCGATCGAGGCCGTACGGCGTACCGGCCCCGACGTGGTGCTCATGGACATCCGGATGCCGCAGATGGACGGCCTTGAGGCCACCCGGCGGCTCATGGCCGAGGAGTTCCAGGAGACCCGGGTGATCATCCTGACCACCTACGACCTCGACCACTACGTCTACACGGCCCTCGCCGCGGGGGCCAGCGGCTTCCTGCTCAAGGACGTCACCCCGGAGCACCTGGTCGCGGCCGTACGGCTGGTGCGCACCGGGGACGCCCTGCTCGCGCCGTCCATCACCCGCCGCCTGGTCGAGCGTTTCGCCCGCCGGGAGGAGGCGGGGACCGACACCCCGCACCGTGACCTGTCCGAGCTGACGCCACGGGAGCTTGAGGTGCTGCGCCTGCTCGCCACCGGGCTGAGCAACGCCGAACTCGCCGAGCGGCTCACCCTCAGCACGACGACGGTCAAGACGCACGTCGCGCGCATCCTGTCCAAGCTGGGGCTGCGCGACCGGGTCCAGGCCGTCGTGCTGGCCTACGAGACCGGCCTGATCTCCCCCGGCGGCCACGCCTGACCTCCGGTCCGAGGGGACCGCGGGACGAGCCTTCGAGGGTACGGCGGCGCGGGCCGGGGAAGGGCGCCGCCGTACCGGCTCCGGTCCGGCCCCGCGACGACGGCGGGGCCGGACCAGATCACGCGGCGTGCCGGTGGATCGTGATGATCGTCTGGGTGCCCTCCCCGTCCACGACGTCGAAGACCCGTGGCGTGTCCGGCGAGACGGTGTCGGCGAGGATCCGCCTCGGGTGTTCGATGCCGTGGCGGAGCACGACCGGATAACGCGGATCGCTTCCTCCGACGCCCACGGAGAAGATGTCGTCCTTGTCGTCGTACTCGATGTAGGCCAGGGGAAGCCTCTCCGCCTGGTAGAGGTCACCGGCCGAGGCGTCCAGCACCTCGATGGTCACGTCCGAGCCCTCGTACTGTCTCGTCAGGCCGTCCAAGAACGGGCGCCACTCCTCGCGCGGCACCTCGGGTCGTTCCTGAGCCATCTGCCAGCCCCTCTCGTCGAAACGACAACCGCCTCTCTCCATGCTGGTCGGCTCCCGGCCGCGCCACATCCCACGAACGGACGGGTCTACTCCTCGCCCGGGGGTGAGGGCATGGGGAGGTAGACCTTGCCGCCCTCCTTGCGGAACTCCTCGGCCTTGGCCCGCATCCCGGCCTCGATGGCCTCGGTGTCGGTCAGGCCGTTGCGTTCGGCGTAGGCCCGCACGTCCTGGGTGATCCGCATGGAGCAGAAGTGCGGACCGCACATGGAGCAGAAGTGCGCGGTCTTCGCCGGGGCGGCGGGCATGGTCTCGTCGTGGAAGGAGCGGGCGGTCTCCGGATCGAGGGAGAGATTGAACTGGTCCTCCCACCGGAACTCGAAACGGGCCTGTGACAGCGCGTCGTCCCAGGCCTGTGCCCCGGGGTGGCCCTTGGCCAGGTCCGCGGCGTGGGCCGCGATCTTGTAGGCGATCACCCCGGCCTTGACGTCGTCACGGTCCGGCAGGCCCAGGTGTTCCTTCGGGGTGACGTAGCACAGCATCGCCGTGCCGTACCAGCCGATCATCGCCGCGCCGATGGCCGAGGTGATGTGGTCGTAGCCCGGCGCGATGTCCGTGGTCAGCGGCCCCAGCGTGTAGAAGGGGGCCTCTGAGCACAGCTCCATCTGCAGGTCGACGTTCTCCTTGATCTTGTGCATGGGCACGTGGCCCGGCCCCTCGATCATGACCTGGCAGTCATACTCCCAGGCGACGTGGGTCAGCTCCCCCAGCGTGCGCAGTTCGGCGAACTGCGCCTCGTCGTTGGCGTCGTAGATCGAGCCGGGCCGCAGCCCGTCACCGAGGGAGAAGGTCACGTCGTAGGCGGCGAGGATCTCGCACAGCTCCGCGAAGTTGGTGTAGATGAAGTTCTCCGCGTGGTGGGCCAGGCACCAGGCCGCCAGGATCGAGCCGCCTCGGGAGACGATGCCCGTCTTGCGGTTCGCGGTCAGCGGCACGTAGGCCAGCCGTACCCCCGCGTGCACGGTCATGTAGTCGACGCCCTGCTCACACTGCTCGATCACCGTCTCGCGGAAGACCTCCCACGACAGGGCCTCCGGTTTGCCGCCGACCTTCTCCAGCGCCTGGTAGATCGGCACCGTGCCGACCGGCACCGGGGAGTTGCGCAGGATCCACTCGCGGGTCTCGTGGATCCGTTTCCCGGTGGACAGGTCCATGATCGTGTCGGCCCCCCAGCGGGTGGCCCAGCGCATCTTCTCCACCTCCTCCTCGATCGAGGAGGAGACGGCCGAGTTGCCGATGTTGGCGTTGACCTTCACCAGGAAGTTCCGGCCGATGATCATCGGCTCGCTCTCCGGATGGTTGACGTTCACCGGCAGTACGGCCCGGCCTCTGGCGATCTCGTCGCGGACGAACTCCGCGGCCACGCCCTCGCGCAGCGCGACGAACTCCATCTCCGGCGTGATCTCCCCGCGTCTGGCGCGGGCCAGCTGCGTGTGACGCACCGGCTTGGGCAGCGTTCCGCCGCAGGACTCCGTCCCGCCGCAGGCGAGCGTCTCCCCGGTCCGCCGCCAGGCCGACCTGAGCGGCGGCAGGCCCTTGGCCGGGTCGGCGTCGTACTCAGGATCGGTGTACGGCCCCGAGGTGTCGTACAGGACGACGGACGACCCGTCGGTCAACGGCACCTCGCGCATCGGCACGCGGATGTCCGGCCGCGAACCGGTGAGGTAGATCTTCCTTGCGTTCTGGACATTCTGGGCAGCCTTCTGGGCATTCTTGGCAGGTGGCACCATAGGACAACTTCTCCCTACGCCGGCATTACCCGGTCAGGTTCAGCGGTCGGCAGCGGCGGTAGCTGCCCTCTCAGCCCGGTTGCCCCGAGCTCCCGCGTTGGCATACGTGCCGAACTGAGATGATCTCAGTTCGCGCCCCAATGATGCCCCATTCACCCCTTTGGAGCTACCTTCTGGCCTCTTGTGGCTATTTTTAGCGACACAGGTACGGGCTGCCTTGGGTACGGCGTGCGGGTGAGGTCCCTGACCGGATCGGTCCGCAGGCCGACCAGGTGATGCCTTCAGCCCGGACCCCCGCGTCGTCAGGCTGAGGGCATGCCCAGCGCCCTCGTCGTCATCGACGTCCAGAACTCCTTCCTCCAGCTCCCGGACTGGGGGTACACCTCACGACCCGACATCGTCCCCCAGGTCAACCGCCTCGCCACGGCCGCCAGGGACGCGGGGGACACGGTCGTGTGGGTGCTCGGCTCGCGCCCCGGATCGGGCTCCGTCTTCGACCCGGCCCGGGGGTTCGTCCGCTTGATGGACGGCGTCGAGCCCCTTCCCGGAGAGCCGGTCCTCACCAAGACCGCGCACAACGCCTTCACCACCACCAACCTCCAGCAGCACCTCACCCAGCGCGGCATCAGGAAGCTGACCGTCTGCGGAATCCGGACCGAGCAGTGCTGCGAGACCACCACTCGCATCGCCTCCGACCTGGGGTTCGAGGTCGACTTCGCCATCGACGCCACCGCGACCACGCCGATCCCGCACCGCTCCGCCCCCGACGGCCTGTCCTTCGACGAACTCGTACGGCACCCGCGCACACTCGGCGTCGACGAGATCATCGCCCGCACCGAATACGCTCTGTCGGGCCGTTTCGCCGCCATCAGGACCGTGGACCAGCTCACCGGAAACTAGGAGGTGCCGGTCATGCCGAGGGTCGTCTTCCTGCTCATCCCGCGGGTGCACCTCCTCGACGTGGCCGGACCCGCCCAGGTCTTCTCCACCGCCGATGACCTCGGCCACCCGTACACACTCACCTACGTCGCCGAGGACGACGAGGTCGCCACCGTCCAGGGGCTGCCGCTGCGAGCGGAGACCCACTGGCCGGCGCTGACGCCCGACGACCTGGTCATCGTGCCGGGCTGGCGCGGCCCGACCCGCCCCGCGGGCCGGGAGACACTGCGCCGCCTGCGCGAACACCACGCGTCCGGCGGTACGGTCGCCAGCGTGTGCGCGGGCGCCGACGCACTGGGCCGCGCCGGGCTGCTCGACGGCCGCCGCTGCACGACCCACCACGCCGTCCAGGACGAACTCGCCCGCCTCCACCCCCGGGCGACGGTCGTCAGGGACACCCTGTACGTCGAGGACGACCGCGTCGTCACCTCGGCGGGCGTGGCCAGCGGAACCGACATGGCACTGCACCTGGTGACCACCCGGCACGGGCCGTACGTCGCGGGGCAGGTGGCCCGCACCATGCTCGTCCACACCCACCGCGACGGTACGGCGGAGCAGGTCAGCCCGCTGTTGCGCCGCCGCTCACACGTGGACGAGACGGTTCACCGCGTCCAGGACCTGATCGAGGCCCGGTTCACCGAGCGGCTGCCGCTGAGCCTGCTGGCCGAGACCGCGGAGTGCAGCGAACGGACGGTGACCCGGCTGTTCAGCCGGGCGACCGGGCTCACCCCCCTGGCCTACCAGACCGCCCTGCGCCTGGAACGCGCCGAACACCTCCTCGGGCGCGGCGCGACCGTCGAGACCGCCGCCCGCGCCGTGGGCTTCGGCGACGCCCGAATGCTCCGCAGGCTCCGCGCCCGCACGACGCCCTCGGTGGTCGCCGAAGGACGGGGTTCCGCCGCTGATCCCGTCCCGGCGTGCGCACCCACCTGGACAGGACTCGATCAGCGAGACCAGGCGTCGCCGGGGACGCGATAGAGAACGCGCGACGCCGCGAACCACTCCCGGTCGAGGAACCGGCCCGTGATCCGCCCCGCCAGGATGAGGTAGTACTCCACCTGCTCCCGGAACCCGGCGCCGTCCAGGTCCAGATCCGGCGCGTGATCCCGGAACACCTCCTCGCCCACCCTGCCCATGTGCTCCCCGTCGTGGTAGTAGACCATCCCCTCGTCGGCGAGCTCATACAGGCCGGCCATGTGCCAGTGGGCGAGAACGCCCCTTCCTCCCGTGCTCGCTTCCTCGGACAGCGTGAAACCCCTGTTCATGGTGACCGCGACCGACCAGCCCGGGGAGTGCGTCCCGATCCAGACCAGAGTCTCCTGCTCGTCGTTCTCGATCAGGTCGAACGCGGTATCGAGATCGCAGAGAACTCCAGAGCCCGGATCCACCCGGAAACGCTCCGCGGCTTCACCGATTTCCTCCGTGTCGATCCAGGCCACATCGAAGCGGCTGTTCAGAAGATGCTCCTCCAGGAGATCCCACTGGTTCTCCGCGGGCATCGCTCGCGACAGGCTCAACAGACAGATCCTTCTACAGGCCCTTTCACCGGAGGCGGACGGCCGCCTCCATCCGCAGACGTTCGGCTGCGCGACCTGCGCGTCGCCTGGGTCCATTGTGCCCGGCTGTCAGGACGCCAGCTCGATGCGTTCGAAGATGTCGGCGTCGGTCTGGCGCCGCCGTTCGGGAGTCTGGTCCCACGGGGTGACGTAACCGGGCTTGGGCTCACCAGGAAAGTGCCTCAGCACACCGGCGATCCAGGCCTCCCGAAAAACACGACCGTTCTCAGTCGTGGCGCTCATCGAGAACTCCTCCCGTTCAGACGGAACCGGACAACCAGGTGTCCTTCCATAGCGCACCGCGTCGTCATCCGTTTTCCCGGAATCGAGAAGACCTACCGGCTAGCGCCCCAAGCGTAACGACGCCCGAGGTTCGGCGAACAACAACTTCTGCCGTTCGCTCCCTATCGCGTTTTCCTACCCGCCGTTCCTTCCTGGACCGTGGAGGCCCGATTCATGCACAACGACATGCCCGTTCCCTCTGCCCCGGAGATCCCGGGGTGGCGGCTGATCATCAGCGGTGCCGGACGGTTCTGGGCCGTTCGCGACCATGCGTTCCCGCGCACGGCGTTGCGGGCCGGGGCGGAGCCGGCGGTGGACGCCGACACCTTCGAGGAGGTCCGGGAGGCCGTGGCCAAGCAGGAGGAGAAGGCCCGCGACGCCGTTGAGGGGATGTCTTCGTGACGGGGCGGCATCGGGACGGCCTGCCGTACACGCCGGTGTATCGGCGGGTGTGGGACGGGCCCGCACGAGCGGAGGCCGAGCGGCTTGATCTGGCGTGGGCCGAGTGGACGGTGCTCTACAGCCTGGGGCATCGCCGCTTCTACGCCATGGCGGGCTGGGACAACCCTCGGCCGGTGGTCGTCGAGGACGTCACGGGTGCGGGGCTGGAGGAGCGGATGCGGGAGGCGGAGATGATCCGGGCGATCCGGCTCGCACCGCCTTCGTCGACTCGGCGGGAGCGTCCGGCCCCGAGGCGCAGGATCGTCAGGCGGCAAGGACAGGTGGGCGGCGCTCACCAGGTGGCGGGGCAGCACGATGCCCCCCACCAGGACGTCTCGTCCAGGGACTGAGTTTCAGATGGAACCTGTGACACCGTGCGACAGGCCCACCCAGGCCGGCTGGTGTTCCACCGCTCGCAGTCCGGACTTCGGGAATCCCAGGCCGGACCAAGACGCCCAGAGCCACGGAGAACCCCCTGCCCGCGCCCTGACCCTGTACATACACTTGAACATATATACACGGCCATGTATGTTCGAGGTGTGGTCAACAGCGTGCAACTGCGAATGACGGCGATCTCGGAGCCGAACCGGTTCCGGATCGTCGAGTTGCTCAGGGACGGTCCGCGGTCGGTGGGTGACATCGTCGAGGCGCTGGACCTGGGTCAGCCGCAGGTGTCCCGGCATCTGCGACTGCTGTCCGAGGCGGGCGTGGTCGAGGTCACCAAGCGGGCACAGCAGCGGATCTACCGGCTGCATCCGAGCGCGATGCGTGAGCTGAGCGACTGGGCGCAGGGATTCGCCGTTCTGTGGTCGGAACGGATGGATCGCCTCGGTGCCTTTCTCGACGAAACGGCCGATCAATGAGGAGCTTGAGCATGTCCCCGGACATCGCAGACGGGATCGTGGTCGACAGGTCGGCCAACACCCTCCACATCAGACGCACCTACTCGGCCGAGGTCGAGCGGGTGTGGTGGGCCTGGACGGACGCCGAGGCGGTCGCCCGCTGGTGGGGGCCGCAGGGGTGGGCCGCGACCGTGCACGAGATGGACGTGCGGCCGGGAGGGCGCTGGCGCTTCGAGATCGCGCCCGTGGACGGCTCGGCCCCGCCGGTGCGCAGCGTCGCCACCTACACCGTCGTCGTCGATCGCCGCGAACTCGCCTACGACGACGCGTTCGCCGACGCGGCGTGGCAGCCCGACGGCACGGGCGCCTTCCCGACCTCGATCACCTTCACCTCCACCGACAACGGCTGCGTCGTCTCCGTCGCCGCGGGCTTCCCCGACGGCCAGGCGCTGCAAAGGGCCGTCGAACTCCAGATGGCCGACGGCTACGCCGAAGCCCTCGACCGGCTCGGCGGCCTGCTGGACGACCCGTCAACCAAAGAAGGAGAAACCATCTTGTCCGAGCTCTCCACCGTCACCTCCGCCGACGGCACCACGATCGCGTACCGGAAGACCGGGTCAGGCCCGGCCGTCATCGTGATCAGCAATGTCGCCGAGGACCACACCGGTGTCGCGGGCGTGGCCGAGGCGTTGTCCAAGGACTTCACCGTGATCGGCTTCGACCGGCGCGGTCGCGGGGCCAGCGGCGACCCGCAACCCTACGACCCGGCGCGCGAGATCGAGGACATCGCCGCGCTCATCGAGATCGCGGGCGGCTCCGCGGCCCTGACCAGCGGTTCCGGTGGGTGCGGGCTGGCCCTGGACGCGGCGAGCGCGCTGGGTGACAAGGTCACGGGACTCTACCTGTACGAGCCGCCGTTCATCGTTGACGACTCCAGGCCCCCGGCGCCCGCCGACTACGTCGAACACCAGGACGCCCTGGTCGCGGCGGGTAGGCGCGACGAGGCCGTCGAATACTTCATGACCGAGATGATCGGTGTCCCGGCCGAGTACGTCCCGGCGATGAAGCAGGACCCCTCCTGGGAGACCATGGTCAGGTACGCCCACACCTACGCCTACGACGGCCGGATCATGCGCGGGCTCCAGGACGGCGGGCCGCTGCCCACCGACCGCTGGTCGATCAAGGCGCCGATCGCGGTGGCCGTCGGCGGCGACGGCGAGGCCTTCATCCGCGCCGGCGCCCAGGCGCTGGCCGCGATCCTGCCGAACGTGACCGTGCTGACGCTCGCCGGCCACGATCACTCCGCCTTCTGGACGGCCCCCGAGCCGGTCGCCGAGCAGGCCCGCGCGTTCCTGCTCGGCTGACGACCACAGACCTGACGGCCGGGTGGGACCGGCGCCGGTCCGGACTCACACCCTGAAACCGTCTACTTGAGGTGGAACCTCTTCATGGTCTTCAGGAGGCTCGTCAGGGTGTCGGCGTATTTGTCGTAGGTCATCCCGAGGATGGGTTCGAAGCCGAGCCAGGAGGCCT
Organism: Streptosporangium sp. NPDC001559; assembly: GCF_042893955.1. Classification (NCBI taxonomy): domain Bacteria; kingdom Bacillati; phylum Actinomycetota; class Actinomycetes; order Streptosporangiales; family Streptosporangiaceae; genus Streptosporangium; species Streptosporangium sp. NPDC001559. The sequence continues at coordinate 763,833 of NZ_JBIAVG010000001.1, forward strand.
GACTGGCTATGGTCTGCGCCTCGGTGAACTTCAGCAGGCCCTCGGAGCCGTGGCGACGGCCCAGGCCGGAGGACTTCATGCCGCCCATGGGCGCGTCGTAGGAGGCGTAGGCGGCGCCGTACCCCTCGTTGAGGTTGACCGTCCCGGCCTTGACGCGGGCGGCGAGGGCACGGCCCCGGGCCAGGTTCCCGGTCCAGATCGAGGCGTTGAGGCCGTAGGCGGTGTCGTTGGCCCGCTCGACCGCCTCCTCGTCGTCGCCGACACGGTAGACGGAGACGACGGGGCCGAAGGTCTCGTCACGGCACAGCGCCATACCGTCCTCGACGCCGGTCAGGATCGTGGGCTCGTAGAACAGCGGGCCGAGGTCGGGGCGCGCCTTTCCTCCGGCGAGGACCTTGGCTCCCTTGGCGACGGCGTCGTCCACGTGGGCGCCGACGGCGTCGAGCTGGCGGCGGGAGGTGAGCGAGCCCATCTGCACGGCCCAGTCGAGGCCGGAGCCGAGCTTCATGTTCCTGGTCTGGCGGACGAACCGGTCGACGAAGGCGTCGTACACCTTGTCGTGGACGTAGAGCCGTTCGATGGAGATGCACAGCTGCCCGGCGTTGGTGAAGCAGGCGCGCAGCGCGCCCTGGGCGGCCACGTCGAGGTCGGCGTCGTCGAGCACGATCATCGGGTTCTTGCCGCCGAGTTCGAGGGAGCAGCCGACCAGCCGGGAGGCCGCGGCCTCGGCGATCCTCCTGCCGCCCCTGGTCGAGCCGGTGAACGCCACGTAGTCGGCCTCGGCGATCAGCGGGTCGCCGACCTCGTCCGGTTCGCCGAGGACGACCTGCCAGATGTCGCGGGGCATCCCGAGGGAGACGAGCAGGTCGATCGTCCACAGCGTGGACAGGGCGGTCTGGGTGTCGGGCTTGTGGACCACGGCGTTGCCCGCGAGCAGGGCGGGGACGAGGTCGGTCACCCCGAGGGACAGGGGATAGTTCCACGGGGAGATCAGCGCCACGACGCCCTTGGGGTGGCGGGTCTCGGTCACCTTGGTCGCCACGGGGAAGATGCCCGACCTGCGCCGGGGGGCGAGGAGGGAGGGCGCGCGCCGTACGTAGTGGAGCGTGCAGCCCGCGACGTCGAGCACCTCCTCGAAGGCGTGCCTGCGGGCCTTGCCGGTCTCCCACTGGACCACGTCGAGGATCTCCTCGCGCCGGTCGAGGATGGCGTCGTGCAGCAGCAGGAACGGCTTGGCCCGCTCGTGCGCCGGCAGCGCGGCCCACTCCCGCTGGGCCGCGCGGGCCTTGGCGTACGCGGCGCGGACGTCCTGCGCGGTCGAGACGGGCATGTCCGCGAGGGGTTCCTCGGTGAACGGCGCGACGATCGTCCGTTTCCCTCCGTCGGAGGTCACCTGCTGAACGATGCGTGCGATCATCGCCGGGTCGAGGGTCCGGTTCACACCGACAGTGACAGCCATGTTCGAAGAGTATTCCGGGTGACCGCCGCTGACTACTGGGCGGTAATGGCATGAACCGGACGCGATGACGATCCGTGTAGGGGGCATGAGGACATCCATTCGTACGGCGGGCGCCGTCACTCTCGCCGCCGCGCTGTTCACCACGGGGTGCAGCGGTTCGACGGAGTCGGCGGACGGGGAGAGCCGTACGGCACCGGTCGTGGAGCTGGGGAAGGTCAAGCTGGTCTCCTACAGCGGCTGCGACGACATGCTGGCCGGGCTGCGGGCCGCGGCGGCCAAGCAGGTCGGTCCGTGGGGGTTCGGGGGGCCGCAGATCATGTACGCCCGTTCCGACGTCGCCGAGGCCAAGGCGATCGGGTCGGGGCAGGACCAGGCGAGCCAGGAGCACTCGACCACGAACACCCACGAGGCCGGGGTCGACGAGCCCGACATGGTCAAGACCGACGGCAACCGGGTGATCACGGTGAACCGCGGGGTGCTGCGGGTGATCGACGCCGCGACCAAGAAGATCACCGGAACGCTCAAGCTGGTCAGCCCCGAGCAGTCGTGGGCCCCGGCCGACCTGCTGGTCAGCGGGGACAGGGCGCTGGTGCTCTTCTCCGGCGGCGGGATCATCCCCTACGGCGCCGTGGCCAAGCAGGCGCCGAGCCCGGGACCGCGTTACGTGCTCGTCGACCTGTCCGGGGAGCCGAAGGTCATCGGCTCGCTGACTCCGAACGGCTCGCACGTGGACGCCAGGATGGTCGGCTCGACGGTGCGGATCGTGGTCCGCAGCCAGCCCGACATCCCCTTCCCCGACCTGGGTCCCAAGCTTTCCGAGCAGGAGCGGACCCTGAAGAACAGGACGATCGTCAACAACGCGCCGATCACGGCGTGGCTGCCGACGTTCGAGACGGCCGACGCCAAGGGCGTGTCCGTCAAGAAGTCGGTCGGCTGTGAGCAGGTCAGCCACCCCGACGACTACACCGGCACCTCGCTGCTGACCGTGCACACCCTCGACCTGTCCCAGGGGCTCACCGACACCGCGCCGATCAGCGTCGCCGCCGACGGCGACACGGTGTACGGCACCGGCACCAGCCTGTACGTGGCCAGCAACCCGCGCTGGTGGTGGTGGCCGAGGCCGATCGACGACGTCGTCCCGATGGACGACGCTCCAACCGACGCCCCGACCGGCACCCCGGCCGAGAGCGGCTCCGCGCAGGCTCCGCAGGTCGAGCCGACGCAGGAGGACCCGTCGGCTCCCCCGGTCGATCCGTCGGCCGACCCGACTCCCACTCCTGAGGAGACGCCGAAGCAGCCGCCGGAGGAGACCGAGATCCACCGGTTCGACATCAGCGCGCCGGGAGCGCCCCGTTACGTCGCCTCGGGGAAGGTGTCGGGACGGCTGATCAACCAGTACGCCATGTCGGAGTACCAGGGCCACCTGCGGGTCGCGACGACCACGAACTCCACCGTCTTCCGCTCCACCGAGAACAGTTCGAGCACCGTCTACGTCCTGAAGGACGACACGCTGGCCAAGGTCGGCGAGATCGGCGGTCTGGGCAACGGCGAGCGGATCTACTCGGTCAGGTTCATCGGCCCGGTCGGCTACGTGGTCACCTTCAAGCAGGTCGACCCGCTCTACACGCTCGACCTGAGCGACCCGGCCAACCCGAGGAAGACCGGCGAGCTGAAGATCACCGGTTACTCCGCCTACCTGCACCCCGCCGGTGACGGACGGCTGATCGGCATCGGCCAGGAGGCGAACACCGAGGGCCGTACGCTCGGCACCCAGGTCTCGCTCTTCGACGTGAGCGACCCGGCCAACCCGCGTCGTCTGTCGCAGATGTTCCAGAAGGACTCCGGCTCGGAGGCCGAGTGGGACCCGCACGCCTTCCTGTACTGGGCGAAGACGGGCATGGCGGTGCTGCCGCTGAACACCTGGGACGGTACGGCGAACACCACCGGCTCCGCGCTGGTCCTCAAGATCGACGACTCCGCCGTCACCAGGACGGGGACCGTCGTCCACCCCAAGCCGAAGCCCGTGAGGAAGGGTGAGCCGATCCTGTTCGACCCGACCGTCCGCCGCGCGGTCGTCATCGGCGACGGCCTGTGGACGTTCTCCGAGCAGGGCGTGAAGGTCAACGCCATGGACGGCCTCGCCGAGCGGTCCTGGATCCCGTTCGGCTGACGGTACGGCGGCACGCCCCGGCCTTCCCCCGGGGCGTGCCGGCCGTGCTTTCACGGCCCGCCGGGACGTGCTTTTACACGGACATATCCCCCTTTACAAGATCTTGTCAGGCCACTTCGTGGGGTGTTACCTCTTGCGCAACGCACGTGACCCACGTGCCGCATGGCCAACGACGGCCAACTCTGCGCAGGAGGATCGGTGTCGACCAAACCCTGGTTACGCATCACCGTCATAGCCGCCGCGACAGCGGCGCTCGCACTCCCCCTTCCAGGACTCGCCCAGGAAAAGCCCGGCGGGCAGGCCCAGGGAACACACGACTTCCAGGCCGAGGAGCACGAGAGGCCCGACCTGGACAACCGCAGGGGCAGCGTGGCCCCGCCCGCCTCACTGGCCAAGGCCGCGGGGGCGACGATCCGCTGGAACTCCCTGGGCACCCCGGCCGTCGTCACCGGCGCGCCGGACACGGCCGCGGGGGTCGTACCGCTCGCCGAGGGCCTCGGCGCCGACCCCGAGCAGGCCGCCCGCGCCTACCTCAAGGCCAACGAGCCGCTCTTCGGCCTGTCCGCCGAGGAGGTGGACGCCCTGGAGAAGGTCGCGGTCAACCCCATCGGGGACGGCCACGCCGTACTGCTTCGGCAGAGGTTCGGTGACCTGCCCGCCGGTGTGGACGGACAGGTCGCGATCGGCGTGGTGGACGGCAAGGTCCTGCACGTCACCTCGACCCTGGCCCGTTCGAGCGCGGCGCCGCCCGCCGCGAGGATCACCGAGCGGCGGGCGCTTGAGGTCGCCGCCGCCGACGGCGCGATCGACCTGGCCACCGCGAGCGTGAAGAAGGTCACCCTCGTCGCGGTGCCCGCCCCCGACGGCACGCACAGCGCCTTCCAGGTCACCCTGATCGGTGGCGGCCAGGGCGAGGCCGCCGCCTACACCACCCACGTGGACGCGGTCAGCGGCGAGATCCTCACCCGCGAGAACCTGGTCGACCACGCCTTCCAGCCGGACAACCCGCGCTGGAAGGGCTTCACCGCCAACCCTCCGGCCGACTACTCCTCGACCGACACCCGGGTGAACTGGTGTCTCAGGCCGGGACGCGGCTGTGACCTGGCGCCCGTCGGCGACGCCGCGACCGGCAAGGCCTGGGACGTGGACCACGCCACGGGCACGCCGAGCGGCACCAGCGTCGGCAACTCCGCCAAGACCTTCGAGAACCGCGCCAGCAACGATCCCTATACCGTCGGCACCCGCAGCAACGTGGCCACGCCCTCCCGCGAGTACACCTACCCGTGGACCAACACGTGGTACAAGGCCAAGTGCGACCCGGGGACCTTCGACCGGCCCGGCGAGGCCGACCTCGAAGCGGCCGTCGCCAACCTGCACGTGATGCACAACCGGATGCACGACTGGTCCTACAAGCTCGGTTTCACCGAGACCGCGTGGAACATGCAGAGCGACAACGGCGACCGCGGCGGCCTCGGCGGCGACCCCGAGCAGGGCAACGCCCAGGCGGGCGCCAGGGACCTCACCGTCCGCGACAACGCCAACCAGATCACCGGCCCCGACGGGCTCGCGCCGATCACCAACATGTACCTCTGGCAGCCCATCGCGGGCTCGTTCTACGCGCCGTGCGTGGACGGCGACTACGACATGTCGGTGATCGGGCACGAGTACACCCACGCCATCTCCGGCCGCATGGTCGGCGGCCCGGACGCCGGGTGGAGCGGCGCCCAGGCGGGTGCCATGAACGAGAGCACCTCCGACCTGTTCGCCATGGAGTACCTCTTCGAGAACGGCTTCCGCCCCGCGGGCGACACGCCCTACGTCACGGGTGGCTACGTCACCGGCGACAAGAAGGCCGGAATCCGCAACTACGACATGTCGAAGTCGCCGCTCAACTACAGCGACATCGCCTACGACCTGGTCGGACAGCAGGTGCACGCCGACGGTGAGATCTGGACCGCCACCCAGTACGACGTGCGCCAGGCCTTCGTCGACAAGTACGGCAAGGGCGTCCCGGCCCAGCAGCGGGCCTGCGCCGACGGCGTCCTGTCCGTCAACCACTGCCCGGGCAACCGGCGCTGGGCGCAGGTCTCCTTCGACGCGCTGCTGCTGATGGCCTCCGGGTCGGTCAGCTACGTCGACCACCGTGACGCGCTGCTGGCGGCCGACGCCATCCGCTTCGGCGGCAGGGACAAGGACATCATGTGGCGGGCCTTCGCCGAGCACGGCCTCGGCAAGGGCGCGGTGAGCAACGGCCCCGGCGACCCCGACCCGACGCCCAGCTTCGTCAACCCCGAGGGCGGGAACGGCAAGGTACGGCTCGGCCCGCTCGTCAGCACCAGGGACGCCAAACTGCGCCTCTACGTCGGCGACTACGAGGGCCGCGCCGTACCGGTGGCCGACACCGACCCGGCGACCCCGCTCGGCGACACCGCGGAGCTGACCCCCGGCACCTACGGCTTCCTCGTGGTCGGTGAGGGCTTCGGTCACACCCGCCTCAAGCTGACCGTACGGCCCGGCAGGACGCTGGCCGTGCCGTCGGTCCTGGAGCGCAACCACGCCTCCGCCGCCCTGGGTGCGACGGCCTCGGGTGACGGCGTGAACCAGGCCAAGCTGATCGACGAGACCGAGGCGACCGACTGGGCCTCGCTCACCGGACCGGTCAAGGGCAGGTCGGTGACCGTGGACCTGGCCGGGACCACGCCGGTCACGGTCCGCAGGGTCCAGGTCAGCGCCCTGCTGCGGCCCAACGTCAACGACCCCGCCGACCCCGGCGGCCAGAACCGCTTCAGCGCCCTGCGCGCCTTCGAGGTGCTGGCCTGCGACGCGACCAGGAAGGACTGCTCCTCCCCCGCGTCGTACTCGGTCGTCTACACCAGCCCCGCCGACGCCTTCCAGACCCGTCTGCCGCGCCCCCGCGCCTCGGACCTGATCATCAAGTCCTTCCGCATCCCCGCGACCACCGCGACCCACCTGACCCTGCGGGCCGTCTCGTCCCAGTGCACCGGCAACCCGCTCTACGCCGGTGAGCAGGACAACGACCCCAATTCCTCGACCGACTGCGCCACCGCCAGCCCCCTGCGGGACCAGCTCAGGGCCGCCGAGTTCCAGGCCTTCTCCCGCTGACCGCCCTGTTCGACGGAGCCGGGAAGGGCGGCTCCGGCCTCTGATCTTCCAACGCGTCGCTGAAAGCCCTCGAACCTCGGGGGCTTTCAGCCTGTTCGGATGCCGGTGGGCCGGTAGACGGTGGTGCGCCGCTCGCGGGCGGCGAACGCCGCGGGGATCCGGGCCGCCGTGGCGGAGGACAGCATCGTGACGGCCTTGTCCACGGGTACGAAGGCGTGGTCGTCGAGTTCGGCGGTCTGCAGGCGGATGGGGGTGTCCTTCAGCGTTCCGCCGTCGAACAACAGGTGGACGAGGGGCCGTGTGCGATGCCCGTACGGCGGCGCCCAGTCCACGGTCAGGAGCCGGCCGAGCCGGATGGAGACCCCGAGTTCCTCGTCGAGCTCGCGGACACAGGCGTCCTCCGGGGGCTCGCCCTCCTCGGCCATCCCGCCGGGGATCAGCCAGTAGGGCTGGTAGTTGGGCTTGACCAGCAGGACATGCCCGTTCTCGTCGGTGATGAGGGCACCGGCGGCGACGTGCACGGTGGCGAGCCCGGCGTAGTAGACCTCCGGCTCGACCCAGGTGGTCGACGTGGTCGGGGCTGTGGGATCGGTCATCTGGTGATTTTTCCCCCTCCTGCCGACTCTTCACATCGCCGGGAGCCCGCCCGCCCTGAGCCGTCACGAGGGACGTTCGTGGATGGCCTTGCGGGTTTGGCGGGGGATGTCGATCTCCGGGCGGTGGCCGAAGAGGCCGTCCACGAGTCTGGCGGTGGCTCCGCCGTCGGCCGGAGGCCGTAGGTCCGTCACGAAGGCGCGGTAGCGCTCGCCGTACTCGGCCCGCACCCCGTCGAGGTCGCGTACGGCCGCCGCCACCTCCCGCGTCGTGCGCAGCAGCGGCCCGGGGGCCAGGGACTCCAGGTCGAAGGAGAAGCCGCGCACCTCGTCCCGGTAGTGCTCAAGGTCGTAGGTGTACAGCAGGATGGGCCGTCCGGTGATCGCGAAGTCGAACATCGCCGAGGAGTAGTCGGTGACGAGCACGTCGGCGACCAGGTAGAGGTCCCGGATGTCGGGATAGGCCGTGACGTCCAGGACGAACCCCGTCCCGGCCCGGGGAATCCGGTCGAAGGTGTTGGGGTGCCTGCGCACCATGATCACATGGTCGTCGCCGAGGGCGCGCCACAGACGGTACAGGTCGAGACGCAGGTCGAAACGGGAACGGCCCTTGCCGTGGTACCTGTCGTCGCGCCAGGTAGGCGCGTAGAGCACGACCTTCTTGCCTTCGGGCAGGCCGAGCCGTCCCCTGACGGCCGCGACGGCTCCGAGGGCGGCGGGACCGGAGGCCGTGGGACCTGAAGCACCCGAGGCACCGGAGGCCGCGGAACCGGAGGTCAGGGGTCCCGCAGGCGCCCCGGGATCGAGCGCCGCGGAACCGGGGGCGACGGAGCCGGGAACAGCGGAGCCTGGGCGGGCCAGGGCGTCGTCGCGGGGGCTGCCGATCTCCAGCACCTCCCCCTCGAAGCGGAAGGCCTCACGCAGGACCCGGGTGCTCCACGGCCCCTGCGTGACCAGGTGGGTCCACTGCCCGACCTCCTTGGCCAGCCGTTCCATGTGGATCGGCGCGGCCAGCGGTCCCCTGTCGATGCCGAAGCCGACCCGCTTGGGGGTGGCCCCGGGCCAGGTCTGCACGACCACCTGTCCCGGTCTTCGCCGGAACCACCTGGGCAGAGCTCCGTCGGTGACGACGTACCTGCAGGTCGCCAGCGCCTCGAAGTGCTCGCGGGTCGAGGTCGCGACCTGTGTGACCGTCTCCGGCAGCGTCACCTGACGGTCCTTGACATGCCAGAGGAACTCAAGGGCGGTCCCCCGGCGCCGCAGTTCCTCGTAGATCGCCCTGGGGTCGCCGCAGAAGCCCCTGCCCGCGCGGCTGTCGAAGAGGACGGCCTCACGCAGCGGCTCCTCCTCCCGCAGCCTGACGTGGAACCGGTCGCGCAGCACCCTTCTGTCCCTGGCGCCCTGCCCCTCGCCGCGCAGGTCGCCGCCCACCGTGAGGGTGGGCACGCCGTCCCCGCCGGTGTCGAAGGTCACCTCGCGCCAGGCCCCGGTGTGGGTGACCGGCCCGCCGAGACGTGACAGGAGCCGCCGCTCACGCCCGCCCGCCCGTACGGCCAGGCGGTACGCGCCGGTGGGCAGGGGAAGCCGTCCGGCGAGGGTGGCGACCTCGCCCGGGGTGATCGTGACGGTGAAGCGCCCGCAGGACACGCGCAGCGGGAAGGTGTGTTCGTCGAAGCGGCTGCGCGAGGTCACGACCAGTTGGGCGGATTCCGTCCCGGCGGCGGTCCCGGTCAGTTCCAGGTCGCCGTCCTGCGTCCACTCGGCCCGCAGGACGTGGTAGGCGTGGGCGTGCTCACGCAGGACGAGGGCCCCGGAGAGGGAGGGGCCCACGGTGAGGTCGCGTCCCGCGTGGCTGTGGCGGCTCCCGGCCACGGGGTCGGCGGCGACGGAGCCCGCGCCCGCCCCCTCGACCTCGATCCGCCACTCGGCCCGCACGTCGAGAAGCGTGGCCTCCGGGCTCGAGGCGGGCAGCGCGGGCAGCCGGGAGGCCAGCAGTTCACCCAGTTCGACCATGGACAGGAAGCGTTCACCCATGACGTCGACGGGGAAGCGGTGCACGGCCCCGCCTCCGGCGCGGGAGACCAGCAGCACGGGGTTGGGACCCGGGTCGTCGGCGACGTGGCCGGCCAGCAGCAGCCGGTCGTCGTCGAAGGAGCATCCGGTGACCACGAGCCGGTCGCGTTCGACGCGGACGCGGAACTCCCCGGACTCCGTCCAGTGGGGCCACAGCCGTACTCCCGGGCGTGACTCGTGGTGGTCGATCGGCGTCTCGACCGGGCCGTGCCTGCGCAGCCGGTCCCGCCTGAGCATGCCGCGGTGCACGATCCACAGGTCGACGTGCCAGTCCGTCCCGGCGGTCAGTTCGTCCGCGTCGACGGAGAGGCTGAAGCCGCACCAGTCCTGTTCCTCGCGGGAGACCAGCGAGTCGGCGGGGAAGACGGAGACGGGGACCCTGACGCCACGGCCCGTGTCCCGCCTGACGAACCAGGCGAACACGTGCTGGTGCCTGCGTTCGCGCGGGCTGAGGTACCTCAGCGTCACCCGGCCGTGCACGTGGAGCCTGCCGGCCTCCCAGCGGACGTCGTCGATCCGTTGGCGGGGTTCGAGTTCGCCGCGCAGCCGGGTCACCCTGGAGGGAAGCTGCACGGGGGCGGCGAGGTGGTGGCGACCGAGACGCCTGACGGCCTTGGCGTCCGGCGGGGCCGTACGCTCCCATTCGAGGAGCTCGATCAGTTCGGACATGCGGCGTTCGCGGACGAGGCGCCAGCGGGCCCGTTTCTGCGCGGGCAGCCGCGCGAAGACCTTCGGCCCCGCGTCGTCGAGATACTCGCGCGCCAGGTCGAGGAAGCGCCGCCGGAAGTCCTCCCCGCCCCGTTCCAGCGCGGGCAGGAAGACCGGCAGGTCGCCGTCGAGGACGGTCAGGTCCCAGGCGGGCACGTGCCTGGCGCGCCCGGTGGTGAGCAGGAAGTCCCGTACGGCGCGCACCGAGGCGAAGCGGTCCTCGACGCCCCTGACGTGCGCGCGATCCTGGGTGATGGACAGGGAGTCGCCGTCCCGCTCCCGCCACAGGTAGATCGGGCGGGCGAGCACGTCCACGGCCTCGGCGAGGAAGTGGGCGGGCAGGGCGACCGAGGTGTCCTCGTAGAGCACGCCCTCGGGGAAGCGCAGCCCGTGCTTCTCCCAGAACGAGCGCCGCCACAGCTTGTTGGTGACCAGGCGGTCCCGCAGCAGGGTCTGCGCACGGGTGACGTGGGTGCGGGTGAGGCGTTCGGCGAAGGCGTCGCGGTGCATGTTCGACTGCCAGGCGCCCCGGCCGTTGAACCGGTGCACGTTGCCCGTGACGAGGTCGGAACCACTCTCGGCGAGGGTGACCGCCATGGTCTCCAGCGCGTACGGCGGAAGCATGTCGTCGCTGTCGACGAAGGCGAACAGTTCCCCCGAGGCGGCTCGCAGGCCCGCGTTGCGCGCCGCGCCGAGCCCGGCGTTCGCCTGGCGGACCAGCAGAAAGCGCCCGTCCCGTTCGGCGAACCGCGCGGCGATCTCCGCGCCCGCGTCGGGGGACCCGTCGTCGACCATGACGACCTCGATGTCCCGCCAGGTCTGGCAGGCGAGTGATTCCAGGCAGGCCGCGAGGTACGGCTCCACGTCGTAGATCGGAACGATCACACTCAGAGCTGGCATGGTGTGGACTCCCATGGCTGGAGTGGACGGGACCCGGCACCCCGGCCTGCCCGGTTGAATGTCGTCTGCCCGGTTCTCATCCCGGACGGCTCCCGCCACGGGAGCGGGAGTGCCTGCTGCGGCGGACGCCCGCGACGGTCAGCGCCTTCCTGGCGGCCCTGCTGAGGAAGCGGTACAGCCCCCGGGCGGGGGTGCGGGCGAGTACGGCCCGCAGCCGGGTCGTCTTCCGCTTGCGCCGTTTGGCCTTGGTTGAAGCCTTGGTGGAGGCTTTGGTTGAGGCCTTGGCGGGCTTCTTCTCCTCGGCCCGGTCCATCGGCAGCAGGCCCCAGGTCTCCCCGTCGAGCCACTGCGTGCCGAAGGTGGCCTCGACGAGGTCCTCCAGTTCGGGGCCGCCGCCCCGCTCGGCGAGCAGTCCGGCGCGGCCGAAGGCGGCGGTCCTTTCGAGCCTGGCGGCCACCACCCCGTCCGCTCCCGCGTCACTCCGTTCGGCCAGCGCCAGCGAGACCAGTCCGTAGCCGTTGTCGTCGGCCAGCCGTACGAGACGGGTCAGGCAGTCGGCGGCGGCCACCCAGCCCGGCGGGCAGACGAATCTGAAGGGGGCGGGGAAGGCGCTCTCCGCCACGCTCTCCACGAGTTCGACACGCCTCTCGTGCGTGTAGAGCTCGTGGACGAGCCGCAGGTCGACGGTCGGGTCGTCCAGGGGTGCGCGGCGCCCGTCCCGCAGGGCGGACCACGGCCCGGCGATCGCGATCCTGACGTCGGCGACCGCGCCGCGCAGGAACCCGTCGACCGTGGCGCGGACCTGCTCGTAGGAGGCCTCCCCCACCTCGACCACGACCTCGACGTACGGCACCGCCCACTGCCTGACCGGGGGTTTGCGCAGCCACCTGAAGGTCGGCACCCGGTTGGCGAGGAAGACCCAGTTGTGCCGTTTGACCTCCTGCTCCCTGCGCATCACCGTGGAGGCGCCCAGGTGGCGGCTGCGGGACTCCCGGTCGGCGACGAAGACGGCGCCGGCCTGCGCGAGGCGGTAGCCGAGTTCGGTGTCCTCGGCCAGGACCAGGGAGGTGTCCATCCCTCCGGCGCGGCGCAGCAGAGAGGCGGGCAGGGACGCGCTGGCGCCGACGTGCACCTTGAAGGCCTCGAAGCGCGCCTCCCGGAGTCCGGCGGTCCGCTCGATGTACTCGCTGGTCCAGGTGTCGGTGACGTTGCTCTCCGTGTTCCCTGCGTCCCCTGCGCTCCCTGCGCCGTCGGCGTCCTCCGGGGAGGCGTCCTCGAACAGTTTCTCCGTGGTGCCCGCGCTCACCGCGGCGTGCACCTCGGCCGGGGTGAGGCCCGGGTCCCAGGTAGCGACCATCTTGAACGTGCCGAGCACGGTGAGGTAGTCGGCCAGGTGGTGCCAGCGCATCTGCGCCTCGACCTGTTCGCGGAAGAGGACCATGTCGGCGTCGAGCCAGTGGATGACCTCGCCCTCGGCCACGTCGGCCCCGCTCTGGCAGGCCCAGGCGCGCCCCCACCCGCCGGGACGGCTGCGCACGAGGCGGGTGCGTTCCGGGACGATCTCGGGCAGCGGCAGCGGAGGTTCGGCGCCGTCGTCCACGACGACGACCTCCATCAGGTGGCTCGGATAGCTCTGCGCGGCCAGGCTCGCCAGGGTCAGCGGCAGAGTACGGCTTCGGTGGACGGGGACGACGACGCTGACCGTACGGCTCGGCGTCCACGCTCCCAGCACGGGGGGTGTCACGGCGCCGAAGTCGTTGAGCCGGATCAGCGGCTGCGCCCCCCGCACCGGACGGGCGCGCGAGTCGTGCATGTTCATGGGCCCCTTCATCTATGCCTTGTCGCGCTCTCCGGTCGCGGAGAGCCCTTCCATTTCCATCAGGGGGTTGGCGTGGAATCCCCTCCACTGCCGCCTGAACGACCGCAGGAAGGCGTTGATCGGCTCCTGCCAGGTGTGGCCCGAGGCCTCCCGGCGCCGGAGGATGTAGTTGAGGCCGTGGGTGCGGTAGACCCTGCCTCCGGCCGCGGTGACCGACTGCAGCAGCTGGCCGTCCACGGTGCGCGGGATCGGGCGGAAGCCTCCGGCGTTGTCGAAGGCCGCACGGGACAGCAGCATGGTTCCACCGGCCACGACGCCGGTGTACAGCTCGGTGGCCATGTCACGGCGTACGGTGACGCCGATCCGTTCCAGGTAGACGAACTCGGGCGCGGACCCGACCAGGTCGGCGCCGGAGTACCGCTGGGCGAGCAGCAGGTCCGACAGGTGGCCGGGGCCGTACCAGTCGTCGTCGTCCATCTTCGTCAGCCAGGCGCCCGAGGCCCGCTCCGCGGCCTGGTTGAGCGCCTCCCCGAAGACCATGCGCGCGTCGGCCTCGATCACGGTGATCGCCCCCTTGTGGGCGGCGACGGCCGCCGCGACGTCCGGGTGGTCGGCCCGGAAGCCGTGCAGGGTCAGGACGACCTCGACCTCGGGGCCGCGTTGCCTGCCCGCCTGCCGCAGGGCGAAGGCCACCATGTCGGGGCGCCGCGTGCACAGCAGCACCGAGACCGTCCTCGGCCCGGGGACGCGCAGGCCTCTCGCGGCGGCGAGCGCGCGCCACCTGCCCTCGACGCCGTGCAGGTCGAGCGCGAGGCGCCGCAGCCTGACGCTGTACTGCTCACGGTCCAGGGCGTCGGTCAGCCGGGAGACGGTGAAGCCGTCCAGCAGGCAGGCCAGTTCGACGCCGAGCAGGTCGCGCCAGGCCCCGGTGGGGGTGGCGACGACGGGGACACCCGCGGCGGCCAGCCCGCAGACCGTACGGGCGAGGCCGAGGGCTTCCGCGGCACTCCCGGTGAGGCCCCCGATGAGGTCTCCGGTGGAATCCACCGTGAGGTCGGCGGCGAGGTCGGCTGTGAGATCGACGGTGACGCCCGCGAGGCCGCGCAGCCGGGCGATGTCGGTGTCGGTGAGGGCGCCGGACGGCGGGACGCGCACCACGACGTCCCCGGCGGCGATCTCGTAGGCCCCCGAGCGTCCGGTCAGTTCGGCCACGGGCCCGTCCGCGGCCGGCAGGAACCCGATGGGGCAGACGGAGCGCTCGTCGATCGGCGCGAGCAGGTCGGGCGTGAGAGGGCCGAGGACCGTGGCGGGACCCGGCCCTCTCACGCCCGGCCCGAGGCCCGGCTCAAGGCCCTGCCCGAGGCCCAGGTCAGGACCAGGGTCGGACCCCAGGTCCGGTCCCAGGTCCGGTCCCAGGTCCGGGACGGGCGCGAGGGGGCCGGGGACGAGGTTGGCCTGGGCGAGGAGCGCCGGGCGGGCGGGGACGAGCCGGGAGGCGGAACGGCGGGCGGGTTCCCGCCGGTCGATCGGGACCGGCCCCTCCCCCAGCCAGTCCGGTGTCCCGGAGGAGGAGGCGCGGAGGCAGAGGTCCCCGCCCGGGGCGTCCCGCCGGACGGGGACGGGGCCGGACAGGGGTGCCGGGGTGACGTTGGGGTCCCCGGGGCGCCAGTGGGCCGTCCCCGTCCCCGCCAGGGCGACCACCGGGCCGTGCAGCCTCTCGCGGGCCGTGCCGCCCAGCCCCCTGGTCACGGCGCGCAGCACCTCCCCCGCCGGTACGGCCCTGCCGAAACTCACCTCGACGCGCCACGCCCAGGCGGGCGGCCGCCCGCCGCTCACGTGGACCTCGCGCAGCGCGCGCCAGAACGCGGCCCCGTCGGGGACGGGCACCGGAGGAACCCGCCACGGCGGCGTCTCGGCGACCATGACCGTCAGCGTCCGCACCCGCGGCAGCATCCCCCCGTACGGCACGGCCCTGCGCAGGTCGGCGGGGGTCCTGGCGAGCAGCAGGAACCTCTCGCTCTCCTCGGCGATCACATGGTCGGCGGGGACGGCGTCCAGGTCCGTCCAGGTCGCGTCCGTCCCGTCGCGCAGTCTCGCCAGTACGGCGGGGCTCTCCTCGAACCCGATGTGACAGCCGAGCACCTCGCGGTTCACACGCCGCCCCTGACGAAGACGTCCAGGCCCTTCTCCGCCGGGTGCGTGGTGCGGGCCACCTCGGGGAAGCGCAGCGCCCAGCGGTCGCTGACCACCTTGTCGTCCGCCCTGGCCGCGTCGTCGAGGAAGAACGCGACCTGCTCGGAGCAGCGGGGCAGCAGCAGCGGAAGCGCGGGGTAGCGCGCGGCGGGCCCGGTGGCGCCGGGTGGCCCGTCCACGAAGACGAGGCCGACGTCCTCGATGCCGACGAGCGCCTCCCGGTCGTACCACAGGTAGGTCTCCATCGCCTCCATCCAGGGCAGCAGGGGCGCGTCACGGATCTCGACGACGTCGGAGAGGCCGTGGGCGCGGACCAGGTCGCGGCTGGCCTCGGCGTAGCGCGACTCGTGTTCGAGCGCGACGACCTTCGCCCCGGTGCGTTCGGCGACGTAGCCGAGCCACACGCTCGACGACCCGCTGCCGCACTCGACGATGGTCTTCGGCCTGGTCCTGAGGATCCATCCGGTCATCATCCGCAGCACGTCGGGGGAGGCGGCCCAGCCCCTGAGCGGGGGAAGCGGAGCGCGGGGGGTGATGAGCGACCGCAGGTCGGTGAAGGCCTCGACCTGCGTGTACGAGCGGCCGATCTCCCGTTCCAGGGAGCGGTACTGCCCGCCGACCCGCTCGAAGCCGTCCTCGACCAGCCGGTCGGTCCTGGTGAGGGAGTGCAGACACTCGGCGTGCCGCGCCTCGCCCTTCCTCTCAAGGGAGCCGATCCTGCGCCCGACGCGGTTCAGCTCCCCGCACATCCGGCCGACCTTGGCCTCACCCCGCCGCAGCGCGCGTGTCAGGGAGCGCCCGACGGCGAACGCCAGACAGCCCGTCCCGGCTGCGAGCCCGGCGGAAAGGGCCATCGGCAGGCGGGGGTCGAAGTCTCCCGCGCTGTAGGACAGCGCCGTGACCGCGATCACCACACCGGCGGCGACCCTGATGGTACGGCTGGGCATTCTTATCAACGGCATACGTACTTGGGCCTTTCGGGAAATTGCCCGTATGGATCGCATTCCAGCGCCACCGGCCATTCAACGGGCAACGTTGTGAAAATAACGTAGTGGCCTGTTCAAGACGGCGTTCCGCGCTTGGCCCGGCCTTTGCCGACCCCGTCCCAAGGGCTTGCGCGCCCCGAATACGGGGGCGGAGAATTTCACACGACACCCGGGGAACCGTCTTCCACGTGAAAGGCCCCACGATCCGCAGGACCATGGAGAACACCGCTCCTCCCGTCGGATGTGGGCCGACAAACCACCACAAGAAGGGCGACAGACCCTCGTACGGCACCATACATATCGCCATATCCGGCCAGCCGATAAGAACGACGGAAAAACGCCCGGCAGCCTGACCCGCATTCCTTTACGAATTGCACACGGTGCATTACCGTCGCCCCAAAGCGAGACAGAGGCGGAGACCCCGGTCGATCCGCCTTTCCGATCATCATTCGAGAGACGGGGGCCGACCCCCACCGGCCGCCTGGAGTTGATCAGAGTGCGCCCGACCGAAACCGCCGGTGTCCCCTTCCCCTGGCACGCGCGCATCAGGGACGCCGGAACCGGCCGGATTCTGGGTGCCGGCATGCTCGTCGGCACCCGGCACGTGCTGACCTGCGCCCACGTCGCCGGTGACGGGCAGGCCCCGCCGGAGACCGAGGTCGTCGTCGAGTTCACCACCCGCCCCGGGGCGACGACCACCGGCCGGGTCGAACCGGACCACTGGATTCCCGAGGGGAAGGCGGGCGAGGGCGACCTCGCCCTGCTCAGGCTCGCCGAGGACCAGCCGGAGGGCTGCGGCGCCTCCCTGCGCAGGCAGGCGACCCCGCTGGGGACCCAGGTCCACGCGCTCGGCTTCCCCCACGACCACCCCGACGGCCTGTGGGCCTCCATGCGGCTGGCGGGCAGTTGCGGCCCGCGCGGCGAGTGGGTGCAGCTCAACGACTGGCGTCCCGGCGAGCCCCGGCAGGGGTTCAGCGGCGCGGCCGTCCTCAACGAGCTCAACGACCACGTGATGGGCGTGGTCGTCGGCGGGCGCAGAGGCGGCCCGGCGAACCTCGCCTACATGATCCCGGTGGAGACCGTCGCGCGTTATCTGCCGCGGACCAGACGGTGGGTGCACGGGCCGGGCGCGGTCGACCCGGAGACGGCCGTCGACTACGACCCGCTGGTCCCCGACGTCGCGCTCGCCCAGCGGATGACCGACTGGCTGCGCGCGCCGAGCACCGTACGCGTGATCACCGGCGGCGGCCCGGGGCAGTCTCGGACGCTGCGCAGCGTCATCGTCTCCTCCGACCGGGAACACCGCCCGCCCGACGGGGTGCTGGTCTCCGCGCCCCCGGGGACCGTCTCCCCCGCCGCCAGCCTCGACCTGGCCGTCGACGCCTCGGGGAAGACCGTGGAGGCGATCTCCCTGCGCATCCTCGACCGGCTCGGCATCCCCGGCCCTCCCGGCGCCGCGACCGGGCGGGTGCGTGACGGCGTCCCGTCCATGACCATCGTCGTGTACGGCATCGACGAGGCCGACGACCCGGTCTCCCTCGTGGAGACCCTGCTGCGGCCGCTCGCCGAGCAGCGGTCACGGCTGCTGCTGGTGTTCGGGCGTGACGCCTCCCCGGCCCTCGACCAGGCGCGGTCCCTTGAGTCGGAGGCGGCCCGCGCCGAGCGTGCGCACGTCCTGCGGCTTCTCGGCGAGCTGACCGACATGGTCGCCAAGCTCGGGGTCGCGGAGCGACGCGCCGTCGAACACTGGCGGGAGGTCGCCCCGCGCGTCGCGGGCGTGCCCGACCCGCCCGACCTCGTCGCCGCGTTCCGGCTCCGCCTGCTGCGACATCCGGACTCGGCGCCCGAGGAACGCTGGACCGCCCGCGAGCTCCAGGAACTCCTGCGCCGCGAGGGCCGCGCGGCGGCGCGGATCGAGGAGTACGGCCGGAGCCTGCGGAAGGCCCTGGGCCGCAGGGACGAGCTGCGCGGCCGGTTGGAGACCGGCAAGGCCCTGGCGGCCGGCGCGGGCCTGGCCGAGGACATCGAGCTCGGCCGCCTCTACGACGAGGCCCACGAACTGCTGTGGGACCGGCGACCCTGCGACGTCGACCGGGCGAACGCCCTGGTCAGGAACTACGAGACGGCCGTCAGACGCCTGCGCGCGACCGGCCGGGCGGGCGGGGGCGGATGACCCCCTGCGCGCGCCCCGGCTGCACGGGGGTCGTCGACGAGACCGGCTACTGCGACGCCCGGGGGCACAGGAACGACCCGCCGTCCGTTGAGGCCGCTGGGGCCGCTGGGGCCGCTGGGACCGCTGGGACCGCTGGGGCCATTGGGGTCGCTGAGGAACCGGCCAGGTCCCACGGCACCTCCGGTACGGTCCCGCTGCCCGTGCTCCCCGCGACCGATCCGCTCAGCCGTGTCGACCCCGCCCCCCGCCCACCCGAGCACGGACGGCCCTGCGCGCGCCCCGGCTGCGCGGGGGTCGTCGGAGGCGGCTACCTCGGACAGCCGCCGCTCTTCGAGGGGGTCTGCTCGCTCTGCCGTACCCCGTACTCCTTCAGGCCGAAGCTGCTGCCCGGTGAGATGGTCGACCGCTACCGGGTGCTCGGCTGCCTGGCCCACGGCGGTCTCGGCTGGGTCTACCTCGCCTGGGACACCGGGTTGGAGCTGCACGTCGCCCTCAAGGGGCTGATCGGCGACGGCGACGAGCACGCCAGGCGGGTGGCCGTACGGGAACGGCAGATCCTCACCGTCCTGCACCACCCCAACATCGTCCGCATCCTCAACTTCGTCACCCATCCCGACCCGCGCTCGAAAACCGAGACCGACTACATCGTCATGGAGTACGTGGACGGGCGGTCCCTGCACGAGGTCGCCGCCACCGGTGACCTGCCCGTCGAGCAGGTGATCTCCTACGGCCTGGGCATCCTTTCGGCCTTCGAGTACCTCCACGGCTTCGCCGACGCGGGCTCGGGGCGCCGTGGCCTGCTGTACTGCGACATGAAGCCCGACAACGTCCTGCACACCGGGGACCGGGTCAAGCTGATCGACCTCGGCGCGGCCCGCTGGATCGGCGACAGGACCTCCCCCCTCGTCCACACCCGTGACTTCCAGGTCTCCCAGGAGGAGATCGACGAGCACTGGCTGACCGTACGGTCCGACCTCCACACGGTCGGCCGCACCCTGGAGTCCCTGCTCCCCGAAGGCTGGCGGGCCGAGGACGTCCCCGGCGCCGAGTCGTTCCTGCGGCTGCTGCGCCGCGCGACCGCCCCGTTCCCCGAACGTTTCGCCTCGGCGGCGGAGATGGCCGAGCAACTGCGCGGCGTGCTGCGGGAGATCCTCTCCCTGCGTGACGGCCTCCCCCGTCCCGAGCCGTCCACGGTCTTCACCCCGACGGCCGCGCTGCTCGACGCCGGGCTCGGGGCGGTGCCGCCGCTCGACCACTGGACCGGGCCCGCGGGCCGTACGGCGTCGCTGGACCCCGGCAGGCCCGCGCCCTCCGTGGGCGCCGTCCGGCTGCCCACGCCCAGGGTGAACCCCGACGACCCCGAGGCGGGCCACCTGGCGAACGTGAGCGTCGACGACCCCCGGCGGCTCGTCGACACCCTCGGCGCCCTGCGGCGGGAGTCGGCCGAGGCGTACCTGCTCATGTGCCGGGCCCACCTGGAACTGGCCGAGATCGACGAGGCCGGGCGGTGCCTGGAGAGGGCCGGGACAATCCTCGGCGCGGCCGCGCCGTACGACTGGCGGACGGCCTGGCACCACGGGCTCCTCGCCCTCGCCGAGGGGCGGGCCGACCTGGCGCTGGAGAGGTTCGACGCCGTCTACACGGCGCTGCCCGGGGAGGACGCGCCCAAGCTGGCCCTGGGCTTCTGCGCCGAGCACCTGGGGGAGCCGGACCGGGCCGCGCGGCTCTATCGGGCGGTGTGGCGCCGTGACCGCTCCCAGGTGAGCGCGGCCTTCGGGCTGGCCCGCATCCATCTGGCCGAGGGCGCCAGGGGCGAGGCCGTACGGATCCTCGACCAGGTGCCCCGCGTCTCGCGGCACTTCGACGCGGCCAGGATCGCCGCGGTGCGGATCCACGCGGGACGGCTGCCCGGCGGACCGGGCGGGGGCGTGCGCCTGCCGACGGCCGCGGACCTGGGCGAGGTGGTCGACCGGCTGCCCGACCTCTATCTGGACGGCGGCGACCGGGACGGCGACGCCCGCGCCCGGCTGCGGGCCGCGCTGCAGGAGGTCGCGCTTGAGTGGGTGCTGGAGGGCGGGGGGCGGCAGCCGGTCGGGGCGCCTCGCGGGTACGGCCCGCCGGTCCTGGCCGACCCGGTCGGTGAGGCGGCCCAGCGCGCGCTCCTTGAGGAGTCCCTGCGCAGGCTCGCCCAGCAGGCGGACGACGCCCGGCGGCACAACGCGCTGATCGACCTCGCCAACACGGTCCGTCCGAGAACACGGCGGTGATCCGACGGTGATCCGGCGATGACCCGCGACGATCCGGCGATGAGGAGGAACAGGAACGGATGAACGCACGCCCCGCCTTCACCCTCGAAGTGGGCCAGAACAAGTACCTGCGGGCCACGGCCGGCGAGATGCACGCCATGCTCACGATCGGCGCGCACGGCCTGGACGGGCTCACCCCCACGGTGGCCGAGGTCATCCTCGTGGACACCTCGGGTTCCATGGGCAGGCCGGGCACGAAGATCGGCGCGGCCAGGCGGGCGAGCGCGGCGGCGATCGACACGCTGCGCGACGGCGCGTTCTTCGCCGTCGTCTCCGGCAACCACGAGGCCGCGATGGTCTACCCGCCCGCCCCCGGGCTGGCCGTGGCGACGCCGGAGGTCAGGGCCGAGGCGAAGGCCGCGGTGCGGCGGCTCACCGAACGCGGCGGCACGGCGATCAGCACCTGGTTGCGGCTCGCCCGGCGGATCCTCGCCACCCGGCCCGCCGTGATCAGGCACGCGATCCTGCTGACCGACGGCCGCAACGAGAGCGAGCCCGGGGAACGGCTCGACGCGGAACTCGACGCCTGCGCGGGGCTCTTCTCCTGCGACGCCCGCGGCATCGGGGACGGCTGGGCGTCACAGGAGCTGCTGCGCGTCGTCACCGGGCTCAACGGCACGGCCGACGCCGTACGCGAGGACGCCGACCTGGTGGCCGACTTCCGGGAGATGACACGTTCGGCGATGCGCCGGGGTGTCCCCGACCTGCGCGTCAGGCTGAGACTGCTGCCCGGCGCCGAGGTCCGCTACGTCAAACAGGTCTTCCCCGTCGAGGCCGACCTCACCGAGCGGCTCGTGCGGACCGGCGGGACGGTGGAGTTCGGGACGGGGCCGTGGGGTGAGGAGAGCAGGGAGTACTTCGTCCGCATAGACGTCGATCCGGCAGGCCGCGACAGGGGTGAGGACCTGCGGCTGGCCAGGGTCGACCTGGCGGCGGCCGAGGGCGCCTCCGGAGAGGTCGAACTGCCCGCCGTGGGGACGCCGATCCTCGTGCACTGGACCGACGAGCCCGCGCTGTCCTCCCGGATCGACCCGAAGGTCGGCCACCACACCCGGCACCTGGCGCTCAGGGAGGCGATCGACGCGGGCCGCCTGGCCTACGAGTCCGGCGACAGGGCCGAGGCCGAGCGGGCGTGGGGCCGGGCCGTACGGCTCGCGACGGAACTCGGCAACGACAGGAACCTGCGGTGGCTGTCCCACCTGGTCCACGTCGTGGACGCCGCCCAGGGGCGGGTACGGCTGAGGGAGCGGATCGACCCCAGGGACATGAAGGGGTCGCAGCTCAGCTCGTGGCACTCGACGCTGAGTCCCGGCGCCCGTTCCCGGCGGCCCGGTGACGAGCCCGAGGAACGGCTGGTGGCCGCGCGGCGGCGGTGCCCGAACTGCTCACGTGTGCCACGGGCGGACTCCCTGTTCTGCGAACAGTGCGGCCTTCCCTTGCAGGAATCACCCGATTTATCGGATTTGCCGGACACGCCGGACGAGCTGCCCCCGGAGGACCGGTGAGCACCACGCGCAGGACCCTGTGGCGCCTCCGGGCCATGCTGACGGTCGCCGTCGCGGCGCTGTTCGTCACCTCCTTCTGGCTGTTCCAGGGCGTGCACCAGACCGCGGACTCCCGGGCGATCTCCGCGATCCTGGAGATATCGAGCGTCCGGCAGGCGCTGGCCACCGCCGACCGGGCCGCCGTCGAGACCTTCCTCGGCACCTCGGAACCGGCCGCCTCAGGCCCTGGTGCTTCAGGGCCGAACACCTCGGGGTCGGGCGCTCCAGAACCGGGCGCTCCAGAACCGGGCGCTCCAGGATCGGGCGCTTCGGGGTCGGGCGCTTCGGGGTCGGGAGGGGCCACGCTCACCCTGCCCGCCGAGCAGGAGTACCGCGAGCAGATCCAGACCGCCGGCCTCAACCTCGCCCAGGCGGCCAGGGACGACGTCGCCGACGACGTACCGGGCAGGAGCGACGACCTGCAACTCGCCCAGGGGATGCTGGCCGTCTACACCACCCTCGTCGAGCAGGCCGGGGAGCACTACCGGCGCGGGGACGGCACCGTCGGCGCGACCTACCTCTGGGGCGCCTCCCGCCTCATGCACCATGACAGGCAGGGCATCCTCAAGACGCTCGACGACGCCCAGGAACGGCAGTGGACATGGCTGCGCGCGCAGTTCCCGTCCACTTGGGCGATGCGGACGGCCACGGTCTGCTGGGGCCTCAGCCTCCTGACGACGCTGGCCCTGCTCTTCGGGACACAGGTCTTCCTGCGGCGGCGCTTCCGCCGGGACCTGAACCCCCGGCTGCTCACGGCCACCGCGCTCGTGCTCGTCCTGGCGGCGGCGACCTCACCGGCCTACTTCTCCGGGGCCGATCTCGACGAGGCGGGCACGATGACGCGGAGGGTGGCCGAGGCCAGGAAGGCCGGGGTCGAGGCGGAACACGACTACGGCGACGAACGGCTGGCGCGGCTGCTGGACCCCGTCTGCGGCGCGCCGGGCACGTGCGGCCCCACGGTCGCCAAGGAACTGCGTGTACGGAGCAACGTCCCCCCACCACCGGTCCCGAGGGAGGCGGCCGAGATCAGAGAGGTCAACGTCCGGATGCGGGACGCCACGGAGTACGCGGGCCTGGTCTTCCTCATCCCGCTGCTCTCGGCCGCGGCCGGGGCGCTGATCTGGAGCGGCGTCCACCCACGCCTCAACGAGTACAGGTACCGGCCACGATGAGACGACGAACGCTTCACAGGATCACCACGAGGATCGTCGCCGGGCTGGCGTCGCTGTGCGCCATGATGTGCGCCACGGCGTGCGCGCCGCTGCCCGGAGGCCGTACCGTCTCGGTGCTCGCGACCTGGACCGGCACCGAGGCCGAGCACTTCGGGAAGGTCCTTGCCGCCTTCGAGGACAGAACCGGCATCCACGTCGAGTACACCGGGACCCGCGCGATCGACGAGACGCTCCGCTCCGACCTGCGGGGCGGGACACCCCCGGACATCGCGATCCTGCCCAGCACCGGTGACCTGGCGCAGTACGCGCACAGCGGCGACCTGCTCCCCCTGGACATGGTGCTCTCCCGGCAGGACCAGTACGGGCAGCCGTGGCTGCTGCGGCTGAACCGGAAGGTGTACGCCGTGCCGTTCAAGGTCAACCTCAAGAGCGTCGTCTGGTACGACCGGTCGCGCTGGCGGCCCACCCCCCAGGAGACGCGGGACCCGCTCTCCCTGCGGACCAGGGGCCGGGCCCGGAGCGTCTGGTGCCTGGGAATGCAGGCCCTGCGTTCGGCGGGCTGGCCGGGGACCGACTGGATCGAGGACGTCCTGCTGCACCAGGCCGGTCCCGAGAAGTACCGGGAGTGGGCCTCGGGGACGCTGAAGTGGACCTCCGGCGAGGTACGGCAGGCGTGGGAGACGTGGGGGAGGATCCTGGACGCCTCGGGCCTCGACCGGCAGGGCCGCAGGGTCGCGCTGCTGACCGACTTCAGCGAGGCCGGGCTCGGACTGTTCGGCGACCCGCCCGGCTGTCTCCTCGAACACCAGGCGTCCTTCGTCATCGTCACCTACCCGGCGGGCGGTGACGTCGACTTCTTCCCCTTCCCGTCCCTCCTCTCCAAGAAAGGCGGCACCGATCGCCGGTCGGTGGTGGTCTCCGCCGACTTCGCCGGGATGTTCAACGCGACCCCGCAGGCCCAGGAGCTGATGAGGTTCCTCGCCGGTGACGAGGCCCAGCGAATCTGGCCCGCCATCCCGGCCGGCGCCGCCTTCTCGGCGAACCTGGGAGTGCCCCCCAACGTCCACTCCGCCAAGGATCCGGTGGGCAGGAAGGTCGCGGACACCCTCGACGGAGCTGCCATGGTGTGCCTGGACGCCTCCGACCTGATGCCGCCCGCCCTGCGCGACGCCTTCGGCGACGCCGTCATCGAGTATCTGAGCGCCCCGGAACGGCTGCCCGACCTGCTCACCGAACTCGACCGGGTCCAGGACCGTGTCGGGGACAGGTGGCAGCCGAACGAGCAGGAACGGGAGGACCTGCGGTCGTTCTCCTGCCCCGGCCCCCTCAACCGGCCCGGCCGGCCCATCCGGCCCACGAAACCGAACGGAGTCACCCCATGACAGAACTGGTGCGTTTCGACATCGACGGCGAGGAGGGCTCGGTGCTCGTCGAACTCGACCCGGCCCCCGGCTTCGAACGTCTCTCCCGCAAGGACGGCGTCCTCGCCCAGGCGAAGGTCTCCTTCGAGGGCGCCCTGGCCGGGGTGCGCGACGCGGCATCCAGCGCCCTGAAGCAGTTCCAGACGATGTCCGTGCCACCGGACGAGGTCGAGTTGCAGTTCGGCGTCAGGCTGAGCGCGGAGGCCGGGGCGGTGATCGCCAAGACCGGCGCGGAGGGCCACTTCGAGGTACGGGTCAAGTGGCAGCGCGAACCCCGCCTGAGAATCCTCTCCGACCCCTCCTGACCGTCGACCGGTGTCCCGGGCGACGGCCGCACTGCCGTACGACCGCCCGGGGCCGCCCGGGGCGCCCATCCCCCGGCGGTGGCGCGCCGACCGCCGCCGCCCAGGGCCCTCCGGGTGTCCGCGAGCGGTTCGTTCAAGACCGGACCGCGGCGGCGATCCGGAAGGCGGCGTGCCGGTGGAAGGAGCCGTCCGGTGCCGGGCCTGGTACCCCACGTATCCCTCGCCGACGGAGAACCCGGTGCGCCGGCCCCTTGGGGTTCATCCCTTCGATTCCGCCCGGTACGACTCCTTGCACCGACCGGGATTCGTCAGGATATCCTGACGAATATGACGTTCATGAGTCCCGACATCCCCGGTCACGAGGGCTTCGCCGCCCCGGTGCTGCCCAACGGCGAACCGGCCTCCTCCTCAAGCGCCTTCGTCAAGGAGTTCGTCGGTTACCAGGCCGCCTGCTCGTGCGGGTGGGCCGACCAGCGCCGGTTCCCGCCCACGCGGGAGGGGGCGAAGGAGACGGAGTACCGGTGGTGGAGCAGGCACGCCGCCCCGTTGATCGCCGCCGCCCCGCCCAGCGAACTGGTCGTCAAGTCGAACCTCCTGTACGAGCGGATCGCGCGACTCGCCGCGGAACGCCCGCTGGCCGCCCTGACGCTGCTGTCCCAGGTGGAGGGCTGGCAGCGCGTCCTTCTCGACCAGGCCGTCGCCGGGGCCCGGGAGTCCGGCGCGTCCTGGGCGCAGGTCGGAGAGGCGATGGGAATCTCCAAACAGAGCGCGCACGAGCGGTTCAGGACACGCTTGAACACGTGATCCACCCTCACCCCGAGGACCTGTCTCACTGATCCTCCGGAGGGAGGAAACGGTCCGTACCTCCGCCTGGTGATCGCTCGCCGGAAATAGGCCATGATCAAGGCATGCGTAAGGCATTTGCCCTCTTATTAGGGCTGACGATCCCCTTATCCACCTTCACCCCGGTTTCGGCGGCCCCCACACGGACCCCCGCCCCCAGCGCCGCGATCTCCTGGGCCCCCTGCCCCGAGGATTCGAGCGCGGAGTGCGGGACGCTCGCCGTACCGGTCGACTGGAGGCACCCGGCGGGCGGGACGTTCAACGTGGGCGTCGCCCGCCGCAAGGCCACCGACCCGGCCGCCAGGATCGGCACGCTCGTGGTGGCCGCGGGCGGCCCCGGAGGATCGGGAGTGGACCTCGTCCTCGCGAGCCCGCAGATCCTCACCCCGGAGACCCTGCGCCGCTTCGACGTCGTCAGCCTCGACCCGCGCGGCACGAACCGCAGCAACCCGGTGGTCTGCTCGACGGAGCTGCTGTCCCAGACCCCCGACCCGATCGTGAAGAGCCAGGCCGAGTTCGACAGGGCCGTTGCCTACAGCAAGCGGCTGCGCGCCGACTGCCGGGCCCGCACCGGCCCGGTGTTCGACCACGTCGACTCACTCAGCACGGCGGCCGACCTCGACGCGTTCCGCGCGGCGCTGGGCGAGGAGAAGCTGTCCTTCTGGGGCATCTCCTACGGCACCCTCCTCGGCCAGCAGTACGCCGAGCGCTACCCCCGGCGGGTCCGGGCCTTCGTGCTCGACAGCGTCATCGACCACAGCGTCGACACCCGGACCTTCATGGACACCGGGACCTGGGGCGCGCAGGACGCCTTCAACGAGTTCGTGGCCTGGTGCGAGCGTGACGAGGCCTGCCTCCAGCACGACGGGAACGTCAGAACCCTCTGGAAGGGGCTGATGGCCCGGGCCGACCGCGGCGAACTCGGTGTCCCCGGTCAGCCCGGCGCCCTGCTGACGCCCTTCGTCCTCAGCTGGACCGCGCTGGACTACTTCTACAGCGCCGACACCTGGCGTCCGTTCTCCGAACTGCTGGCCGCACTCGACACCGGCCAGGCCACCGCCGGGCAGCTGCCCACGCCCCTGGCCGCCAAGAGCGCCCAGGACGTCAGCCCCAACCCCTTCCAGATCTTCTGTGAGGACTACCGGCTGCCCGTCCGCGACTTCCGCGAGTACGACAGGCACCTGCGCAGGCTGGGGAAGATCGCGCCCGACATGCGCTACAGCTTCCTCGCGGTCTTCCCGGTCTTCACCTGCCTGGGAGAGCCGAGTTCGATCCCCAACCCGCAGCACGAGCTGAGGGTCCGCACGGACACGCCGCTTCTGGTCGCCAACTCGCTGCACGACCCGGCCACCGTCTACCCGTGGGCCGTGAGCACGGCCCGCCAGCTCGGCCGCTCCGGGCGCCTGCTCACCTACGAGGGCTGGGGTCACATCGTCTACGGCCGTGGACCGTGTGCCACGGGCGCCATCGACTCCTACCTGATCTCGCGGACCCTCCCCGCCCGAGGAGCCCGCTGCCCGGCCGTCCCGCCGAACACCGGGACCGGTAACCTCCGGAAGCTCGTCTCCCCGCTGCCCCACATGCCCGGCTGGACCTCTCCCCTGTAGTGCCCGGTTCGCGCGTCGGCCGGGAAGACGCTCCTGACGACGCGCTCTGATGGTGACTCCTGACGGGAGTGAGGACCGGGTTCCCGCACCGGTCCTCACTTCCACCCTGCTGCCGGCCTCGGCTCCTGACGTCCGGAGTCGCTCCACCGTCAGGCGGGGCAGACGACGTCCGGCACGCCTCGTGGCAGGTTGCGGCGCTCGTCCTCGCTGAGGTCACGTCCAAGGACGCCGCACAGGTGGGACTTCCACAGTTCAGGATCGAGCCGGAACAACTCCACAGATCCTTGGGCCGTGTACTCCGTGGGCTTACGGTTCCTCAGCAGGACCCTGCCGTTGTCGGAAGCCTCCATGAAGTCCTGCTTGCCGGCGAAGTTGTAGGAGGTCACCTCGACGTCACCGGAGTCGGTCATCCTCATGAGGCGTACGGAACTTCCGTTGGCCAGAAAGAATCCCGGACTCTCCGATCCGTCGTTCTCCATGATCCCCACCTGCCATTTCTCTGCTTCCATGGGTCCGAACGGGCCTAGTATCTTCCGTGCTCGCCGACGGTCCTGTACCGACCACAACTCGACCATGAGTCCCCGGGTCAGCACGATGGCATAGCGACCGCTGGGCTCGATCGCCGCGGTGATCAGATCGGGTCCCAGGCTGATCCGCAGATCCGGGTTCTCCATGTGGGTCGCCAGACGGACGGCCCGCAGAGTGTGATCATGGGCGTTCGTGATCTTTATGTATCCCGGCTCGTAGTACGGACCCACCGTGAGCTCCATGAGGTCGGCCCCGCCGAGAAAACCGTAAATGTCGAACGGATCGGACAGAGGCCGGCCGTTACGGGCGTTCCAGTGTTCGATCACGCTTCCGGAGACCGTCACCAGTTCCTCGTCCGTGAAGAAGAAGGAGGTCATCCGGAGTCGTTTCCCGTTCTTGCCGGCGGGGGGCATACGGGCGGTGAACTCGGCCACTCTGCGCAGGTGCGGAAGCTCATAGACCGTGACCCTGTTCTGGTCGGTCACATCGGCCACCAATGTCCCAGCGCGGTTGACGGTCAACAGCAGTCCCGGGTCAGGGGGCATGGCGGGAATGCGGACTTCGGAGAGTGTTCTTTCCTGCCCTCCGGTCTCCTTGATCACCAGTCGATCAGCGGTCCCGGCGCCGTTCTTTCCGACACGGATCAGCATGGTGCGCCCCTGATCGAGCAGCAGCGGCGGGCTGAACACCTGCAGTCCATCGTCGGCGAACATCCGCCAACCGATCACGCTGATCTTGTCTCGACGGACCACTACGGGGGCATCCGGCGTACCGAGCAGGGGACCCGCCCTGTCTCCGAGGGAGAGGACAGGACCTTCGAGCCGTTGTGGAGAGGTACCCGGCCGTGCGCTGAGAAGCGTCCACCTCCCTTCTCCCTCATTGACCGCGACGTGTTCGCCCGTCCGGTCGACGGCGAGCCCCTGGCACGAGCTGTAGCCGGCAGGCGGAATATAACGCGTCATCCTGTGCCCGTCGGACACGCGAAGGATCTGGTAGACGGCCTTCTTCGCGCTGGAGGGCTTCCTGCACAGGGCCAGGACCCTCCCGTCAGCCGACACCTCGGCCTCTGTCAGATCCATCTCCGACATGCCCCGGCCGTTCTCCAGTTCCCGTACGGAACCGCTGCGGAGATCGATGGACACCGGGGAGTTTCCGTCGCCCAGTCGTACGGCCACGAGCGTGTTCTCGTCCGGGCCGAACCACACCTGCCGCAGTTCGGGCAGTCGCCCCGGCAGTCGCCTGAGCCGCTGTGTCGCCAGGTCCCACACCTGTAGCCGCCCATCGGAGATCACCGTGGCGATCCGGTCGGCGTTCGGCGAGAAGTCGATGACCTTGTAGGAGCCGGAGATTCCTCCCATGACGTACCTCTGCGGGGCGGTGCCGTACAGCCGGTGCGCCGGTCCCAGGACAATGCCGTGCGCCGTGTGGCGCACCTCGTGCCAGATCGTCGTGCCGGTCCCCTCCAGCACATAGGCAATGCGCCGGCCGTCCCTGCTGACCAGCGGAAACGTCGCATACCCTGCCAGATCGAAATGCTTGCGCAGAATCCTTCCGCCGGCTTGGCGGAGGAACAACGTCGCACGGCCGAGCTCTGAGGAGGCCAGCGTCACCGTGCCGTCGGCGCTCATCCCGGCGGCACGGATCGGCCCCTGGACTCCGGTCAGCATCCAGACGGCGTCCTTGAGCTGGTCATATCGCTGCAACAACGCGTTACGAGCCTCCTGCGTCGGCGCGATCTCGTAAGCGGCGGCAGCTGCCAGGGTCGCCAGTCCCGGGTCCTCCTTGGCCATCTCCGCCGTGAAGCTCGCCAGCGCCCGTGATCTGTTCTCGTCCGCCCGCTCCGCGCTGACCAGCATCTGATCGACGAGAAAGGTGGCCAGGCCCACGATCAGCGCGAACACCATGGTCAGCGCGGTCCGCACGGCATGGGTTCGCCGCTGCGACATCCGGCTCCGCCGCCGGGCCAGTGTCAGGAACTCGCGTTGTTCCTTGGTCAGCTCACCCTCACGCCCGCCCAGCCACTGGTCGATGGCCTGCAACTGTTCTCTGTCCGGCAGCAGGTTCGCCGGCCGTCCGCCGTGCTGCCAGCGCCGTAGGTCATGGGCCAGTTCCGCCTGCCCGGTCAGGAGCTTTCCGTCCGCCTCCACCTGCTGTCGCAGCTCAGGCCAGGCTGTGATCAGTGCCTCATGGGCCAGCTCCGCGCTCTCCGGTTCCCCCTCACCGCCGTACAGCACCAGCAGCCGCCGCTCGGCGAAAGCCTTGACGAGCTCCCACTGCGTCTCGTCCACCTCGTCCCGGGTGAGCCTGCGACGCAGCAGGATCTGGCTGTCGGGCAGCATCCGCACCAGTTTGGTGAGCAGCCGTCGCGCCGCCTTTTCCTGCTCCGGCTTGCCGTCGACCTGGTCCGCCCAGGCCCGTTCGGCGTGGTGTCCCAGTGCGCCGGACACACCCTGCATCTCCTCGTAGGCCGCGTCCCGCAGGTAACCGCCGTTCCGCTGCTCCCACAGCTTCTGCAGGACGAATCCCAGCAGCGGAAGAACACCCGGCTCGCCACCTGTGTCGTCCAGAATGCGCCGGGCCAGCCCAGGTTCGTATTCCACGGCCGCGAGCCGCTCGACAGGCTTGGCGATCACCTCCTCCAACTGCCCGGAGGACATGGGGGCAAGCGGTACCGTCGCCCCGCTGAGCAGGGCGGGCCCCAGCCGTGGGTGTTTCAGAACCGCATCCATCAGGTCAGAGCGCAACGTGGCCAGGACACGCACTCCAGCGGTCGGCCGTTGTGGGAACAACAGGTCGACGAGCTCGTCAACCTCGGCCTGAGGACGGTTCAGGAGCGCCTCTGCCTGGTCAAGAACGACGAGAAGACCACCGGAGGCCGTACCACGGGTGCGATGGAGGGTGTCCGCAAGCCCCTTGTCCGCGAGCCACGTCTCGACCTGGTCGGCGCTTCGCGCACGCACGGGACCGTACCGTCCGGACCTGGCGGCCTCGTACAGCTCGGTGGCCAGCGCCGACCGCACGGAGGAGATCTCCCCGGCGTTGAACGCCAGGACCTCGTGTCCGTCCTCCCGTATCCGGGGCGCCACACCGGCCAGGGCCAACGAGGACTTGCCGCACCCCGAAGGTCCGTAAACCGTCACGGTGCGCGCTCCGCGCAGAGCCTTGACGATGTTGCCGATGTCCTC
Organism: Streptosporangium sp. NPDC001559; assembly: GCF_042893955.1. Lineage (NCBI taxonomy): Bacteria > Bacillati > Actinomycetota > Actinomycetes > Streptosporangiales > Streptosporangiaceae > Streptosporangium > Streptosporangium sp. NPDC001559. The sequence continues at coordinate 794,941 of NZ_JBIAVG010000001.1, forward strand.
CTGTCTCCCGAAGAAGAAGTCCGCGTCACCTTCTCCGTACGGCTCCAGCCCTCTGAAGGGAGAAGGCGGGTCGATGACGGGACCGAGTTCGGGGACCTCCCGCACGATGGTCCTGGTACGCAGCGCGTAAGCCTGCTGGGCGTCGCCCACCGGCTGCGCGGCGACCAGCAGACCGACCACCGCACCCAGCGCGTCGTCCCAAACAGGACTGCCGCTGAAACCGGGCCTGACGTGGGCGACCTGCCCGCTGGCCCTCGACAGCTGCACCCATCCCTCGCCCGTGGCGCCGCTGAGCCTGCCCTCGAACCAGGTCCCACCCGGCGCGTCCCTCGGAAACCCCACCACGCGCACCCGACCACCCCGCACGTTGTCGGGATCGGCCATGGGAAGCGGGCGGGCGCCGGGTACGGGCTCCGGCAGCCGGAGAACGGCGATGTCCCCGGTTCTCTCGGCCCTGATCGGTACCCAGTTTTCGACCCGGGCCGACCACACAGGACGAGCGTCGTCGCCGGGTGGGAGCGCGCGCAGCGAGAACTCGACCGTGACCGGCGTTCCCTCAGCCACAGCCTCCTCGCAGGGCCTTTCCAACGCGGCCGAAACCACGTGAGCGCAGGTCAGCACCAGATCCGGAGCGATGAGAAAGCCCGCCCCGCCCCCGACGCCGTCCCGTCCTCTGATCTGGACGACCGCCATGGCCATGGCTTCGTCCGGACTGCTCGACCACGCCCGTACGGCTTCCGCCATCGGACCTCCTCCGCGCCTCAGGCCGGACGTCGGCCACTCGCCGCGCCTTCGCGTAGGCCCCGGAGAAATCGGCTGCGATCGCCGCACTCGCGATGACGACGTTCGCTTCGGGGACGGCGAGACACCGAAATCAAGAGGGAGCGTGATTCGCCAAACTGGTCAGCGGTGACCCGGTGCTCGGCAGGATCGCGACGTCCGGGGGCGTCCGATTCCGCTCAGCCGGTTCTCAGTCGATTGTGCTGTTGACAGGTGGTGCGCACGATCCACGTCACCTCAGGCTGTCTTCGCACCTTGCTCCAGCCTTCGGCTCCGAAATCATAAACACGGTCTGGGCAGCGGATCTCGCGGTTCGTCAAACCGCAACCGAATCCACGATAAAAGCGGGAATCGCATACGGCCAGACCCGCGCAAAGAGAAGGGGAACCGCAGAGAGGCGGAGATCTCTCACCCCGCGATCCAGCCGAAACCCGCGGTGTTGGCCTCGCCGAGGCCCCAGCTCCAGATCGCCTGGAGGGTCTCCGGCGGGCCGGTCAGTTCCACCTCGACCGGCGCCCCGGACTTGCCGCCCCGCACCTGGCCCGTCGAGCCGACGGAGAAGGAACGCCTGGCGCCGACCCAGGTGATCCGGGCCAGCGAGACCTCCGGGTCCAGGCCCAGCGTCTCGGCCTTGCGCCGCAGGTTGCGCTGGAAGCACATCGGGAACTCCCGGTCGGTCGGCAGCAGCCACGCCTGACGGGTGACGCGCTCGCCCTGGGCGTCCTTCCCCGCCCCCTTCACCACCACCGGGGTGAGCGTCCTGAGAAGAGCGCGACCCGAGGTGAACGCCGGAGGCTCGACCAGGGTGGCGTTCAGGACGCGGAAGGCCGCCCCACCCCAGTCCAGCAGCTCCCGCCGTTTGATCCCCTGAGCCATCGCGGTCACCGCCTCGAAGAGGGGGCTGCCCAGCTCCACGTACCCCCGGCCGCCGACGGCGTACCTGCCCCTGACCCGCGCGGCCCTGGGAAAGACCGGCGCGCCGTGCCCCAGCGGGACCATGCCGTACGGTCCCGCCCCCTGTGCGTGCAGGAGCCGCCCGAGGTCGGGGACCTCACGTGTCAGCAGGTCGTAGAGCAGGGAACGGCCAGGGGACAGCACCTTCGTCCACGCGAGTTCGGTGGCCCCCGTGGTGACCTCGATCCGCAACCGCATCATTTCCTCCCGCCTGTTCCGCCTCTCGTCGACTACTGATGGACGACGCCTTCGAAGCCGTCGTCCATCAGTAGTCGACGAGAGGCGGGAACGACGGATGGGGCGGTGCGGAGATGGGGCTTCCCCGGGCCAAGAGCGGGACGGGCAGGGCGAGGGAGGTGCTGGCGGGGACCTCCACATGGGCGATCGCGGCCCTGGCCGGTGTGGCCGCCGCGGTGGCCGCGGGCACCCTGCCGGATGTGATCAAGAGCTGGCTGGGAGAGCGGCGGCCGTTCCTGACGGTGCTGTGCGTGGTCGCGGCGGGGGTGTTCACCGGGATCAACCTGTGGCAGCAACGCAGCAAAGGGGTCGGCATCGTGGTCTCCCTGCCGAGGGAGGGGCGGCGGGACCCCTGGAACAGCCAATGGGTGGTCGCGGCGTCCGACCACGCCCGGCGTGGTCACGACTCCTGTTTCACCGTACGGCGGGCCGTCCCTCCGTCCGGATCCGGCGCCGAGGGGAACGCCGGGGGCGACACGGCCCGTGAGGACGCGCTGGAGGTGGCCTACGAGCTGGTGAGCGCCCGGCTGACCGAGCTGTCCGCGGCCGACCCCTCGACGCCGGTGTCCCTGTACGTCAACGCCGCCCTGCCCGACGCCTTCGAGCTGGGCGCGAAGTTCAAGTTCCACGTCCAGCGTGAGCTGCGGGGAATGCGCGAGATCCCGGAGAGGGTGCCGGCGAGGGTCACGCTGCCGCAGCGTTCCGAACGTCCGCACACGGACTTCTTCACCGCCGTCCGGATCAGTGGCCGGTTGAAGGATCCGCTGAGCCCGGCGGAGGCCGTACGGGCGGCGAGGCTGGCCGAGGTGGTCGAGGAGCCGGACTTCGAGAGCGACCCCGAGGGGCGGGCCGTCGCCGTCGTCGTGCACCTGTCGGACAACCCGCTGATGGTCGCCCAGGCGCTGCGCGCGGCGGGCACGGGGTGCGCGGACACCCGGGGAGAGTGGGCACGGTGCCGCGCCGCGCTGGTCGTCGACGGTGGCCCGGCCAACCTTCCCGAGACGACCGCCGACTTCGAACTGGTCGTACGGCATGTCTACGCGGCGTGGCGCGCCTGGACCCGGGCCAGGCCGCAGTACGCGGGTCTGACCCACCGGCTGTTCATCGCCGCCCCCACCGGCGTCGCCTTCGCGCTGGGCTGGCTGTTCGGCCACACGGTGCGGGTCGTCGAGCCCGCCCACGAGGCGCCCCCGCCCTCCCCCGGGACGGAACCCTCTCGCGGCACGTCCCCGCGCTCCCCCGGGACGGAACCTCCTCACGAGACAGGAGAGACATGCACCTCGTCATGATCGGCACTACCGGTCTCCAGCGCTACATCTTCGCCTCGGGCAAACGCCAGCAGATCGTCGGGGCGTCCGACCTGATCGCCCGGATCGAGGGCGAGTGGGCCGACCAGGCGTTGAAACGGGTCTTCCCCGGCTTCGACAGGGACGGCTGGCGCCTGGGCACCCACGACGCCGAACTGCTGGTCGCGGGCGCGGGCGGCGTCACCGTACTCGTCAGGGACGGAGCGGCCGGGAAACGGCTGGTGACGCAGATGGGGCTGCTCGCACTGAAGTCCGCCCCGATGCTGGACGTGTGCGGTGTGGTCGTCGCCTACGAGGAGGGCTCGCTGGCCGCCGCCATACGCAGGGCACGCCGGGATCTGCCGGTGGTACGCGAACAACGGTCGGGGCGGCAGGAGCGTTTCCTCCGTCTGCCCTTCGTGGAGGACTGCTCGGCGAGCGGGCTCCCCGCCGAGGGCCTCTACGTCGAGGGAGAGGGCGAACCGGTCCGTTCCGAGTCGGCCGTGTCCAGGGCGAAGCGCGAGGCGCACCCGAAGGCTCTCTCCCGGATGTCCGCCATCGCCGGAACGGGCTGGGCCACGATGGACGAGATCGTCGACCGGCTCGGGGTCGAGGCCGAGTGGGTGGCGGTGGTCCATGCCGACGGCAACGGCCTCGGCGAGGTCTTCGGCGGCCTGGACGGCCTCACCGACGGCCCTGACGAGAGCCCCGACGACGGCCACAGCGACGGCCACGGTGACAGCACCGGTGACGGCCCGGATGATGGCCCCGGCGTGGCGGGTTCGCCCCTGCCACCCGGAGAGCGGGACCGCCGCCACGCGGAGAGGATCGGCGCCCTCTCGCGCGGTGTGGACGGCTGCGCCAAACGGGCGTTCGCCGCCGCGCTGCGGCTCACCGCCCGCGAACTCGCCTCCGGCGAACCGGTCCCCGTCCTGCCGCTGATCATCGGAGGGGACGACCTGACCGTGGTGTGCGAGGGAACGGTCGCGCTGCCCTTCGCCCGGCACTACCTGGAGCAGTTCGAACGGATGACGAAGGAGGACCCCCTGCTGCGCCCCGTTCTCGCGCGACTCGGGCGGGACGGTCTGAGCGCCGCGTCCGGGGTGGCGATCGTCAAGCGCAACTACCCCTTCCACTTCGCCTACGAGCTGGCCGAGGAGCTGACCGGGGAGGCCAAGGGGGTCAAGAGCTGGAGCTCGGCCCTGTCGTTCGTCGCGTTGTTCGAGAGCTCGGCTCCCGACCTGGGCCGCATCCGGAGCTCGACCGCCCTGTCCGGCGGCGGGGGCCGGTCGGCCTCGCCGTACCTGGTGGGGGTGGGCGGTGGGGACGACAGGGCGAGCGGGCGGCGCTGGGAGGACGTGCTCGAAGGGGTCGCCGCGCTGCGGCGGCGTGATCCGGCCTCGGGGGAGGCGCTCCTGCCCGGCGGTCTCGTGCACGAACTGCGCGAGGGGATGTGCCTGGGGGAGGAGGTCGCGACGTCCCGCTTCGAGCTGGCGCGCCGCCGCTTCGAGAAGGACGCCGCGCGCACCGGGGCCCTGCGCACCCTGGCCCAGGACGGCGGCCTGACATGGACCGATCTTGAGGGGAGAACCGTGACAAGGCTGCTGGACGTGCTGGCGGCCCGGCCGTTCGTCCCGGAGGGACCGGGAAGATCGGAGGGAGGGGTCGCGTGACGGGCGAGTTCACGATCTCGTTGTTCATGGTGAGCGACTGGCGGGTGGGCACGGGAACGGGTGTCCACGGATACGCCGACCGGCTCGTCCGGCGCGAGGAGCAGTCGTCCGCCCTCGCTCCCGCTCCCCCGGTCGTGCCCGCCAAGACCCTGGTCGGCGTCTGGCGCGACTCGTGCGAGCTGGCCGCGTACGCCCTGGACAGCGGTCCCGCCGGGGTGTGGCACGACTGGGTGAGGTTCCTGTTCGGCGGCCAGTACGCCCCTGCGGGCAGGACCCCGGGGGCGACGGGCAGGACGTCGAGCCCGGCGGCGCTGACGCTGGACGGCCCGTTGCGGCTGCCCGGCAGGCTCGCCGAGGTGCTGCGGGAGCGGCCGCACGTCGCGCTGGCGACGACCTTCCGCAAGCCGGGTGTGGCGGTCGATCCACGGACCGGCGGCGCGGAGGAGGGCATGCTCCGCTTCGAGGAGATGGCCAGGGGCGGCGTCACCCTGGAGGGGCAGGGCAGGATCGACGGGTTCGCCGGACTCGACGAGGCCCGGCGGGAGACCGCCGTCGCCCTGCTGGACGCCGGGGCGCGGCTGCTGGAACGGCTCGGCGGCAAGCGGCGGCGCGGCGCGGGCCGCTGCCGGATGACCCTCGACGGTCTCGGTGTCTCCCCCGAGTGGACGCCGCCGCCGCTGGACGGTGTCCCGTCCCCTCCGGACGGTCCACGTCACGAGGTCGCCGACCGCCCGGAGCCGGCGGGTACGGCGGGCCCGGGGTGGGAGCGCGTGGAGTTGCTCATCACCGTGGAACAACCGGTGCTCGCCGCGGCCACGGTGCTAGGCAACGTCGTCAGGGGCGCCGACCACCTCCCCGGCTGGTGCCTGATGCCGGAGGTGGCCAGGAGGCTGGGTGGCGGGGCGCACGCCCTCGTCCGCACCGGAGACCTGGTGGTCACGGCGGCCTTCCCCGTGTCCCCCTCGGGGGCCGGGACGCTGCCGGTGCCCAGGGTCCTGGTGCACGAGAAGGGCGCGAGCGGCACGGTGACCGGCAACCGGATGGCGGAAGGCGGGCCGCCCGGGGGCAAGCCGTACCGGGAGGGGTACCTCGTGCCCGAAGGACCGGAGAGGTACACGGTCGTCACCCCGGCCGGCACGGTGCGCATGCACAACACCATCCAGGACGACCTGCAGCGGCCCACCCGGGAGGTCGGCGGCGTGTACGTCTACCGGGCGCTGGCGGCCGGGACGGTGCTCCGCGCCGAGGTGCGGGTCCGTACGGGCTCGCTGGGCGACGGCTGGGCACGACGGCTGGGGGGACGCTGGCGGATCGGCCGCTCGGCCAAGGACGACTACGGGAAGGTCCAAGTCACGGCCGTTCCGATCGGTGCCCCCGTCGGTGCCTCCGTCAGCGCCCCCGTCAGCGCCCCCGTCGGTGTTCCCTCTGCGGGCGGGCACAGCGGTGGCCCGCTCAGGGTGTGGCTGCTGTCCGGCCTGCTGGTCCGCGACCGCAGGCTTCGGCCGAGCACGGACCCGCGTGACGTCGCGCGGGCGCTTGAGCGGGCGTTCGCGAAGGCCGGAGCATCCGGCGTACGGCTGGAGCCGGTCACCGGGACCGGCGGGACGCCGACGCCCGGGACCGGTGAGAGCCGAGCAGCCGGGACCGGTGAGGAGGCGATCACCGCCGCCCTCGGCGTACAGCGCACCGAGAGCTGGCACCGGGGGTGGAACCTCCCCCGCCCCACCCTGTACGGCCTCGCGCAGGGAAGCTGCCTGACCTTCGGGGTGCACGGTCCGCTCACTCCGGAGGTCCTCGCGGAGGTACGGGCCGCCGGGGTGGGTGAGCGCAGGGCCGAGGGCTTCGGACAGGTGGAGTTCGACCACGACGTCCTGCTCACCCCCGTCGGCACCGTCCCTCCCACGCCGCCCGCCCCGGCCGGACCCGCCGAGCCGGTCGAGTCACTCGCGCCGGACGAGAGGGGGCACCGGGAGGCACGCGTCTTCGAGCGCGCCGCCTGGCGTGCGGAGATCCACCGGGCCTGCGAGCGGATCAGGGCCGACCGGACGTCACGCGCCCGGGTCGTCCCCGCCGGGGTCTCCGGAACCCAGCTCAACGCGCTGCGGCGGATCGTCCGTGAGCTGCCGTCCGGCCGCGCGGAAAGTGGCCTGCTCTGGCTCACCAGGAACAAGGCGGGGCGGCCCCCCTGGCCGAAGGAGGAGGTGACGGCGCTCAGAAGGCTGCTGACCGACCCCGACACGGTCTGGGCGCTGCTCGCGTTGCCGGAGGACCGGCTCGTCGTGACCCGCGACGGCATCGAGAGCCTGCGGGCCGAGCTCCGGCACGAGGCGGTGCGCGTGCTGATGGACTCCTGCCTGGCCGCGCACGTCCGCGACAAGGCGACTTCGACGAGCACCGGGAGCGGGAGATGAACCCGAGAGCGGGACGCCGTCTCACCAGCAGGATCAGGGCACGCGGCTGGCTGCTCACCACGGCGCCGCTGCACGTCGGCGGGCTGGGACACGACCCGTCCGAGCCGTTGCCGATCGCGATCGACGGCCAGGGCAGGCCGTACGTCCCCGGCACCACCCTGGCCGGAGTCCTGCGGCACTGGATGGACGGCGCGGAACCCGGCGCGCTGAACGGCCTGTGGGGGTCGGCGGAGGACGAGGGCCACGCCAGCCGCGTGGTCGTCGCCGACGGCCTCGTCACGACCGAACCCCGCCTCGACGAGCACGCCCTGCCCGCCACCCCGCTCGACGTCGCCGCCCTGGAGTTCCGGCCCTCGGTGGGCATCGACAGGGTGACGGGAGCCGCGGCCCCCGAGTTCCTGTACGGCAGGGCCGTCGTCCCGGCGGGGCACTACGTCAGGCTGGAGATCGACGTCGAGTCGGACGCGGACGCCGCCCTCGACGAGGCGAGGATGGACGCGCTGCTCACGGCGCTGCGCGCGGAGAAGGTGCGCGTCGGCGCGGCGACCGGCAGGGGGCTGGGCGCGGTACGGCTGCTCGACGACCCGTTCGAGCTGGTCGTCGACCGGTTCGACTCCCCCGAGGGGCTGCTGGCCGTGCTGCGGGACGATCCCGCGCGCCGTCGCGGGGCTGAGCCCGCGCGCCGGACCGACCCCGGGCTGCCGCCCGCCAGAGAGGTCCTCGACGTCCGGGTCGAGTGGCGGCCGCTGGCGCCGGTGATGGTCAGGGCGGGGGCGGGCGGCCTGTTCGCCGACACCCTGCCGCTCACCACCCGGGTCGACCGCCGGCACGTCACGCTCGTCCTGCCCGGCGGGTCGATCAAGGGGGTGCTGCGCAGCCACGCCGAGCTGGTCGAACGCACCGCGAGGGAGGACGGTTCCGCGCGGCGTGCGCCCGACCTCCCGGTGCGGTCCGACGCCTCATCGGCGCACAGCGCCGCCTTCCGCGCCCGGCTCGACCAGTTGCCCGCCGTACGGGCGCTGTTCGGCGCGGCCCGTGACGGGCGGGAGCGTGGGGCGGGGGCGCTGCGCGCCGAGGAGTGCGTGGCCCTGGTGACCGTCCCCGACGAGCTGTGGGACGCCGTGACCGGGGCGGACACCGGAGGCGACCCCGCCGAGCCCGAGGAGACGCGGGAGGGGGCGCTGGCCGACTCCGTCCGCGACCGGCTGGAGGACCTGGGGATGGCACGGGCCGACCACGTCGCCCTCGACCGCTGGACCGGCGGGGCCGCCGACGGACGGCTGTTCACCGTGCTCGAACCCCACGCCGTGAAGTGGGAGCCGATCAGGCTCTCCGTCGACCTCACCCGTCTGGGTTCCGGCTCCGAGGTCGCGCTGGCCCTGCTGCTCGTCACCCTTCGCGACCTGGCCGGGGGGCGGATCCCCCTCGGCGCCTCCGCCAACCGGGGGTTCGGTGACATCGAGGTCGCCGAGATCGTCCTGTCCGGCCCGCCCTGGGCACGGCCGGTCACGCTGCCGCAGGCCCTGAACTCGCCGGAGGCGTCCTCCGTGGCGCGGGCCTGGACCGACTACCTGGCACGGGAGGTGTCATGACCGTTCTGCGCGCCGCCGCCGTCACGGGTCTCACGTTGCCGCGGGCGCTGGAGGCGTCCGGCCTCGACGGCGGGTGCGCCCTGCTGACGACGCCGTCGGCCTACCGGATCGCCTCGGTGACGGGTGGGACGTGCCGCACGCCCGAGGGGGTCGTCGATCTCTCCGCCGTCTACGAGGCGCGGGTCTTCACCGAGGAGGCCGAACTGCGCTGGACGGAGGAACGCGCGGTGCTGCTGACCGAGGACCGTGCCCCGTTCCCACCCGGGTTCGACGAGGAGGTGGAGGACCTGGAGGCGTTGACGACCCTGGACAACCGCTACCTCCTGTGGGGCACGGTCGACGACTCCGCCGAGCCCGGTCCCGGCTGGGCCGCTCTCTCCTCAAGCCGGGTCGGCCGCCTGGCCGTCCCCATGGCGACGGCCGTCCCCCGGCCCGAGGGACACCACAGGCGGGTGCGGTTGCTGACCCGCGAGTACGTCGTCGGCGACGACCACGGCAACGTCCACGTCGCCGAGGAGCGGCTGATCCGCTTCGAGCCCTACCTCGTGAAAGGAACCGCGTGACGACCGGCGAAGAGGGATTCCTCAACCCCTACACCTTCGTCCCCGCCTTCCCCAGGGACGTCCTGCCCGACGCGTTCGGGGACGCCCCGCCCCCGTCGAGGGACCGGCTGCGGGCGGAATGCCTGACCGGCCGGATCGCGGTGACGCTGACCGTGGAGACCCCACTCCTGCTCCTGGACGCCACCCGCGCCGCCCCTCCCTCGACGGGGGAGAAGGACCACCGGGTCTACCCCGTACGGCTCCGCGACGGCCGCCCGCACCTGCCCGCGACCACGGTCAAGGGCATGCTCCGCACCGCCTACGAGGCCGTGACCAACTCCCGCTTCGGTGTCTTCGAGGACCACGACACCCCCTTCGGCTTCCGGCGCGAGGCGGGGTACGCCCTGGGCATGGTGCCGGTGTACGTCGTCGGGGAGGGGGTGCTCGTCCGCTTCAGGAGCGCGTTGTTCGAGATGTACGACAAGAAGAGCGGCGAGAACCTCTATCCGGACGACGACCACCACGCCCCCCGGCACATGGAGCATCTGTGGGCGGTCGTCAGGAACAACGAGGTGCTCGACTTCATCCCGTACGACTCGTCCGAGACGCTCTCCCCCAGAAGAGGGGAGACGTTGGTCGACGGTTACGCCTACGTCACCGGCCCCAACATCGAACGCAAGAAGTACGAACGGTTCCTCTACCGGGCACCGGGCGAGAAACCGTCGCCCCTGCCCCTCGCCCGGGAGTGGAAGGCGCTGGTCAAGGACTGGGAACTGCTGATCCAGAACTACCGCGACGCCCACGGCGACGACGAACTCCTCCGGAGGCGGACCCCGGACGGCAGGCCCGCCGGGCCGGACCAGCGCATCGGCGACGGGCCGGGCCAGCTCGCCTGGAGCCCGCACCTCCGTGACAAGGAGAAGCCGCTGCTGACCCGTTCCACCCTCTGCTACGCCAGGCTCGTGGAAGGCAGGGTCGATCGGCTGTATCCGGTTCTCATCCCACGGGACCTGTATTCCGTCGCCCCGGCGAGGCTCCTGGGAGAGGACCTGGCCCCGGCGCCCTCCTACGAACGGCTGTCCCCGGCCGACCGGGTGTTCGGGTGGGTGGCGCCGAAGGGGGCCGGCGTACGGCCCTCGGCGTATCGGGGACGGCTGCGCGTCGGCCCGGTCACCTGCGACGGCACCGCCGCGGAAACCGTGGACAGGTTCGAGGGGGACGGCCTGCCGCTGGCGATCCTCAGCCGCCCCAAGCCGCAGCAGGGGCGGTTCTACCTCGCGGAGTCCAGGCGGCGTCCCCAGCGGCCGATCAGGGACGGCACCCCGAAGGAGGAGTTCTACGTGGAGGGGCGGGGGCTGCGCGGCAGGAAGGTCTACTGGCACCACGCGGGTCTGGACGCCGAGAAACACTGGAGGGTCCCCGGCGCCGAGGACCCGGCACAGGCTCCGGCCGGTGACCGCCACCGGGAGTACGCGCGTTCCTGGAAGGCCGCCGACGACAGCGGCCGGCTGACCAGGGACCGGCGACGCTACGAGACCGTCCCCGGCGCCGAGCAGCGCGACTCCCAGAACCGCTCGATCAACGGCTGGGTACGGCCCGGCACGGTCTTCCGGTTCACCGTCGAGGTCCGCGACCTCGACGAGCACGAGCTTGGGGCACTCGCCTGGCTGCTCGGCCTGCCGGAGGGACACTTCCACCGGCTGGGGTTCGGCCGTCCGCTCGGTTTCGGCAGCGTCCGGCTCGCCGTCGATCCCACCGGCACCGAACTGCACACGGGGGCGGAGTACACGGCGTACTACCGAACCCTCACCGGCGACCTTCCCGCGACCGACGGCGTCGAGGTCCTGGAGGAGGCGCGGCGGGTCTTCGAGAAGGAGGCGGCCGCCTCTCCGGCGCTGTCCACGATCCGCGACGCGATGCTCACGGTGTCGCGTGGCGACCCGGCGTTGCCGGTGCACTACCCCCGCACCCGTTCGGACGAGCTTCCCCCCGGGGTTCCCGCGCCACCGGATCCGAGGGGCAGGAACTTCGAGTGGTTCACCGTGAACGAGCAGGACGAGAAGTCACCGAGAATCCGGACGAAACGCTCACTCCCCGGCCTGGAGGCCACCGCTCCCCCGCTCAGGATCTATCCGAAGAAAGCGCTGCCCGAAGAAACCATAAGAAAAGCCGCCAACGGCCCCCGGCGGAAAGGTGGTAACAAGAGATGACTTCATAAAGACGGGGGGCGGCCATTCCGGACAAGAGCGACGGCGTGCTGCTCGTCCACGCCGTCGGTGGCGGAGACCTGGGGCTCGCCTCCGCACGGACGGTTCCCACCCTCGACGACACCCCCGAGGCGACGGGCACGGACCGCAGGCCGCTGCGGAAGCTCTTCGAGGCGCTGCCGCCGGTCTCCGTGCTCGCCCTGCTGGGGACGACCAACCCGGGTGGCCCCCTCGGCCTGCCGTTCGCCCACTGGGCCACGGAGATCGGGGCCCGTCTCACCTCCGAGGAGGGATTGTGCGGGGTGCGCCTCGATCCCGGCGCGGTTCACGTCGTCGAGGTCGAGGAGCCCCGGATGGAGGCCGCCTCGCTGTCCCTGACGGCCTGGCTGGCGCGGCACCGGCCGGAGAAGGTCCTCATCAGCTACGGCTCGGGGGCGTTCGCGCTCAGCGCGGGCGCCCTGTGCGCCGCGCTGGAGACGTGCGTTCCCACCTGCCTCGTGCACATCGACGAGCCGCGCAGGCCGTACACGCTGGAACGTCCCCCGGACATGGCCGGGCACATGGAGTCCTGGCTGCTCAGGCACCGGTTCTGGGACGCGCTCGCGGAGACCGACCCCGGCCACGGGGAGCTGTGGCGGCTGCTGGCCGCCCGGCAGGCCGGGGACACCCGGCTCGCCGCGCGGACGCACGCGAGCGACACGATCACTCGGGGGGAGCTGGCGAAGTTCGCCGAGTTGCGCCCCACCATGCAGGCGGCCCTGTTCGAGCGGCTGGGACGCGGCGAGGCCGCCGACCACGGCCTGCTGCGGGCCTGGTTCGGTGACCGGCTCCGCAAACTGTTCCGCGACGACCGGGAGGAACTGCCCGTCCGGGTCAGGGAGCAGATCGAACGGCTCATCACCGCGCTCGGCACCCGGGACGACGACCGGGGCCACCTGTCCGGGCGGATCAGGCAGACCGCCCGCCTCATCGACGAGCGTGTCGACGCCTCCTGCGTCCGGTTGCTCAGGGACCAGGCGCTGACCGACCTCTACACCAGGGCGTCGACCCATCGGGCGCATCTGCTGTCCGAACCCATGGGGCCGGGGCCGTTGCCACCCGGGCTGCTGACGGCGGCCGACCAGTGGGAGCGGGGCGACCAGGGGGTCAGGCTCGTCGCGGGGACGGGCAGGACCGGCTGGCCCGTCCTGGGCAGCGGGGACGTTCTCGGACTCCTGGCCGTCGGACTGGACAGAGGCGACGGCTTCACCGACGGCCTCACCGACGGCCGAAGGGACGCCGAGGACCGGCAGGCCATCCGGGTGATCCTGACCGAGCTGCGCAGGCGGCTGGATCGGCTGCCGCGCAGGGGCGTCCCGCGACTGCGGCTGCTGGCCAGCCCCGAGGCCACGCGGCGGGCGCACGCGCTCGCCGGCTGGGTCTCCTCCGTCGCCCTCGACACCGACGTCCGGGTGATCGAGGACGTCTCCGGCGACATCGAGCGGGTCCGCGAGGTGATCGTCACCGCGCTGCGGTCCGAGGCGGCGCCCACCGGCCGCACCGGCTCGGGCAGCCCCCGCGACATCGACGAACTGCTGCTGGTGCTCAACCCCGGGCCTCCGGCGACGAACTACGGCATGATCGCGGCGAGCGTGGCCTGGTCGCTGACCGCGGCCTGCCCGCTCCACGTCACGGAACTGGTCGGTCGCGGGAACGCCGCCCCCGAACTGCGCGGCGGCCTGCCGGTCCTGGCCCGGCTCGGCGCGGACCACGTCCTGGCCCGGCTGACCGCGAGCGCCGTCCACCGGCTGGACCTGCGCACCGCCGTACGGCTCGCCGGTCGAGGCTCGTCCCGGCTGCGCGAGTCGCTGCCCGCGATCGAAGGGCTGGAGAAGGACCTGTTCGGCCCCGCCCTTCCCACCTGGACGGACGGGCGGAAACGGGCCCTCGCGCGCGGGCGTCTGGGGCTGGTCGCGGCGGCGTGCGGCGACCATCCGGGGCTGGCGGTCTACCTCGCCGTCTCCGCCCTCCAACCGGCGCTGTTCTCCTGGAGGGCCTGGAAGGACATGCGCGAGTCACATCCCGCCCTGCGGGAGCTCGGACAACGGGCGAACGAGGCCCTGCACGGCCACGCGCTGGACAGACTCGACCGGCGGGGCCGTTCCGGCAACGGCGCGGACGGCCGTGGAGACGCGCGGACGGTGTTGGCGCGGGCGATCGGCGAACTGGGCGGACCGCTCAAAGGAGATGACGAGCTTATTGTTCGCTATAAATCGCTCATCTCCCAACTCTCTCTCGTATATCAGGAAAACGGTTGACGGTAATCGGATCGACTGGAATTCTGATGCCGTTCAACGGCCGGTGCCCGCGAGCTTGAGCGGTTGTCTCCGCTCCTTCTGAGGACCTCGGATGTCGAGGTCGACGTCATGAGAAACGCGCCTCCCGAAGCGCGTCCTTTCGTCATTCTCGGAGGAGCACCATGCACCTCGGCGACCTCGCCACCCCCGATCGCTCGGCCGCCTTCCTCGTCTACCACGCGCTGATCTCCCCCACGCTGCGGGACCTGATCCGGGGTCCGCTGCGCAGGGCCAGACACGGCGGCCGTCCCTGCAGCGGGGTCAGCGGGACGCGCTGGTGCGACGAGTGCGAGCAGGAGACGAACGACCGCCTGCTCGACGGATACGCCTCCCTCCGCCGGGCGCTGGCCGGAGACCCGCCCCGCACCCGGACGGGCGAACCGGTGCGCGAGTTGGAGACGGTCGCCCGCTGGCTGGCCTCCCCCGAGGCCGCCCGCCAGGACGTCGGCCACGCGGCCCTGTTGATCCGCAGGCGGCCCGGCGACGGGGAGCCCGCCGCGATCCGCGCGGCCCGCGCCCAACTCGTCCACTACCCGCTGCGCAGCCTGGAGGCGCAGGTACGCCGCAAGATCGCGACGGCCAGGGGAGCCTCCGCCCAGCCGCTGCGCGACCTCAGGCAGGCGGACTGGGCCGCGCCGCTGCGCCGGGACCCGGTCGCCCTCGCCCTGCTGACCGACGCGGTCGTACGGCTGCGCGGCGTCACGTGCGACCTGTTCGCCGTCTCCCCGGCGGTGCTCGGCGAACACGGGCTGGACGTGCGAACGGCGCGGAGGCTGCTGCGCGACACGCTGGAACGGCTGCGCGGGCTACGTCCCGCCTTCTACACGGCCAACGTGGCCGTCCACCTCGGGGAGCCCTCCCTCCCCCACGTCCACCCGCCGACCCCGGAGGAGGTGATCATCCGCGGCGAGGAGGAGCGGCTGGCCCGCGGAACCCTGGCCGCGCTGCTCGACGACAGCCGCGCGCGGTACCGGCCCCTGATCGAGGAGATCCGCGCCGCCGTCCCGGGAGGCGGCCCCGCCCTGGTCGAGCGGGCCGCCCACGACCTCGGCCTCACCCGGAAAGCCGCGGAGAGGTTCGTCAGAACCCTCATCAGCCTGATCTCCCGCGCGAACCTTCTCTGACCCCGGTCCGGGGCGGCCGTGTTTCACGGTGATCACCCGCTGGTCGTGGAGGAACACGACTCACGAGGCGGGCCCCACCACCGGGACTATCTCCGGGGCGCCCAGGCGGATGGCGTCGGCCTCCTGGTCGGTGTCCTGTTCCTGGGAGAGGCGTTCGGCCTCGATCCGCTTGGTGTAGTGCTCGATCTCCCGTTTGGTCTGTTCGGCGTCCCAGCCGAGCGGCCCGGCCATCAGTTCCGCGGCCTCCTCCGCCACGGCCAGTCCCCGGTGGAAGGTCTCGATCGAGATGTGCGTGCGCCGTGACAGCGCGTCGTTCAGGTGCCGCGCCCCCTCGTGGGTGGCCGCGTGGACGATCTCCGCCCTGAGGTAGTCGTCGGCCCCGGTCAGCGGGAGCGCCAGGGACGGGTCCCGTTCGATCAGCGTGATGACCTCGTCGATCAGCGAGCCGTACCGCTGGAGCAGGTGTTCGATCCTGGCCACGTGCAGGCCGGAGGATCCGGCCAGGCGCTGCCGGGAGTTCCACAGGGCCTGGTAGCCCTCGGCTCCGGCGAGCGGGATGCGGTCGGTGCACGACGGCGGGACACGCTGGTCGAGGCCGTGGGCCACGGCGTCGACGGCGTCCCTGGCCATCACGCGGTAGGTGGTGTACTTCCCCCCGGCCACCATGACCAGGCCGGGGACCGGGTGGGCGACCACGTGTTCCCTGGAGAGCTTGGAGGTCTCCTCCGACTCGCCCGACAGCAGGGGCCGCAGCCCGGCGTAGACGCCCTCGACGTCGTCGCGCGACAGCGGTACCGACAGCACCCGGTTGACGTGTTCGAGCACGTAGTCGATGTCGGAGCGGGAGGCGGCCGGGTGCGCCCTGTCCAGGTCCCAGCGGGTGTCGGTGGTCCCGATGATCCAGTGACGGCCCCAGGGGATCACGAAGAGCACGGACTTCTCCGTCCGCAGGATGATCCCGGTGAGCGAGTGGATCCTGTCGCGTGGGACGACCAGGTGGACGCCCTTGGAGGCGCGGACGTGGATCTGCCCGCGTCCGCCGACCAGTTCCTGGATGTCGTCGGTCCACACGCCGGTGGCGTTGACGACCTGGCGGGCCCGGACGTCCAGTTCGGCGCCGTCCTCCAGGTCGAGCGCCCTGACGCCGGTGACCCGCTCCCCCTCGCGCAGGAAGCCGACCACCTGGGCCCGGGAGGCGACCTCGGCGCCGTAGGTCGCGGCGGTCCGCAGCATGGTCATCACGTAACGGGCGTCGTCCACCTGCGCGTCCCAGTACTGCACCGCCCCGGAGAAGGCCGTACGGCGCAGCGCGGGCGCCAGCCGCAGCGCCCGCCTGCGGGACAGGTGCCGGTGGCCGGGGACGCCCCGGGTGAACCCGAGGGAGAAGCCGAGCGTGTCGTACAGCGTCAGGCCCGCCCCGACGTAGGGCCGTTCCCAGCCCAGGTGGGTCAGCGGGAACAGGAACGGCACGGGCCTGACCAGGTGGGGCGCGATGCGCTGCAGCAGCAGGGCCCGTTCCTGGAGCGCCTCCCTGACGAGGTCGAAGTTGAGTTGTTCCAGGTAGCGCAGCCCGCCGTGGATCAGTTTGGACGACCTGGAGGAGGTTCCCGAGGCGAAGTCACGGGTTTCGAGGAGTCCCACGGTCAGTCCCCGGGTCGCCGCGTCGAGGGCGACCCCGGCGCCGACGACTCCGCCGCCGATCACCACCACGTCGAGTTCCTGGGCGGCCATCCGCCGCAGTGCCGTGGCCCGCTCGGCGGGACCGAGCCGAGCCGTGCCCATTCGCGCCGTCATGTGCATCCCCCCGGGGTACGGGTCACCGGCTTGCTCTCGGGTACCTACCCCCTCGTTCCGTCCGTTACTACCGGCTGGTAGCTATTCGCCCGACTCGACACCGAGGATGGCGAGGAAGGCGGCGGCGGCCGGGGGGTGGCCGGTACGGCGCCAGATGACGTACTCGACCCGGCTCGGCGCGTCGGTGACCTCGATCGTGACGACCCCGGTGAGCTGGGGCACGTAGGCGCTGGGGAGCATGGCCACCGCGAGGCCCGGCCCGACGAGCCGGGTGATGTAGTCAGCGGTGGTCACCTCGAAGGCCACGTCCCGGTTGAGCCCGGCGGCGGCGAAGGCCTGGTCCGACTGGATGCGCCCGGCCGTCCCCACGGGAAAGTCAACGAACACCTCACGGGAGAACCTGCGGAGGGTGACCGTGGGCTCGGCGGCGAGGGGGTGGTCGGGCGCGACCACCGCGACGAGCCGGTCGCGGGCGAGTTCCCGTACGGCGACGCCCTCGGGACGCGCCGTGGTCGGCAGCCCGAGGAAGGCCACGTCGTCGGCCCCCTGCCTGACCTGCTCGGCGAGGTCGTCGCTCGCGCCCACCCGCAGGCTGATGCGCACGTTCGGGTACCGCTCGCGGAAGACACGCAGCGCGTCCGGGATGTCCACCGCGGCGACGGTGGGGATCAGGCCGACGGCGAGCCGTCCGCGCACCTCCCCGACGGCTGCGGCGACCTCGGCCGCGGCGCGTTCCGCGGCCTCCAGGCACTGGCGGGCGGCGGGCAGGAACGCCTCCCCGGCGGGCGTCAGCCGTACCCGGCGGCTGGTGCGCTCGAAGAGTTTCGCGCCGAGTTCCCGTTCCAGGCGTGCGATCTGGTGGCTGAGGGCGGACTGGACGACCAGGCACCGCTCCGCCGCCCGGGTGAAGCCGCCGGTCTCGGCGACGGCGACCACGTAGCGCATCTGCTGGAGTTCCATGGATCCATCTTGATTGACGATCGATGAGCTGACAAACATGTGTTGGACTCATCGATCGCCGTCCCGTGAGACTACGAGGGTGACGAATCCAACGAATCTGCCGCGTACGGTCCTGACCGCGCTCGCGCCTCTGGTGTGGGGCACGACCTACGTCGTCACGACCGAGCTTCTGCCCCAGGGGCATCCGCTGTTCGCGGGGCTGCTGCGCGCGCTGCCCGCCGGTCTGCTCGCGCTGGCGATCACCAGGACGCTCCCGAGGGGCGCCTGGTGGGGCAGGGCCGCGGTGCTCGGCGTCCTGAACATCGGCCTGTTCCTGCCGTTGCTGTTCGTGGCGGCGGAACGGCTGCCGGGCGGCGTCGCCGCGACCCTGGGCGCGGCCCAGCCGCTCGTCGTCGCCGTCCTGGCCGTGACGGTCCTGCGGGAGAGCCCCTCCGTCTGGCGAATCCTGTGGGGGGCGGTGGGCGTCGCCGGGGTCGGCCTGGTGGTGATCGGGCCGAACGCGGCGCTCGACGCCACCGGGGTGGTCGCGGGCCTCGCGGGCGCGGTCGCCATGGCGTTCGGTGTGACGCTCACCAAGCGCTGGGGGCGGCCCGCCGGGGTCGGCCCGACCGCGTTCGCCGGCTGGCAGCTCACCGCGGGCGGCCTGTTCCTGGTCCCGGTCACCTTCCTCGCCGAGGGGGCGCCTCCGGCGATCGACCTGAACGCCGCCCTCGGCTACCTCTGGCTGGGGCTGGTCGGCGGCCTGGTCGCCTACGCCCTGTGGTTCCACGGCATCACCGTCCTGCCCGTCACCTCCGTCGCGGTCCTTGCCCTGCTGTCGCCGCTGGTCGCCGCCGTCCTCGGCGTCGTACTGCTCGGCCAGACGCTCGGCCCGGTCCAGCTCGCCGGGTTCGGGCTCTCGCTCGCCGCGATCGTCGCGGGCCAGCTCCCCCAGCCCTCCCGCCTCGTCCCGTCCATGGAAAGGAAGACCTCATGAGGATCGTCGTCGTCGGAGCCGCGGGCATGGTCGGCTCGCGCGTCGTCAGCGAGGCCGCGAACCGGGGCCACGACCTCGTCGCGGTGTTCAGGAGAACCCGGCCCGTCTCACCGCCCGGGGTGGTCCTCGTCGAGGGCGACGCCGACGACTCCGGCCATATGGCGGGGCTGTTCGACGGCGCCGACGCAGTCGTGGTCGCGACCCGGCCCGCCCCCGGGCGGGAGCACACCGTCGCGGCGACCACGACGGCGCTGCTCGACGCCGCCGCGAAGGCCGACGCGCGCGTCCTCGTCGTCGGAGGCGCCTCTCCCCTGCGGACGCCCGCCGATCCCGGCCTGCTCGTTCTCGACAGCCCCCGGTACGTGCCCCCGGAGGTCCGTACCATCGCCGCCGCCAGCGCCGCGCAGCTGGACGCCTGCCTGGCGCACCCGGCGCGCTGGGTCTACCTCAGCCCGCCCGCCCTCCTCGAACCCGGAACCCGCACCGGGGAGTACCGGCGCGGAACCACGACCCTCATCGCCGACGCCGACGGCACGTCCCGGATCTCCGCCGAGGACCTCGCCGTGGCCGTACTCGACGAGCTGGAGAACCCCTGCGGGGACCGGCACCTCACGGTCGGCTACTGACGGACACCCCGCAGCCGTCGCTCCGCCTGGCGGACGCGGGCCGCCGCCTCGGGGGGAGCGGCCAGGGTGACACCGGCTTCGGTGAGGATGCTCAGGTCCAGGGTCCAGGTGATGGCCGAGCGGGAGTGCCACTCGGCGAACGCGGCGTCGATGTGGGAGTCGGCCTGGCCCGCGCTCATCCCGGTGACGGCCCGCAGGTGCGCGACGGCCTGGACCTCCTTGCCCTGTATCTGCGCCAGTCCCATGTGGGTGACGGTGTGACAGTCGGTGCACAGGCACACCAGCCGCCGCAGCGCCTGGGTGCGGGCCGCCTTGTCGTAGGACCAGCGCTCGTGGGCCTCAAGCCGGCGCTGGACGACCCGGTCCTCACCCTGGCCGCAGATCTCGCAGCGGTGTGCGGCGCGCCGGGTGATCATCCGGCGCAGCCGTTCCCAGTCGCGCCGGTCGACGCAGGACCGGACGTTGGTGAACCAGCACGAGGTGGGGACCAGGTCGACGAACAGGCCGGAGCCGAAGGCACGGTCCTCACCGGGCAGCAGGTCGGGCACGTCCGGCAGCGCCGCCCAGCGCTCCAGCCCGGTCATACCGGCCTGAGGCGCGTACCACCTCCTGGCGGCCGGGTCCCACCGAGCACCCAGCGTCTTGGCCTCGTCCTTCTCGTCGTAGGGGACGTCCAACCAGAACCGTTCGGCAGCCATGCGTGATCTCCATTCGGGGGTGAGGGGCCACCTGCCATCGGATCACGACACATCCCGCCTGTCAGGCATATTTCCGGTTCTATACCTGCTCGGCGACAGCCATCCTGGTACGGCGCCAGGCCACCGCGAGCAGCCCGATCAGCGCCCAGAGCGGGACGGTGCCTACCGACCAGCTCAGGGCCATCGGCGGCCCCGGCTGCGGAAGCACCTGGAGGTCCTTCATGACACCCTCCCCCCGTCCCGAGGGCCCCTCGATGGCGAGGGAGAACCTCCAGGTGCCCTCCCTGGGCAGGGCCTGGGTGTCCATGCCCCACACCTCAAGCTTGCGCGGGTGCCTGGCCAGCCTGCTCCGGTGCTTCTGGCCTCCGGGGCCGGCCATGGTGATGGTGCCGCGTTTGCCGCCGATCCCGTCGTCGGGGGTGAAGGTGAAGTCCAGCGACTGCATGGCCCGCAGCGGCCAGGTGCTGAACCCCACGGTGACGCCGTACGGCCCCGCCTGGATCCGTTCGGTGTGCACGGTCTCGACCGGCGGATAGGCCAGGGCCGGGGTCGCGCTCGTCAGGACCAGGCCGGTCGCGGCCAGCACCGCCGCGACGGCACGCCGTGAACCGGAGAGAGAACCGAGAGGGGACACGGGTCACCGACCTTCCTGAGACGTGACGGGCGCCATCACGCGCAGCATGACGGCGAAGCGGCGGCCGAGGAACCCGGCCAGGGCCCCGGCGAGGGCGCCCACGGCGACCGTCGGCGCCAGGGGGAGGAACGACGGCAGCGAGTGCCCGTAGGCCAGGATCGTCTGTACCAGCCCGCAGGTCGTGACGAGTGCCCCGACCAGGAGGCCCGTCAGCGGCGCGGCCAGGAGCCCGGTCCACCGGCGACCAACGGCCCGCATGATCCCCCAGGTCAGCACGGCGGCCACGAGCAGGGACATCGGCATCTGCGAGGGCACCAGCGGCGCCGCGGGCACGTAGTCGCGCAGCGGCAGGCCGACCCCGGCCGCGTACGCCCTGGTCGCCCAGGGCGAGAACCACCACAGCAGGCCCTGGACGAGCGCGAACACGACCCCGAAGCCCAGGATCAGCCGGGTGTCGCGCAGGAATCCCACGGCGGTGAACACCATCAGCGTCGTCAGGAACGTGATGCCGACCGCGATGGCGTCCACCGGGCCACCTTCGAACGCCTCAAGCCCCTGCGCGGCCACCAGGCTGAAGGCCAGCGTCACGATGAGGGCGAGCACGGCGCCGACCCTGGCCCAGGGGTGCTCCATGCCCGCGGCGAAGACCATCACGGCGCCGACCATGCTCAGCGTGATCGACAGCAGCAGGCCGATGTGCGGAGGTGAGGCGATCACGGCGTCGAAGCCGTACAGGCTGTGCCACCACAGGTCGAACAGGCCGTAGAGCAGGAAGCCCGCCGAGCCGGTGCCGGAGACGAGGTAGCCGAGCGGCGCGGCGAAGGTCCCGCCGAACACCCGTACGGCCCGGCCGCCGACGGTGGCGTCGATCGCGCGGTCGTTGCGCCTGGCCGCGGTCGTCATGAGCACCACGGCCAGGCTGGCCAGCCCGGACAGGGCACTGCCCGCGTACAGGAACAGGTGCGGCAGGGTGAAGAAGGTGTCGGGCCCCACGTCGATGTGCCACTGGATGTCCCAGCTCGCGGCCGTCAGCGAGAACGCCGCGCCCAGCAGGACGACATAGGCGGGGACCCACCCCTTGGGCGTGGTCACCGCTCGGGTGGACGCCGGGGCGCGTCCGCCGATCGGCAGCGCCCCGTCAGCGACGGTCATCGTTTCCTCCTCGGTCGTTTCGTTCATGCCGTCGTCCTCACGGACTCTCCCGGTCGCCGGGCCCACGGGCTCGCCGGTCGCCGGTGGCCACCGCGAGGGCCCCGTCGGTCCGTCGGACACCGGGCCCACGGGCCGCCCGGTGTCCGGTCAGGAAGGGGTCACCCGGTCACCAGCACCGGGAAGGTGACCCGGTCGGTCCCTCCCGGCCCGTTCATGAGCACGGTGAACGCCCAGGCGCCGCCCATGGGCAGGGCCAGGCGTTCCGCCCGGTACCTGCCCGGCCCCCGGGCCACGGTGGGGACGGGTTCGAGGGCGTGGCCCATGTTCGTCATGACCGGCTCGACGGTGACGCTGCGCAGTGTCACCGGCCGTCCCCGAAGGTCGGCCACGTCGACCGTCACGGGGCCCGCCCCCGAGCGTTCGACCGTGAGCCGTACCCGGTAGTGCTCCGTCCCGCTGCGCAGCACCGTCGGCCCCGAGCCACCCCGCGGCCACAGCAGCCACAGCGCGGCACCGGCCAGTACGGCGACGCAGACGGCCGCCCACGCCCCCCGGCGCCTCATGAGTCCCCTTCCTGCGCCGTGACGTCCAGCACGGCCGGTACGGTCACCAGCGCGTAGCCGCGCTCCACCTGCGCCCAGAGCCGGTAGCGGCCCGGTTCGGGGAAGGTGTGGGTGAAGCGCACCTCGGGCCCGAACATCGCGACGGTCTCGTCCGGACGGCTCGCCGCGCCCCTGGGCCTGGGGGCCATCGCGTGCACGTGCCCCCAGACCGGCGCGGTCTGCGCGGCGGCGCCGACCGGTGTGGAGTCCGGCAGCGGCCCGACGACGATGAGGTGCCCCACCATGCCGAGCCACGGCTGCAGGTCGGCGCGCTCACCGACCTTGACGGTGACCGTGGTGGCGGCTCCGGCCGACGGCGCCGTCACGGCCAGGTCGACCTTGACGCCGTCGATCTCCCTCGGTCCGGGGCCGCCGGGCTGCGGCGCCGCCGCGACGGGGGTGGCGCCCGGGCCGACGTCCAGCCCGGAGGCCGAACGGACCAGTTGCACGCCGCCGCCCCGCCTGGCCAGCTCCGCCGAGATCGCGTAGTGCCCCGGCTCCGCCAGGGCGAGGCCGACCCGGTAGCGGCCCGGAGCGGCCATGACCGGGTGCAGGTGCCACAACCGGCCGGACGGTGAGACGACCAGCAGGTGGACCAGCGCGTCGTCGTGGACGAGCAGGTCCTCGACCGGCCGTCCCGTCGAGCCGTCCGTCAGCAGCAGGTCGAGGTCCGCCAGGCGTCCCGAGGTCGTCTCCGAGGCGCGTACCAGCATGTTCACCGGTGGCCGTGAGTAGTCGGCGTTCACCGGCCCGGCCGCCGTGTAGGGCGAGACGACGTTGTCCACGGTCGCGTCCACCTGCCGGCCGGGCAGCGGCGGTTGCGGGGTGAGCGGGGACAGCGCGGCACCGGTCACCCCGGTGGCCAGGGACGCGACCATCCCGCAGGCCGGCACCAGCGGAACCCACCAGCGCCGCGACCACACCGCCGTACCGAGTGCGACCAGCAGCAGCCCGCCCGCCACCGAGAAGCCGGCGTAGGCGACCGTGTCGGGAGGCGAGCTGATCGGGGCGGGCACGACGAACGGGATTCGCCCGCTGTCGCGGCCGTCGTCGACGGTCAGCTCCCACGGCCCGGGACGGTCGACCCGCAGGGTCGTGCCGTACACGCCGGGTGTGGCGCCCAGGACCAGTTCTCCCTGGCTGACGACGGTACCGGCGACGGGCAGGCCGTCGTCGGCGCCGCTGGCCCCGGTCGGGACCAGCCGCAGGGTGAGCCTCCCCCCGCCGACCCCCGAGGCGACTCCCGAACCGGTCGCCGAAGCCGCCCCCGAGCCGGTTGCCGAGGCGGCCCCCGCGGAGTCCCCGGAGGTTCCCGTAAGGGTTCCCGAGGAGGTCCCCGCGTGGGTGAGGACCTCGACGCGCAGCGGGCCGGGCACCTCGTCCACCCGGCGCAGGATGACCGAGAGCTCACGGGTGCCCAGGGTCTGGGCGACGTGTACGTCCTGCCCCGTGGGCGCGCCGTCGGCCAGCGCGGGCCGTTGACCGACCGCCAGCACGGTCGCCAGCAGGACCACGAAGGCCGGTAGGAACAGCACCCGGTGTCCGTAGGTTCTCATCGCGGCCGACGCTAACCGGGACGTTCCGGGGATTTCGTCACCTGGGAGCGGGATCCGGGTCCCCCGTTTGAGGGACACGACGGCCCCACCTGCGAGAACGCGCCTCAGCCGACCACCGGACGGTACGGCCCGCGAAGGCCGGGCCCACGGGGGATACCGTGTTCTCCCCCATGGGGAGGGATCTTCCCTCTCCATGGGGGAGCGGGCAGCATGCCGGGTGGGGACCGACGAGGAGCGAGGGCCATGGGACGTGACGCCAGCCGGTCGCTGGCCGGCCAGTCGTTACTGGTCGCGGGTGTGTGCATGGTGGCGGACTCGGGCGTGTTCCTGCTCGGCAACCGGCCGAGCGGCGTGTGGCAGTACTGGCTGGCGCTCCTCGCCGTCCTGGTGATCGACGCGTTGCTGGCCACCCCTCCCCGTTTCTCCGGCGTCGTCGCGACGATCCACGGCCTCGCCGTCATGATGCCCTCGCTGCTGTTCCCCGGCGCCCCCTGGCATCCGGTCGAGGCCGGCCTCCTGGTCGCGGGCTACCGCGCGGGGGCGTGGCTGCGTTCGACGCAGGCGTTGACCGCGCTCGCGGCGCTGGCGGCGGGGGTCACGGGAAGCTATCTGCTGACCGTCGGCCACATCGCCGTCCGCCCGATGAGCCCGATCGTCCTGGGGATCGACCTCACCGCCAGGGTGCTGCTGCCCTGGATGGTCGGGCGTTACACGACCGAGCGGCGCGCCTACATCGCCGAGATGGAACGCCAGGCCGAGCTGCGGCTCCACGACGAGCGGGCGGCGGTGCAGCGGGCCGTCGCCGAGGAGCGCAGCGCCATCGCCAGGGACCTGCACGACGTGATCTCCCACCACGTCAGCGCGATCGGCATGCACGCGGGCGCGGCGCGGCTCGGGCTCGGCGCGCCGCCCGGCGACGGCTCCGCGGACCGGGCCTACCGGTCGCTGTCCGCCGTCGAGTCGAGCAGCCGCGCGGCCATGGCCGACCTGCGCATGCTTCTGGCGATCCTGCACGGCGACGAGACCGAGACCGGACGGCGCCAGCCGGGTCTGAACAACCTCGACGAGTTGCTCGACGGCGTGCGGGCCGCGGGCCTGAAGGTCACACTGACCACCCACGGCCCACCTCGTGAACTGCCCGGCTCACTCGACATCGCGGTGTACCGCGTCGCGCAGGAGGCCCTCACCAACGCCCTGCGGCACGGCCGGGGCGAAAGCGTCGGCGTCGAGCTCGAATACCGGGAGACCGAGACGGTCGTGACCGTGACCAACCAGCTGGGCGAGTGGCACGGCCCCTTCGAGGAGCGGAGTTCGCCGCACCGGGGCCTGGCCGGGATCAGGCAGCGGGTCGCGTTGTTCGGCGGCCGGATCACCTACGGCGTGCAGCCCGACGGCAGGCACTGGCAGGTCAGGGCCAGCTTCCCGCTGGAACGGCCATGCCCCTGAGCGGTCGCCATGGCCCACCGATGAGACATGTGTAAGATATGAATGACAGGTGTAAGTCGGTGTGATGGGAGTTGGACGCTGACCAGTGAGGAGCTACTGAGAGCACTGGCGGCCGTCGGCCACCCGCAGCGGCTCAGGATCATCGCCGAACTCTCGGCGGGGCGGCTGCACGTCAGTGAGCTGGCCCGGCGGCTGGGTATCTCACGGCCTCTGCTCTACATGCACCTCCAACGCCTGGAGGAGGCCGGGATGATCACCGGCGAGCTGGAGCTCTCCCCCGAGGGAAAGGCGATGAAGTTCCACGAGCTGGTGCCGTTCAGGGTCTGCGTCACCGTGGACACGGTCCTTGACGCTCTTCGCGCGGACGAAGCGAACGAAGCGGCCGGTAAGGAAGGGCAGGAGAGCCAATGACGAAGGAAACGATTCTCCCTCTGGGCGTCATATTGATCTGCACCGTGGGCGTCACGGTGGCCTTCGTGCTCAGCGCCAGGCTGTACCGGGCGGCCATGGCGGAGTATCGGGCGGCCGTCGACCGGATGACCAGGCAGCAGGACCGGATGACCACCCAGCTCACCGAGCTGAACGGCCGGGTCGCGGAGGTCGAGCGCATCCTGCGCAGCGTCGGCTGACCTGTTCTCCCGCATCCGTCTGATCACGAGAACGGGGGCGGCGAGTGCCAGCTCGCCACCCCCGTGAAGGAAGTCGCGCGACCACGCCGTTTCCGGCGTGCCTTCATGCGCACGTACCCCCACAGAAAGGAGAGCAGTTCATGCTGCTCCCATGCAAATCCGCCCGCCCGTACGGCGCGCGCCCGTGAGCGCCCGTTCCCCCGTCGTGCGCGTGGCCGCCTGGAGCGCGGCCAACCCGTGGCGGGCGATCACCGGCTGGCTGCTGTTCGTCACGCTGTGCCTGGGCGCCGGGATCGCGGCGGGCACCCACAACGCCGGCACCGAGGACTACTGGATCGGCGAGGCCGGACGCGCCGAGGAGATCGCCACGGGCGCGGGACTGCAGCGCAGGCCCGAGGAGTACGTCCTGATCAGGGCGCGGAAGGGAGCGCTCGATCCCACGGCCGCCCGTGCCGCCGCCCGGGACGTCACCGCGCGCATGAGGCGGCTCCCCGAGGTCGAGAGCGTCGGCCCTCCCGCGCCCTCGGCCGACGGCACGGCGCTCCTGGTCTCCGTGACCATGAGGGGTCCCGAGCTCGACGCCAGACAGCACGTGGACCCGCTGCTCGCGCAGACCGCCCAGGCCCAGCGCGACCATCCCGGCCTGGTCGTCGAACAGACCGGCAGCGCCTCCATCAGCAAGGGCGTCAACCGGCAGCGAAGCGACGACCTCGCGCTCTCCGAGGCGATCTCGTTCCCGGTCACGCTGGTCGCCCTGCTCGTGGTCTTCGGCTCCGTGCTGATGGCCGCGGTGCCGCTGCTGCTGGCGCTGTCGTCGATCGCCGCCGCCATGGGGCTGTCGATGCTGGTCTCACACCTGCTGCCGGACGCCGGGGTCGGCAACAACGTGATCCTGCTGATCGGCATGGCCGTCGGCGTCGACTACACGCTCTTCTATCTCAAACGCGAACGCGAGGAACGGGCCCGCGCGGGCGGACGGCTCAGCCCCCGGGCCGTGGTCGAACTGGCCG
Source organism: Streptosporangium sp. NPDC001559 (assembly GCF_042893955.1). Lineage (NCBI taxonomy): Bacteria > Bacillati > Actinomycetota > Actinomycetes > Streptosporangiales > Streptosporangiaceae > Streptosporangium > Streptosporangium sp. NPDC001559. Next base: position 822,166 of record NZ_JBIAVG010000001.1, read on the forward strand.
CCGCCACCTCGGGCCGGGCGGTGGTGGTCTCCGGGCTGGCCGTGCTCGTCTCGACCGCCACGCTCTACCTCGCCGCCGACGTCGTGTTCTCCTCCCTGGCCACGGGGACCGTGCTCGTCGTGCTGGTCGCGATGGCCAGTTCGGTGACCGTACTGCCCGCGCTGCTCGTCAGGCTCGGGCTGCGCGCCGAACGCCGGGCCTCCCGCAGGGCCGGACGGGGCCTGCCGCCGCGCCGCGGCCGGGAGCGCGGAGCGGGCGGGGAACGGCTGTGGCGGACACTGCTACGGCCCGCGGAACGGCACCCCGTGCTCACCCTGGCCGTGGCCGTGCTCGCGATGGTCGTCCTGGCCCTGCCCGCGCTGGGCATGCAACTGCGCGTGCTCAACCGGGACAGTCACTCCAGGGAGATCCCGGCGCTGCGGATCCACGACCGGATGACCACCGCGTTCCCCGAGCTGCGGACCCTGCACCAGGTCGTCGTGCGGGACGGGCGGGGCCGTACCGAGGAGGTCGGCCGGGCGTTGCGGGAGCTGGGCAGGCGGGCCCACGCCGACCCGCTGTTCGCCGCGAACGTCCCGGCCGACGTCCGTGTCTCGGCCGACGGCCGGGTCAGCGTGCTCGAACTGGCCGTGCCGTACCGGCTGAGCTCGGCCGAGGCGGAACGTTCCCTCGACCGGATCCGCGACGACTACCTGCCCGCCACGGTCGGCGCGATCCCCGGGGTGGAGGCGGCCGTCACCGGGGACGCGGCGCGCAACGTGGACGACCTCGACCACGTCAACGGGAAGCTGCCACTGGTGACCGGGCTCCTGCTGCTGGTCAGCCTGGTCATGACGATGATCGTGTTCCGCTCGGTGACGCTGGGGCTGCTCGGGGTGCTGCTCAACTCGCTGTCGGCCGCGGCCTCGTTCGGGCTGGTCGTGGTGTTCTTCCAGTACGGCCTGGCGACGACGCTGTTCGGGTTCGACCCCGGCGCCACCGGCGCGATCGGCTCCCGGGTGCCGTTGTTCCTCCTCGTGATCCTGTTCGGGCTGTCGATGGACTACCAGGTGTTCGTGGTCAGCCGTATCCGGGAGAAGGCCGTCGCCGGGGTGCCGACCCGGCGGGCGGTGCTCGACGGCATCACCGGCTCGGCGGGGGTGGTGACCAGCGCCGCGATCGTCATGGTGACGGTGTTCGCCGGGTTCGTGTTCCTGCACCTGGCCGAGATGAAGCAGATCGGCTTCAGCCTCGCGGTGGCCGTGCTGCTGGACGCGTTCGTCATCCGCACCACGATCCTGCCGGCGGCCATGATCGTGCTCGACCGGCTGAACTGGTGGCCCTCTCCCCTGTCCCGGAACGCCCACGGCGTACGGCGTGGCGTCACCTCGGACGGGCGGGTGCCGACGGCCGACCGTTCCGGCGGGTGAGGCAGGGAGCCGCTGGGTTCGGAAAGGCCAGTCCAGCGGCTCCCCCAGGCTTTTATACGGAAATTTCTCCATATAACAAACCGTCCGCGAAAGTCCCCGCCTCCGGGAGACAATCGCCGTCCGTGACACGTTCTCCGCACGGAACCGGCTTCCGTCCGGAACCTCCCAGACCCCCGAGACCTGGAGACGCCGTGACGCTGCGCGTGCTGCTCGCCGACGACCACGCGATGTTCCGTTCCGGTATGCGCGCCGTACTCGAAACCCAGCCGGACCTGCTCTGCGTCGCCGAGGTCGGCGACGGCCACGAGGCGGTCGCCGAGACCCTGCGGCTCCGCCCGGACGTGGCGATCCTGGACGTGCGGATGCCCAGGCTGGACGGCCTGGCCGCGACGGAGGCGATCCTGGCGGCGCCGGGGAACGTCACCAGGGTCCTGGTGCTGACCACCTACGACAACGACGACTACGTCTATCGCGCGTTACGGGCCGGGGCCAGCGGCTTCCTGCTGAAGAGCCTGCCGCCGGAGGAGATGGCGTCCGCGATCCGGGTGGCCGCCCGGGGGGACGCGCTGATCGACCCCTCGGTGACCCGGCGCCTGATCGCCCGGTTCACCACCAGCATCGAGCCGACGGCCGTGCCCGCCGACTTCGAACGGCTGACCTCCCGGGAGCGTGAGGTGCTGCTCCTGCTGGCCGACGCCCGCAGCAACGCCGAGATCGCCGTCGCCCTCCACGTCGGTGAGGAGACCGTCAAGACGCACGTCTCCCGCATCCTGGCCAAACTCAGCCTGCGCGACCGGGTCCACGCCGTCGTCTACGCCCACCTGAACGGCCTGGCCGGGACTCCGCCCCGGTGAAGGCCCTCAGGAGCCGAGCGGGTCGACAGGGGCGGCCGGGTCGGCCAGACGCTCCAGGTCGCGGCGGATCAGCAGCTGGTTGGCCAGCAGGACCGGGCCGTCGGGCTTGACGGTCAGCAGGGCGCGGTGGACCGTACGGTCACCCGAGCTGACGTCGTCGTGCGCGACCGTCTCGACCGAGTCGGACAGGGGCTTGCCCGCGACGGTGGCGGTCGTGGTGAGGCGTTCCTTGAACACCTTGCCCGCCTCGGCGGCCCTCGGCAGCACGCACACCACGTCGACCGCCTTGTCGGCCGTGGACGCGGGCCTGCGCAGGCCGACGCCGTACAGGACGACCCCGCCCGGCTGTGTGGGGGCCATGACGATCGCGGAGACGACGTCGCCCAGGCAGTCGGCGACGGCGGCGTGGTCGGGGTCGTCGGCCAGGGAGGAGCCGGTGCCGAGCGCCGCCGCGACGGGATCGGCCGCGGCGCCCGCGACCAGCGCGGAGTCCGTGACCACCACCTGGTTGAGCTGGTTGATCAGCCCGAGCCCGGACTGCGGGCCCTTCATGTCGATCATGTTGTCCGCGGCGAGGGACAACCCCTCCTGGCCGCCGATCTCCCGGGGCTTGGCCCCCATGGAGGTCAGTTTGGCGCTGATGCCCGAGGCGTCGAGAGCGCCCTCGACACGGATCGCGGTCTTCGGCGGGACCCCGATGTTGACGGCCTGGTTCGCGGCGAACACGTTGAGACCGGTCGCCTCGGCGAGCCTGTCCCCGCTCACCGCGAGGTCGCCGAAGCCCGAACCGACGGCGGCCCTCCAGCGCTTGTCCTCGCCCGGCCCCTTGTCGGTGACCACACCGAGCGTGCGCCAGTGCGCCATGTCGCCGTATTCGAGGTAGGTCGCGGCGGGACCGGAGGCGTCGAGACGCGCCATCGCCTGGCGCAGGCCCTGTCCCTCCTCAGAGCCGCCGGTGCCGCATCCGGCAAGCACCAGTCCCGCAACCGCCAGAGTCCATCCGAGAGCACGCATGCCCAGGACCTTAGCCACCCGCGCCGCACTGCACGTCACCCAAAAGGGTGAAATGATCACCCCATTCCCTACGAAACGGGACAAAATCCGCGACGAAGGTCACTCAGCGAGAAGTCCGCACACCCGCTCGATCCCCAGCCCGCTGATCAGCAGCCGTTCCTTGGCGTTGCCGAGCAGTGCCGCGGTCCAGGTGGTCGACCCGCCGTCCCCGATGTTGAGGGTCTCACCCCGTGGCGTGACGACGTCGATCCCGAACGAGACGCCGGTGTAGTAACCGCGCCCCGTCACGCGCTCGTCGTCGAAGACGAAGGTGACGTCCGGGTGCTCCGGCGCCAGCCGGTCGAGGACCCGTTCGCGCAGCGCCGTACGGTGCCGTCCTCCGGTCAGGTCGGTGAGGCCGACGCGTACCGCCGAGATGGCGTGGCCGAGGTCGCGGGCTCCGTCCAGGATGTCCAGGTGAACGCCGACGTGCTCGACGAGGGTCTCCGTCTCGAAGCCGAAGGAACCCTCGTCCCGGCCCGCCGTGCACAGCCCGAGCAGCGCGAAGTGCTGCATCAGGCCCGGACCGAACGGCTGCGCGCGCAGGACGCGCTGTGCCGCGCCGAGCCGTACCCTCGACCGGGAGCGGGGCTCGGCCCGGAGCAGGCCCCGGCGGCGGACGGCGCATTCGAGGGCCAGGACGTTGGTCACGTCCGAGACGACCTCGGTGTTGCGGATCGTCGTCAGCACCTTGTCCTGGCTCACGGTCGCCACCGCCGAGGCGGTGCCCAGCGGGCAGACCGGCGCCGTCGCGAGGTCGGTGAACCCGTGCCGGGTGAGACGTTCGTGGGTCAGCAGGGTCAGGCGCGCCAGGTCGCCCGCGTCGATCGGTGAGAGGGCGGTGAACCGGTCACGTTCGTATCGCCGGAGCAGATGGGCGGGCGTGACGTCGGCCGCACGGCGCCGGTGGACGGCCATCAGCAGCGTCTGGAGATCCGCGGGGGACAGCCGCTCGGCCAGCGCCTCAAGCATCTCCGGCGCCGCCCCCTCACGAAGAATCCTCCCAAGCCAGGGGTCGTTCATCGGAACATCGTGGCGTACGGCCCGCTCCCACCGCACCGGGTTATCCGCCGCCGAAACCCGCAGGGCCACCGGATCGTCCACCGCCGGACCCCGGAGGATCACCGGGTCGTCCGGCACAGGGCCCGGAGAGCCGGTCGCTCTCAGGCGCCCCGGGAGGCCCTGCGCTCCGGGCCCTCCTTCTCCAGGTGCTGGAGGACGTGCCTGAGCGACTCCCCCAGTTCGGTCAGCCGCCTCTCGCCGAGGCCGGAGAGCACGAACTGCTCCTCCCGGTTGAACTCGGGGAACAGGGTGGTCATCAGCTTCCTGCCCTCGGGGGTGAGGGAGAAGACCGTACGCCTGCGGTCGGTGGCCGGGATCTCTCGCAGGATCAGCCCGCGCGCCTCAAGCGTCTGCGCCACCCCGGTCAGCGTGCCCTTGGTGATGCCCGCCTCCTCGGCGACGTGCCGGTTCTCGATCGACTCCCAGATCCACACGACCCACAGCACCACGAAGGCGGTCCAGGTGAGCTCGGCTTCCTTCAGCACGGTCTGCTCGAAGTGGTTCCTGATGGACGAGGCGACCCGGTAGAGGTTCGAGATCGCGGTCATGGCGCGAAAGTCCAGCTCCAGCCCCTGGAGCTTTCCCGAGACGGCCTCCTCGGTCTGCCGCAGGGTGTGCGCGCCACTCACAGACAAGCTCCTCGGGGTTCGGCCACATCAACACATCCCACCCCGGGCGGCGGAATCGTCCGGACCCCACTGATCCTAGATGATTTCCGACAAATGCCTGTTCTGGGACCCTAGACGCGGACCACCTTCACACCCGCGTCGGTGAACCGGGCGGCCTCCTCGTCCGGCAGGCCCTCGTCGGTGATCAGGGTGCCGATCGCCTCGATCGAGCAGATCCGCGCGAAGGCCCGCCCGCCGATCTTGGAGGCGTCGGCGACCGCGACGACCTGGGAGGCCCTGCCGATCAGCAGGTTGTTGACGCTCGCCTCGCCCTCGTGGTGGGCGAAGGCGCCGGCGACCGGGTCGAGCGCGTCCACGCCGAGGAAGGCGATGTCGAGCGCGACCTGTTCGAGCACCCCCGAGGCCAGCGGGCCGATCAGCTCGTAGGACTGCGGCCTGGCCACCCCGCCGGTCACCACGATCTTCACGTGCTGCCTGACCGTCAGCTCGGCGGCGATGTTCAGCGCGTTGGTGACGACGGTGAAGCCGAGGTCGGGGTCGGCCCTGATCGCCAGGGCGCGGGCCACCTCCGAGGTGGTCGTGCCGCCGTTCAGGCCGACGATCGCACCCGGTGTGACCAGTTCGGCCGCGGCGTCCGCGATCCGCTGTTTCTCGTCGGCGTGACGGGCGGTCTTGTAGCGCAGCGGCAGGTCGTAGCTCACGCTCTGGGAGACGGCGCCGCCACGGGTGCGCATGAGCATCTGCTGCTGGGCGAGCTGGTCGAAGTCACGGCGGATCGTCGCCGTCGAGACGGTCAGCGCCTCCGCGGCCTCCTCGACGGACAGCCGCCCCTCCTGCGAGAGCAGTTCGAGGATCGCGTTCCAGCGCTCATATCGGCTCACAGCAGTCAGCCTTCCACACGAGGCGATCAAAACCCACCTCTGCACAAAGTTGCTCATTTCTGGTATAAATCAATCACAAACGAAGCTTCTTGGGGAGGCGCGCCGTGACCACGCACACCGAAGCCGAGATCATGTCCCAGCCCGACTGCTGGCGCAGAGCCGTCGCCGAGACCCCGAGGGACGCGCTGCCCCGCCCCGGGGAGCGGGTGGCCGTCATCGGCTGCGGCACCTCGTGGTTCGTCGCCCAGGCCTACGCGGTGCTCCGCGAGCGGGCCGGGCAGGGCGAGACCGACGCCTTCGCCGCCTCCGAGTTCCCCGCGGGACGTCCGTACGACCGGGTGCTCGCGCTGACCAGGTCCGGCACGACGACCGAGGTCCTCGACGCGCTGGCGGTCCTGCGCGAGCGGGGCGTCAGGACGAGCGCCGTCACCGCCTCCCCCGGCACCCCCGTCGTGACCGCCGCCGACGAGATCGTGATGCTCGACTTCGCCGACGAGCGGTCGGTCGTGCAGACCCGCTTCGCCACGACGCAGCTCGCCCTGCTCCGCGCCCACCTCGGCGAGGACCTGAGCGGCGCGATCGCCGACGCCGAACGGGCGCTCGCCGCGCCGCTCCCCGAGATCACCCTGGCCGCCGAGCAGTTCACCTTCCTCGGCCGGGACTGGTCGTACGGCCTGGCGCTTGAGGCCGCCCTGAAGATGCGCGAGGCGTGCCGGGCGTGGACCGAGTCCTATCCCGCGATGGAGTACCGCCACGGCCCGATCAGCATCGCGGGCCCGAACCGCGTCACCTGGGTCCTCGGAGAGGGCGCGAGGGGGCTGCGCGCCGAGGTCGAGGCCGCGGGTGGAGCGTTCCTGAACAGTCTCCTCGACCCGATGGCCGAGTTGATCCTGGTTCAGCGGGTGGCCGTGGCCAGGGCACTGGCCCAGGGACTCAACCCGGACGAACCACTCAACTTGACCCGTTCTGTCATCCTCCCCTCCTGAACATTGACCGGTGGGAGAAACGGGAAGAACTGACGCCATGAGCATCACACTCTCCGACGCCCGTGTCGTGACCCCCGAAGGTGTCCACGAGGGCTGGCTCACCATCGAGGACGGCCGCATCACCCATGTGGGCCGGGGCGCCGCCCCCGGCCCCGGGCTCAGCCTCGGGGGCCGCCACGTGGTTCCGGGCTTCGTCGACATCCACTCCCACGGCGGCGCCGGAGGATCCTTCCCCAGCGGCGACCCGGAGGAGGCCCGCAGGATCGCCGCCCTGCACGCCGAGCACGGGACGACCACGATCGTCGCCAGCCTGGTCACCGCGACCACGAACGAGCTGACCAGGGCCGCCTCCGCCCTGGCCGACCTGTGCGAGGACGGCCTGCTGGCCGGCGTCCACCTTGAGGGCCCCTACATCTCCAAGGCCCGCTGCGGCGCGCACAACCCCGCCCTCCTGCGGGAGCCCTCCATCCGGGAGTTCACCGAGCTGCTCAAGGCGGGCCGCGGCCACATACGGATGCTCACCATCGCCACCGAGCTGCCCGGGGCGCTGGACACCATCAGGGAGGCCGTCGCCAACGACGTGATCGCCGCCCTCGGGCACAGCGACGCCGACTACGAGCAGACCCTGCTGGGCATCGAGGCGGGCGGCAGCGTGGCCACCCACCTCTACAACGCGATGCCGCCCCTGCACCACCGCGACCCCGGCCCGATCGCCGCGCTGCTTGAGGACGAGCGGGTCACGATCGAGCTGGTCAACGACGGTGTGCACGTCCACCCGGCGATGATGCGCCTGGCCTACGACGTCGCCGGCCCCGGCAGGACCGTGCTCATCACCGACGCCATGGCCGCCGCGGGCATGGGCGACGGCGTGTACGGTCTCGGCCCGATGCGGGTCGAGGTCGTCGACGGCGTCGCCAGGCTGGCCGGCGGTGGCTCCATCGCGGGCAGCACGCTCACCATGGACGTGGCCTTCCGCCGCGCCGTACAGCAGGTCGGCCTGTCGCTGCCCGAGGCGGTCGAGATCACCTCGCTCACCCCCGCCAAGGTGCTCGGCCTGGCCGACGATCTCGGCTCCATCTCCGTCGGCAAGCGGGCCGACCTGGTGGTTCTCACCGACGACCTGGAGGTCTCCGGCGTCATGCGGCACGGAAACTGGACGACGGCTCCCCGATGACCTCCCCGCCCGCCCGTGGTCCGGTCCTGACCGTCACGCTGAACCTCGCACTCGACGTCACCTATGTGACCGGGGACGTCGACTGGGACGGCGTCAACCGCGTCGGGGCCGTGCACCGCAGGGCGGGCGGCAAGGGCGTCAACGTGGCCAGGGTGCTCGCCGCCCTCGGCTGCGAGGTGCTCGTCACCGGTCTCGCGGGCGGCCCGAACGGCGAGGCGGCCCTGGCCGACCTCGCCGCCGCGGGCCTGCCCACCGCCCTCACCCCGATCGCCGGCCCCTCCCGCGCCACCCTGGCCGTCCACGACCACGGCCGCGCCCCGGGGCGCACCGCGCTGTTCAACGAACCGGGCCCGCTCGTCACCGAGGACGAGATCGGGCGTTTTCTGAGCGACTACGAGGCCCGGCTCAGGGGCGCCGCCGCGGTCGTGATCTCCGGAAGCCTGCCCTCCGGGGTCTCCCCGCGCCTGTACGCCGAACTCGCCGCCCGCGCCCGGGCCCACGGCGTCCCGGCGGTCGTGGACGCCGACGGCGAGCCGCTCAGGCACGCCCCCGGCGGACGGCCCGAGATCGTCAAGCCCAACGCCGAGGAACTCGCCCGCGCCCTGGCCGCCGACGGCCTCCACGACGTACCTCACAGTGCCGGTGCCGCCGTGCGGGGGGCCCAGGCCCTCAGGCGGTCGGGGGCCAGGGCCGTCGTGGTCTCCCTCGGGGCGGACGGCCTGCTCGCGGTGACCCCCGAGGGGGCGTGGCGGGCGGCGATGCCGTACCGGGTCGAGGGGAACCCGACCGGCGCGGGTGACGCGCTGGTCGCGGGACTGACGCTCGGCCTGGTCGAGGGCACCCCCTGGCCGGAACGGCTGCGCCGGGCGGCGGCGCTCGGCGCGGCGGCGGTCGCGGCCCCGGTCGCGGGTGACTTCGACGCCGACGTCCTGCGGGAGGTCCACCCGGGTGTCCGGGTGGAAGCGGAACCTGTGTAACGGAGGCCAACCATGTCCCTCGTCGGAATCGGCGACATCGTCGGGAACGCTCCAGCGGGCGTCGGCGCGTTCAACGTCATCCAGCTCGAACACGCGGAGGCGATCGTCGCCGGGGCCGAGGCCGCGGGCACGCCCGTGGTGCTGCAGATCAGCGAGAACTGCGTCCGCTACCACGGCGCGCTCGCCCCGATCGCGGCGGCGTCCCTGGCGGTCGCCAGGGCGGCGGCCGTGCCCGTCGCCGTCCACCTCGACCACGCCACCGACCGCGCGCTGGTCGAGGAGGCCGCGGAGCTGGGGATCGGCTCGGTGATGTTCGACGCCTCCGCGCTGCCCGACGAGGAGAACGTGGCGCTCACCGCCGAGGTCGCGGCCCACTGCCACGCCCGTGGCCTGTGGGTGGAGGCCGAGCTCGGCGAGGTCGGCGGCAAGGACGGGGTGCACGCGCCCGGGGCGCGGACCAGGCCGCACGAGGCCGTGGGCTACGTGGCCAGGACCGGGGTGGACGCCCTGGCCGTGGCCGTCGGCAGCTCACACGCCATGACGACCAGGGACGCCGTGCTCGACCTTGAGCTGATCTCCGCGCTGCGCGCCGCCGTACCCGTCCCGCTGGTGCTGCACGGCTCCTCGGGTGTGCCGGACGAGACCCTCCGCGCCGCCGTACGGCACGGCATGAAGAAGATCAACATCGCCACCCACCTCAACAAGACCTTCACCGGGGCGATCCGCGACCACCTGGCCGCCGACGAGCGGGTCGTCGACTCCCGCGTCTACCTCGCCGCGGCCCGTACGGCCGTCGCCACCGAGGTCACCCGCCTCCTGAAGGTCCTGACCTAGCCTCTCCGGCCAGGTCCCTAGGGCCAGGTCCAGCGGATGCCGATCAGGCCGGGGCGCAGCGAGTCGGCCACCAGGTGGACCGCGTGGTGGGCGTTGAGGGTCAGTTCACCGTGGTCGTGCTCCTCGGCGGCGTGGTCGTGACGGGAGAAGCGGCGGATGCCCGCGGGCAGCGCCGAGGCGGCGAAGCTCACCCTGAGCGTGTACTGCCCGGCGGGGAAGCGGAACCCCCGTTCGTACTCGGTCGTCTCCACCCCGCTCGGGTCGGCCAGTTCGTAGCGGATCACCTGGGTCTCCCCGACCCGCAACCTGCGGTCGAACAGCAGCTCGGCCGCCACGAGCGCGGTCGGGCCGTCCCGCCTGACCCTGCCGACCCGGCAGTCCTCAAGCGCCCTGATCCGCACACGTTCGACGTCGCACCCCAGGTCGCCCCGGTAGACGATGATGTGGCGGTCGGTCGCCTCCTGCGCCCGCATCACCTGGAGCGTCTCACGGCGCACGACGCTGCGGTCCGGGCCGATCTGCAGCGTCTCGTACATCCCGCTGATGTGCAGCCGCCTGTCGTCGGCGGAGCCGTCGAGGTCCTGCAGCAGGGCCGAGAGCGCGCGTGAGGGCTCAAGGATCGTGGCGTAGGGAACGGCGGCGGAGATCGGGACGGGCGTGCCCCCGCCGTTCTGCCCCCTGCCCCGGGGCCGGGGCGGCCCGAGCAGGCCCATCAGCGAGCGCGGCGGGAGGATGAGGATCTCCTCAAGCGCCCGTACGGCCCGCAGCGACTCGGGCCGCTCGGGGCGGCGCAGTCCCTGCTGCCAGTAGCTCAGGCTCGTCATCCCGACCCGCAGCCCGCGCTCCTCAAGGCGGTGGCGGAGCCGGTCAAGGGTCAGCCCCCTCGCTTCGACCGCGGCGCGGAGCGCGACGTGGAACGGGCCTTCCCGAAGAGCGACCCGCAGCTCACGATCATCCGACACATGGGAATGTTCACAGATTTTTCGGCTTACGTCACTTTTGCCGACGCAGACAGTGTCAATTTCGTGACCAGCCGCCGGTCTGCGTCGACACCCATGACAGCGTCCTCCAGCGCCAATCCCTGGCACCCGGCGCACATCCCGTGCCATCCGACGACACCCGACCTGGGACCTTCCCGGTCGGTGACGGACCTGTTCCGGAGCGGCACCGGGCCACGGCGCACGGGCGGGAAAACACACGTGCCCGGAGCGAATCGCTCCGGGCACGGGAGGAACGGCGGTGTCAGGAACCCTGAGGGGCGACGACGACCTCGACCCGCTGGAACTCCTTCAGGTCGGAGTATCCGGCGGTGGCCATCGTCCGCTTGAGCGCGCCCATGAGGTTCATCGAGCCGTCGGCGACCGAGGAGGGACCGTGCAGGATCTGCTCCAGCGTGCCGACCGTGCCGAACTGCACCCGCTTGCCCCGGGGCAGCTCGGGGTGCTGGGCCTCCGAACCCCAGTGGAACCCGCGGCCAGGGGCCTCCGTGGCCCTGGCGAGGGGCGAGCCGACCATGACCGCGTCCGAGCCGCAGGCGATCGCCTTGGCGATGTCGCCCGAGGTGCCCATGCCGCCGTCGGCGATGACGTGGACGTACCGGCCGCCCGACTCGTCCATGTAGTCACGCCGGGCCGCGGCCACGTCGGAGATCGCGGTGGCCATCGGCACCGCGACGCCGAGCACCGTGCGCGTGGTGTGCGAGGCGCCGCCGCCGAAGCCGACCAGGACGCCGGCCGCGCCGGTCCGCATGAGGTGCAGGGCCGCGGTGTAGGTGGCGCAGCCGCCGACGATCACCGGCACGTCCAGCTCGTAGATGAACTGCTTGAGGTTGAGCGGCTCCGCCCGTCCGGAGACGTGCTCGGCGGAGACCGTGGTGCCGCGGATCACGAAGATGTCCACGCCCGCGTCGATGACGGCCTTGTGGTACTGGACCGTGCGCTGCGGGGACAACCGCACCGCCGTGGTCACCCCGGCCCCGCGGATCTCCTCGATGCGACGGCCGATCAGCTCTTCCCTGATCGGCGCGTTGTAGATCTCCTGGAGCCGCCTGGTCGCGGCCTCCCCCTCAAGCTCGGCCACCTCGGCCAGCAGCGACGTCGGGTCGTCGTAACGGGTCCACAACCCCTCAAGGTCGAGTACGGCCAGCCCGCCGAGCCTGCCCACCTCGATCGCCGTCGCCGGGGAGACCACGCTGTCCATCGGGCTCACCACGACGGGCAGCTCGAACCGGTAGGCGTCGATCTGCCAGGCGATCGAGACCTCCTCGGGGTCACGGGTGCGGCGGGAGGGGACGATACCGATCTCGTCGAGCGCGTAGGCACGGCGGCCGTTCTTGCCGCGGCCGATCTCCACCTGAGTCATATGCCTGTCTTTCCATGTCATGCCTGTACGGCGGGCCGTACCGTGCCGTCACGGCCCGGCCCGCCGCGAGAACCGGGTCGGGACTCTATCGGCGGTGGTAGTTCGGAGCCTCGACGGTCATCTGGATGTCGTGCGGGTGGCTCTCCTTGAGCCCGGCCGCGGTGATCGGCATGAGCTCGCACCTGCTGTGCATGTCCTCGATCGTTCGGCACCCGGAGTACCACATGCCCTGGCGCAGACCGCCGACGAGCTGGTGGGCGACCGCGGCGACCGGCCCGCGGTAGGGAACCTGACCCTCGATGCCCTCGGGGATGAACCTGTCCTCGCTGCCGACGTCGGCCTGGGCGTAGCGGTCCTTGCTGAAGGAGGTCCCGCCGCGCTCGCGGTTGCGGACCGCGCCCAGCGAGCCCATCCCCCGGTAGGACTTGAACTGCTTGCCGTTGATGAAGATCAGCTCGCCCGGCGACTCCTCGCAGCCCGCCAGGAGCGAGCCGAGCATGACCGTGTCGGCTCCGGCCGCGATGGCCTTGGCGATGTCGCCGGAGTACTGCAGGCCGCCGTCGCCGATCACCGGGATTCCGGCGGGACCGGCCGCGAGCGAGGCCTGGTGGATGGCCGTGACCTGCGGCGCGCCGACGCCCGCGACCACCCGGGTGGTGCAGATGGAGCCGGGCCCGACACCGACCTTGACCGCGTCGGCCCCCGCGTCGACCAGCATCTGGGCACCCGCGCGGGTGGCGATGTTGCCGCCGACGACCTGGACGCCGCTGTTGGCCTTGAGCTTGGAGATCATGTCGGCCAGGCCCTTGGAGTGGCCGTGCGCGACGTCCACCACGACCACGTCGACCCCGGCCTCGATCAGGGCCGCCGCCCGCTTCTCGGCGTCCTCGCCCACGCCGATCGCGGCGCCGACGACGAGCCTGCCGTCCGCGTCCTTCGTGGACAGGGGGTACTGCTCGCTCTTGGTGAAGTCCTTGACGGTGATGAGCCCGCGCAGCCGTCCGCCCGCGTCGACCAGCGGCAGCTTCTCGATCTTGTTCTTGCGCAGCAGCGCGAAGGCGTCGTCCCTGGAGACCCCGACCGGCGCGGTGACCAGCGGCATCGAGGTCATGACGTCGCGCACGAGGCGGCCGTGGTCGGTCTCGAAGCGCATGTCGCGGTTGGTGACGATGCCGACCAGCACGCCGTTCTCGTCGGTCACCGGGACACCGGAGATGCGGTAGGTCGCGCACAGGCGCTCGACGTCGGCGAGCGTGTCCTCGGGCGAGCAGGTGACCGGGTTGGTGACCATCCCGGCCTCGGAGCGCTTGACGAGATCGACCTGCTGGGCCTGCTCCTCGATGGAGAGGTTGCGGTGCAGGATGCCGACACCGCCCTGACGCGCCATCGCCACCGCCATCCGGGCCTCGGTGACCGTGTCCATCGCGGCGGAGACGAGCGGGATGCGCAGGGTGATGCCCCGCGACAGGCGGGTGGTGGTCTCCGCCTCACCCGGCTGTAGATCCGAATAGGCGGGAACCAGGAGCACGTCGTCGAACGTGAGCCCGGTCTCGGTGAACCTTGCCATCTGCGACCCTCCTGCCACGGCGCTCTCAAGTGGAGTGGGGAAGGCGCCGGCCCCCGGGTCACAGTTTAGAGTCTGGCGCCAAACCCGGAGGACACCGGGGAAGGTGGGGAACCGGACGGCCGGTGAGCGTCCGGTTCCCCTCCCTGAAGGACGGGAGCCGGGCGGCCGACGGACCGCCCGGTCCCGGCCGGGGTTTGGGGAACCGAGCGGTCGGTGACCCGCCCGGTTCCCCGGTCACCGGCGGGAGGCGCGGGGGCACCGCACGCCGCCGGACCCCCCTCCGCGTCCGAACGGCCACTACACGCCCACGCCCCTCGCCGACGCTGGGTAAAGTCTGCGTTACCTTCCGTTCACACGCAATGTACGGACGTGCAGTTGCACGAAGCTGCACCCGACCGCCCAGGACGGACGGGGTTCCCCGATCGGCGACGGCTCGGGACGAGTCGTCCACGAGACCGGAAGTGGCCCAGAAGACGCAACGCCCGGACACCGGTGATTTCGGGACGTTATTCTCGCGGAACGCCGTGTCATCTCTGGAGCCTCTCGCCGATGCGTACCGACACACCGCCGCTTGAGAGTCTGGGCTTCACCTCGGCCCAGATCTCCCTGTACAACGCGGTGCTACGCCTGCACCGCGCAACCTGCGCCGAACTCGCCGACGCCTTGGACGGCTCGCCTGAGCCGCTGAGCCGTGAGCTGGACACCCTGGTGAAGCTGGGCGTGGTCCACGAGCAGGGCGGTGAGTACCTCGCCCGTCACCCCGCGACGGCCCTGGGCCACCTGCTCGCCGACCGCCTCGACCGGCTCGCCGCGGAGAGCCGCAGGATCGACACCGTCGTCGGCTCGATCCGCGACCTCATCCACCAGTACGACGCGGGCCGCGACTACCAGACGGGCCAATTCTCGGTCGATCTGGTCGGCGGGGCGGACGAGCTGTACGAGAGCGTGATCGGCATGGCCGTACAGTCACCGCCGCTCGAACTGCTCTCGGTCATCCCCGACCGGCGCACGATGAACGACTTCGCGCACCGCTACGCCGACCAGTGGATCGGGGCGCAGCGCGCGGGCCTGCTGTCCACCAGGAACATCATCCCGGTCCAGACCCTGGAGATCCCCGCCCTGCGGGAGAAGCTGAGCCAGTTCCAGCAGGCCGGGGCCAGCATCCGCACCCTGGACACGGTGCCGAGCTGGTTCCTGATCGCCGGGACGGACGCCGCGGGTGTGCCCGCCCGGTGGGGCGGCACGCTGGCGGAGAGCGCCTACAACTTCCACCTGGTCAGGACCCCCGTCGTGGTGGACGCGCTGCGCTCCCTCTTCGACGAGCTGTGGGCCCGCGCGGCGCCGCTGCCCTGGCCGCGCCGGGGCGACGGGATGATCCAGGTGCTGCGGCTCGCGGCCCAGGGCGTCTCCGACGAGATGATCGCCAGGCAGCTCGGGGTCTCGGTGCGCACGGTGCGGGCCCGGTTCGCCGACGCCATGGCCGAGCTCGGCGCCCAGTCCCGCTTCCAGGCGGGTGCGGAGGCCGCCCGGCGCGGCTGGCTGACGTGAAGGCCTCTTTGCGCGCCTGCACGTCGCTCCGCGTGCCCGTGGACCGCCGGTTGGACCTGCCGCACATCAAGGTCATATCAAGGCCATAAGGTGGGATCGTGCTCGACGACGTCCCCCGCGACCCGTTCGCGGACGACCCCGACGACCCGGCGGCGGCACTGGGTGAGACGGACTCCCCCCAGTCGCTGACCTCCGCCGAACGCGACGAGGCCATGACGGACCTCGCCGACGTCGAGGTCTTCCGGTCTCTTCTTGAGCCCCAGGGGGTGCTCGGGCTGGTGCTCGACTGCCCCGAGTGCGGGGAACAGCACTACTTCGACTGGGAGCTGCTGCGCGGCAACCTGCGTCAGATGATCGACAACGGCAGGCCGCAGGTTCACGAACCCGCCTACCAGCCCGACCCCACGAACTATGTGACCTGGGAGTACGCCAGGGGTTACGTCGACGGGGTGACCGACACCGAGGGGCACCACTGATCGACGTCGTCGATCAGTGCGGCCAGCAGGCCGACGGCGACGTCCGAGGACGGGACGGGCTCACGCCGGGAGAGCCCGTCGAGAAGGCGGTCGGTCTCGGTGACGCCCCGATCCTCCTCAGGGCCGTATCTCCGGACGGGACGCCTGGGGTGGACCGCCGTCATGGGCGCACCCGCCAACGGGTCTCACCGGACCGGCGAGACCCACTCCACGCTTCCCGGCGGCGCCGGCGAATCCGGCCCGGCTGGTCGGCGATCAAGCCGTCGACTCCAGCTCCGCCATCGCGCGCAACCGCGCGAGCGCCCGGTGCTGCGCGACCCTGACCGCACCTGGTGACATGCCGAGCACATTACCCGTCTCCTCGGCCGACAGCCCCGAGACCACGCGAAGCATGAGCAGTTCACGCTGGTTGTCCGGGAGCCTGGAGAGCAGCCTGCGGGCGTGCTCGGCCTCGATGTAGCGCACCACGGTCTCCTCGGGCCCCGGTCCCTCGTCGGGACCGTCGGGAAGATCCTGGGTGGGTACGGCGGAGCGCACCGAACTGCGCAGCGCGTCGGCCACCTTGTGGGAGGCGATGCCGAAGACGAAGGACGCGAAGGGCCTGCCCATGTCGCGATAACGCGGCAGGGCGGACAGAACCGCGATGCACACCTCCTGCGCCACGTCGTCCGCGATGTGGTACTGACCGGAAACCCGCCCGAGGCGAGCACGGCAATATCGGACGACCATTGGCCGTAACTGCGCGATCAGAGATTCGATCGCGGTGCGATCTCCCTGAACGGCGAGGCTCGTCAGATCCTTGAGATCGTCCCTGTGGGGGACCCCTTCAGATCTCGTCGCAAGCCTTACCCCACTTTTGGCGTCGGCGACGCATCCCTCGGTCACGTTAGGCATGATGCCCGCCCCGATCGAGCCTGTCGTCATGGCGAACGGCTACGGATTGGTCACATTGAGAGGGCGATAACGGGGCGTAATCAATCGGACACAGTAAGGCTTTGCGCCTGAAGGAATATTTCATTGGACTGCCGATTATGTCGGCCATTGGTCACATGAAAGTTTACTCCTTGTGCGCATCGTCGCATGACGCTTTGAGGCACGTTTCGGTTTACCGGAAAACGAAACGGCCCGCATCCGGTGAGAGATGCGGGCCGTACGGCGAAAGCGGATCAGTGGCCGTGGCCGTGACCGTGGCCGTGCCCGGCGGCGGCCGGAGCCTCCTCCTCGGGCTTGTCCACCACGAGAGCCTCGGTCGTCAGCAGCATGCCGGCGATGGAGGCGGCGTTCTGGACGGCCGAGCGGGTGACCTTGACCGGGTCGATGACGCCCTGGGAGATCAGGTCGCCGTACTCGCCGGTGGCGGCGTTGAGGCCCTGACCGACGGGGAGCTCGGAGACCTTGGTCGTCACGACGTAGCCCTCAAGGCCGGCGTTCTCCGCGATCCAGCGGGCGGGCTCGATGAGCGCCTTGCGGACCACGGCGACACCGGTCGCCTCGTCACCGGACAGGCCCAGGTCGTCGAGGACCTTGGAGACGTGGATGAGCGCGGAGCCACCGCCGGAGACGATGCCCTCCTCGATCGCGGCGCGCGTCGCGGAGATGGCGTCCTCAAGGCGGTGCTTCTTCTCCTTGAGCTCGACCTCGGTGGCCGCGCCGACCTTCAGCACGCAGACACCGCCGGAGAGCTTGGCCAGACGCTCCTGGAGCTTCTCGCGGTCCCAGTCGGAGTCGGACTGCTCGATGGCGAGCTTGATCTCCTTGACGCGGTCGGCGATGGCCTGCGCGTCGCCGGCGCCGTCCACGACCGTGGTGCTGTCCTTGGTGATCACGACACGGCGGGCCGTGCCGAGGACCTCCAGGCCGACGTGCTCCAGCTTGAGGCCGACCTCCTCGCTGACGACCTCGCCACCGGTGAGGATGGCGATGTCCTGCAGCATGGCCTTGCGGCGGTCACCGAAGCCGGGGGCCTTGACCGCGACCGAGGTGAAGGTGCCGCGGATCTTGTTGGTGACCAGGACGGCCAGGGCCTCGCCCTCGACGTCCTCGGCGATGACGAGCAGCGCCTTCTTGGTCTGCGCGACCTTCTCCAGCAGCGGCAGGAAGTCCGCGACCGAAGCGATCTTGTTCTGGTTGATCAGGATGTAGGGGTCTTCGAGAACCGCCTCCATCCGCTCCTGGTCGGTCACCATGTAGGGCGAAAGGTAACCCTTGTCGAACTGGAGACCCTCGGTGAACTCCAGTTCGAGGCCCATGGTGTTGGACTCTTCGACGGTGATGACACCGTCCTTGCCGACCTTGTCGAACGCCTCGGCGATCAGCTCACCGATCTTGGCGTCCTGCGCGGAGATCGTCGCCACGTGGGCGATCTCCTTCTTGTCCTCGACCGGCCTGGCCGAGTCGATCAGCTTGTCGCTGACGGCCTTGGCGGCCAGGTCGATGCCACGCTTGAGGGACAGCGGCTGGGCGCCGGCCGCGACGTTGCGCAGGCCCTCGCGGACCATCGCCTGGGCGAGGACGGTCGCGGTGGTCGTACCGTCACCGGCGACGTCGTTGGTCTTGGTCGCGACCTCCTTGGCGAGCTGGGCGCCGAGGTTCTCGTACGGCTTCTCCAGCTCGACCTCACGCGCGATGGTGACACCGTCGTTGGTGATGGTCGGCGCGCCGAACTTCTTGTCGATGACGACATTGCGGCCACGGGGGCCGAGGGTCACCTTGACCGCGTCGGCGAGGGCGTTGACACCACGCTCAAGAGCGCGGCGCGCGTCCTCCTCGAAGGACAGGATCTTGGGCATTGTGGTCCTCTCTGAAAGCACGTCGGCGCATCAAAGCCCCGGGCGCTCGCGCGACCCGGGGCTCGATACGTCATCTCTGCGAAGTGTCGGTTACTTCTCGATGATGGCGAGCACGTCACGGGCGGAGAGCACGAGGTACTCCTCGCCGCCGTACTTCACCTCGGTGCCGCCGTACTTGCTGTAGAGGACGACGTCGCCCTCCTTGACGTCGAGCGGAATGCGCTTGTCGCCGTCCTCGTCCCAGTTGCCAGGGCCGACAGCGAGGACCTTGCCCTCCTGCGGCTTCTCCTTGGCGGTGTCCGGGATAACGAGACCGGAAGCAGTGGTCTGCTCGGCCTCAAGCGGCTGGACCACGATGCGGTCGCCGAGCGGCTTAACGGGAACCTTGGTGGCGGTCGTCACGTCGGACCTCCCCTTCAGATTTGAATGATCTAGAAGAGGCGACCAGCGGTCTGCCGTCGCGGGTGTCAGACCTGCCTCGTCGCGTATGTTTGGCACTCTCACCGGGAGAGTGCCAATACGGAACAGTATGCAAGGAGGCCTTGACAGTCAACACGAACCGCCTCCGTACTGGGTACGCGAACCTCAAACCCTGCGCCGCCCCGCCGCCGGCAGGCCTCTGACCCGCGCGATCTCGGTCTCGTACAGCTCCCGCGAACCGCGCAGGAAACCCAGCACGAAACGGATCTCCTCGTCGGAGTAACCCGAGATCAGCCGCCTCCCCCGTTCGACGATGGGACCGTACAGCCCCTCGACCCTGGCGAGGGTCTCGGGGGTGGCGCGCACGACCACCTTCCTGCGGTCCCCGGGGTCCGGGGAGCGTGTCAGGTATCCGGCCCGTTCGAGGCGGTCGAGCATCGCGGTGACGCTGCCCGTGGTGAGCCCCAGGCCCGTCCCGAGGACGCTGGGTGTGACGTTCCCCTCAGGCCCTTCGCGCACCAGGATCTCCAGGCAGCGCAGGTCGGTCCTGTTCACCCCGAGGTGGATCGCGACCGCCTCGTCGAAGGCGTCGACGGCCGTCTGACCTGCCTGGATCTCCTGTCCCAGCTCCGCCCTGAGAGCGCCGTCCCGACGCTCGGGACCATTTTCCCTTGACATTCAAGCCTCTCGACCATCAAGCTAAATATGCCTCGAACATCAAGATACATGGCGTTCGAGAAGAACACCCCTGTCCAGACCCACCTTCCAAGGGAGACCCGTGTCCCCTCTCCACGTGATCGTCATCGGTGCGGGCACCGGCGGAATGTGCCTGGCCCACGGCCTGCGGCGCGCCGGGATCTCGGTCGCGGTCTACGAACGCGACCGCACCCGCGCCGACGGCGTGCACGGCTACCGCGTCGGCATCGACCCGACGGGCAACCAGGCGCTCCGCGAGTGCCTGCCCTCCGAACTGTTCGACACCTACACCGCCACCTGCGCCAGGACGCCCGCCTACTTCAACGTGCTGACCGAACGGCGCGGGACGATCGCCTCCTTCCGGCTGCCCGAGAGCACCGACCCGGTCCACAGCGAACGCTCGGTCTCCCGGATGACCCTGCGCCAGGTGCTGCTCACCGGGATGGACGACGTCGTGCGCTTCGGCAAGACCTTCACCCACTACGAGCGCGGCGCGGACGGCACCGTGACCGCCTTCTTCGACGACGGCACCTCGGCCACCGGCGACCTGCTCGTCGCCGCCGACGGCACCGGCTCCAGGGTCCGCAGGCAGTACCTCCCGCACGCGAAGGTCAGGGACACCGGGGTGATCGCGGTCTCCGCCAAGGTCGCGGTGACCCCGGAGACCAGGGCGCTGCTGCCCGAGGAGGTCTTCAACGGGATCTCCGCCACCTTCGCCCCGAAGGGCCAGTTCTGCATCTGGCACGTCATGGAGTTCAAGTGGGACCGCGACGGCGAGGTCAAGCACGGTGTCGGCGGCAACGACGCCGAGCTGATCGCGCGCTGGCCCGGCCTGCTGTACGACAACACCCGCGACTACATCAACTGGGGCTTCTCCGCCTCGGCCCGCAGGTTCCCGCCCGGGGTGATGGACCTGCGCGGCGAGGACCTCAAACGGGTGGTCCTGGACATGACGCCCAACTGGCACCCGGACCTGCGCGCGCTGTTCCGGGCCGCCGACCCGGGCAGCTGCTTCCCCATCGCCATCCGCACCTCCGAGCCGGTGGACCCGTGGGAGACCACCAACGTCACCCTGCTCGGCGACGCCGTGCACACCATGACCCCCGGGCGGGGCGTAGGCGCCAACACCGCCCTGCGCGACGCGATGCTCCTGACCAGGCGGCTCGTCACCGTCCGTGACGGCACGCCGCTGCTGGACGCCGTCGCCGCCTACGAGGCGGAGATGATCCCGTACGGCTTCGCCCGCGTCGCCGACTCCCTCGCCCAGAACGGCACCAACGGCGACGACCTGCTGCACAGGCCGGTCATCGGCCGTGCGGTCCTGGCGGCCAACCGGACGTTCTTCCGCGCGGTCGGCGGCGTCCCGGCGCTGCGCAGGAAGTTCGTCGACTCCCTCGTCGCCTACCGCGCCGCGGACGCCTGAGAACCTTCACCCCGATTCCCGCGCTTCGGGGCGACACCGGGACGCCCATCGGAGAACATACGACTTCGGGAACATACGAGCGAGCACCGGGGGGGAACGCGACCCGATGGCTACGAACGGTGACGGGAAAGACGCCACGGCGAGCGGCGTGACCGCCCTGCTGGGCTGAGGAGAGGCTCCATCCGTCCGAGGCGGTAGCGTCGGGCGGTGTGGAGCTTTACTCGTTCCTGGAGCTGTTGACACCCCGGGGCCAGGAGGCCCTGGCCGCCGCTGAGACCGCGGGAGACGACCCGGTCGCGGCGGTCACCCGGCTCAGGAAGACCTACGACGCCGACCTGACCTCCGCGGCGCTCACCCAGGCGGGGCTCAGACGCCGCGCCGTGGAGAAGTTCGGCGCCGACGCCGGGGTGATGTACTTCACGCCGAACGGCCTTGAACAGTCGACCCGGCGCGAGGTGGCCGACCACCGCGCCCGGCGCGTCCCCCCCGGCTCCCGGGTCGCCGACGTCTGCTGCGGCATCGGCGGGGACACCCTGGCCCTGGCCAGGGCCGGATGCGTGGTCGAGGCGGTCGACGCCGACCCGCTCACCGCCGCGGTCGCCCGGGCCAACGCCGACGCGCTGGGGTTCGGCGACCGGGTCACGGTCCGTGCGGCCGACGCCGCCACGGTCGACCCGTCCGGTTTCGACGTCCTGTTCGCCGACCCCGCCCGCCGTACGGCCCGGGGCAGGACCTTCGATCCGATGGCCTACTCACCGCCGTGGCCCCAGGTGCTGGAGATGGCGCGCGGGGCGAGGGCCGCGTGCCTGAAGGTGGCCCCGGGGATCGACTACGCGTTCATCCCACCGGGGGCGGAGGCCGAGTGGGTCTCCCACCGGGGCGAGGTCAAGGAGGCCGCGATCTGGTGCGGCGCCCTGGCCGGCGAGGTCGAGCGCAGGGCCACGATGCTGCCGTCCGGCGCGACGCTGACCCCCGATCCCAAGCTCGGTACGGCGGGGCACGGCCCGGTCGGGCGCTACGTCCACGAGCCCGACGGGGCGGCGATCAGGGCCCACCTCGTGGCGGAGGTCGCCGACGCGGTCGGCGGGCACCTGCTCGATCCGCGCATCGCCTACATCACGGGGGACGGGGCGGAGCGGACGCCGTGGGCGGCGCGGTACGAGGTCCACGAGACTCTGCCGTTCTCGCTCAAACGGCTGAGGGCGGCGCTGCGTGCGCGTGGAGTGGGAAACGTGACGATCAAAAAAAGGGGTTCGGCGGTCGACGTCGATCGCCTCAGAAAGGACCTTCGCCTGACCGGGGGCGAATCTGCGGTCGTTATTCTCACCAGGATCGAGGAAAGGCCTTTCGCCTTGATATGCACCCCTTCCTGAACTGGCAAAACGGTACATCCAGCAATTAACCGGCGATCTGTCTTTTTTAAATTTGACACGGAGGACACATGTCTCAGGGGCTAGGGTTACTCGCGCATGGATTTCCGGGGAAAGCTCGGCCAGCATTCCTCGGTAAATTACAAACAAAGTCCTTAAAGAAATATTAAAGCCCGCCGCGTGGCCGACCGTCGGCGGGGAAAGGGGTTTTCCGTGGATCGTTCCGGCCACACCCTGTTCCACGCGGACGAGCAGAGCCCGATCTTCGACCGGATGCGCGAACTGCTGGCGCACGCCGCCCAGGACCCCGTGCGCGAGCAGCGCCCGCAGGGGCCCGCGTACGAGCAGCGCCCGCAGAGCTCCGTCTACGAGCAGCTCCCCCCCGCGCCCATCTACGACCAGTGCCCCCAGACGCCCGTGTACGAGCAGCTCTCCCCCGCGCCCGTGTACGACCAGCGCCCCCAGGGCACCGGGCTCGATGAGATCCGTCAGCGCCTCGACGGCGTGGAGTGGCTGCTGCGGGAGGTCAGGGATCGGGAGAGCGGGCTGAACGGCACGCTCGAATCCGTGACCGGCCGCCTCGACAAGGCCCTGACCCGCCCGCCCGCCTGGGTCCAGGGACTCGCCCAGCACGTCGAGGCGGTCCGCGACCACGTGGACTCGGTCGGCGCGCGGGTCGGCTTCCTGACCCGGGAGGTCAAGTCGGTCGGCGCGCAGATCGTCCCCCTGGACGGGCTGCCGCGCCTGTGGGCCGATCTCAGCGCCGTAAGCGAGAAGACCGACGAGGCGCTCTCCCGGCTCCGGGTGCTCACCGGCAAGACCCAGGACACCGGGGAGACCACCGAGCGGCTCGGCCGTCTCCAGACGGGCATGGACGCGGCCGCCGGCCGGTTCACCCGGCTGGACAAGGGGCTGGGTGAGCTGGTCCGGCGTACGGGGTCCCTTGAGAAGGGCCTGCCCGAGCTGTCGGCGGGCTTCCAGGGGGTCGTCGCCGAGGCGACCCGCCGCCTGTCGGACGCCGTCGAGCAGGTGAGTGGCAAGATCGACATGATCATGGTCAGAATCGACGGCCTGACCGAGGACGTCGGAGACTGCCTGAACGACCTGGACGGGCGGCTGGCCGCGCTTGAGCGGCGGATGACGGAGACGAACGAGCGGCTCGGCGAGATCGCCGCCCGTCACGAGGCGCGGTTCGACGCCCTCGACGAACGCCTGGACGACGTCGAGGGGCGGACCCTCAACCGGATCGAGGCCGTCGACGCCCGGCTACGGACGCTCGACGGCCACACCGGGCGGCCGGAGGACGTGCAGGCGCACGTCACCGGGGCCGGGAAGCGGCTGAAGGGCCTGCTGCAGACCCGGGAGCGGGAGCAGCGGCGCCTCGACCCGTTCGAGGAGCGCGTCGCCCAGGCCCGCGCGGCCCTCGCCCCCTTGGGCGACGTGCTGCGCGCCCAGCCGGGCCGCGAGCGGCTCACCGAGGCGCTGGCCCGGACCGTCGAGCCCGCCGGCGCCGACCCGACCGGCAGGCTCGGCGCGCTTGAGGAGACCGTGCTGGTCCTCGCGGAGGCCCTGCTGCGCCGGCCCCACGGCAACGGGGACTGACGCCTTCAGCACATGTTGTCGCCCGGTAGGCAGGGGGAGGTGTCGCACGCCTCCTCACCGCACAGGTTGTTCCTGACCACCTTCAGCAGCAGGGTCAGCTCCCCCGCCTGCCCCGGGCTCAGGCCGCCGGTCATCCGGCGGTGGACCTCCGCCAGGACGCGTTCGACCTCCGGGCGCAGGGCGTCGCCCTTCGGGGTGCTGCTGACGATGCTGACCCGGCGGTTGGCGGGACTGGGCGCGCGGCTGACGAAGCCGCTGCGTTCGAGGCGCTGGAGGGTCTTGGTCATCGTGGACATGTCGATGCCGATGAGCCTGGCGAGCACGTTCTGCGGCTGCGGGCCGTACTCCCAGAGCAGGGTCAGGGTGCGCTCCTGGCCCGGGTAGAGGTCGAGTTCGGCCAGGAGACCGGCCATGAGCGTGCGGTGCCCTCGGGCGGCCTGGATCATCAGGCAGTTCAGGCTGTCGGGGCTTTCCTCCCAGGCTTCGACCCCCGCCGGTTCCTCGTCAAGCCGTGGAAGCGTCATCTCGTCCTCCTGTTCGACTCCAGCCTACTCCTTGCAAGTTGGTCGCCCAAGTTGTAGAACTGACTCTTGGCCGACCAAGTTGGTCGCCCAAGTTAGCCGACCATATTAGAATCCCGAAGGGATCAGCCATGCCGTTCTCCCCGTTCAGGCTCGGTGCCCTGGAACTGCCGAACCGTCTGGTCATGGCCCCCATGACCCGTTCACGTGCCTACGTGGACGGCATCCCCTCCACGCTGACCGCCCTGTACTACGCGCAGCGCGCCTCGGCCGGTCTGATCGTCTCCGAGGGGGTGCAGCCGAGCGCGGCGGGCAAGGGATACATGGACACGCCGGGTCTGCACACCGACCGCCAGGTCGCCGGGTGGCGTGAGGTGACCGACGCCGTCCACGCGGCGGGCGGCCGGATCTTCGCCCAGCTCATGCACGTGGGCCGGGTCGGCCACCCCGACAACACCGGCGCGATCCCCGTCGCGCCGTCGGCCGTACGGCTACAGAGCCAGATCTTCACCCCGAACGGCCCGCAGGACCCGCCGACCCCCGTCGCGCTGACCACCGAGGAGGCCGAGGCGACCATCGGCGACTTCGCCGACGCCGCCCGCCGCGCGATCGACGCCGGGTTCGACGGGGTCGAACTGCACGGGGCGAACGGCTATCTCATCCACCAGTTCCTCTCCCAGAACGCCAACCTGCGCCAGGACCGCTTCGGCGGCTCCGTCGAGAACCGGATCCGCTTCGCCGTCGAGACCGCGCGGGCCGTCGCCGACGCCGTCGGCGCGCACCGGGTCGGCATCAGGATCTCCCCCGCCACCGGCAGCCAAGACCTGGTCGAGGAGGACGCGCACGAGGTCTACCCGGCACTGCTCGCCGAGCTGGCCGACATCGGCCTGGTCTACCTGCACCACCTGGCGGGCGGCTCGGCGGAGTTCGACGGGCGGGTCCGCGCGCTGTGGCCGCACGCGCTCATCGTCAACGACCCCGCCAAGGCCGACCCCTCGGCCGCCTCCGCCCACTGGCTGGGCCAGGGCGCCGACCTCGTCGCCCTGGGCAGGTCGTTCCTGGCCAACCCCGACCTGCCGGTGCGCCTGCGCCTCGGCGCGCCGCTGAACGAGCCCGACCTCTCCAAGGCCTTCGGCGGCGACCACACCGGCTACACCGACTACCCGGCGCTCGCCCTGCACCCGGCCTGACGGCCCGTCGTCACACGTGGACCGTGGTGATCGGCAGCGAGGAGTCGGCGGGGATGTCCAGCGGAGAGGGGGAGATCCCGGCCGCGACCAGGTCGGAGCCGAGCGCGGCCACCATCGCCCCGTTGTCGGTGCACAGACCGGGCCGGGGGACGCGCAGCCGTACACCCGCGGCGTCGCAGCGCTCCTGGGCCAGGGCCCGCAACCGGGAGTTGGCGGCCACGCCGCCGCCGATCAGCAGGTCGCGTACGCCGTGCTCGCGGCAGGCCAGCAGGGCCTTGTGGGTCAGCACGTCGACCACGGCCTCCTGGAAGGAGGCGGCCACGTCCGGCACGTGGATCGTCTCACCGGCGCGCTCCCTGGCCTCGACCCAGCGGGCGACGGCGGTCTTCAGCCCGGAGAAGGAGAAGTCGAGCGTCCCGTCGTCGTGCTTGCCCCTGGGGAAGGCGATGGCCGTACCCGAGCCGTCGCCCGCCACCCGGTCGATGTGGGGGCCACCGGGGAAGGGCAGGCCGAGCACCCGGGCCACCTTGTCGAAGGCCTCTCCGGCGGCGTCGTCGACGGTCGAGCCCAGCGGGATGACCTCCTTGGCGACGTCGGGCACCAGCAGCAGCGAGGAGTGACCGCCGGAGACCAGCATCGCGATGCAGGGCTTGGGCAGGGCGCCGTGTTCGAGCTGGTCGACCGCGACGTGGGCGGCCAGGTGGTTCACGCCGTACAGGGGCACGCCAAGTCCGAGCGAGTAGGCCTTGGCGGCGGCGACGCCGACGAGCAGGGCTCCCGCCAGGCCGGGACCCGCGGTCACCGCGATCGCGTCGATGTCGGTCAGGCGCAGGCCCGCCTGGTCGAGGGCGCGCTCAACGGTCGGGGTCATCGCCTCAAGGTGGGCCCGTGAGGCGACCTCGGGCACGACGCCGCCGAACCGGGCGTGCTGCTCGACGCTTGAGGCGATCGTGTTGGCCAGCAGGGTGTGCCCCCTGACGATGCCGATCCCGGTCTCGTCGCAGGAGGTCTCGATGCCCAGCACTAGGGGTTCGTCACGCATTGAGGTCCTTCTTCATCATGATCGCGTCGGTGCCGTCCTCGTAGTAGCGGCGGCGCAGGCCGATCCGCTCGAATCCGAACCTCTCGTAGACGGCCTGGGCCCCGGAGTTGTCCGCGCGCACCTCAAGGAAGATCGACGTGGCGCCACGCCGTACGGCCTCGGCGAGCAGCTCGGTCAGCATGGCCCCGCCGATCCCGGCCCGGCGGTGGCCCTCGGACACGGCGATGGTCTGCACGTCCGCCTGGTCCCCCGCGGCGTAGAGCCCGGCGTAGCCGACGATCTCCTCGCCGACGACGGCGACCACGTAGTGCCTGGTCCTGGGCTGGTCGTCCAGCTCACCGCGGAGCATGCCCTCGCTCCAGGCGTCCAGCGGGAAGGTCTCCCGCTCGACCTTCATCACCTCGGGCAGGTCGTCGTGGGTCATCAGGCGCAGGATCACGCTCACGCGGAGACCCTCTTCGGCGGAGCGGGCACCTGGGCGTCGGGACGGCGCAGGTAGATCGGCCTGGGCAGGCTCAGCACGGGATGCGTGCCGCTCTCCACGACCTCCGCGACGTCGGGCTGGCCGAGTTGTTCGGCGGCCAGCGCCGCCATCGCCCCGGCGAAGGGGTACTCGGGCGCGTCGAGCAGCCGGGAGACGCCGACGACCTCGGCGTACATCCGCGCGCCCGCGCCGACGAGCGGCAGGTCCGCGGGCAGGTCCTGGGGTTTGTCGACGGCGGGACCGGACAGACGGGTCCGCCGGTCCTCGTAGTGACCCCAGAAGACCTCCTTGCGGCGGGCGTCCGTGGCCACGAGGAAGGGCTCCTCGCGCCCGCTGCCGTAGGCCACGGCGTCGAGCGTGCACAGGCCGTAGGCGGGCACGCCCAGCGAGGTCGCCAGGGCCTGGGCGGTGACCAGGCCGACCCGCAGCCCGGTGTAGGGACCGGGGCCGGAGCCCGCGACGACGACCGTGACGTCGGCGAGGACGACACCGGCCTCCCGCAGGACCGTCTCGATCGTGGGAACGAGCAGCTCGCCGTGCCGACGGGCGTCAACCGTCGTCGACTCGGCCAGGACCCTCTCGCCGTCGTGCAGCGCTGCGGTGACGGCGGGGGTCGCGGTATCAAAGGCCAGGACCAGCACGAACAGTTAGCCTAGTCCGTCTCGGATCGGGTCAGGTCCTCGCCTTGACGAGCGCGCGCCGATCCGCGCGCCGACCTGGCCGACCGCTCCATCCCGGGTCAGGTCCTCGCTTTGACGAGGGTGGCGTAGACGATGACGTTGTCGCGGTACTCGTGCCTGTCCCAGTCGAAGGTGCCGCCGCAGGTGATGAGCCTCAGGCCGTCCTCCAGATAGACCTTGTCCGCGGGGAAACGGTCCTTGCTGGTCTGCTCGATGGAGTCCACACGGTACTGGGCGACCTTGCCGTCACTGCGCACGACCTTGATCGCCTGCCCGGCCCGCATCTGCTTGAGCTTGTAGAAGACGGCCGGGTCGGTCTTGGTGTCGACGTGCCCGAGGATCACCGCGGAGCCGGGGTCGCCGGGGACCGCGCTCTCCTTGAGCCATCCGGCCTCGTCCGGCCTGTCGAACGGCGGCAGGTCGATCTGGCCGTCCGTGACGCCGAGCTTCATCAGGGGCGCCTGGATGCCCAGCGAGGGGATGTCGAGGCGCTTGGGCACGACCGCGGCGCGGGCGGGGGTCTCGTCCCGGTCGCCCCTGTTGATCGCGACCATGACGAAGCCGGTGACGAGCCCGGCGACGACGATCCGGGTCCAGCGGGAGGAGGCCATCGGTTACCGCTACGAGCGGCGACGCCGTACGACGAGGTAGCCCGCTCCGCCGGCCAGGGCGACGGCGAGCAGCGCCCCGGTCGTGCCGAGCGGCATACCCGAGCCGTCGTTCGGACCGCCGGCGGCGGTGCCTCCGCCGCCGGTCGCCGGGCCGTGGGTCGAGATGATCGTGCGGGTCGGCTTCGGGCGTGAGGTCGGCTTTGAGCTCGACTCTCCGTCGGAGACGACCCTCAGGCTGGCCTTGCCGGTGTCGTTGGTGCCCTCGCACCTGGTGTTGACGTCGTAGACGCCGGTCTTGGCGCCGTCGGCGACGGTGGCCTGGCCACGGACCCAGGGGCGCGCGGCGGGTGTGCCGGTCGCGGAGGCGGAGGGGCTCGGGGTCGCCAGGATCGGCTCAAGGGTGATCGCGGCGCTGAAGACCTCGGCGGAGGCGGTTCCCCGGTGCTCCGGACCGCCTTCGGGGATGGGGCAGTTGGCCAGCACCCACACCTTCTGCCCGGCCTTGGCGCGGGCCGGCTGGAGCTGGACCTCGATGTCCTGCCTGCTGATCGTGGTCCGATCCGCCACGGGTGAGGTGTTCCCGTTCGTGCCCTCCGTGGTGGGCTGGGCCGTGCATCCGGCCACTCCGAAGAGGGCGGCAGCCCCCAGAACCGCGACACGCTTCACCCTTGGCACCCGTCGCACTCCACTTCGCAGTCCGGCCGACGACCCTGGCTCGGCTTAACTTCCCGCCTGATCTCCATTAAACATGGACATAACCGCATGGTCGATCTTCGGTACCGATGATCTATCCCAAGTGGGATGTGATGCCAGAGTGCCAGGATTCCCGGGCCTACGGGGGTGAATCAGACAACGCCCTCCCAGCGGGCGCCGACGCCGCGCAGCCGTACGGTCCGTTCCTCGGTCGCGCCCGCGGCCTCGGCGCGCTCGACGCTGATCTCAAGGCGGTCCTCGGTCAGCCCCTCGACCAGGCCCTCGCCCCACTCGACGACCGTCACCGAGTCTTCGAGGGAGGCGTCCAGGTCGAGGTCGTCGACCTCCAGGTTCCCGCCGAGGCGGTAGGCGTCGGCGTGCACCAGCGCGGGACCGCCGGACAGCGAGGGGTGGACCCTGGCGATGACGAAGGTCGGGGAGGTGATCGGCCCGCGCACCTTCAGCCCCTCCGCGATCCCCTGGACCAGGGTCGTCTTGCCCGCGCCCAGCGGCCCGGACAGCACCGCGAGGTCTCCCGCGCGCAGCAGCCCGGCCAGTTCGACGCCCAGCTCGCGCATCTCCTCCGCGGTCGCCACGACTCTCACCGGTTCGTCTCCTCTGTGTCTGCGGGCTCCGCGCCCCCTGGTTCGGCCGCCGCCCGCTTGAGCAGGTCGCGCAGCGCGTCGTTGACGACGGTAGGCCGTTCGAGCTGGATCAGGTGCGAGGTTCCGGGAACCTCGGTGAGCTGGGCCCGTGGCAGCGCGGCGGCGATGGCCCTGCTGTGCTCGACCGGCGTCAGCCAGTCCTTGTCCCCCACGATGATGGAGGTCGGCACGTCGTCCAGGACGCCGAGCGCGCCCAGTTTGTCGTGCGACATCAGCGCGGGGTAGAAGTCGGCGATCACCTCGAACGGCGTCGAGCGGATCATCGACTCGGCGAAGTCGACCACCGTCGGGCTGACGTTCTTCGGGTCGCCGAAGCCCAGGTGGCGCAGGAGCAGGAAGGCCACGTCGTTGCCCGCCTGCCGCCCCTTGTCGACCAGCGTGCCGCCCCTGCCGAGCAGGGCGACCGTTCCGGGGGTGACCCTGTGCACGGCCCTCGACAGCAGCGCGGGAAGCCCCAGGGAGATCTCGGCCAGCTTGCCCGCCGAGGTGGAGATCAGCGCGACGCCCTTGACCTTGTCGCCGAACAGGTCGGGGTGGCGTTCGGCGAGCGCCATGACGGTCATCCCGCCCATGGAGTGGCCGACCAGGACGCACGGGCCGGGCACCAGCTCCTCGATCACCTCGGCCAGGTCGTCGCCGAGCCGGTCGATCGTGCATCCCTCGGCGCCCGCGTGCGGCGAGCGCCCGTGCGCGCGCTGGTCCCACAGGACCAGGCGGTGGGAGTCGCGCAGGTCACGCCGCTGGTAGTGCCAGGAGTCCAGGTTGAGCGTGTAGCCGTGGCAGAGCACCACGGTGAGCGGGGAGTCCTCGACGCCGTCCACCTCGGCGTAGAGGCCGACGCCGTCGGAGGTGGTGACCCTGACCGGCTCACCGCGCAGTTCGCCGAGGGGCTCGCTCATCTCCAGGTCCGGACGGAGCCTGATCCGCCCGACCGCGTACCGCTTGGCGAGGGCCGCGGCGGCCACCCCGGCGGACGCGGCGCCGACGACGGCTCCCGCGATGCCGACCCTGCGCCGTGCGGTGTTGCTCATGCGACCCCCAGCCGTGCCTCTCAGTGGTAAACGCGCGGAATCCGCGATCCGATCCTGGTCACGATCTCATGCGTGATCGTGCCAAGGGAATCCGCCCATTCCTGCAGGGTCGGCTCGCCCAGCGACCCGTCACCGAAGACGATGACCTCGTCGCCCTCGGTCAGCGGGTCGTCCCCGACGTCGATGACGAACTGGTCCATGCAGACCCGCCCGGCGACCCGGTGCCGCCTGCCACCCGCGAACACCTCCGCGAGGTTGCCCGCGTTCCGCATGATGCCGTCGGCGTAGCCGAGGGGGACCAGGCCGAGCGTGGTCTCGCGCCCGGTGAGGTAGGTGTGGCCGTAGGAGACCCCGGCTCCGGCGGGCACCCGCTTGGCCATCGCGATCCGCGCGACCAGGGTCATCGCGGGCCGCAGCCCGAAGTCGCCCATCTCGGGGATGGGGCTCAGCCCGAAGACCGCAAGGCCGGGGCGGACCATGTCGTAACGCGCCCTGGGCAGCGTCAGCACCGCCGCGGAGTTGGCCAGGTGCCGGATCACGTGCGAGCCGCCGATGCCCGCCCGCTTCGCGACCGCCACGGCGTCGTCGAAGGCGTCGATCTGGATGTCGATGGACGGATGGCCGGGCATGTCGGCGCAGGCGAGGTGCGACCAGAGTCCGACGACCTCGACGGTGCCCTCGACCTGTCGTTTCATGGCACGCTCCACGAGCGTCGGCCACTCGGCGCCGGACGCGCCGCCCCTGCTGATGCCGGTGTCCACCTTCAGGTGCACCCTGGCCGTCCTGCCCGTACGGCCCGCGGCCTCGGCGATGGCGTCCACCAGCCACACGGCGCCCGCCGACAGGTCGATCCCCTGGACGATCGCCTCCTCAAGGGGCTCGCCCGGCGGGATGATCCACGCCATGACCGGCGCCGTGATCCCGTCGGCCCGCAGTGCCAGCGCCTCACGGATGTAGGCGGCGCCGAGGCGGGTCGCACCCCCCGCGAGACTGGCCCTGGCGGAGGCGGCGAGGCCGTGGCCGTAACCGTCGGACTTGACCACGGCCATGGTCTCCGCACCCTGAGAGCGCTCCCTCAGCAAGGCCACGTTTTCCCTGATGGCGGAGAGGTTCACCCTCGCCTCGGCAGGGGTCATCGGCATGCTCATTCCCCCAGTCTCCCAGGTCAGCGGTCTAACCTATGCCAAAGACACCTCTTTTGGGACGTTTCCGGCGACGCACCATCGCCCTGGCAGGCGGCCGGGGCGAGGTGTTCACCTGCCCTCCCTACCCTGTCCGAAACCCCCGCTTATCTCGACCGGAAATCGGATTCGAGGAGTGACCGCAGCACACCCTGGACCGCCTCAAGGACGTCCCAGGCCGACAGGGGGCCGTCCGCGCCCGCCAGGCCGTGCAGATGGGCGGCGCACGAGGCCGCGTCGTAGGGGTCGAGCCCGGCGGCCAGCAGCGTCCCCGCGATCCCGGCGAGCACGTCCCCCGTGCCCGCGGTCGCCAGCCACGGGCTGCCGGTGAGGTTCACCCTGACCGGCAGGCCGTCCCGCGCCACGAGGGTGGTCGATCCCTTGAGCAGCACGGTCACGCCCAGCTCCGCCACCGCCCGCCGTACGTGGTCCAGGGGGTCGGCCTCGATCCGCTCCCTGGGCACGCCGAGCAGCCGTGACAGCTCCCCCGCGTGCGGGGTGACCAGCACCGGGGCCGTACGGCGCAGCAGCGACCTGTCCTGGGCCACCAGCGTCAGCGCGTCGGCGTCGACGAGCACGGGCACGTCGCTCGCCAGCACGGCGCGGACGACCTCCAGCGACTCCGGTCCCGTCCCGAGGCCGGGACCGAGCACCCACGCCTGCACCCTGCCGACCTCGCCGATCCCCTGCCCCGGCCTCAGCTCTGTGATCACCGCCTCCGGCCAGCGGGCGCGCACCTGCGCCACCGGCTCGGCGACCCCGGCGTAGCGGACCATGCCCGCCCCCGACCTGACCGCCCCGCCGACGGCCAGCACCGCGGCGCCGGTGTAGCCGTGGCTCCCCGCCGCGACGCCGACCACCCCCCTGCGGTACTTGTCGGACGTGGTGTCCGGCCTGGGCAGCAGCGCGGCCACGTCGGCGCCGGTCAGCGCGGTCACCTCGGGCTCCGGCGTGTACGGCCCGAGCCCGATGTCGACGAACTCCACCCGTCCCGCGTGACGTGCCCCCGGGCTGACGAGCAGCCCGGCCTTGTAGGTGCCGAAGGTGACCGTGACGTCCGCCTCGACCGCCTCCCCCTCGACCCGCCCCGTGGTGGCGTCGACCCCGCTTGGCACGTCGACGGCGACGACCAGGGGCCCGTCGCCCGCGGCCCGTCCTGAGGCCTCCCGGGTCAGCCCGGCCAGCGTCGAGTACGGCTCACGCGGCGCCCCCGATCCGCCGATGCCGAGCAGGCCGTCCATGACCAGGTCGGCCGCCCCGAGCAGCGCGCGCACCCGCTCCCGCCAGCCGTCCTCGGCCGCCCTGATGTCGAGGACGCGTCCCCCGGCACGGCGCAGGGCCGCCAGGCCGGCCTCGTGGACCCGGGTCCCGGCCAGGACCGCCTCGACCCTGGCCCCCCTGGCCGCCAGGCGGGCCCCGGCGAACAGGGCGTCTCCCCCGTTGTCCCCGGAGCCGACCAGCAACACGACCCGCGAGCCGTACACGCCGCCGAGCAGCGCCGCGCAGGTCACGGCGAGGCCGGTCGCGGCCCGGTCCATGAGCGTGCCGTGGGGCAGCTTCGCCATCAGGGCCGCCTCGGCCGTCCTGACCTGATCGGAGGTGTGAGCGCTGAGCATGATCCGACGGTATCCCGTCCGGCCCGCGCCACACCGTGAGGCCGTACGGTCAGCCCTCGGCGATCACGTAGGCGACGGCCACGCCCCCGTCGTGCGTCAGCGACACGTGCCACCGGACGACGCCCAGGGCCACGGCGACCTCGGCGACCGCGCCGTGGACGCGCAGCTCCGGCCTGCCGTACGCGCCGGAGAGCACCTCGGCGTCGAGGTGGCTCAGCCCCGGAGGGGCGCCGAGGGCCTTGGCGACGGCCTCCTTGGCCGCGAACCGCGCCGCCAGGGACCGTACGGCCAGCCCGCGCTCGGCCTCGGTGAACAACCTGGCCCGCAGGGAGGGCGTCCTTTCGAGCGACGCCGCGAACCGCGCGACGTCCACGACGTCGACCCCGATGCCTACGATCACGGTTCCAGGCTAGGGTCTGTCCCCGGTACCCACTTTCCCGCCCCGGCAATCCATGGATGTTATCCACAGGTTGTGGACACATCCTCCATGGCAAGATATGTCGGTCGCCGCTTCTAAGGTGATCACATGCTCTCGCTGGCCGTCGTGGCCATCCTGATGGCCTTCGCGGCCCGTTACGGGTCAGGCCCGGTCCGTCCGCAGCGGATCACGGCGTTCGCCAGGCGCCACGCGCTGGCGATCACCCCCGGTGCCGAACCCGTCGTCCGGCACTACCTGCGGACCACCCGCATGTGGCGGGCCCCGGGGCTGGTCGCGGGACTCTTCCTCACGCTGTCCCTGATCCCCTTCACCGACCTGGGGCTGCCGTTCGGGATGTCGATCGACCCGTTCAGCGGCTGGTTCCTCGGGGTGATCGGGGCCGAGTTGGCGATCGGCTCCAGACGGGATCCGGGGCCGGTCGCGGCCGTCACCGCCCCGCCCCGCCTGCTGTCCCCCCAGGCCCGCGCCTTCCTGTACGGCGGCGCCGTACTGAGCGCGGCGAGCCTGCTGATCGGGATCGGCGTCGCCCTCGCGGGAGGCGCCTCCCCCGCCCTGCCCTGGGCGGGGGTCGGCGCCGCCGTCACGGGTGGAACGCTGCTCCTGGTCCGCTCCCTGCGGCTGCGCCCGATCCCGGCGGCCCCGGCCGACGTGGTCGCGGCCGTGCTCGCCACCCGTTCCCGGTCGGCCCACACGCTGGCCACGGGCAACGCGGTCTTCGCCTACGTCTGGGGCCTGGTCGACGTCCCCATGTCCGCCTGGGGCGACCTGCCGGTGGGCGTCATGGGCCTGCCCCTGGTGGTCGGCGCCTTCCTCACGGGCACCCGGCAGTGGGCGATCGCGGTGGGGCCCCCGGCTACTCGACCGTGACGGACTTGGCCAGATTACGGGGCTGGTCCACGTCATGGCCCTTGGCCGTGGCCAGCTCACAGGCGAAGACCTGCAACGGCACGGTGGCCACCAGCGGCTGCAGCAGGGTCGGCACCACCGGAACACGGATCAGCGTGTCGGCGTACGGCTCGACCGAGGTGTCGCCCTCCTCGGCGACGACGATGGTCTTGGCCCCCCTGGCCCTGATCTCCTGGATGTTGGAGACGATCTTCTCGTGGGTCACCCGCTGACCGGACGGCGAGGGCACCACGACCACGACGGGCAGCCCCGGCTCGATCAGCGCGATCGGCCCGTGCTTGAGCTCCCCGGCCGCGAAGCCCTCGGCGTGCATGTAGGCGAGCTCCTTGAGCTTCAGCGCCCCCTCAAGGGCGACGGGGAAGCCGACGTGACGGCCCAGGAAGAGCACGCAGCGCTCGTCGGCCAGTGAACGGGCCAGCTCTCTGACCGGCTCCATCGTGGAGAGCACCTCCTCGACCCGCGCGGGCATCTCCCACAGCCTGGCGACGATCTGGGAGATCTCGTCGCCGAACTTGGTCCCCCTGACCTGGGCGAGGTAGAGCGCGACCAGGTAGCAGGCCACGAGCTGGGTGAGGAAGGCCTTGGTCGAGGCGACGGCGATCTCCGGGCCCGCGTGGGTGTAGAGGACGGCGTCCGCCTCACGCGGGATCGTGGACCCGTTCACGTTGCAGATGGCCAGCACCCGGGAGCGCTGCTCGCGGGCGTGCCGTACGGCCATCAGGCTGTCCATCGTCTCCCCGGACTGGCTGATCACGATGATCAGCGTGTCGCGGGTGAGGATCGGGTCGCGGTATCTGAACTCGCTGGCCAACTCGACCTCGCACGGGATGCCCGCCCAGTGTTCGATGGCATATTTCGCGATAAGTCCGGCGTGGTAGGAGGTGCCGCACGCGATCACGATGATCTTGTTGATCTCCCGCAGTTCCTCGGCGGACAGCCGTACCTCGTCCAGCGTCAGCAGCCCGTCCACGTCGATCCTGCCCAGCAGCGTGTTCGCGACCGCCCGGGGCTGCTCGGCGATCTCCTTCAGCATGAAGTGGTCGTAGCCGCCCTTCTCCGCCGCCGAGGCGTCCCAGTTCACGTGGTAGTCCCGCGTCGGGGCGGGACGGCCCTCGAAGTCGGTGACCGTGATCTCGGTGGCGCGCAGCCGTACCACCTGGTCCTGGCCGAGCTCGATCGCCTCCCGGGTGTGGGCGATGAAGGCCGCCACGTCGGAGCCGAGGAAGTTCTCCCCCTCGCCGCGCCCGA
This sequence comes from Streptosporangium sp. NPDC001559, assembly GCF_042893955.1. Classification (NCBI taxonomy): domain Bacteria; kingdom Bacillati; phylum Actinomycetota; class Actinomycetes; order Streptosporangiales; family Streptosporangiaceae; genus Streptosporangium; species Streptosporangium sp. NPDC001559. The sequence continues at coordinate 858,584 of NZ_JBIAVG010000001.1, forward strand.
CGACCAGCGGGGAGTTGCGGCGGGCGCCGACCACCGTGTCCGGCTCGTCGACCGAGACGGCCAGCAGCGTGAAGGCCCCCTCAAGCCGCCGGCAGGTACGGCGCATCGCCTCGGCCAGTCCCAGGTCGGCGAACTCCTCCAGCATGTGCGCGACCACCTCGGTGTCGGTCTCCGATTCGATCTTGTGACCGTTGTCCTCAAGCTCGGCCCGCAGCTCGGCGAAGTTCTCGATGATGCCGTTGTGGATGACCGCGATCCGCTCGTGGCAGTCGGTGTGCGGGTGGGCGTTGCGATCGGTCGGCGCGCCGTGGGTGGCCCACCTGGTGTGCCCGATCCCGGTCGTCACCGGCGGCACCGGGTACCCCGCCAGGCTGGAGCGCAGGTTGGCCAGCTTGCCCGCCCGCTTCTCGACGGTGAGCTCCCCGTCGGTCCCGACGAGGGCGACCCCCGAGGAGTCGTATCCCCGGTACTCCAGCCGCCCCAGCCCCTCGACGACCATGTCGACGGCCCGCCGCCCGCCGACGTACCCCACGATTCCGCACATGGGACCCCCCTTTCGTCCGAACGAGATAGGGAGAACGTGCCCGCAGGCTCGGGGTTCCCGCCCGGTATCGAGCAAAGCCGTCCCCACCGAAAGGCACTTTTGACCGATCAGTAGGCTTCGGAGCTATGGCCAACGGGTTGGACGGCACGCCGTATGTGGAGCTGAGCCGCAAGCAGTGGGGCGAGCTCCGCAAGAACACGCCGCTGACGCTCACCGAGGAGGAGCTCTCGGAGCTGCGCGGCGTCGACGACCCGATCGACCTGGCCGAGGTCACCGACATCTACCTGCCGCTCACCCGGCTGCTCAACCTCCACTTCACCGGGGCCAGGCAGCGCGGCGCGGCGGTCAGCACCTTCCTCGGCGCCGGGCAGCGGCCCTCGCCGTACATCCTGGGCATCGCGGGCAGTGTCGCGGTCGGCAAGTCGACCACCGCCAGGCTGCTGCACACCCTGCTGGCCCGCTGGCCCGAGCACCCCAGGGTCGACCTGGTCACGACCGACAGCTTCCTGTACCCGAACACGGTGCTCACCGAGCGGGACATCATGCACAGGAAGGGCTTCCCCGAGAGCTACGACCGGCGGGCCCTGGTGCGCTTCGTCGCCGACGTCAAGGCCGGTCTGCCCGAGGTCAGCGCCCCGGTCTACAGCCACCTTGAGTACGACATCGTCCCCGGCGCGCTGCAGACCGTGCGCAGGCCGGACATCCTCATCGTCGAGGGCCTCAACGTCCTGCAGCCGGCCCCTCCTACGGCGCTGGCCGTCAACGACTACTTCGACTTCTCCATCTACGTGGACGCCAAGGTCGAGCACATCCGCGACTGGTACGTCGACCGCTTCCACAAGCTGCGCCGTACGGCCTTCGAGGACCCCAAGTCCTACTTCAGGCACCTGGCCGAGCTGTCCGAGGAGGAGGCGACCGCCTTCGCCAAGGACATCTGGCGCGACATCAACGAACGCAACCTGGTCGAGAACATCGCCCCCACCAGAGGCCGCGCGGGCCTGGTCCTCTACAAGGGCCCCAACCACTCCGTCCGCCGCGTACGGCTACGCCGCATCTGACACCGAATCCGAATCCCCACTTCCAGGCTCGTTGGTACTGGTACGGCGCTCCCCGGGAGGCCGCGCTGCACGCGTTGCGGTTCTGGCACCGGCGGCACCTGCCTCTCCTGGCGTCCTCCACCGACCCGGTCGTCCTGGAGGTCGGCGGGTACGTCAGCGAGTGCCTGGACTCCGGCGCCGTGCTCACGACGGAGCGCCGCGAACTCCTGGGAGCCAGGCTGAGCGAGCTTGAGCACGACCCCCGATCACGAGACCTCCTGCCGGTCATCCGGCATGTCGAGGTGGCCACCGGTCTGCGGTAGCGGGCACGACCTGACGCCGGAGAACGTCATTCCCGGCCCGTCAGGTGGTTCTCCCAGGCCCAGGCCAGGATCCCCACCCGGTTGCGCACGCCCAGTTTGGCCTGGACGCCTGACACGTGTCCCTTGACCGTGCTCAGCGCGATGAACAGTTCGTCGGCGATCTCCTGGTTGGTGCGCCCCCTGGCGATCGCCCGCACGACCTCGACCTCCCGCGCGCTCAGGGAGTGCGCCGGGGACGCCCCGGTCGTGATCCGGGCTCCCCGGGTGGAGAGGTGGCGCAGCAGCCGCAGTGTGATCGACGGTGAGATGAGCGCGTCCCCGGCGTACGCGGCCCGCACCGCCTCGACCAGCAGGGACGGACCGGCGTCCTTCAGCACAAACCCCGCCGCGCCACAGCGCAACGCGCCGTAGACGTACTCGTCCAGGTCGAACGTGGTGACCATGACCACCCTGGGCGGGGCATCGGCCAGGGCGCGGGCCACCTCGATCCCGTCGAGGCGGGGCATCTGGACGTCCACCAGGCACACGTCAGGGCGTGTCCTGCGAGCCCGCTCGATCGCCTCGACGCCGTCGCCCGCCTCGGCGACCACGGTGATGCCGGGCTGGTCCTCAAGGATGATCCGCAGACTGGCCCGGATCATCGGCTGGTCGTCGGCCAGCAGCACCCTGATGGTCATGGGCGCCCTTCTGAGAGAGCCGGCTCTGGGAACGCGAGTGGCTTCGAGGGCGTCATCGGCGTTCTCCCGTGGGAACCGTGGCACGGACGGACCAGCCCGGCCCCTGGCGAGGACCCGCCGTCAGGGTGCCGCCGAGGGCTTCGAGGCGTTCGCGCATCCCGATGAGGCCGTACCCGGCACGACGGAGGCGAGCGGGCGCCCGTGGGGCGTCGTCCGCGACCTCGACGGTGACGACGGCGTCCGCCTGGGTGATGTCGACGGCGACCGTGCCCGCGTGCCGGGCGTGCCGGGCGACGTTGGTCAGCGACTCCCGTACGACCCGGTACACGGTGCCGCTCACCTCGGGCGGCCAGCCGGACGGCTCGGCCTCCAGCCGGAGACGCACCCTGCCCTTGAGACCCTCGAAGCCCTCGACCAGTTCGTCGAGCCGTTCGTGACCGGCGGGAGCGCCGTCACGCAGGAGGCCGACCACGCGGCGGGTCGCCGCCAGGGCCTCGGAACCCGCGGTCTCGATGTCGGCGAGGGAGCCCTCCGTCCTCTCCGGGTGCTTACGGGTGACGAGCCGGGCCGCCTGGGCCTGGAGCACGATGCCGGCGATGTGGTGGGCGGCGACGTCGTGCAACTCCCTGGCCAGCTCAAGGCGTTCGGCACGCCGGATCCGCTCGGCGACGGCACGGCGGCGGACGGCGAGCAGCCGGGAGGCCAGGCCGATCGCCAGGCCGGTGAGCCAGACCAGGCCGCCCAGCACCGGTACGGCCGAGCCGGGATGCGCCAGGAGACCACCCGTCACCACGGCCAGGCCCGCGACGGCGACGCCACAGGCCGTGCGGACGGGAAGCGTCCTGACCGCGGAGCCGGAGAGCACCGCCAGGCCGAGGGAGACGGCGGGGCCGGGTTCCGCCGGCAGGTGGACGAGCCCGCTGAGGAGGACGGCGAGCGCCGCCACGGCCAGGCCCGCGACGGCGGTCCTGAGCGGGTCGCGGCGACGGGCCAGGGCGAGCGCGCACACCGACGCGCCGGCGACGGCGTCCAATGGCCAGTGCCCCGCGCCCCAGCTGTCGGCGATCCGGTACGCCTGGAAGGCGACGGCCGCCGCGAACGCGGTGCCGAGCCCGGCGTCGGCCAACGCCCTGAGCCGATCGGGTGCCTGCACGGTGTCAAGGCTAGGAGGGAAGGCCGCCTGGCCGGTACCGGCCGAAAGTACCGTTCCGGCCCTGCTTTGCGCCGATGTGGGAGGCGGGTCGCGGTCCGCAGGATGAGGCCCATGTCATATGAACTCCGTCAGCGACGTCCGCGGATCGCGGCGCTGGACGTGATCCGGGGATTCGCGCTGTGCGGGATCCTGCTGGCCAACGTCCAGCCGATCGCCAACGCGGGCAGGACGGTCATCCTGGAGGGACAGGCCAGTCCTGCGGACGCCTGGCTCGGCCTGTTCGTCGAGCAGCGCTTCTATCCGATCTTCTCGCTGCTGTTCGGCGTCGGGTTCTCCCTGCTGCTGAACTCGGCCGGGGAGCGGACCGCCCGGCCCCGGCTCCTGCTGACGCGCAGGTTGCTGGCCCTGCTCGCCATGGGGGTGGCGCACCATCTGCTCCTCTGGGAGGGCGACATCCTGGCCGTCTACGCCCTCGTCGGACTGGTGGTACTGCTGCCCTCGACCTGGTTGCCCCGGTGGGCGGTGGCGGGGCTCGCGGCCGTACTCCTCACGGGCGCGCTGGTCCTGGCCGGTGGGCCGTTCTCGCTGGTGCCGGGGCTCTTCCTGCTGGGTTCCGCGCTGACCCGGTACGGGGTGACCGACCGGATCGAGCGCTCGACCCGGGTTCCCGCGGCGCTCGGCCTCCTCCTGGCCGTGCTCGCGGTGCCCGCGGTGTGGTTGCAGGTCAGGGAGGTACGGTTCACCCTCACCCTGGCGCTGGCGGGTCTGCTGATCGCGGGCGTGTACGTCTGCGGGACGCTCGTGCTGCTCAGGACGCCGCTGCGGGCCGTACTGGAGAGCGTCTTCGCACCGCTGGGACGGATGGCGCTGACCAACTATCTGGCCGCCACCGTGCTCGTCCTGGCAGCCACCCGGCTGGTGGGCGGGGTGCCGCAGGAGTGGTCGACGGCCACGGTCCTGACGATCGCGGGCGTCATCCTCGCCGTCCAATGGGTGTGGTCGACGCTCTGGCTCAGCCGCTACCGCCAGGGACCGGTCGAGTGGCTGTGGCGATGGATCACCTGGGCCCGCCGCCCCGCCCTGCGCGTCTCGTGACCGTCGTGCCGAGAAGGTGCGCGGCGGACCGCACTAGGGTTGCCCCGTGCTGCATTTGCGCGTGATCAGCCCCCCTGGACGTACCGAGGACGTGCTCGGGTTGCTCGACGACGCCGTAGGGGTGACCAACCTCGTCGTGCTGCCCGGTGTGGCCCGTTCCCCCAGGGGCGACCTGGTCCAGTTCGACGTCGCCAGGGAGGCCGCCAACGAGGTGATCGAGCACCTCCAGCATCTCGGCCTGCGCGCGGAGGGATCGATCTCCGCCGAGCAGATCGACCTGTCCATCTCGGAGGCGGCCGACCGCGCCGAACAGGAGGCCCCCGGCGAGAGCGACGACGCCGTGATCTGGTCGGAGCTCGCCACCCGGGTCGCCGCCGAGTCCAGGATCACCTGGGCCTTCCTCGCCTTCCTCGCGATCGCCACCCAGCTCGCGGGCATCGGCGTCGTCACCGACTCACCGATCCTCATCGTCGGCGCGATGGTCCTCGGGCCCGAGTTCGGCGCCGTCGCCGCCATCTGCTTCGGCCTGCTGCGCCGTGACGGACGGCTGATCGCCGGAGCCCTGCGCGCGCTGGCCGTCGGTTTCGCCTTCGCCATCGCGGTCACCCTCGCCTGCGCCCTGGTCTCCCGGGGACTCGGCTGGATCGGGCCGTCCAGCCTCAGCCGGCACGACGAGATCGAGTTCATCGTCAAACCCGACCGGTGGTCGTTCATCGTGGCGCTGCTGGCGGGCGCGGCCGGGGTGCTCTCGGTCACCGCGGGCAAGTCCTCCGCCCTGGTCGGAGTCTTCATCTCGGTCACCACCGTCCCGGCCGCCGGATACTTCGCGGTCGCCGCCTCGCTGGCCCGCTGGGACGACATGGCCGCCTCCGTCATCCAGCTCGCGGTGAACATCGCGGGCATGATCATCGCCGGTACGGCCACGCTCCTCGCCCAGCGGGCCTACTGGGCGAGGTTCGGAGTACGGCTGCCCGTACGGCCCCGCCGGGGTACACCCTGGGAAAAGCCCTGAGAGACAGACGCCCCGACCGAACTTTCGGACGATGCGCCACTCGTCCGTGTGGGTGAGGAATTACCCCCATCCGCTAGGTAGGGTCCGAGCATGACCATCCTCGCCACCGAGGGACTAACCAGACGCTTTCCCCGGGTGACGGCGCTCGACCAGCTCACCGTGAGCGTGGGTCCCGGCGTCACCGGCCTGGTCGGCGCCAACGGCGCGGGCAAGTCCACTCTCATCAAGATCCTGCTGGGCCTGCTCGACCCCTCCGCGGGGAGGGCGCAGGTGCTCGGCATGGACGCCACGACCCAGGGCGCCGAGATCCGCCGGGTCGTCGGTTACATGCCGGAGCACGACTGTCTGCCCCCCGACGTGTCCGCCACCGAGTTCACGGTGCACATGGGGCAGATGTCCGGCCTGCCGCGTACGGCCGCCAGAGAGCGCGCCGCCGACGTGCTACGCCACGTGGGCCTGTACGAGGAGCGCTACCGCGTGATGGGCGGCTACTCCACCGGCATGAAGCAGCGGGTCAAGCTGGCCCAGGCGCTGGTGCACGACCCCCGCCTGGTCTTCCTCGACGAGCCGACCAACGGTCTCGACCCCCAGGGCCGCGACGAGATGCTGGCGCTGATCCGCAGGATCGGCACCGAGTTCGGCATCAGCGTGCTGGTGACCTCCCACCTGCTGGGCGAGCTCGAACGCGTCTGCGACCACGTCATCGTGATCGACGGCGGCAGACTGCTGCGCTCCTCCTCGATCGAGGAGTTCACCCAGACCACCCAGACGGTCACGGTCGAGGTCGAGGAGGGCCGCCAGGCGCTGGCCGCCCGCCTGACCGAGCTGGGCGAGACCGTCGTCGAACACGGCCGGGCCCTCCTGGTCCAGGTCCGCGCACCGGAGACCTTCGACACGCTCCGCGACGCCGTCTGCGACCTCGACCTGTGCCTGGTCCGCATGGAACAGGGGCGCCAGCGCATCGAGGACGTCTTCAGAGAGCCGGTCAGCAGGGAGTCCGCCGATGTCTGAGCCGACAGGTGTCATCCACGACATCGGATACCGCCACTACGACGGGGTACGGCTCGGCCGCAGGCACGCCACCGTGGCGCTGGCCGTGCACAGCCTGCGCGGGGTTTTCGGCCTCGGCCGTACCGCACGGGCGAAGATCATCCCCTTCCTGATCGTGGGCGCCATGATGCTGCCCGCGGTCGTCTCCATCGCGGTCATGGCGCTGCTGCGGCAGAACGTGATGACCTACACCTCCTACGGCGTCACCATGCAGGCGGTGCTGGCGGTCTTCCTGGCCTCGCAGTCGCCGTACACCGTGGCGCCCGACCTGCGCTTCCGGGTGCTGCCGCTCTACCTGTCCCGCCCGGTGACGCTGTGGGACTACGTCGGCGCGAAGCTCGCGGCGATGGTCACGGCGATGTTCCTGCTGCTGGCCGTACCGCTGACCGTGCTCTACATCGGTGAGCTGGTCGTCGACCTGCCGGACTCCTCGCCCACCGGCAACTACCTGACGGCCATGGCCGGGGCGTTCGTCTACGCGCTGCTGTTGTCCTGTGTCGGTGTGGCCATCGCCTCCTTCACCCCGCGCCGCGGCCTCGGGGTGGCCTCCGTCATCGCGTTCTACCTGCTCACCTCGGCGGTCTCGACCCTCGTCTCGGCGACGATGGAGTCGGTGAACAACTACACCGCCTCCGGCTGGGCGTTGATGATCAACCCGTTCTTCCTGGTCGACGCGGCGGTGCACGTCGGAATCTTCGGCGCCGACCCCTCCTCCCCCGTCGTCTACCCGAGCGGTGGCGGCGCCGTCGCGCTGCAGTCGCTGGTGGTGGTCGCACTGATCGCCCTGTCCGTGATCGCCCTGGTCACCCGCTACCGGAAGGCGGCCGCGCGATGAACATCGAACTGGCCCAGGTCTCCCGCTGGTACGGCAACGTGGTGGCCGTCAACGACGTCACCATGACCGTCGGTCCCGGCGTCACCGGCCTGCTCGGCCCCAACGGGGCGGGAAAGTCCACGCTGCTGCACATGATGGCCGGATTCCTGGCCCCCTCCGGCGGCACCGTGACCCTCGACGGCGTCAAGATCTGGCGTAACCACGAGGTCTACCGTTCCATCGGCCTGGTCCCCGAGCGCGAGGCCGCCTACGGCTTCCTGACCGGCTGGGAGTTCGTGCTGTCCAGCGCCAGGCTCCACCGGCTGTCCGACCCCGAGGGCGCCGCCCGCAAGGCCGTCGCCACGGTCGAGATGGAGACCGCCGCCGAACGCAGGATCGAGACCTACTCCAAGGGCATGCGCCAGCGGATCAAGGTCGCCGCCGCACTCGTGCACGACCCCCAGGTGCTGCTGCTCGACGAGCCGTTCAACGGCATGGACCCACGCCAGCGCATGCACCTGATGGACCTGGTGCGCACCATGGGCGCCGCGGGCAAGACCATCCTGTTCAGCTCGCACATCCTGGAGGAGGTCGAGCGGGTCGCCCAGCACATCGAGGTGCTGGTCGCGGGCCGCCACGCGGCCACCGGTGACTTCCGTGAGATCCGCCGCAGGATGACCGACCGGCCCCACGTGTTCCGGGTCCGGTCGAGCGACGACAGACGGCTGGCCTCGGCCCTGATCGCCGACGGCTCCTCCAGCTCGGTCTCCCTCACCCAGACGGGCCTTGAGGTGCAGGCGGTCGACTTCCGGCGGTTCACCTGGTTGCTGCCCAGGGTCGCCAGGGACGCGGACGTGCGGATCTGGCAGATCTCCCCCGCCGATGAAGACCTGGAGAGCGTCTTCTCCTACCTGATCAACAGGAGCAGCTGACCCATGAACGCTGTCATCGCCGGAATCTCCTACCGCGCGCTGCTCGGCCGCAGAAGGATCTGGCTGCTGGTCCTGCTGCCGATCCTGCTGATCGCCCTGGCCGTACTGCTGCGGATGATCAGCGGCGGAAGCGAGCGGATCGCGGTCGAGTTCATGCAGAAGTTCGCCCTCGGCGCCATCCTGCCCCTGCTCGGCCTGATCGCCGGGACCGGTGTGATCGCCCCCGAGATCGACGACGGAACGATCGTCCACCTGCTGTCCAAGCCGATCTCCCGCCCTGCCGTCGCGCAGACCAAGTTCCTCGTCGCCTCCTCGGTCCTGGCGGTGTTCGCCGCCGTGCCGACCCTCGTCGCGGCCTACCTGCTGGTCGGCTTCGAGTCCGGCATCGCGTTCGGCTTCGCGATCGGCGCCCTGGCCGGGGGCTTCGCCTACGCGGCGCTGTTCATGCTGCTCGGCGTCCTGACCAGGCACGCGGTGACGGTCGGCATCGCCTACGCGCTCATCTGGGAAGGCGTGGTCGGCAACTTCGTCCCCGGTGCCAGGAGATACTCGATCCAGCAGTGGGCGCAGACCGTCGCCGACCAGGTCTCGTCCTCGTCGTTCCTGTCCAGCGACCTCACCATCGGCTTCGCCGCGACCGCCCTCCTGCTGATCACCGCCGGAGCCGTCATCTGGACGGGCCAGCGCCTGCGCTCCTTCTCCCTGACCGGCGACGAGTAGGCGCCGCCCGGGAGACCTGCCGGGACCGTTGACATCTCAGAGCCGGACGCACAACCGTGGCCCCGTTCGTGAGCCGTCCCCGGGCGGCTCACGAACGGGGCCCTTCTCTCCGTGTCATCATGCCGCCGCAGAGGCCGGGCGGTCCCGGATGTTCCGGTTCTCCCAACAATCCGTCGGTCGCCCGCATCCAACCAGTGGCGGAAACCCGCAGAACCCGAGATGCGAAGGGACCTGTTTCGTGTACATCGGTGAAAACGAGGGACCGGTAACACTTCTTTCGGCGGGTACGAAACGTCTCGCGGGAAACCGGCGATGATCGGGACCGTGTTCCGGACCGAGGAGCTCCCCGTCTCCGACCGGTTCGCCCGGTGGCACGAGACGACGTCGCAGTCCCTGGTGCCCATCCTGGCGCGCAGCGACCAGGAGGCCGACTTCCGCGCCACCATGCACGTGCTCGCCCTCGGTCCGGTGCAGGTGTACGTGATGACCTGCCCGCCCCTGCGTCTGTACCGCACCTCCGCACTGGTCCGCCGCTCCGACCCCGAAACGTACTGCCTGTCGTTCGCCCGGCGTGGCGCGACGCAGACGACCCAGTTCGACAGGCAGACGGCCGCCGGCCCCTGGGAGATGTCGTTCTGCGACACCTCGCACCCCTATCACGGCCGTATCGTCGCCGACCGCACCGGCAGCTTCGAAGGCGTCGTCCTGCAGATCCCCAAGGCCGTGCTTCCGCTACCCGCCGACAGGCTCACCTCTCTCGCCGCCACCCCGCTGCCCGCCCGTGACGGTGTCGGCGCCCTGCTACGCCACCACCTGGATGCGCTGGTACGGCACACCTCCGGCTACACCGCCGCCGACGCCACCCGCCTTTCGGCCATCACCGTGGACCTGTTCGCCGCGGTGTGCGCCCACCACCTCGACGCCGTCCTGCCGCCGGAGACCGACCGGCAGGTGCTGCAGAAGCGCATCCACGCCTTCATCCAGCGCAACCTCGGCGATCCGGCGCTGGGCGCCGAGGTCATCGCCTCCGCCCACCAGATCTCCGTTCGCCGCCTGTACCAGCTCTTCCAGGACCAGGGCCTGACCGTGGCCGCCTGGATCCGCCGGCGCCGCCTGGAGCACTGCCACCGCGACCTGGCCGATCCCGCCCTGCGCTCCCAGCCGATCCACGTCATCGCCGCCCGCTGGGGCTTCGCCAGCAACGCCCACTTCAGCCGCGCCTTCCGCGCCGCCTACGGCATCTCCCCGATCGGTCACCGCTCATCGTCCGAACGGGCCGTGGCGCGGCCGTGACCCGAAGGCGCACCCCCGTGAACGGCGAAACGCCCGGCGCGCCTTGGCGCGCCGGGCGACGATCGCTACGGCTCCGGCCCTCACGGACCGGCCGTCACAGCCCTCAGACGCAGGCCGTACGGACGACGTCGGCCAGGTGGCCCGCCATCCGCTCGGCCTGCTCCGCGGAGGAGGCCTCGACCATGACGCGGATCATGGGTTCCGTGCCGCTCGGACGGATCAGCACCCGCCCGGTCTCCCCCAGCTCCAGCTCGACCGCGGCGACCGCCGCGGACAACTCGGGCGCGGAGGCCTTGGCGCGGTCCACATCCTTGACGTTGACCAGGATCTGCGGGAGCCGGGTCATCACCGAGGCGAGCTCGGCCAACGGCCTGCCCGTGCGGGCCACGACCGACAGCAGGTGGAGCGAGGTCAGCAGACCGTCCCCCGTGGTGGCGTGGTCGAGCAGCAGGACGTGTCCCGACTGTTCCCCACCGAGGTTGTAACCACCGGCCCGCATGGCTTCGAGCACGTAACGGTCACCGACGGCCGTCTCGATCACGTCGATGCCCGCGTTCCGCATCGCGATCTTGAAGCCCAGGTTGGACATCACCGTGGCCACCACGGTGTCGCCGACCAGCTTGCCCTCCGCGTGCATGGAGGTGGCGAGGACCGCCATGATCTGGTCGCCGTCGACGACCTCTCCGGTGTGCGAGACCGCCAGGCAGCGGTCGGCGTCCCCGTCGTAGGCGATACCGAGGTCCGCCCCTCTGGAGATCACGACCTGCTGGAGCTTGTCCAGGTGGGTCGAACCGCAGCCCGCGTTGATGTTGAGACCGTCAGGACGGGTCCCGATGGTCTCGACGGTCGCCCCGGCTCTGCGCAGCGCCTCGGGCGCCACCATGTGGGCGGCCCCGTGCGCGCAGTCGAGGACGATGTTCAGGCCGTCCAGACGGCCGGAGACCGTGGACAGCAGGTGGGAGACGTAACGGTCGGCCTCGCCGTACGCCTCGCGGACACGGCCGACGTCCGAGCCGACGGGGCGGTCCCACTTCTCGCCGAGCCGTTCCTCGATCTCGTTCTCCACCGCGTCGGGCAGCTTGTAGCCGCCGCGGGTGAGGAACTTGATCCCGTTGTCCGGAGCGGGATTGTGGGAGGCGGAGATCATCACGCCCATGTCGGCTCCAAGAGCCGTGGTCAGATACGCGACCGCCGGGGTTGGCAACACGCCGAGCCGGAGAACATCCACGCCAGACGACGCAAGGCCGGCGACCACAGCGGCCTCCAGGAACTCTCCTGAAGCCCGCGGGTCCCGGCCCACGACGGCGACCGGGCGGCCACGCCGCCCGACGCTGGCGTTGAACGCCCCGGCATCGCCGAGGGCATGAGCGGCCGCCACGGACAGGTCCATGGCGAGCTCGGCCGTGAGGTCGCGACCCGCGACCCCACGTACCCCGTCGGTGCCGAAAAGGCGCCCCAACTTAACGCTTGCTGTACTGCGGAGCCTTACGGGCCTTCTTGAGGCCGTACTTCTTGCGCTCGGTGGCGCGGGCGTCACGGGTCAGGAAGCCGGCCTTCTTCAGCGGGGCGCGGTTGACCTCGACGTCCAGGATGGCCAGCGCGCGGGCCAGGCCCATGCGCAGGGCACCGGCCTGGCCGGTGACGCCGCCGCCGTCGATGCGGGCGATGACGTCGAACTGGTCCTCGGCGCCGAGCGTCACGAAGGGCTCATTGACGATCTGCTGGTGGACCTTGTTCGGGAAGTAGACGTCGAGCGGACGACCGTTGATCGTCCACTTGCCGGTGCCCGGCACGATGCGGACACGGGCGACGGCCTCCTTGCGGCGGCCGGTGCCGTAGGAGTTGCCCGTGGTGATGGGCTTACGGACGGCGGCCTCGCCGCTGACAGTGGACTCGGAGGTGTACTCGGAGGGGAACTCCTCCGTGGAGTACGCTTCCTGCTCGCCCTCGATGGGCGTCTCGACACCGGTGGGCTCAGCCACGGTTCTCCTCTTACTTTCCTTCTTGGCGCAGGCCGTCCGGCCAACGCTGCTGGCGATAGTCAGCCGGTGGCTACTGGGCGATCTGGGTGAGCTCGAAGGGGGTCGGGCGCTGAGCCTGGTGCGGGTGCTCGGAACCCGAGTAGACCTTGAGCTTCTTGATCATCTTCCGACCGAGGGCGTTCTTGGGAAGCATGCCCTTGACGGCCTTCTCGACGGCGCGGTCGGGACGCTTCTCCATGAGCTCGCCGTAGGTCATCGAACGCAGGCCACCGGGGTAGCCCGAGTGACGGTACGCCTTCTTCTGCTCAAGCTTGTTACCGGTCAGCGCGACCTTGTCGGCGTTGATGACGATGACGAAGTCACCGGTGTCGACGTGGTTGGCGAAGATCGGCTTGTGCTTACCGCGGAGCAGGATCGCGACGTGGCTGGCCAGCCGGCCAAGCACGATGTCGGTGGCGTCGATGATGAACCACTGACGCTCGACTTCGGCAGGCTTGGGTGTGTACGTGCGCACGGTCGTATGCCTTCTTTGCTCGCGTCTTCGGCGCTGTCGGAGATGACAGCAACATGGTCGGTAGGTGCGGGCACACGACAGCCCGGACCTTCCGTCTCCCAAGACGCAGGAGATGACGCCGGACGCGCCGCGCATCGGTCCACCGAGGGGACCAATTCGCACACAACGAACTAGCAGGGTACCGGCGCGGACGAGCACGGGTCAAAACCAGGCTTCATCCCACCGGTGTCCCCGAGCAGTCTACCCGTACGGCGTCACCCCGCCGGACCACCGCCACGATCGGTCTTCTCGTTCTTCATAGAACGGTTCCAACACGTTCTTGACATTCTCTTCTTCCTCAGCACAAACATCTCTATCTTTGGCAGCGGAATGTGGCAGCTTCCTCACCTTCGCGACACCCAGCGGACCGGTCTGCGCCGTATGGGGCTGTTCGCCTGCCTGATGACGGTGCTGCTCCTGGGGTATCTCATCGGGCGGGGAAGCCGTGACGAGGACACCCCGAAGATCTATCTGAACAACGCGGGACCGGCACGACCGACTCAGACGGTCGCCGCCGAACAGGGATACTCCGCCGGCCGTCCCCTTCTCGGGCGGGTCATCCGTCCCACCCCCTCTCCCGTGACGCAGAACGCGTCCCCGAGTCCCCGCGCCACCAACCTGCCCCGAGCCCCCCTCGACGACCTCGGCACCGACAACGGCCCTCGCTACATCATCGGCGGGGACAACCAGAACATCGGCGGCAGAGAGAACACCGTCACCTCCGCCGCCCCGCTGAGCTCCCTGGAGAGGGAGTTCGTCAGGCTCGTCAACGTCCAGCGCAGGCGGGCCGGATGCGCGCCGTTCCGGGTCGACAGGCGGCTGGTCCAGTCGGCCAGGGCCCACTCCGCCGAGATGGCCGCCAGCGACGTCTTCTCCCACGCCTCCCCCGACGGACGTTCGCCCTGGCAGCGGATGGAGGCCGCGGGCTACCGCAACGGAGGCGCGGAGAACATCGGGCGGGGCTTCACCACGGCCGCCGACGCGGTACGGGGCTGGCTGGCCAGCACCAGCCACCGGGGCAACATCCTCAACTGCTCGCTCAAGGCGACCGGGGTAGGCGTGATGGGCGGTATCAGCGGCCCCTGGTGGACTCAGGACTTCGGCTACTCCTGAGTGAACCGGCCCGGGGAGCGGGCTAGTCTCTGCGCATGGGTTTTCCCGGGGAACCGCCGCGCCGCCAGCCGTACGTCCAGCCTGATGGCCCAGAGGCTCAGGCCCCGCCCGCACGGGGAGAGCGTTGGTTCGACCCCGCGCCGCACGGCCCGCAGGGCCCCGGCACCGGAGAGCGCCCCGCCGAGACGCCGCCGTACGGCACGGCCCCCGGACACGCCCCCACCCCCGGCACCGTCCCGGGCCCCCTTCCGGGGGCACGGCCTCCCGCGCCGGCCCCCGAAGCCTCCGGCTCCACCGACACGGAGCCCCCGGCACGGGGCCAGAAGATGTCGCGGGGGCAGAAGATGTGGAGCCCGTACGACGAGGGTCCGCGCTCGCGGCGGCCGCTGTACGTCGCGCTGGGCGCGCTCGCCGTGCTCGTCGCGGGCGGCGTCGGCCTCACCATGCTCGTGAACTCCGACTCCACGCCCTCCCCCGGCACGGCCGCCCCCACACAAAGTTCAAGCGCCCCGGCCGTCCCCCAGCCTCCCAGCGGCAAGTTCGGCTTCGCGGCCGCCCGCAAGACCGACCCGTACGCGCTCACGCTCAACGAACTGTTCCGGCACAAGAAGGTCTCCTACGGCGGCCGCGACTATCTGATGACGGTCCGCAGGATGGACAAGAAGTGCAAGGACGCCGTGGTCGGCGACAAGCTCAAGAAGGCCCTGGCGGCGGGCAAGTGCACCCAACTGCTGCGGGCCAGCTTCCGCGACGCCTCCGGGAAGATCATCGGAACCGTGGGCGTCGCCAACCTCAAGACGTCGGCCGCGGCGGCCAAGGTCGTCTCGGCGGGGGCGGGCAAGTCGCGCAAGGAGTACCTCAAGGCGCTGCCCGGTAAGGACAAGGTCACCAAATCCCTCGGCTCCGGCGAGGCGTTCGCCGGAGGGTGGCGGCACGGGCACTACGCCGTGATGGTCTGGTTCCAGTTCAAGGACGGCCACCTGCCGAAGAAGTCCGAGGTCAAGCGGCTCAACCAGGCGGCCTTCGGGACCGTGGACGCCACCGTGACCCCGGCCCTCGAATCACGTTCGCTGACCGGAAAGCGTCCCTGACCAAAGGTTCATACGGCAACTTCCCCGGATAAAACTGGCGGGCGATCCGGCCAGGAACACCCATACCCACATGATGATCTCTGGCTGTCGCTACTCTTCCACCTATGCGTGGCCAGGAATCCGGGTCCGAGCACAAGCGCGAAGCCGACGGTTCGGCCGCACCGGCGACGCCCCCGCCGAGTTTCGGTCAGCCTTCGCCGCACGTGCCGCGGACAGACCTCACAGGTGACGACCAGCTCCGCGAGTCTCCGGCATGGCCGGAGTCCTCGCCGGGAGCCGCCCAGCCATGGGTGGTGCCCGGCGACGGCGGCACGCCCTACGACTGGTTCTCCGACCCCGAGGACGACCTTCCCACCCCGTGGCCCGGCGCCCGGCCGGGAGAACAACGCCCGGGCGGGACGGCTCAGCCGTACGGCCCCGGCGGCTCCCCTCCCGGGGGGACCGGGGAGCCTCCGGCCCGGCCGTGGCCGGACGTCTCCCCCGCGGTGCCCGCCGTCATCTCCTGGACCGAGAGCCCCGGGCAGGGAGACCCGAACGGTGCCTCCGGCCTGCCGCCGCAGCCGTCGGCGGCCCCCGGGGAACCCGCTCCACCGTGGAACGGCTCCCCCGAAGAGCCGCCGACCCGGCCATGGAGCGGTCCCGCTCCCTCCCGTGAGCCGTCCGGCCCGGCCGCTCCGCCGTCGTGGGGTGCCCCACCCTCCTGGGCCCCTCCGGCCCCCGGCGCGCGCCCAGGACCGCCGCCTTCCCAGGCCGGGCCTCAGGAGCCATCAGGACCGCAGGGCCGGCCTGGTCTCCAGGGACCGCGTTCCGAACAGCTCGGGCCCCAAGGGCAGCCTCTCCTCTCGAACACACCGCAAGGACAGCATTCCGCTCAGGCCGCCCCCCAGGGACAGATCCCCGTCCCGAACACACCACAGGGGCAGACCGGCCCCCAGGGACCGGCCCCCGTCCCATACGTGCCCCAGGGACAGACCGACCTTCGAGGCCCGGCCCCCGTCCCGTACGCCCCGCAGGGCCGGCCCCCCGTCCAGGCCGGTCCGGCCCCCTGGTCCCCCGCAGGTCAGCCGGGACCCGCGTCGGCCCAGCCTCCAGGGCCGCCCTGGAACACACCGCCCGCCCAACAGGGACCCACGTGGCAGGCACCGCCCGTCCCCGGTGGTCCCCCGGCCCAGCCGTGGGCCCCGCCCGGACCACTTCCTGAAGCAGGGTCCGCATCACTGCCTGGCGTCTCCTCCGCCCCCGCCGCGCCGCCCGCGCCGCCGGGGTCGCCGGGGCCGCAGCCATGGGGTCCCGCGACCGGAGAACCACAGGGCCAGACACCGTGGGCACCCCCGGCCGAGCCGGCGGGACCGCCTCTCTCCTGGGGCACGCCCCCGCAGAGCGGCCCCGCCGGCACCCCTCCCCAGTCCTGGCAGAACACCCCGTTCAACGCGTCCCCGCAGGGCGCTCCGCCCGGCGCGCCTCCGCAGCCCCAGCAGGAGGTCCACCCGCCGACGGCGGCATCGGCCGAACCTGACGCGCCGTCCTGGCAGCCTCCTCCGGCCTTCACGGCCGCCGCCGCGGGTATGCAGGTGTGGCCCGCCCCAGGACAGGACCCCGACGACGCCTCACGGTGGCCCGCGGCCTCCGGAGAACCCGTCTGGCCCGAGGGCGCCGAGAACGAGACGCCGCAGGACGGGATCGCCGACGACGAGAGCACCGTCAGGGTCCGCAAGGGCGACCAGGCCCCGCTCCCCGTCCGTCGTGGGCGCGCGCAGGACAGCCCCGGCACCCCGGCGCCCCCGCCGGAGCCGGACGCCGTCCCCCAGCCTGCCGACCGAGGTCAGGCGGCCCCCGGCTTCGAAGGCCCGCCCCCGGTGGAGAACGCCGCACCGGACCAGGTTCCCGTTCCCCTGGGGGCCGACGCGCCCGGTGTGATCGACAGGACGTCGGCCCCGCCTCCCGATCAGGGCGACCATCCGACCCCGCCCAGGGGCATACCGGTGGTCACGGCGCCGCTCGCCGCCCCGACGGGCGGTCCCCCTCCCGGCAGGCCACCGGCTCCGCGTCCGTCGGCCGAGGTCGAGCGTGGGCCGTTCACCCCGCCGTCCGCGGTCGTCCAGGAGGTTCCGCCGCTCCCCACCGCGCCGCCGCGCAAGCGCGTCAACACCGTCCTGCTCGCGGCCGTGGTCGCCGTCGTGGTCGGCGGTACCGGCACCGGGGCCTTCTTCGCCTACCAGTCGTTCAACGCCAGGCGGTCGGCCAGCGCGGAGGCTCCGGCCCCCACCGCGCCTCCCGTCGAACCCACCGACGACCCGAACGCCCCTCCCGAGCCTGACCCGATCAAGACCGAGATCCTCAACTCCGAGAAGACGGACCCGGGCAAGATGACCGTGGCCGACGCCTTCACCAAGAAGGTGACCCTGGCCGGTGCCACATTCGTCCGGGTCAAGACCGAAGTGACCGACAAGTGTGACGAGGCCGCGGCGGGCAGGTTCGCCAACACGCTGGCCACCCAGGACTGCCGCCAGGTGCTGCGGGCCACGTACGTCGACAGCAAACGCAAGTACGCCGTGACCACGGGAATCGCGGTGCTGCCCACCCTGCAGTCGGCCGTCGAGGTCGACCGGACGAAGAACCTGGGCAGCAACCTGTGGTTCCGTGGCCTGCCGGGAGGCTCGGGCAGCGGAGCCGAGCGCGTCGGCATCGCGGGCGGCTACGCCGCCGGCTTGGTCTGGGGGCGCTACATCGTCTTCAGCTACGCCACCTTCAGCGACGGCCACACCCCGACGGCCAAGGAGAAGAACCTGGGCAAGGTCAGCGGCGCCTTCCGCGACGAGACCGCCAAGGTCATCGAGCGCCGTATAACCAGCTGACCGGCACCGGCCACGCGGCAGGCCGTCCCTGAAGACAGCGCGCGCCGTACGGCCAGGCGGCACGCGCGGGACGGTCGCGGATGACGGGCGCCGCCCCGAGCCGTGGCCGTGCCACGGTCGTCGATCGTGCTATTCGAGCAGGTGGCGGTTGGCTCGGCTCCATGCCAGCCTTCTGTCCGCCTCGTCGAGGAAGCCGTCGGTGACCCAGTGGGCTTGGGGCTGGTGGCCGGCGTCGGCGAGTCGGCGTACCTGCTCGATGACGTCCCGTTGGACGTCGATGACCGCGTCGATCAGGCCCGTGGTCGAGGTCAGGCCGTAGGCCGTGGCGAAAAGCTCCAGGCGGTGACGCCGGTTGGGTGGCGTGGGGTAACGCAGCCAGCGCAGACATTCGGCGTCGTCGCGGAACGGCGCGACGTATTCCAGCGCGTAGGCGATGTCGTGCAGTCGCGGCCTGGGCCGGGCGTAGTCCCAGTCCAGGATTCCCACGGGGCGTTCACCCTGCCAGACGATGTTCCACGGTCCGAAGTCTCCGTGGCAGATCACCTCGTCGTCGCGCGGTTCCGCCTCGCCACTGGACCATCTGAGTCCCTGAGGCGGGCGAAAGCCGGCGACCGCGTCGTGATAGTCGCGCAGCAGGCGGGCGAAGGCCGTCAGACCCGGTTCCTCGACCACCTTGGCCCAGCTCCGCGGGCCGGATTCGCCGTCCAGGTAGGTGAGGATCTCACGGCCCTCCTGGTCGATTCCCAGCACCCGCGGTGAGTAGGGGAACCCCGCCTCCTCCAGAAACCGGAGCAACGCGTGGACGGCCGGTGTCCACGGGTGCGTGGGCCTGCGAACCGTGTCACCGAGGCGTACCACCCTGCGATGCGCGGAATCCTGCAAGATCTCCTCATCTGCCACGTGTGCAGAGGTTACCCGCGCCGCCCGCTCCCGCCCGGACCGCTTCCGGCCGGTGGGAGCGCGCGTCACGGCGTGGCCGCGCCGACATCGGAAATGTGGGATCGGGATGTAAGAAAGCCCTCCTTCGGACCACATGCCCTGCGGACGACCTGCCAGCGACCGAAGGAACCGGTTCGCCCAACCCACACGAGCGCTTCACCGCGCTCTACGACACCCACCAAGCGCGGGTGTACGGCTATGCGGCAAGCCGCGCCGGACATCGACTCGCGGAGGAAGTGGTCAGCGGGACCTTCCCGGTCGCCTGGAGACGTCTGGACAGCATTCCCGACCACGCGCGGTTGCCACGGCTCCTCCGCGTCGCTCGCAACGTTCCACGCGACAACCTCCGGGGGCCGCCCGGCGTGAATCCCTGGAAGCCGAACTGAGGACGTGGTTGGAAGAGGCCGCCGGCGACGCGGGCGCACAGGCCATCGAGCGGGTCACCGTACTCCGCGCGCTTGCCGTGGTGTCCGAAGCCGGCAAAGGGATCCTGACCCTGACCGCCTGGCATGGCCTGTCCACCGCCGAAGCGGCCGAGGTGCTCGGCTGTACCAAGACCGCCTTCTTCGTCCGGCCGAATCACGCCCGCCGTACGGCCGGGCGGCCGGATCACCCTCAGGAGGCTCCGAGCGTGCGCACCCGCCGGGTCAGCGCCGCCCGGCGCGCCAGCGCCTCCCCCTCCGGGTAACGCACCTCCTCAAGGCACAGACCGTGCGCGGGCGCGACATGCACCGCCGAGTCCCGTACGGCACGCGACAGCACCTGCCCCGGCCAGTCGACCGGCAGACGCCCCTCCCCGACCGGCAGCAGCGACCCGACCAGCGCCCGGACCATCGAGTGGCAGAAGGCGTCCGCGACGACCGTCGCCACCAGCAGGTCCCCCTCCCTGGCCCAGTCGAGCCTCTGGAGCTCGCGGATCGTGGTCGCGCCCTCGCGCTTCTTGCAGAAGGCCGCGAAGTCGTGCTCGCCCAGCAGCGCCGACGCGGCGGCGTTGAGCCGGTCCAGGTCGAGAGGGCGGGGATACCAGACGACCTCGTGACGACGCAGCGGGTCACCCCCGCCGGGGGCGTCGCAGACCCGGTAGGCGTAGCGTCGCGACATCGCGGAGAAACGGGCGTCGAAACCCTCGGGGGCCACGGTGACACGGTGGACCCTGACGTCGCCGGGCAGGATTCCGGCCAGCCGCCTGATCAGAACGGGCAGCCGGTCGGCGACAGGGTCCGCGGGAGCCGTGTCCTGCCCGCCTCGGTGCCTGCTGTCCAGCGCGCCGAACACCTCGGGCTCCAGGTCGACGTGGGCCGTCTGCCCTCTGGCGTGCACTCCGGCGTCGGTCCGTCCCGCCACGGTCAGCGACGGGGGCTCCGGCAACCTGAAGACCTTGCCGAGCGCTTCCTCGATCTCCCCCTGGACCGTCCTGCGCCCCGGCTGCCGAGCCCAGCCTGAGAAGCCGGTGCCGTCGTAGGCGAGGTCAAGGCGCAGCCGTACCACGATGTCGTCCCTCCTGAAAGAACCCCGGGTGAAAGAGCCCCGGGAGGACCCGGGAAAAGAAGAACGGGCCCGGCACCTCCGGTGTGGAGGAAGCCGGACCCGTCCGGAGAGCCTGGAAGATCAGGCGTTGTCCTTCTTGCCCTCGGTCTCCTCGGCGGGAGCCTCGGCCGCGGGGGCCTCCTCAGCCTGAGCCTCGGCGGCCTCGACCGCGGAGGTCTCCTCGGCCTTCGGCTCCTCCGTGGCGGCGGGAGCGGCGGCCGGGGCCTGGCGGGTGGTGGTGACCGTGTTCAGCGGCTCGGACACCAGCTCGATGACGGCCATGGGGGCGGCGTCGCCCTTACGGAGGCCGACCTTCGTGATGCGGGTGTAGCCACCGGGACGCTCCGCGAACGTCGGCGCGATCTCGGTGAACAGGTGGTGCACGACGCTCTTGTCACGCACGACCGTCAGCACCTGGCGACGGTTGTGCATGTCGCCCTTCTTGGCCTTGGTGATCAGCTTCTCCGCCAGCGGGCGCAGACGCTTGGCCTTCGCCTCGGTGGTCTTGATCCGGCCGTGCTGGAACAGCTGGGTGGCGAGGTTCGCCAGGATCAGCCGCTCGTGAGCCGGGCTGCCGCCGAGACGGGCACCCTTGGTGGGCCTGGGCATTTCGTTCTCCTTGAGAGTTAACCCGCCGCGGCCGTACGAGGTACCGCGGTCAGGCCGGGGGCCGGTCGGCCGGCCCCCGTCAGATGAAAATCAGTACTGCTCGGTCTCGACGTAGGCGCTGTCGTCATCGTCGTAACCGCCACCGGCCACCGCGCTCGGGTCGAATCCGGGCGGGGAGTCCTTCAGCGCGAGCGACATCTCGTGCAGCTTCTGCTTGACCTCTTCGATGGACTTGGCACCGAAGTTACGGATGTCCAGGAGGTCCTGCTCGCTGCGGGCCACGAGCTCACCCACGGTGTGGATGCCCTCGCGCTTGAGGCAGTTGTAGGAGCGAACGGTGAGGTTCAGCTCCTCGATCGGCAGCGCCAGGTCGGCGGCCAGGGCCGCGTCCGTCGGCGACGGGCCGATGTCGATGCCCTCGGCCTCGACGTTGAGCTCCCTGGCCAGGCCGAACAGCTCGACGAGGGTCTTGCCCGCGGAGGCCACCGCGTCGCGGGGCTTCATGCAGGGCTTGGTCTCGACGTCCAGGATCAGCCGGTCGAAGTCCGTGCGCTGCTCGACACGGGTCGCCTCGACCTTGTAGGTGACCTTGAGGACCGGGGAGTAGATGGAGTCGATCGGGATGCGACCGATCTCCTGGCCGGGCTGCTTGTTCTGCGCGGCGGAGACGTAGCCACGGCCACGCTCGACCGTCAGCTCCATCTCCAGCTTCGCCTTGCCGTTCAGCGTGGCGATGCGCAGCTCGGGGTTGTGCACCTCGACACCGGCCGGGGGCGCGATGTCGGCGGCGGTGACGTCACCGGGGCCCTGCTTGCGCAGGTACATGACCACGGGCTCGTCGTGCTCGGAGGAGACGACCAGTTCCTTGAGGTTCAGGATGATGTCGGTGACATCCTCCTTGACCCCGGGAACCGTGGAGAACTCGTGCAGCACGCCCTCGATGCGGATGCTGGTCACGGCCGCGCCCGGGATGGACGACAGCAGCGTGCGCCGCAGCGAGTTGCCGATGGTGTAGCCGAAGCCCGGCTCCAGCGGCTCGATGACGAACTTGGACCGGGTCTCCTCAAGGGATTCCTCAAGGAGGGTGGGACGCTGAGCGATCAGCATGTGGAAACTCCCCCTGCATGGCGACGCCCGCTATTTGACGTCGCTCGGATAAACAGCATAGGTGCCGTACGGCGAACCGTACGGCACCCTCGAAGCCACTACTTGGAGTAGAGCTCGACGATCAGCTGCTCCTGGACCTGCGTGTCGATCTGCTGACGGACCGGGAGCTGGTGGACCAGCACGCGCAGAGCCTCGGGAGCGACGCCCAGCCAGGCCGGGTAGGTCTTGTCGCCGGCGGTGGCGCGGGCCACCTCGTAGGGCAGAAGGTTGCGGGCCTTCTCGCGAACCTCGACGATGTCGTGCTCGCGCACGCGGTACGACGGGATGTCGACCTTCTTGCCGTTCACCAGGATGTGGCCGTGGCGCACCTGCTGGCGGGCGGCGTCGCGGGACTCGGCGAAGCCGGCGCGGTAGACCACGTTGTCGAGACGGCTCTCCAGGATCTGGAGGAGGTTCTCGCCGGTCTTGCCGGACTTGCGGTTGGCTTCCTCGTAGTAGTTGTGGAACTGCTTCTCGAGGACGCCGTAGATGCGGCGGGTCTTCTGCTTCTCACGAAGCTGGAGCTGGTACTCAGACTCCTTCGGACGGCCGCGGCCGTGCTCACCCGGCGGGTAAGGACGGATCTCGATGGGGCACTTCGCGGACTCGCACTTCTTGCCCTTGAGGAAGAGCTTGGTCTTCTCCCTGCGGCAGAGCTTGCAGTCCGCACCCGTGTAACGAGCCATTTTCTATCTTCTCCTGGGCGTCAGACGCGACGGCGCTTGGGCGGACGGCAGCCGTTGTGCGGCACCGGGGTGACATCCTGAATGGAGCCAACCTCAAGGCCGGTCGCCTGCAGCGAACGAATCGCGGTCTCACGGCCGGAGCCGGGACCCTTGACGAAGACGTCGACCTTGCGCATGCCGTGCTCCATGGCGCGGCGGGCGGCGTTCTCGGCGGCCATCTGCGCGGCGAACGGGGTGGACTTACGGGAGCCCTTGAACCCGACGTGGCCGGCGCTGGCCCAGGAGATCACGTTCCCGTTCGGGTCAGTGATCGAGACGATCGTGTTGTTGAACGTGCTCTTGATGTGGGCGTGCCCGTGAGCGACGTTCTTCTTTTCCTTGCGGCGCACCTTCTTCGGGGCACCCTGGCGGCTCTTAGGAGGCATTGCTTGCCTTCACTCCTGAGGTGTTCGGTCCTGCGGCTACGCGGACTACTTCTTACCGGGCTTCTTCTTGCCGGCCACGGTCTTCTTCTTGCCCTTACGGGTGCGCGCGTTGGTCTGCGTGCGCTGACCGTGCACCGGGAGGCCACGGCGGTGCCGGATGCCCTGGTAGCACTGAATCTCGATCTTGCGACGGATGTCGGCCTGGACCTCACGGCGGAGGTCACCTTCGATCTTGAAGTTGGCCTCGATGTAGTCGCGCAGCGGCACCAGTTCCTCGTCGGTGAGCTGGTGGACCCGCAGGTCACCGTTGACGCCGGTGGCCTTGAGGGTCTCAAGCGCGCGGGTGCGGCCGATTCCGTAAATGTAGGTGAGAGCGATCTCCAGCCGCTTGTCGCGGGGGAGGTCGACGCCAACCAGGCGAGCCATGGTCGGGCATTCTCCTTCGTTGTGGCGGAGGTCCTACGCCCCGCTTCCCCTCCCCATGCCCGGGGTGAGGGCCCCGGCCTCCGACCGGGGGTCTCCCGCGTGGTACGACCCGAAGGTCGCCTGCGCGGGTGTGGGGCGCGATTACTTTGTGGCCCGACATGGGTCGAGTCCGCTACTGATGAGCGGACTCCGTGTGGGCCTTTTCTCGACTAGCCCTGACGCTGCTTGTGGCGCAGGTTGTCGCAGATCACCATGACGCGACCGTGCCGGCGAATCACCTTGCACTTGTCACAGATCTTCTTGACGCTCGGCTTGACCTTCATAGTCCTTATTCGTCCCTCAGACGCTTACTTGTATCGGTAGACGATCCGCCCACGACTGAGGTCGTAGGGGCTCAGTTCGACGACAACCCTGTCGTCAGGAAGGATTCGGATGTAATGCATCCGCATCCGCCCGCTGATGTGGGCCAGGACCTTATGGCCGTTGTCGAGCTGCACCCGGAACATCGCGTTCGGGAGCGACTCAACCACAGTGCCCTCGATCTCGATGGCGCCGTCCTTCTTGGCCATGTCCCTCGCGTTTCACTGATCGGTCGTCTGAGGCTCTTGGAACACTACGCAGCCGCGACCCAGCGCTTCGATGAGAGCGACGGTTGCGACACCGCCGATGCGCAATGGTCATAGTGAACCGAAGAAGGAGTGTACGGCACCGGGCGATGAAATGCGAAACAGACGGCCGGTACCTTGACACAACCGCTACTCAGAATACCGCAGATCCGAAGCGCGGTACCCCGCCCGGTACAGGGCGTGAACGATCACGTTGTCGGCGTAGGAGCGTCTCACCTGGTCAAATCTGCCCCCGCAGGTGACCAGCCTCAGCCGCCGCCCGTCCGTCGGGCCGTACACCCGCTCGGCCGGGAAGTGGTCCTTCGGAGCCTGTTCGACACGCTCGACCGCGAAGACCGCGACGGTGCCATCGGCGCGGACCACCCCGACCGCGTCCCCGGGGTCCAGCTCACCGAGCCTGGCGAAGACCGCCGGTCCCGTCCTGGTGTCGAGATGGCCGACGATGACCGCGGAGCCGGACTCCCCCGGAGCCGGGCCGCCGCCGTACCAGCCGGCCGCGTCGGCGTGGTCGAGCGGCGGTACGGCGAGCCTGCCGTCCCCCTCGACGCCGAGCACCACGAGCGGGGCGTCCACCCCGATGCGTGGGATCACCACCCGCGTCGGCTCCGCGCGGCCCAGTGGGCGTGTGATCGGCGCGGGCCAGCCCGGCCCGCCCACTGCCCGCTCCCCCGATGACGACTCGGCCTGGACCGCCACAGAGCGCGCGGGACCCCTCGCAGCCCCGCCCTCCGGTACGGCGCCGCAACCCGCCGCGAGAGCCAGCGTCCACAACAGGACGAAACGGTGAATGAATCCGTGCCCGGCCGGGGCGCGGCCCCGCCGATGCCGCGCGCCAACGGTTCCGGACGGGCACGGAGGTCTAGTGGCCGCCCTGTCCACGGTGCCCGCGCGTCAGCGCCAGGGCCGCTCCGAGGACCGTGACGACCATGGCCAGGGCTCCGAAGAGCCAGGCGGTGCGGGTGGCGCCGCCGGGGGCGTGCATCGCCAGGCCGCCGCCCCCGGTTTCCGGAGCGAGGACCGGACGGGGCTCCTCGACGACGAAGGTGCCGTTGTACGGCCCACCCCTGACACAGCGGACGGTGACGGCGTAGGTGCCGGGCGCGGCGTGGGGGTTGACGCGGGCGGTCCCGCGCATCGCCTCGGCCCTGCCCCTCAGCCGCGCCGAGGTCGAGGCGAAGGCGGCCGAGTAGGCGGTCGCCGGAGCGGCGCAGCCCCCCGCGGCGATGGCCACCGACTGTCCGGGCGTGACCGTCGAAGGCGTGACCCGCACATCGGCCGGTACGGCGGCGCCTCCCGTGAGCACGATCACCGCTCCGGCGCCCAGGAGGACCTTCACCGCCGCCACAGGGTCTCGTCTGAGGCCCATCATCCACCCCCACCTCACGACGGTGCCCCGGCAACGATCACCTACCCCTCCTCACCAGCCCCAACTGCCTCTGACGGTAAAGATCTGACACAACGCGAAAAGCCCTCTCATGACCGGGTCATGAGAGGGCTTTTCGCGTATGTGGCCTCTGGCGTCACCGGTTCGGGTGGCCGCCCCGCCCGCCGAGGACCGTGGCGACCAGCAGCATGACGCCCCACGGACCCATGACCCACAGCGGCCACGGGTAGGGGAAGTCGAGGCCGTTCGTGACACCGATGATGAGCCAGATCACCCAGTTGACACCGCTGGCCACGGCCCAGGAGCCCCACATCGCCGCCGCGCCCCTGCGCTGGGCCTCACGCGAGGGGTTCGCCGGGACCGGAGCGGGGGTCATCCGCCTCAGGTCGACATCGGGAAGGTCGGAGGTGAGCCTGGCCAGCTCCCCGTAGGTCCTGCTGGAGTAGAGCCGTTCGAGCCGCTCGTCGAACTCCTCACCGGTGAGCCTGCCCTGGGCGTAGTGCTCACGCAGCACCCCCGCGACCTTGTCGCGGTCACCGTCCGAGGCTCGCATCTCCGGGCCAGGCATCATGGTCGACCACATCCGCTCATCGGCGGGCGGTACGTGTTATCCCGCATCGCCCAACAGTTCGGCAAGCCGCTCTTTTCCGCCATCAAGAGCGGTCAGTACCCAAGGTCCATTATGTGTCACGGCAACGCTGTGCTCGAAGTGCGCGGAGGCCTTCCCGTCAACGGTGACGACGGTCCAGTCGTCGGCCAGCACCCTGGTCCTGTCCGTGCCGAGATTGACCATCGGTTCGACCGCGAAGCACATGCCCGGCTCGAAACACAGGCCCTTGCCGGGCTTGCCATGGTTGGCCACCCAGGGGTCCATGTGCATCTCGGTGCCGATGCCGTGCCCGCCGTACTCCTGGGGGATGCCGTAACGGCCCTGGGAGCGGACGTATTTCTCGACCTGGTGGCCGATGTCGGACAGATGGCGGCCGACGGTGAGCGCGGCGATGCCCCGCCACATGGCTTCCTCCGTGACCCGCATCAGCTCGGTCAGCTTGGGGTCGACCTCTCCGACCGGGACGGTGATCGCCGAGTCGCCGTGCCAGCCGTCCAGGATGGCGCCGCAGTCGATGGAGATGACGTCGCCCTCGCGAAGCGGACGCCGGTCGCTCGGGATGCCGTGGACCACCTCGTGGTTCACGGAGGCGCAGATCGTCGCGGGAAAGCCCTGGTAGCCCTTGAAGGAGGGGATGGCGCCCTCGTCCCGGATCGCCTTCTCCGCGATGCCGTCGAGGTCCAGCGGCGTCACGCCCGGCCGGACGTTCTCGCGGAGCAGTTGCAGCGTGCGGCCGACCACGAGGCCCGCTGCCCGCATCTTCTCCAGCTGCTCGGGCGACTTGATCTGAATTCCATGCTTGTTCTTCTTGAACACGTGTGCACCCCCTGGGGTGATTCAACGGGCAGTCGGGGAGCCCAATTCCCCCGATTGTGCCCTAAACGACAGCACGCCACCCATGGGGTTGCCATGGATGGCGTGCCGGGGAGACAAGTGTCCCTAGTCGGTGTACGGGCTCAGCGCCTCCATCGCGCGCTGGGTGACCTCTTCCACCGGACCGGTCGCGTCGACTCCGACCAGGATGCGTTCCTGGGCGTAGAAGGAGACCAGAGGAGCGGTCTGCTCCTGGTAGACCTCCAGGCGGTGCCTGATGGTCTCCTCCTTGTCGTCGTCGCGCTGGTAGAGGCGTCCACCGCAGGCGTCGCAGACATCGTCCTTCTTGTCGTCGAAGTCGACGTGCCAGATGCGGCCGCACTGGCTGCAGGTCCGGCGGCCCGCGAGCCTGCGCACGACCTCCTCGTCGTCGACCACGAGCTCAAGGACGATGTCCAGCGCGACACCGAACTCCGCAAGCATCTTCTTCAGGATCTCGGCCTGGGGCACGTTCCTGGGGAAGCCGTCGAGCAGGAAACCGTCCTGCGCGTCGCTCTCCGAGAGGCGGTCGCGGACCATCGCGATGGTGACCTCGTCGGGCACGAGGTCGCCACGGTCCATGTACTCCTTGGCAAGCTTGCCGAGTTCCGTGCCGCCCGAGACGTTGGCGCGGAAGATGTCACCTGTCGAGATCTTCGGGATGGACAGGTTCGATGCGATGAACTGGGCCTGTGTCCCCTTACCCGCTCCGGGGGGCCCGACCAGGACGAGACGCACTACTTCAGGAAGCCTTCGTAGTTGCGCTGCTGCAGCTGGCTCTCAATCTGCTTCACGGTGTCCAGGCCGACACCAACCATGATCAGAATGCTCGTCCCTCCGAACGGGAAGTTCTGGGTCGCGCCGACGAGGGCGAGTGCGACGATCGGCACCATGGAGATCAGCCCCAGATAGAGCGAGCCAGGAGCGGTGAGTCGCGTGAGCACATAGTTGAGGTACTCAGCCGTCGGGCGGCCCGGACGGATGCCCGGGATGAACCCACCGTACTTCTTCATGTTGTCGGCGACTTCAACGGGGTTGAAGGTAATGGACACGTAGAAGTAGGTGAAGAAGACGATCAGCAGGAAGAACGTGATCATGTAGGCGGGGGTGTCGCCCGTGACCAGGTTCTGCTGGATCCACTGCACGACCGCGTTCGGCTCTTCCTGAGCGTTGCTGAACAGGGTCGTGACCAGCTGCGGAAGGTAGAGCAGAGAGGAGGCGAAGATCACCGGGATGATGCCGGCCTGGTTCACCTTCAGCGGGATGTAGGTGGAGGTGCCGCCGTACATCCTGCGGCCGACCATGCGCTTGGCGTACTGCACCGGGACCCGGCGCTGAGCCTGCTCGACCATGACGACCAGGGCGATCATCGCGATGCCTGTGATGATTACCACACTGAAGACGAACATGCCGCGGGTGCGGGCGATGGTCATCAGCTCGACCGGGAAGACCGCGATCACCTGGGTGAAGATCAGGATGGACATGCCGTTGCCGACGCCGCGGTCGGTGACCAGCTCGCCCAGCCACATGATGACCGCGGTGCCCGCGGTCATGATGATCACCATGGTGACGATCGAGAAGATGTTGTTCTTGTCGAGCAGGATCTCCTCACGGCACTGCGGGAACAGCTGGCCGGTGCGCGCGAGGGCGATGAAGGCGGTCGACTGGAGAATAGCCAGACCGACCGTGAGGTACCGCGTATACTGGGTGATCTTGGTCTGGCCCGCCTGGCCCTCCTTCTTGAGGGCTTCAAGGCGCGGGATCACCACGACCAAGAGCTGCAGAATGATGCTCGCGGTGATGTACGGCATGATGCCGAGCGCGAACACCGACAGCTTCAGCAGGGCGCCACCGCTGAAGAGCTGTACCATTCCGTAGATGTTGCCCGCGTCCCCAGCCTGAGCCTGGCTGAGACAGCGGCTGATGTTCTCCGTATTCACACCCGGGGTCGGAAGCACCGAACCCAGCCGGAACAGCGCGATGATGCCCAAGGTGAAGAGCAACTTATTGCGCAGGTCCGGCGTACGGAACGCTCGGGTAAACGCGGTCAGCACGGGCCCTCCTGCGCGCCTGAAAGGCGATGTCGGTCAGCGATGGTGCGGGGGTGGTCCATCTTTGCTATCTCGTGTCAACGAACTCACGGAAACAAGTTGAGTCTCGCTGTCCAGCGAACTCTAACGCACTACGGGCGCGGGGGCCCATAATGAGCCCCCGCGCCTCGTTTTCATGCGTGAAATTCCATGTCCTACAGCTCGGAGACAGAGCCCCCGGCCGCGGCGATCTTCTCCTTGGCACTGGCGGAGAAGGCGTGCACCTGCACGTTCAGCGCCACGGAGATGTCACCGGTGCCCAGGACCTTCACGAGCTGGTTCTTGCGAACCGCGCCCTTGGCGACCAGGGCCTCGACGGTGACCTCGCCACCCTCGGGGAACAGCTCGCCGAGCCTGTCCAGGTTGACGACCTGGTAGGTCGTCTTGAACAGGGCGTTGGAGAAGCCCTTCATCTTGGGCAGGCGACGCTGCAGCGGAACCTGGCCACCCTCGAAGCCGAGGGGAACCCCGGTCCTCGCGTGCGTGCCCTTGGTTCCACGGCCGGCGGTCTTGCCCTTGGAGCCCTCACCACGACCCTTGCGGACCTTGGCCTTGTTGGCACCGGGGGCCGGACGCAGGTGGTGGATACGGAGCGGAGTGTTCTCTGCCATGTCTAGTCGACCTCTTCCACGGTGACCAGGTGCGTCACCACGGAGACCATGCCGCGGATCTCCGGGCGGTCCTCCTTGACGACGACGTCGCCGATTCGCTTGAGACCAAGCGAACGCAGCGAATCACGCTGATTCTGCTTGCCGCCGATCTTCGAGCGGACCTGAGTGATCTTCAGACGTGCCATCGGTTAGCTCACCGCCTTGGCCGCAGCGGCCTCGGCGATACCCTCGGCGCGAGCCTTGAGCATCGCCTTGGGGGCGACGTCCTCCAGGGGCAGACCACGACGGGCCGCGATCTCCTCGGGGCGGCTGAGGCCCTTCAGAGCGGCCACGGTGGCGTGCACGATGTTGATCGGGTTGTCCGAGCCGAGCGACTTGGACAGCACGTCGTGGATGCCCGCGCACTCCAGCACGGCGCGCACCGGGCCACCGGCGATGACACCGGTACCGGGCGAGGCCGGGCGCAGGAAGACCACGCCGGCGGCCTCCTCACCCTGCACGATGTGCGGGATGGTGCCCTGGATGCGCGGCACCCGGAAGAAGTGCTTCTTGGCCTCTTCGACGCCCTTGGCGATGGCCGCGGGGACTTCCTTGGCCTTGCCGTAGCCGACGCCGACCATGCCGTTGCCGTCACCGACGATGACGAGGGCGGTGAAGCTGAAGCGACGACCACCCTTCACGACCTTGGCCACTCGGTTGATCTTCACTACGCGCTCGATGTACGAGACGCCCTTGTCAGCGTTGCCACCGCGGCGATCGTCACGACGACCGTCACGCCGCTCGCCACCGGCGGCGCCACCGCGACGCGGAGCTCCAGCCATCAGTGGTTCCTCTTCTCGTTGCTCTTGTCAGTACGGGCCATCAGAACTCCAGCCCGGCTTCGCGGGCGCTGTCCGCGAGAGCCGCCAGGCGGCCCGCGTAACGGTTTCCACCACGGTCGAAGACGACCGCGGTGATCCCGGCAGCCTTGGCCCGCTGAGCGAGAAGCTCGCCGACCTGCTTCGCCTTCTCGGTCTTGTCACCGGTCGCCGCGCGCAGGGTGGCGTCCATGGTGGAGGCGCTCACCAGCGTGTGACCCTGTGAGTCGTCGACGATCTGCACGAACAGGTGCCGCGTCGAGCGGTTGACGACCAGGCGCGGACGCGCGGCCGTACCGACCACCTTCTTGCGGACTCGGCCGTGACGGCGGGCCCGCGAGACGGCGCGGGCGGCCGTGTGCTTGCCGAACGCAGTCTTGCCAGCCATGCCTACTTACCAGCCTTTCCGACCTTGCGGCGGACAACCTCGCCCTGGTAGCGCACACCCTTACCCTTGTACGGGTCGGGCTTGCGCAGCTTACGGATGTTCGCGGCGACCTCGCCGACCTTCTGCTTGTCGATGCCGTCCACGTGGAACAGGGTCGGCTTCTCGACACGGAAGGTGACACCCTCGGGGGCGTCGACGACCACCGGGTGGCTGAAGCCGAGGGCGAACTCAAGCTGAGTCGGGCCCTTGGCCTGCACGCGGTAACCGACACCCACGATTTCCAGGGTCTTGGAGTAACCCTGGGTCACACCGGTCACCATGTTGGCGATCAGCGTGCGGGACAGGCCGTGCAGCGCACGGACCTTGTTCTCGTCGTTGGGGCGGCTGACGGTGACAGCACCGTCATCTCCCCTGACGACGTCGATCGGCTCAGCGACCTTGTGTGAGAGCGTGCCCTTGGGGCCCTTGACCGTGACTTCCCGGCCGTCGATGGCGACGTCCACGCCGTTCGGTACAGGGATGGGCAGCCGTCCGATTCGCGACATGCTGTGATTTCTCCCTTCTACCAAACGAAGGCGAGGACTTCCCCGCCCACTCCACGCTTACCGGCCTGCTTGTCGGTCATGAGGCCGCCGGACGTCGAGATGATCGCGACGCCCAGTCCACCCAGGACTCGGGGCAGGTTGTCCTTCTTCGCATAGACCCGCAGACCGGGCTTGGAAACCCGGCGCAGGCCCGACAGCGAACGCTCACGGCTCGGCCCGAACTTGAGCTCCACCACGAGGTTCTTTCCGACCTTGGCGTCCTCGACGCTCCAAGACTGGATGTAACCCTCCTGCTGGAGGATCTCGGCGATGTGCGCCTTGATCTTCGAGTACGGCATGGCCACGGTGTCGTGGTACGCCGAGTTCGCGTTTCGCAGACGCGTGAGCATGTCTGCGATCGGGTCGGTCATCGTCATGGCCGGTGGCCTTCCTCACCGCGGTTTCCCCAGGGGACCTTCGGTGCGGTCATGGGCGCTTGAGACAGCGCCCGGTGAATATCGACTTACTTGTACGGCTGGCACCGCGGGGGCCCGGCGAGAGACCCACCGGGCCGCGCGGAGACTACCAGCTCGACTTGGTGATGCCGGGCAGCTCGCCCCGGTGCGCCATCTCGCGGAAGCAGATGCGGCACAGGCCGAACTTCCTGTAGACGGCGCGGGGACGACCACAGCGCGAGCACCGAGTGTACGCCCGGACCTCGAACTTGGCCTTGCGAGCGGCCTTGACCTTCAGCGACGTCTTCGCCATGATCAGGCCTCCTTGAAGGGGAAACCGAGAAGCTTCAGCAGCGCCCGGCCCTGGTCGTCGGTCTTAGCGGTGGTCACGACCGTGATGTCCATACCACGCTGACGGTCGACCTTGTCCTGGTCGATCTCGTGGAACATGACCTGCTCGGTCAGACCGAAGGTGTAGTTGCCGTTGCCGTCGAACTGCTTCGGCGACAGACCGCGGAAGTCACGGATACGGGGCAGCGCCAGCGACAGCAGACGGTCGAGGAACTCCCACATGCGGTCGCCGCGCAGCGTCACGTGGGCGCCGATCGGCATGCCCTCGCGCAGCTTGAACTGGGCGATGGACTTGCGGGCCCGCACGACGGCCGGCTTCTGGCCGGTGATGGAGGTCAGGTCGCGAACGGCGCCGTCGATGAGCTTCGAGTCACGCGCGGCCTCGCCGACACCCATGTTCACCTTGATCTTGGTGATCGTGGGGATCAGCATGACGTTCTCGTACCCGAACTGCTCCTGCAGCTTCGCGATGATCTCCTCGCGGTAACGCTGCTTGAGGCGCGGGAGGGGCCTCGTCGCGACGGCCTCAGTGGTGTTGGCGGTCATCAGTTGTCCTCACCCGACTCGTCGGAGTCCGCCTTCGCCGACTCCTTCTTGGCGGGCTTCTCGTCACCCTTGAGCTTCTTGACGTTGCTCACGTGGATGGGAGCCTCCATGGTCTGCACGCCGCCGCTCTTGGCGCCGCGCGGGCCCTGGTGGGTCTCCTTGGAGTGCTTCTTGATCATGTTGACGCCCTCGACGACCACGCGGTCCTCGCGCGGGTAGGCGGCGATCACACGACCCTTGGCGCCCTTGTCCTTGCCCGCGATGACGAGGACCAGGTCACCCTTCTTGACATGCAGATTCGGCATTACAACACCTCCGGGGCGAGCGAGATGATGCGCATGAACTTCTTGTCGCGCAGCTCGCGTCCGACGGGGCCGAAGATACGCGTCCCACGAGGGTCGCCGCTGTCCTTGATGATCACGGCGGCGTTCTCGTCGAAGCGGATGTAGGAGCCGTCGGGCCGGCGGCGCTCCTTGACAGTACGGACGATGACCGCCTTGACGACGTCGCCCTTCTTCACGGTGCCGCCAGGAATGGCGTCCTTGACCGTGGCGACGATGATGTCGCCGATTCCCGCGTAGCGCCGACCCGAGCCACCGAGCACACGGATGCAAAGGACTTCCTTCGCACCCGTGTTGTCGGCGACCTTGAGTCGCGACTCCTGCTGAATCACCTATAACTCCTGTTTGTCTCGCCGGTTCTCACCCGTGTGCCGGGCAAGCCTTGCGGAACCGCTGTGGTCTTTTTCCCCCGGCGACAGCCGTACGGCCGGCCACCCGCCGGGCACTTCCCGTGCCCGGATGAGCGTCCGTGTCCGCACCACCGCCGCCGCAGGCGGAACGAGGATCGTCCCCGTTCCCTTGGACACCGTCGTGGGGGGTGATCAGGTCACCCCCCACGAGGCGCGTCTTGTTACTTGGCGCGTTCGAGGATCTCGACGACCCGCCAGCGCTTGCTGGCGGACAGCGGCCGGGTCTCCATCAGGAGAACGCGGTCGCCGACGCCACACGAGTTGGCCTCGTCGTGCGCCTTGTACTTGGTCGTCCTGCGGATGACCTTGCCGTACAGGGGGTGCTTGACGCGGTCCTCGACAGCGACGACGACAGTCTTGTCCATCTTGTCACTGACCACCAGGCCCTCGCGGGTCTTGCGGTAGTTACGCGCCTCGTTCGTGCTCTCAGCTGTCTCAGCCATCGACCGACTCCTTCTCAACCGTCACGATGCCAAGCTCCCGCTCGCGCATCACGGTGTAGATACGGGCGATCTCGCGGCGGACGGCGCGCAGCCGCCCGTGGCTCTCCAACTGGCCGGTCGCGGCCTGGAAGCGGAGGTTGAACAGCTCCTCCTTGGCTTCCTTCAGCTTCTGAACCAGGGTGTCCTGGTCCTCTGCTCGCAGCTCACCGGCGGTCAGGCCCTTAGCCATCACGCCTCACCCACTTCACGCTTGACGAACCGGCACTTCATCGGGAGCTTGTGCATCGCGCGGCGCATGGCCTCGCGGGCCACGGGCTCGGCGACACCCGACAGCTCGAACATGATGCGACCGGGCTTGACGTTGGCGATCCACCACTCCGGCGAACCCTTACCGGAACCCATGCGGGTCTCAGCGGGCTTCTTGGTGAGGGGACGGTCCGGGAAGATGTTGATCCAGACCTTTCCGCCACGCTTGATGTGACGGGTCATGGCGATACGAGCCGACTCGATCTGACGGTTGGTCACGTAGGAGTGCTCAATCGCCTGGATGCCGTACTCGCCGAACACGACCCTGGTGCCACCCTTGGCGGCGCCGTGACGGTCGGGCCGGTGCTGCTTGCGGTGCTTGACCCTGCGCGGGATCAGCATGGTCAGCTCCCTTCAGCACCCGGCTGCGCAGCCGGGCCGGTCTCGGGGGTGGCCTGGGAGGCCGCCTCGTTCCTGGGGCCACGGTCACCGCGGCCGGCGCCACCACGACGCGGACGGTCGCCACCGGCGCCACCACGACGCGGACGGTCGCCACCGGGGCCACCACGACGGTCGTCACGGTCACGACGCTGCCCCGCACGGGCACCGGCGGCGGCCGCCTCGCGCTCGGCGCGGCTGGTCGGAGCCTCACCCTTGTAGATCCACACCTTCACGCCGATGCGGCCGAAGGTGGTGCGGGCCTCGTAGAGGCCGTAGTCGATGTCGGCGCGGAGCGTGTGCAGGGGCACGCGGCCCTCGCGGTAGAACTCCGAACGCGACATCTCAGCGCCGCCGAGACGACCGGAGCACTGCACCCGGATGCCCTTGGCGCCGCTCTTCATGGCCGACTGCATCGCCTTGCGCATGGCGCGGCGGAAGGAGACACGGCTGGACAGCTGCTCGGCGACACCCTGGGCGACGAGCTGAGCGTCGATCTCAGGGTTCTTGACCTCAAGGATGTTCAGCTGGACCTGCTTCTTGGTCAGCTTCTCGAGGTCACCGCGAATCCGGTCCGCCTCGGCGCCGCGGCGGCCGATGACGATGCCCGGACGGGCGGTGTGAATGTCGACCTGAACCCGGTCGGTGGTCCGCTCGATCTCCACCTTGGAGATGCCGGCCCGCTCCATGCCCTTCTTGAGCATGCGGCGGATCGCCACGTCCTCGGCGACGTACGACTTGTAGAGCTTGTCGGCATACCACCGGCTCTTGAAGTCGGTCGTGATGCCGAGGCGGAACCCGTGCGGGTTAACCTTCTGACCCACTAGCGGGTCCTCCCCTTCGGCTCGCGGGACTCCACGATCACGGTGATGTGGCTCGTCCGCTTGTTGATCCGATAGGCACGACCCTGAGCGCGGGGACGGAACCGCTTCAGCGTCGGGCCCTCGTCGACCCACGCACGACTCACGAAGAGCGTGTCGCGGTCGAGCTTGAAGTTGTGCTCCGCGTTCGCAATGGCGCTGGACAGCACCTTGTACACGGTCTCGCTCGCCGCCTGGGGAGCGAACTGCAGCACGGCCTGCGCCTCCGAAGCGGGCAGCCCGCGAATGAGGTCCACCACACGGCGGGCCTTCATGGGCGTGTGGCGCGCGAACCGCACCTGAGCCCTGGCTTCCATCGCTTACTCCTCTTAACCTTCTGCTTCGTGTGGGACGGCCGGCATGGCCTGCCGTCCGGTGAGGCGCTTACCGCCGGCTGCGGCGGTCTTCCTTGACGTGGCTGCGGAAGGTCCGCGTGGGCGCGAACTCACCGAGCTTGTGACCGATCATCGCCTCGGTCACGAAGACCGGGACGTGCTTGCGGCCGTCGTGAACGGCGATCGTGTGCCCGATCATGTCGGGAACGATCATGGAGCGCCGCGACCACGTCTTGATGACGTTCTTGGTGCCCTTGTCGTTCTGGGCATCCACCTTCTTCTGAAGGTGGTCGTCCACGAAGGGACCCTTCTTAAGGCTACGTGGCATTTTGGCTGCTCCTACCGCTTCTTCCGCTTGGTCCGACGACGGATGATCAGCCGGTCGCTGGCCTTGTTCGCCGCACGAGTACGACCCTCGGGCTTGCCCTTCGGGTTCACGGGGTGACGACCACCAGAGGTCTTACCCTCACCACCACCGTGCGGGTGGTCGACCGGGTTCATCGCGACACCGCGGACGGTGGGGCGCTTGCCCTTCCACCGCATGCGGCCGGCCTTACCCCAGTTGATGTTCGCCTGCTCGGCGTTGCCGACCTGGCCGATGGAGGCCCGGCAGCGGACGTCGACCTGGCGCATTTCGCCGGAGGGCATACGCAGCGTGGCGTACTGCCCCTCCTTGGCGAGGAGCTGGATCTGCGCACCGGCGGACCGGCCCAGCTTGGCGCCGCCGCCCGGACGGAGCTCCACCGCGTGGATGAAGGTACCGGTCGGGATGTTGCGCAGCGGCAGGCAGTTGCCTGGCTTGATGTCGGCCGTGGGGCCGTTCTCGATCTTGTCGCCCTGCTTCAGACCGGTCGGGCAGAGGATGTAGCGCTTCTCCCCGTCGGCGTAGTGCAGCAGTGCGATGCGGGAGGTGCGGTTGGGGTCGTACTCGATGTGAGCGACCTTGGCCGGGATCCCGTCCTTGTCGTGGCGCCGGAAGTCGATGATCCGGTAGGCGCGCTTGTGGCCACCGCCCTGGTGACGAGCGGTCACCCGGCCGTGGACGTTGCGCCCTCCCTTGCTGTGCAAGGGGGCAAGCAGCGACTTCTCGGGCGTGCTGCGCGTGATCTCGGCGAAGTCCGAGACACTGGCGCCGCGGCGACCCGGGGTCGTCGGCTTGAGTTTACGGATGCCCATCTTTTTCGTTCATCCTTCGTCGGTTAATCCGGTCGAATGCCCCCCGCTGTAAACGGGGGGCATTCTCCCTGTTCCTTACTTCAGCGAGCGGGTCAGCCGACCTGGCCGAAGATGTCGATACGGTCACCCTCGACCAGGCTCACGATCGCGCGCTTGGTGCTGGGGCGCTGGCCGTAACCGAACTTGGTCCGCTTGCGCTTGCCCTGGCGGTTGATGGTGTTCACACTGACCACCTTGACACCGAAGATCTGCTCAATGGCGATCTTCACCTGCGTCTTGTTGGCGGTCTTCCGCACCAGGAACGTGTACTTGTTGTTCTCGTCGATCAGGCCGTAGCTCTTCTCGGAGACGATCGGCTTGATGATGATGTCACGCGGGTCGGCGATCTTCTCCATCAGGCGTCTTCCTTCCCGCTCTGGCTCAGGCGCGCGACGACCTGGTCGTACGCCTCCTGAGTGAAGACGACGTCGTCGTAGCAGAGCACGTCGTAGGTGTTCAGCTGCCCGGCGTCCAGCAGGTGGACCTCCGGGGCGTTGCGCAGGCTCAGCCAGGTGAGCTCGTCGCCCTCGTCGACGACGACCAGGACGCTGCGGGACTGCGTGACCTTGCGCAGCGCCTCAAGCGCCACCTTGGTCTTGGGGGTCTCCCCGGTGACCAGCGAGCTGACCACGTGGACACGACCGCCGACGGCCCGGTCGGACAGGGCGCCACGCAGGGCGGCGGCCTTCATCTTCTTGGGCGTCCGCTGGCTGTAGTCCCTCGGAACCGGACCGTGGACGGTGCCACCGCCGGTGAACTGCGGGGCGCGGGTCGAACCCTGACGGGCGCGGCCGGTGCCCTTCTGGCGGTACGGCTTCTTGCCGCCACCGCTGACCTCACCACGGGTCTTCGCCTTGTGCGTGCCCTGCCGACGAGCGGCGAGCTGGGCCACGACGACCTGGTGGATCAGCGGAACGTTGACCTTGGCGCCGAAGACGTCGCCGGGGAGGTCGACCGTACCGGACTTCGCGCCGCTCGCGTCGAGGACGTCAATGGTGCTCACTTGGCAGCCCCCTTCTTGGCAGCGGTGCGGAGGAGAACAAGGCTGCCGTTGGCGCCGGGGATCGCACCCTTGATCAGGATGAGGCCCTTCTCGGCGTCCACGGCGTGGACCTTGAGGCTCTGGATGGTGGTGCGGACGTTGCCCATCCGACCGGCCATGCGCACGCCCTTGAAAACGCGGCCCGGGGTGGCGCAGCCACCGATGGAACCCGGCGAACGGTGCTTGCGCTGGGTACCGTGCGAGGCGCCCAGACCCTTGAAGCCGTGACGCTTCATGACACCGGCGTAGCCCTTACCCTTGCTCTTGCCCGTCACGTCGACGAACTGGCCCGCCTCGAAGGTGTCGGCCAGAACCTCCTGGCCCAGGGTGTAGTCACTCGCGTCGTCAGTACGGATCTCCGTGAAGTAACGGCGCGGGGTGATGTCGTGCTTGCGCAGGTAGTCGCCGAGCGGCTTGTTGACCTTCCGCGGGTCGACCTGCCCGAAACCGAGCTGTACGGCGGAGTAGCCGTCCTTCTCGGGCGTGCGGACACGGGTCACGACGCACGGACCGGCCTCAACGACGGTCACCGGGACCATCCGGTTGTCCGCGTCGAAGACCTGGGTCATGCCGAGCTTCTTGCCCAGGACGCCCTTGATCTGCTTAGCCATGTCAGTGCGTTCCCTCAGAGCTTGATCGAGATGTCAACGCCGGCGGGGAGGTCGAGTCGCATGAGCGAGTCGACCGTCTTCGGCGTCGGGTCGATGATGTCAATCAGCCGCTTGTGCGTACGCATCTCAAAGTGCTCGCGGCTGTCCTTGTACTTGTGCGGCGAGCGGATGACGCAGTACACGTTCTTCTCGGTCGGCAGCGGCACCGGGCCCGCGACCTTAGCGCCAGTCCGCGTGACCGTCTCGACGATCTTCTTGGCCGAGCTGTCGATGACCTCGTGGTCATAGGCCTTGAGCCGAATGCGGATCTTCTGTCCCGCCATAATGGCCTCGGTGTCCTTCGCTGTCGTCTGAAAAAGTTGCGTGCGGCCTGTTGCCGCTAAATGTGTCCCACGGAGCAGACGCAGATGATCTGCGCTTTCTTCCGTGATCTGGCGGTTAGTTCGGTCACGGTGCGGCCGAACCAACTGCGAGATCACGGTTCTCGTGGGGCGTGAGGCGCGGGCCGTACGGCACGAGCCCCCTCGTGGCGCGGCGGCCGACCCTGGGATGAGGGCCGACCGCCACTCCGCGATCGAACTACTTGATGATCTTGGTAACGCGACCCGCACCGACGGTGCGGCCACCCTCGCGGATGGCGAACTTGAGACCGTCCTCCATGGCGATGGGCTGGATGAGCTGGACGCTCATCTCGGTGTTGTCGCCAGGCATGACCATCTCGGTGCCCTCGGGCAGGTTGACAACGCCGGTCACGTCAGTCGTACGGAAGTAGAACTGCGGACGGTAGTTGTTGAAGAACGGCGTGTGGCGGCCGCCCTCGTCCTTGCTCAGGATGTAGACCTGGGCCTCGAACTCGGTGTGCGGGGTCGTGGTGCCCGGCTTGATGATGCACTGGCCGCGCTCAACGTCCTCGCGCTTGATGCCACGCAGGAGCAGACCGACGTTGTCACCGGCCTGGCCCTCGTCGAGGAGCTTGCGGAACATCTCGACACCGGTGACCGTGGTGGTG
The DNA here is from genome assembly GCF_042893955.1 of Streptosporangium sp. NPDC001559. NCBI lineage: Bacteria > Bacillati > Actinomycetota > Actinomycetes > Streptosporangiales > Streptosporangiaceae > Streptosporangium > Streptosporangium sp. NPDC001559. The sequence goes on from NZ_JBIAVG010000001.1 coordinate 898,830, forward strand.
GTCTTGGTGTCCTTGATGCCGATGATGTCGACGGTCTCGTTGACCTTGACGACACCGCGCTCGATACGACCGGTGACGACGGTGCCACGACCGGTGATCGAGAAGACGTCCTCGATCGGCATGAGGAACGGCTTGTCGGTCTCACGCTGCGGCTGCGGGACGTTCTCGTCCACCGCGGTCATGAGCTCGATGATGCTGTCGCCCCACTTCTCGTCGCCCTCCAGCGCCTTGAGCGCGGAGACGCGGACGACCGGCAGGTCGTCGCCGGGGAACTCCTGGGCCGAGAGAAGCTCACGGACCTCGAGCTCGACGAGCTCCAGGATCTCCTCGTCGTCCACCATGTCGGCCTTGTTCAGGGCGACCACGATGTAGGGAACGCCGACCTGGCGGGCCAGGAGGACGTGCTCCTTCGTCTGCGGCATCGGACCGTCGGTGGCGGCGACCACGAGGATCGCGCCGTCCATCTGAGCCGCACCGGTGATCATGTTCTTCACGTAGTCGGCGTGACCGGGGCAGTCCACGTGGGCGTAGTGACGCTGCTCGGTCTGGTACTCGACGTGCGCGATGGAGATCGTGATACCACGAGCCTTCTCCTCCGGCGCCTTGTCGATCTTGTCGAACGGGGTCGCCTCGTTGAGGTTCGGGTAACGCTCGTGGAGCACCTTGGTGATCGCCGCGGTCAGAGTGGTCTTGCCGTGGTCGATGTGCCCAATGGTGCCGATGTTTACGTGCGGCTTGGTCCGCTCGAACTTGGCCTTGGCCACTGCTCTGTCTCCTTAGAGATTCTGACTTGACTTGCGTCTTTTCACTCGGGTTCGGGTGGCGCGTCCCCGAGGGGACCCGCCGATGAGAACCTCGCCCGTACACCTCGGTGGCGGTTGGCGATCATCTCGCCGCCCGTCACCGAGGCGGATACCGGGCTTACTCGCCCCGTACCTTCGCGACGATCTCCTTGGCGATGTGCGCAGGCACTTCCGCATAGGAGTCGAACTGCATGCTGTAGCTCGCGCGTCCCTGCGTCTTGCTACGGAGGTCACCCACGTAGCCGAACATCTCAGAGAGCGGCACGAGCGCGCTGACGACACGGTTGCCACCGCGCTCGTCCATCGCCTGGATCTGTCCGCGGCGACCGTTGAGGTCACCGATGACGTCACCCATGTAGTCCTCGGGCGTGGTGACCTCAACGGCCATCATCGGCTCCAGGATTACGGCGTCCGCCCTGCGCGCGGCCTCCTTGAAGGCCATCGAGCCGGCGATCTTGAAGGCCATTTCGGACGAGTCAACCTCGTGGTAGGCACCGTCCTGCAGGGTGACCTTGACCCCGACCATGGGGTAGCCGGCGAGAACACCGAACTCGGCGGCCTCCTGGGCGCCCGCGTCGACCGAGGGGATGTACTCCCTCGGGATACGGCCACCGGAGACCTTGTTCTCGAACTCGTAGCCGTCGTTGCCCTCGCCCAGCGGCTCGATGTCGATGATGACCTTCGCGAACTGACCCGATCCACCGGTCTGCTTCTTGTGGACGTAGTCGACCTTCTCCACCTTGCGGCGGATGGTCTCGCGGTAGGCCACCTGCGGGCGACCGACGTTGGCCTCGACCTTGAACTCACGGCGCATCCGGTCGACGAGGATCTCCAGGTGGAGCTCGCCCATACCCCAGATGACCGTCTGCCCGGTCTCCTCGTCACGACGGACCTGGAAGGACGGGTCCTCCTCGGCCAGACGCTGGATCGCGGTGCCCAGCTTCTCCTGGTCGCCCTTGGTCTTGGGCTCGATCGCGACGTTGATGACCGGAGCCGGGAAGTTCATCGACTCCAGGACGACCGGCTTGGCCGGGTCGGCCAGGGTGTCACCGGTGGTGGTGTCCTTCAGACCCATGACGGCGACGATCTGACCGGCGTGCGCCGACGGGCGCTCCTCACGCTTGTTGGCGTGCATCTGGTAGATCTTGCCGATCCGCTCCTTGCGGCCCTTCACCGAGTTGACCACGGCGGTGCCGGTCTCGAGCGTGCCCGAGTAGATGCGGATGTAGGTGAGACGGCCCAGGTGCTGGTCGCTCATGATCTTGAATGCCAGCGCGGAGAACGGCTCGTTCACGTCGGCGTGACGCTCGACAACCTCGTCCTCGTTACCGACCGCGTGACCCTTGAAGGCCGGGATGTCGGTCGGGGCGGGGAGGTAGGCGACGATCGCGTCGAGCAGGGGCTGAATGCCCTTGTTCTTGAACGCGGTGCCGGTCAGAACCGGGTTGATGGCGCTGGACAGCGTCGCGCGGCGGATGGCCGCGACCAGCTGCTCCTCGCTGGGCTCGACGCCCTCAAGGAAGAGCTCCATCAGCTCGTCGTCGTTCTCGGCGACGGTCTCGACGAGCTTGTCACGCCACTCGCGGGCAGCCTCGGCGTGCTCGGCCGGGATGTCCACGACCTCGTACATCTCGCCCTTGGCCGCCTCGGCGCTCCAGAGCAGGCCCTTCATCTTCACCAGGTCGATGACGCCCTTGAAGTCGGCCTCGACGCCCCAGGGGAGCTGAAGGACCGCGGGGGTCGCGTGCAGACGGCTGACCATCATGTCGACGCAGCGGTGGAACTCCGCGCCGACACGGTCGAGCTTGTTGACGAAGCAGATGCGGGGCACGCCGTAACGGTCGGCCTGACGCCACACCGTCTCGGACTGCGGCTCCACACCGGCCACGCCGTCGAACACGGCGACGGCACCGTCGAGGACGCGGAGCGAGCGCTCCACCTCGATCGTGAAGTCCACGTGACCCGGGGTGTCGATGATGTTGATCGTGTGGCCGAGCCACTCGCAGGTCGTAGCAGCGGAGGTGATGGTGATACCACGCTCCTGCTCCTGCTCCATCCAGTCCATCGTGGCTGCGCCCTCGTGGACCTCACCGATCTTGTAGTTGATGCCGGTGTAGAACAGGATGCGCTCGGTCGTCGTGGTCTTGCCCGCGTCGATGTGGGCCATGATGCCGATGTTTCGGACCTTGGCCAGGTCAAGAGCGGTCGTGGTGGCCACTTCTCTCGCGTCCTCGTCGTCTCGTCGAACCCGCTGTTACCAGCGGTAGTGGGCGAAGGCCTTGTTGGACTCGGCCATCTTGTGGGTGTCCTCGCGCTTCTTGACGCTGGCGCCGAGGCCGTTGCTGGCGTCGAGCAGCTCGTTCATGAGGCGCTCGGTCATGGTCTTCTCGCGGCGGGCGCGGGAGTACTGCACCAGCCAGCGCAGGGCCAGGGTGGTGCTGCGCGCGGCGCGCACCTCGACCGGAACCTGGTAGGTCGCGCCACCGACGCGGCGGCTGCGGACCTCAAGGGTCGGCTTGACGTTGTCCAGGGCCCGCTTCAGGGTGACGACCGGGTCGTTGCCCGTCTTCTCCCTGGCACCCTCAAGGGCGCCGTACACGATGGACTGAGCGATGGAGCGCTTGCCGTCCAGGAGCACCTTGTTGATGAGGGCGGTGACCAGGGGCGAGTTGTGGACCGGGTCAGCCATGAGCTGACGACGGCCAGGAGAACCCTTGCGAGGCATTCTTACTTCTCCTTCTTCGCGCCGTAACGGCTACGGGCCTGCTTACGGTTACGAACACCCTGGGTGTCCAGCGAACCGCGGATGATCTTGTAGCGAACACCCGGCAGGTCCTTCACACGACCGCCACGCACGAGCACGATGGAGTGCTCCTGAAGGTTGTGCCCCACACCCGGGATGTAGGCCGTGACCTCGATGCCGTTGGTGAGCCGGACACGCGCGACCTTGCGGAGCGCCGAGTTCGGCTTCTTGGGGGTCGTGGTGTAAACGCGCATGCAGGTGCCGCGTCGCTGAGGGCTGGCCTTGAGCGCCGGGGTCTTGGTCTTGGTGACCTTGTCCTGGCGGCCCTTGCGGACCAGCTGCTGAATCGTAGGCACCGCGTCTCCGTTCGTGCTTGCCGGTGATTCGAATTTTGTTGCTTTTGCAGGCGCTGCCGGTGTCATGACCTGCGGTTTTTCCATCCACTCCGACCCACGCGCTCGGGCGTGTCGCGCACTTGTCGCGCCACTTCCCAAGGAGGGCCGCTCCGGTGGAGGAAGCCATACGGCGCCTCTGTCAACTCCCAGACGGGAGACCTGTCGACGCGCACGCATGAGAGCCCATGAAGCCACGGGCACGAACGGAAAGACTACCCAGTCCAACGCAACACGTCAAAACGGTTGCGTCCTCCGGCCACCATTGCGAGCGCCGGTGTTCGTGTCGCGACTCCGCGGCCGATTTCCAGCCGGCCGCTGTCGGGTCCAGGCCACAGTTTACCCACCTTCAAGGACTACTCCGGCCGTTCCGGTTACGGGCTCGTGGCTTTCCGGGCAACGTTCCGGTCAAAAAGCATCCGGACGCGACGACGCCCGGTCCCCCTTCTCGGGAACCGGGCGTCGTCGTCGATCCGTTGCCTACCGGCTAGCGGTTGTACTGACCGAAGTCGTACTCCTCCAGCGGTACGGCCTCACCCGAGCCGGAGCCGAAGGTGTAGTCGGCCGCGGAGCCGTCGTAACCGCCGACGGTGTACATCGCGGCCTTGGCCTCCTCTGTCGGCTCGACCCGGATGTTGCGGTACTGCGGCATGCCGGTACCGGCCGGGATGAGCTTTCCGATGATGACGTTCTCCTTGAGGCCGAGCAGCGAGTCCGACTTGGCGTGGATCGCCGCGTCGGTGAGCACTCGTGTCGTCTCCTGGAAGGACGCCGCCGACAGCCAGGACTCGGTGGCCAGCGACGCCTTGGTGATACCCATCAGCACCGGACGGCCGGAGGCCGGGGTGCCGCCCTCGGCGACGCACTCACGGTTGATCCGCTCGAAGCGCGGCCGCTCGACCAGCTCACCGGGGAGCATGTCCGCGTCGCCGGACTCCAGCACGTTCACCCGCTTGAGCATCTGACGAACGATGATCTCGATGTGCTTGTCGTGAATCGACACACCCTGCGAGCGGTACACCTGCTGGACCTCGGCCACCAGGTGCAGCTGCACGGCCCGGGGGCCGAGGATGCGCAGCACCTCGTTGGGGTTGACGGCACCGGCGATCAGCTGCTGGCCGACCTTGGCACGCTGCCCCTCGGAGACCAGCATGCGCGAGCGCATCGACACCGGGTAGGCGATCTCGTCCGAACCGTCGTCCGGGACGATCACGATCTTCCGGGTCTTGTCGGTCTCGTCGATGCGGACCCGGCCCTCGGCCTCGCTGATCGGGGCGACACCCTTGGGGACGCGCGCCTCGAAGAGCTCCTGGACACGGGGCAGACCGTGGGTGATGTCCGCACCGGCCACACCACCGGTGTGGAAGGTACGCATCGTCAGCTGGGTACCGGGCTCACCGATCGACTGGGCGGCGATGATGCCGACCGCCTCGCCGACGTCCACGAGCTTGCCGGTGGCCAGTGAACGGCCGTAGCAGGTGGCGCAGACACCGATCTTGGCCTCGCAGACGAGAGCGCTGCGGGTCCTGACGGTCTCGATACCGGCCTCGACCAGCGCGCTGACCTGGACGTCGCCGATGTCGACGCCCGCGTTCGCGATGATCTTGCCGTCCACCTCGACGTCCTCGGCCAGGATGCGGCCGTGCACGTTGCTCTCGGCGTTCTCAGCCTTGACCAGGTTGCCCTGGGCGTCGCGCTCGCCGACGTTCAGCGGGACCGCGCGGTCGGTACCGCAGTCGATCTCGCGAACGATGACGTCCTGCGCGACGTCCACCAGACGACGGGTCAGGTAACCCGAGTCGGCGGTCCGCAGCGCGGTGTCGGCCAGACCCTTTCGCTGTCCGTGGGTGGAGATGAAGTACTCCAGCACCGACAGGCCCTCACGGAAGGAGGCCTTGATCGGACGCGGGATCGTCTCACCCTTGGTGTTGGACACCAGACCACGGATGCCGGAGATCTGACGAACCTGCATCAGGTTTCCTCGGGCGCCCGACTGGACCATCATCCAGACCGGGTTGGTCTTCGGGAACGCCTTCTGCATGTCGTCGGTCACGTCACTGGTCGCGTGCGTCCAGATCTCGATGAGCTCCTGACGGCGCTCCTCGTCGGTGATGAGACCGCGCTCGTACTCACGCTGGACCTTGTCGGCCCTGCGCTCGTACGTCTCCATGATCGTGGACTTGTTCGGCGGCGCGATGACGTCCTCGATGGAGATCGTCACACCGGCCCTGGTCGCCCAGTAGAAGCCCGCGTCCTTGAGCGCGTCGAGCGCCGCGGCGACCTCGACCTTCGGGTACTTCTCCGCCAGCTCGTTGACGATCGCGGACAGCTGCTTCTTGCCGACCTGCGAGTTGACGTAGGGGTAGTTCGCGGGCAGCGTCTGGTTGAACAGGCAGCGACCCAGCGTGGTCTCCAGCCGGTACGGCTCGTTCGGCTCCCAGCCCTCGGGGGCGGCCCAACCGCGAGGCGGCGGGACGTCACCCTTCATCCGGATCTGGATCTTGGCCTGGATGTCCAGCTCGCGCCGGTCGAAGGCCATGAGCGCCTCGGAGACCGAACCGAAGACCCGGCCCTGTCCCGGAGCGTCCTCGTCGTCGTCCTTGAGGGTGGTCAGGGAGTACAGACCGATGATCATGTCCTGGGTGGGCATGGTCACCGGCTTGCCGTCGGCCGGCTTCAGGATGTTGTTGGTGGACAGCATCAGGATGCGGGCCTCGGCCTGCGCCTCCGCGGACAGCGGCAGGTGCACGGCCATCTGGTCACCGTCGAAGTCCGCGTTGAACGCGGTGCAGACGAGCGGGTGGATCTGGATGGCCTTGCCCTCGACCAGCTGCGGCTCGAAGGCCTGGATGCCCAGGCGGTGCAGCGTCGGCGCGCGGTTGAGCAGCACGGGGTGCTCGGTGATGACCTCTTCGAGGACGTCCCACACGACCGGGCGCGCACGCTCGACCATCCGCTTGGCCGACTTGATGTTCTGCGCGTGGTTCAGGTCGACCAGACGCTTCATCACGAACGGCTTGAACAGCTCCAGCGCCATCTGCTTGGGCAGACCGCACTGGTGCAGCTTCAGCTGCGGGCCGACGACGATGACCGAACGGCCGGAGTAGTCGACACGCTTGCCCAGCAGGTTCTGACGGAAACGACCCTGCTTGCCCTTCAGCATGTCGCTGAGGGACTTCAGCGGGCGGTTACCGGGACCGGTGACCGGACGGCCGCGACGGCCGTTGTCGAACAGCGCGTCGACGGCCTCCTGGAGCATCCGCTTCTCGTTGTTCACGATGATCTCGGGGGCACCGAGGTCGAGAAGACGCTTGAGGCGGTTGTTCCGGTTGATCACACGACGGTACAGGTCGTTCAGGTCCGAGGTCGCGAACCGGCCACCGTCGAGCTGCACCATGGGGCGCAGGTCCGGCGGGATGACCGGGATGCAGTCCAGCACCATGCCGTTGGGCGAGTTGCGGGTGTTCAGGAACGCGGAGACGACCTTGAGACGCTTGAGCGCGCGGGCCTTCTTCTGGCCCTTGCCGCTGCGGATCGTCTCGCGGAGGTTCTCGGCCTCAAGTTCGAGGTCGAAGTTGGTCAGGCGCTCCTGGATGGCCTGGGCGCCCATGCCACCGCGGAAGTAGCGGCCGAACCGGTCGCGCATCTCGCGGTAGAGCAGCTCGTCGCCCTCAAGGTCCTGGACCTTGAGGTTCTTGAAGCGGCTCCAGACCTCGTCGAGACGGTCCAGCTCGCGCTGGGCCCGGTCGCGAAGCTGACGCATCTCACGCTCGGCGCCCTCGCGGACCTTGCGGCGCTGGTCGCCCTTGGCGCCCGCGGCCTCAAGCTCGGTCAGGTCGCCTTCGAGCTTCTTCTGCCTGGCCTCGACATCGGCGTCACGACGCTGCTCGACGTGCTGGCGCTCGACCGAGATCTTCGCCTCCAGCGACGGCAGGTCGCGGTCGCGCATCTCCTTGTCGACATGCGTGATCATGTAGGCCGCGAAGTAGATGACCTTCTCCAGGTCCTTCGGGGCCAGGTCGAGCAGGTATCCCAGACGGGACGGGACACCCTTGAAGTACCAGATGTGCGTGACGGGCGCGGCCAGCTCGATGTGGCCCATCCGCTCACGACGCACCTTGGCACGGGTGACCTCGACGCCACACCGCTCACAGATGATGCCCTTGAAGCGGACGCGCTTGTACTTGCCGCAGTAGCACTCCCAGTCCCGGGTCGGACCGAAGATCTTCTCGCAGAAGAGTCCGTCCTTCTCGGGCTTGAGGGTCCGGTAGTTGATGGTCTCGGGCTTCTTGACCTCACCGTGCGACCACTGGCGGATGTCGTCAGCCGTCGCGAGGCCGATCCGAAGCTCGTCGAAGAAGTTGACGTCCAGCATTTGTTGTTCCCCTCCTCAGCTTCTGATCAGACCTCTTCGACGCTGCTCGGCTCGCGCCGGGACAGGTCGATGCCGAGCTCTTCGGCGGCGCGGAAGACGTCCTCGTCGGTGTCGCGCATCTCGATGGACATGCCGTCGCTGGAGAGCACCTCGACGTTCAGGCACAGCGACTGCATTTCCTTGATGAGGACCTTGAAGGACTCCGGGATGCCCGGCTCGGGGATGTTCTCGCCCTTGACGATCGCCTCGTAGACCTTCACCCGGCCCAGCACGTCGTCCGACTTGATCGTCAGCAGCTCCTGGAGGGCGTAGGCGGCACCGTAGGCCTCCAGCGCCCACACCTCCATCTCACCGAACCGCTGACCACCGAACTGCGCCTTACCACCCAGCGGCTGCTGCGTGATCATCGAGTACGGGCCCGTCGACCGAGCGTGGATCTTGTCGTCGACCAGGTGCAGCAGCTTCAGGATGTAGATGTAACCCACTGAGATCGGGTGCGGGAACGGCTCGCCCGAACGCCCGTCGAACAGGCGGGCCTTGCCGTTGGCGCCGACCATACGGCCGCCGTCCCTGTTGACCAGGGTGTTGTCGAGCAGGCCGACGATCTCTTCCTCGTGGGCGCCGTCGAAGACCGGGGTGGCCATGTTGGTGCGGGGCTCGACCTCGGCGAAGCCCTTGTCGCGCAACCGCTCGGCCCAGGCCTCCTGCACACCGGAGATGTCCCAGCC